>NZ_JBJJTG010000002.1:0-807092 GCF_046054285.1 Enterobacter sp. DN
GCGTACTACGACCGAAAAACCCAGAGTGTGCTCCGGATAGACTGAAAAGTGTTACCTATGTTCCCGGTCTGATCTGTCACCTATGTATCCGGTCATACACTGCGCTTACCCGGCCTACAAAGCCACAGAAAGTAGACCGGGTAAGGCGAAGCCGCCACCCGGCATTTCTTCCCCAATCCCCATAAAGTGAACTCCCTCGCATCCTCAGCGCAGCGGCAATGCTATTCTCGTCAGGCTGTTTTTTCGCCACGCCTTTTCCGTGGCGTGATTAATTTTATTATGTCAAAGAGGAACTTGTATGAAACGTATGCCTTTGCTGGCAGCATTGCCCCTGCTGTGCGCTTCCGTTGCTTCTGCCAGTACCCTGATGTCCGTGGGCTACTTTAATGGCGGGGGTGACGTCACCGCCGGACCGGGTGGCGATATCAATAAGCTGGACGTCCGCCAGATTACCCACCTGAACTACTCGTTTGGTCTGGTCTACAACGATGAAAAAGACGAAACCAACGCCGCGCTGAAAGATCCGGCAAAACTGCATCAAATCTGGTTATCACCTAAGGTGGCATCCGATCTGGCGTTACTTCCTCAGCTTCGTAAACAAAACCCGAACCTGAAAGTCCTGCTTTCCGTTGGCGGCTGGGGGGCGCGTGGTTTTTCTGGCGCAGCGGCAACCAAAGAGAGTCGCGCGGTATTTATTCGCTCCGCGCAGGAGATCGTCAGTAAATACGGCCTGGATGGGATCGACCTGGACTGGGAATATCCGGTCAACGGCGCGTGGGGACTGGTCGAGAGCACCCCTGCCGACCGGGATAATTTCACCGCGCTGTTAAAAGAGATGCGTGACGCGTTTGGTAAGAAAAAGCTGGTCACGATTGCGGTGGGCGCGAATGCGGAAAGTCCGAAAAGCTGGGTGGATGTGAAAGCCATTGCCCCCCTGCTCGATTACATCAACCTGATGACCTACGACATGGCGTACGGTACTCAGTATTTTAACGCGAATCTGTATGACTCCAGCGCCTGGCCAACGGTGGCTGCCGCAGACAAGTACAGCGTCGATTTTGTGGTGAATAACTATCTGGCCGCCGGGCTGAAGCCGCAGCAGATGAACCTCGGAATTGGTTTCTATGGGCGCGTGCCGAAGCGCGCCGTTGAACCGGGTATCGACTGGAGCAAATCGGACGCGCAGAACAATCCGGTGACGCAGCCCTACTTCGGGCCGCAGGAACTGGGCCTGTTCAAATCGCTTGGCTATGATCTGACCAAAGATACCTATGTGAAATACAACGATATCGTCCGCAAGCTGCTGAACGATCCGCAGAAACGCTTTACCGAGCACTGGGACGAACAGGCGAAGGTGCCGTGGCTGTCGGTGAAATCCGCCGACGGGAAGGCGCTGTTTGCGATTTCCTATGAGAACCCGCGATCCGTGGCGATCAAAGCGGATTACATTAAGGAGAAAGGTCTGGCTGGCGCCATGTTCTGGGAGTATGGGGCTGACGACGAAAACCAGCTCGCGAAACAGCTGGCGGAGTCGCTTGGGATCCCGCACTAAAGTGCAGTGTGCCGGGTGGCGCTAGCGCTTACCCGGCCTACATGGGATCTTTATTTGAAGGTCGCAATCGGCTTCGGCGCGATGCCGAACTCTTCTTTCAGCTCGCGCTTGCTTTTCATCACCATCTGACCGTTTGTGTCGATGGTCATGTGCTGGGCGTCGGTATTGTGACGCGCCTGCCACAGCATCACCAGTTGCAAACTGTTCTCTTTTTGCTCAGGTGTGAGCGCCACACCGTCCGGCCATTTTCCCAGCTCAACGGCCGTTACCAGACGCTGATAAACCTCCGGGGTCATACCTGCAATCATGTCATCAATATTCATGATCTCTCCCTTTCAAAGGAATAATTTGCTGAATCGTTTTTTCAACCCTTGGTCTGGTCGCCGTTTTCATCATCGGTAAAGCTCATGGAAGCCGAATTTACGCAGAAACGCTCCCCCGTCGGCTGCGGGCCATCCGGGAAGACATGCCCGAGATGGGCGTCACAGTTCCCGCAGCGAATTTCGGTGCGCACCATGCCGTGCGAGGTGTCCGTCAGGTAGCGGATCGCATCATCGCTGACAGGCTCGTAAAAGCTCGGCCAGCCGCAGCCAGAAT
The DNA here is from genome assembly GCF_046054285.1 of Enterobacter sp. DN. NCBI lineage: Bacteria > Pseudomonadati > Pseudomonadota > Gammaproteobacteria > Enterobacterales > Enterobacteriaceae > Enterobacter > Enterobacter sp. DN. The sequence continues at coordinate 2,150 of NZ_JBJJTG010000002.1, forward strand.
CGTACTTCGTCTGGGAGTTAAACAGCGGTGCATCACACACCAGGCAGTGGTAGACGCCTTCCCGTTTATTGTGCAGCAAACGCCCGGAAAACGGCGGTTCTGTGCCGTGATTTTGCGTCACGTAAAACTGCATCTCTGTAAGGTTTTTTTTCAAATCGTCGGGGTTACGTTGGTTCGACATATGCTTACATCTCGCTGTTGAAACAGACATCTTTTAACCCAGATTCTAACAAAACATTAACACCCGCGCGTGCACTTTTGTTCTAAACTTATGTGTCGCGAAAAGGCGGTCAGGCAATTGTGATCAATTTCACATTTTAATCCTGCGAGGCCTTTAAAATTCCGGGCGCAGCCCCCATGTGGTTGCTAGCTCAAAGGGAAAGTGAGGCGAGTCAGTCGCACAAACGTTAGTCACAGGATTGATTTGTCGCAATGATTGACACGATTCCGCTTGACGCTGCGTAAGGTTTTTGTAATTTTACAGGCAACCTTTTATTCACTAACAAATAGCTGGTGGAATATATGACTATCAAAGTAGGTATCAACGGTTTTGGCCGTATCGGCCGTATTGTTTTCCGTGCTGCTCAGAAACGTTCTGACATCGAAATCGTTGGTATCAACGATCTCCTGGACGCTGAATACATGGCGTACATGCTGAAGTACGACTCAACTCACGGTCGTTTCGACGGCACCGTTGAAGTGAAAGACGGCCACCTGGTTGTTAATGGCAAAACCATCCGCGTTACTGCTGAGAAAGACCCAGCTAACCTGAAATGGAACGAAATCGGTGTTGACGTTGTAGCTGAAGCTACCGGTATCTTCCTGACCGACGAAACTGCACGTAAACACATCACTGCGGGTGCGAAGAAAGTTGTTCTGACTGGTCCTTCCAAAGACAACACCCCAATGTTCGTTCGCGGTGCAAACTTCGAAACTTACGCTGGCCAGGACATCGTTTCCAACGCATCCTGCACCACCAACTGCCTGGCACCGCTGGCTAAAGTTATCAACGACAACTTCGGCATCATCGAAGGTCTGATGACTACCGTTCACGCAACCACCGCTACTCAGAAAACCGTTGATGGCCCGTCTCACAAAGACTGGCGCGGCGGCCGTGGCGCGGCTCAGAACATCATCCCATCTTCTACCGGTGCTGCTAAAGCAGTAGGTAAAGTACTGCCAGAACTGAATGGCAAACTGACTGGTATGGCGTTCCGCGTTCCAACTCCTAACGTATCCGTTGTTGACCTGACCGTTCGTCTGGAAAAAGCTGCTTCTTATGAAGAAATTAAGAAAGCAATCAAAGCTGCTTCCGAAGGCCCAATGAAAGGCGTTCTGGGTTACACCGAAGACGACGTTGTATCTACCGATTTCAACGGCGAAGTGTGCACTTCCGTGTTCGATGCTAAAGCAGGTATCGCACTGAACGACAACTTCGTGAAACTGGTTTCCTGGTACGACAACGAAACTGGCTACTCTAACAAAGTACTGGACCTGATCGCTCACATCTCCAAATAAGTTGAGATGAGTGCTTGATCCTAAAAGGCGACTTCGGTCGCCTTTTTTATTGTTTTTAGACAGAGGATTGCTTAATGATTAATAAAATTTTTGCACTTCCGGTAGTCGAACAACTTACCCCTGTGCTCTCCCGCCGTCAGATCGACGGTGCTGATATCATCGTCGTTGATCATCCACGCGTTAAAGCCTCCGTAGCGCTCAATGGTGCCCACCTGCTCTCCTGGAAACCAGAAGGTGAAGAAGAAGGCCTGTGGCTGAGCGAGGCCACCTCGTTCAAAAAAGGGGCGGCGATCCGCGGCGGCGTACCGATCTGCTGGCCATGGTTTGGCCCGTCAGCGCAGCAGGGTTTACCCTCACACGGTTTCGCCCGTAACCAGCAGTGGACGCTGAAAGCCCACAACGAAGATGAAAACGGTGCGGTGTTGACCTTTGAACTCCAGCCGAATGATGAAACGCGTGCCCTGTGGCCACACGAGTTCACCCTGTATGCCCGCTTCAAGCTGGGTAAAACCTGCGAAATTGAACTGGAAGCGCACGGCGAATTCGAAACAACGTCCGCCCTGCACACCTATTTCAACGTAGGCGACATTCAGGCCGTTAAGGTGAGCGGACTTGGCGATACCTTTATCGACAAAGTGGATAACGCGAAAGAAGGCAAGCTGGACGACGGCGTGCAGACTTTCCCGGATCGTACCGACCGCGTGTATCTGCACCCGGAAGCCTGTAGCGTCATCCACGACAGCGCGCTGAACCGCGGTATTGATGTGGTTCATCACCACCACAGCAACGTGGTGGGCTGGAACCCGGGCCCTGCCCTTTCCGTCAGCATGGCGGATATCCCGGATGACGGTTACAAGACCTTCGTGTGCGTGGAAACCGCGTGCGTGACCGCGCCGCAGAAAACCAGCGAAGAAAAACCGTCCCGCTTAGGCCAGACGATCAAGATTGTGAAGCGCTAATATTGTTCAGGCATCATAAAAAACAAACGGGGCGCTAGCGCCCCGTTTTAATGCATCACGTTCTGGTCAGAACTTGTAAGTCACACCCACGGAGAAGATGCCAGACCAGGACTTGTCGACCATCGGGCTGTCTTTCACTTCATCGCTCAGACGAATGTAACGGCCAGTACCGTATACATTCCAGTCACCGAGGAAGTTATACGAGGCGGTGAGTTCCAGGTACGGGTCCCAGCCATCATCCGCGCTGTAGCTCTTCAGACCACTGCGGCGAGACTCCGCTTTAGACACGCCATAGTAGTAGTCGTTGTAATTCTCGCTGCTGTACTGCACACCGATACCCGGCGTCAGCGTCACTGCGCCGTTGGTATAGCGATAAAGCCACGCCAGATCCCAGATGAAGCCGTTGCTGTTGTCCAGGGTATCGCCCGCCAGCGCAGTGCGCAGGAAGCCATACTCGGTATTATGGACGTAAGAAAGCCCCGCCATCAGTGAGCTTCTGCGTTTGTCCAGCTGACGAAGCGCATTGCTGTCGCTGTCGCCTGGTTTAAAGTGCGTTGGATCGTAATAGGCCATGATGGAGAGCTTATCGGCCGTATCGTTCCACAGATAGTAGCCACCGCCCAACCCACGGAACCAGAAGTTATCGCCTTCATAGGTGACAACGGGGACAGGATAAACGTCGCGGTCATACTGCTTGTACGGGCTGTTAATCACGCCAGCACCCGCGCCAACAGTCCACTGGCTCTCAGCCTGTACGGTGCTCGCTGCGGTAGCGGCAAGGATGCCCAATGCCAGAAGTTTGAGTTTGGTCACAATCCATTCTTTCCTGTAGTCAAATAATCAGCGGGTGAAGTGTAACCGCCATTCCCGTACATCCCAAAATTTTTTGCGCGCTAATCCGTTTGATTAACCCGTTATTTTTCATTTTTCAGATGACATCCCGCTTTCATTTATGTGACCGATAAATGAAAAACCCGCTTTTCGCTTATAACCGCAGTGGAAATTTTTGGATGAGTTATTGATATGTCATTGAAAGTAGATTTTATCCGTATGCAAGTTTTGCAATTGCCATCTACGCTTTAATTTAAGAAGAGGTTTTGCTGAACACCCTGCGGTTCATAGCCTTCGACCTGGCACACAGGTTGCTGCTCTGGCAGTGAGGTGCGAAAAATTCTCTTCCGGGAGCCTCCACTACTCATACGAACGGCTCTTATCCTGTGCTAAAAAACGAAAGGACGGCATGCCATGAATATATTCGATCACTATCGCCAGCGCTACGAAGCTGCCAAGGACGAAGAGTTCACACTGCAGGAGTTTCTTACCATTTGTCGGCAAGATCGCAGTGCCTATGCCAATGCGGCAGAACGGCTATTGATGGCTATTGGTGAGCCAAACATGGTTGATACTGCCCTGGAGCCACGGCTTTCCCGTCTATTTTCGAATCGGGTGGTCGCCCGATACCCGGCGTTTGAAGAGTTCTATGGCATGGAAGACGCCATTGAGCAGATCGTCTCCTACCTGAAGCATGCCGCTCAGGGGCTGGAAGAGAAGAAACAGATCCTTTATCTGCTGGGTCCTGTCGGTGGGGGTAAATCCTCCCTGGCTGAACGGCTGAAAGCGCTGATGCAGCGCGTGCCGATCTATGTGCTGAGCGCCAACGGCGAACGCAGCCCGGTCAATGACCATCCGCTGTGCCTGTTTAATCCGCAAGAGGATGCGCAAATTCTGGAAAAAGAGTTTGGCATTCCGCATCGCTATCTCGGTACGATCATGTCGCCGTGGGCGGCAAAACGTCTGCACGAGTTTGGCGGGGACATCACCAAGTTCCGCGTCGTGAAAGTGTGGCCGTCTATCCTCGAGCAGATCGCCATCGCTAAAACTGAACCCGGTGACGAGAACAACCAGGATATCTCGGCGCTGGTGGGTAAAGTCGATATCCGTAAGCTGGAGCATCACGCGCAAAACGACCCGGATGCCTACGGTTATTCCGGTGCGCTGTGCCGCGCCAACCAGGGGATTATGGAATTTGTCGAGATGTTTAAAGCACCGATCAAAGTGCTGCATCCGCTACTGACCGCCACCCAGGAAGGGAACTACAACGGGACAGAAGGTATTTCCGCCCTGCCGTTTAACGGGATTATCCTTGCCCACTCTAACGAATCTGAATGGGTGACCTTCCGTAACAACAAAAACAATGAGGCGTTCCTTGACCGTGTGTATATCGTCAAAGTGCCTTATTGCCTGCGGATCTCCGAGGAGATCAAGATTTACGAAAAACTGCTCAACCACAGTGAGCTGGTCCATGCCCCTTGCGCACCGGGAACGCTGGAAACGCTGTCGCGCTTCTCGATCCTGTCGCGCCTGAAAGAGCCGGAAAATTCCAGCATCTACTCAAAAATGCGCGTGTATGACGGTGAAAGCCTGAAGGATACCGACCCGAAAGCGAAATCGTACCAGGAATACCGCGATTACGCCGGGGTCGACGAAGGGATGAACGGTTTGTCGACGCGTTTCGCGTTTAAGATCCTCTCCCGCGTCTTTAACTTCGACCACGCGGAGGTGGCCGCCAACCCGGTACATCTGTTCTACGTGTTGGAACAGCAAATTGAACGTGAACAGTTCCCACAGGAGCAGGCTGAACGCTACCTGGAGTTCCTGAAAGGCTACCTGATCCCGAAATACGCCGAGTTTATCGGCAAAGAGATCCAGACCGCCTACCTGGAATCCTATTCCGAATACGGCCAGAACATCTTCGACCGGTACGTCACCTACGCTGACTTCTGGATCCAGGATCAGGAGTATCGCGACCCGGATACCGGCCAGCTGTTTGACCGTGAATCCCTGAACGCGGAACTTGAAAAAATCGAGAAACCAGCCGGGATCAGCAATCCGAAAGACTTCCGAAACGAGATTGTGAACTTCGTGCTGCGCGCCAGAGCGCATAACAACGGCCGCAATCCGAACTGGACCAGCTACGAAAAACTGCGCACGGTTATAGAGAAGAAAATGTTCTCTAACACGGAAGAGCTATTGCCGGTCATCTCGTTCAACGCCAAAACCTCAACCGACGAGCAGAAAAAGCACGACGATTTTGTCGACCGTATGATGGAGAAAGGCTATACCCGCAAACAGGTCCGCCTGCTCTGTGAATGGTATCTGCGCGTGCGTAAATCGTCTTAAAACAAGTGCCCGGTAACGCGCTTACCGGGCCAACAAAATGTCCGGCACTTACGGACGCTGCAAGTTGGCAAATGCAGTACGGGGGATATATGACCTGGTTTATTGACCGGCGTCTTAACGGCAAAAACAAGAGCACGGTGAATCGCCAGCGCTTCTTGCGCCGTTATAAAGCGCAAATTAAACAGTCGATCTCCGAGGCCATCAACAAACGCTCGGTGACCGACGTCGACAGCGGCGAATCCGTCTCCATCCCTAACGATGACATCAGCGAACCGATGTTTCATCAGGGGCGTGGCGGCCTTCGCCATCGCGTGCACCCAGGTAATGACCACTTCGTCCAGAATGACAGAATCGAGCGGCCCCAAGGCGGAGGCGGCGGTTCTGGCAGCGGTCAGGGGCAGGCCAGCCAGGACGGTGAAGGCCAGGACGAGTTCGTCTTTCAGATTTCAAAAGACGAATATCTCGACCTGCTGTTTGAGGATCTGGCCCTGCCGAATCTGAGAAAGAATCAGCACCGTCAGCTCAACGAATACAAAACCCATCGCGCGGGTTATACCGCAAACGGGGTACCCGCCAACATCAGCGTGGTGCGTTCACTGCAAAACTCGCTGGCGCGACGCACGGCGATGACGGCAGGCAAACGGCGCGAACTGCGCGAGCTGGAAACCAGCCTGGAAGTGGTGGAAAACACGGAGCCGGCACAACTGCTGGAAGAGGAGCGCCTGCGAAAAGAGATCGCCGAACTGCGGGCGAAGATCGACCGGGTGCCGTTTATCGACACGTTCGACCTGCGCTACAAGAACTACGAAAAACGGCCGGAGCCTTCCAGCCAGGCAGTAATGTTCTGCCTGATGGACGTGTCAGGTTCAATGGATCAGGCCACCAAGGATATGGCTAAGCGTTTTTATATTCTGCTCTATCTGTTCCTGAGCAGAACGTATAAGAACGTGGAGGTGGTCTACATCCGCCATCACACTCAGGCGAAAGAGGTGGATGAACATGAGTTCTTTTACTCGCAGGAGACCGGCGGCACCATCGTGTCGAGCGCCCTGAAGCTGATGGACGAGGTGGTGAAGGAGCGCTACGATCCGGCGCAGTGGAATATCTACGCCGCGCAGGCATCGGATGGCGATAACTGGGCGGATGACTCGCCGCTGTGTCATGAAATTCTGGCGAAGAAGATCCTGCCGGTGGTGCGTTACTACAGCTACATTGAAATTACCCGTCGCGCCCACCAGACGCTGTGGCGTGAGTATGAGCATCTGCAAGCGATGTTCGATAACTTTGCGATGCAGCACATTCGTGACCAGGATGACATCTACCCGGTCTTCCGGGAACTGTTCCAGAAACAGTCGTCCACCAGCAACGCATGACCCAACAGCCAGCGCACCCGCTGGCTGTTTTCTTTCAGCCCTCTCCGTCCCGTGCTAATGTAGCAAGCTACGTATTGGCAAATCACAGGTGAAATCGTTATGTCTGATGACGTGACCGGGACGACGACCCATCAGCAGCTAATCAGCTTATTAACCGAGCAGGAGGCGCGCTTTCGCGTGGTGGCGCATGAGGCCGTTGGGAAATGCGAAGCGGTCAGTGAAATTCGCGGGACCGATCTCCGACAGGGTGCAAAAGCACTGGTCTGCAAGGTAAAAGGCAACGGCGTTAAGAAACATATTCTGGCAATCCTCGCCGCCGATCGGCAGGCCGATCTGAGCCTGCTGGCCAGTCATTTCGGTGGGCTAAAGGCCTCGCTCGCCAGTCCGGCTGAAGTGGATGCGCTTACCGGCTGCGTTTTCGGCGCCATTCCCCCCTTCAGCTTTCACCCGGATCTGACGCTGGTCGCCGATCCGCTGCTGTTTGAGCGCTTCGACGAGATCGCGTTTAACGCCGGCCTGCTGGAAAAATCGGTGATTATGGATACCCAGGACTATCTGCGTATCGCTCGTCCTGAACTGGTGACGTTCCGTAAACAGTAAATACAGCGGCTGGCTAACGGTCAGCCGTTTTCCAGCAGCAGCACGGAAGCAATCAAAATAATCGCGATGATAAAAAACGATGAGGAGATAATCAGCGTTTCGACAAACATAGGATCGTTCATGATGCCCTCTGCTTTGCCCATTTGCCTCTTTTTTACCCCCGCACAATGACAGTTAAATGACAATGACGCGTCCGCGAAATAACTATTTTTTCGCTGAAACGATTCGCTGTTACCTATCCTCCACCGTATAAAGTCACTGTTTAAATACTTTATTTGTTACCGGTATCACGAAAAGAAATTTACGTAACCCCGATGCCAGATCTCGCAATTGTTAACCTTTTCATCATGGTTAACCCTGTTTACGGAGCACCTCAAAAATAAACCTTACACTGGCAAGGTGAATACAATGACCGAAATAATTACCCGTAAAGAAAAGATCAGTTATGGGTTAGGCGATATGGCGAGCCATATTGGGCTGGATAACGTCATTATTTTTCTGACGTTTTACTATACGGACGTGGTGGGGCTACCTGCCGCATTCGTGGGCACCATGTTTCTTCTGGCGAGAACCGCCGATGCCATAATAGACCCGGCGATGGGCTATATCGCAGACAGGACGCGCACGCGCTGGGGCAAATTCCGCCCCTGGATGCTGTGGCTGGCGCTGCCTTTTGGGGCAAGTTGTCTGCTCACCTACGCCGTGCCAGCGTCGCTCGATCTGCACGGTAAAATGATTTTCGCCACCGTCAGCTATACCCTGATGATGCTGATGTATACCGCAATCAATATTCCCTATTGCTCCATGGGCGCGGTGATTACGCCCGACAACGATGCGCGAATTTCCCTCCAGTCCTATCGTTTTTTCCTGGCCACGCTGGGTGGCGCGCTGTCGACATTCTTTATGATGCCGCTGGCAGAGTTTTTAGGCGGCGATGATAAATTACTGGGCTACCGCTGGGCGATGGCCATTATGGCGACCATCACGGTCATCATGTTCTGGATCTGCTTCGCCAATACGCGTGAACGTATTAAGGCTCCCGCTACCCACAATAATTATCTTGCGGAACTGCGGGATTTATTACGAAACGACCAATGGCGGGTTGTCGCCGTCCTGGTATTAACCAACATTGGTTTTGGCGTTATTCGCCTTGGCGCAATGATGTATTTCGTCACTTATTATCTCGGTAGCGCGAGCTATTTTATGTGGATGCTCGGGGCGCATATTCTCGGGAAAGCCGCAGGCAGCGCGCTGGCCAAACGTCTGACGCAGAACGTCAGCAAAGTACAGATGTTTGGATACTGTTCCGTACTGGCGGGGGTACTCAGCATCGCCCTGTTCTTTGCGCCTAAGTCGGTGCTTATTCTGGTGCCCATGACGTTTATCGTCTCCACCCTTTACCAGGCCACCACCACGCTGATGTGGGTAATGATGGCGGACGTCGCCGATTACGGCGAATGGAAACAGGGGAAACGCATGGACGGCGTGATCTTCTCCACCTTCCTCGCCGTACTCAAGCTGGGAATGGCGATCAGCGGCGCGATTGTTGGCTGGACGCTGGGCTTAAGCGGCTATGTCGCCAACGCCCCGGAACAGACCACCACGGCCATGTACTGCATCATCGCCCTCTTCACCGTCGTGCCTGGCGTCTTGTCACTCTGCGCGTTTGCCACGCTGCGCTGGTACAAGCTCGACGACAGCACAATGCAATCCATCCATCTTGCCAAACACCCTGTTTAGAAGGACGCGTTTTCCATGAGTGAGCTGATCCAACATTCCAACAGTATCGAATGGCGTTTTGAACGCCAGACCCTGCGTATTGAACCGTGGGGTGAAAACAGCCTGCGCGTCAGGGCCACCTGCTCCCCGGCTTTTGATGACGCCTTACAGGCACTGTTGCCCGCCGCCCCTTGCCAGGCTGAGATTGTCGCCGAAGCGGAAAGCCTGACGCTGCGCAACGGCAATATTACCGCGACGCTGAATCTTAAAGGTCAGCTGGCCTTCTACAATCAGCGCGGCGAACTGCTGCTGGAAGAGATGTGGCGCCAGCGTTCAACGGTGGGTATCGGTGCCAGCGAGAAGAGCCAGGATAAATATGTCAGCGCCCTGAAGCTGGATGGCCGCGAATTTAAGCCGCTAATGGGGGGGAAATATCAGCTCACCGTCCGGTTTGAATCGCGTCCGGATGAACGCATCTATGGCATGGGTCAGTATCAACAGCCGTGGCTGGATCTGAAAGGCTGTACGCTGGAACTGGCACAGCGCAACTCCCAGGCCAGCGTGCCCTTTATGCAGTCCAGCCTTGGCTATGGCCTGCTGTGGAACAACCCGGCGATTGGTGAAGCCAGCTTTGCAAAAAATCAGACGGAATGGCGCGCCCGCGTCACAGGAGAAATGGACTACTGGATCACCGCCGCCGACACGGTGGCGGATATCACCCGCCAGTATGTGAAAGCCACCGGTACTCCGCCCTCCGCCCCGGCGTTTATCAGCGGGCTGTGGCAGTGCAAATTACGCTACCGCACCCAGCAGGAGGTGCTGGAGGTTGCGCGGGAGTATCGCCGCCGTAATCTGCCGCTGTCGGTGATGGTCATCGACTTTTTCCACTGGCCGAATCAGGGCACCTGGTGCTTCGACCCCGTAGACTGGCCCGATCCTGAAGGGATGGTCGACGAGCTGCGCGAAATGGGTATTGCGCTGATGGTGTCGGTGTGGCCAACGGTAGAGGCGCGCAGCCCTCTCTACCCGCTGATGAAAGCCAAAGGCTGGCTGGTCAGCAGTGAACGTGGCGTGCAGGTCAACCTCGATTTTATGGGCAATACCACCTTCTTTGATGCGACCCATCCTGAGGCGCGGAAATTCGTCTGGGATACGGTGAAGAAAAATTACTACGACATGGGCATTAAGCTGTTCTGGCTGGACGAAGCGGAGCCGGAATACCGCGCCTATGATTTTGACAACTATCGCTACCACGCCGGTCCGGTGCTGGAAGTGGGCAATCGCTACCCGCGTGACTTTGCGCAGGGCTTTTTCGATGGGCTCCAGGCAAATGGTGAAACCGACATTGTTAACCTGGTACGCTGTGCCTGGGCAGGCAGCCAGCGCTTCGGCGTGCTGGCGTGGTCGGGTGATGTCCACTCCTCGTTCCATGCTTTTCGCAATCAACTCGCCGCGGGACTGAATATGGGGCTGGCGGGGATCCCATGGTGGACAACCGATATCGGTGGCTTCCAGGGAGGGAACGTTAACGACCCGGCGTTCCACGAATTGCTGATCCGTTGGTTCCAGTGGGCGGTGTTTACACCGGTTCTGCGCATGCACGGCTATCGCGAACCGCAGATCCAGCCCCCGGAGCGCTACCGTGACGGCATTCCTCAGTGTAACAGCGGTTCGCCTAATGAGCTGTGGAGTTACGGAGAAGAGAATTACGCCATCATGCAGCACTGGCTTACCGTGCGCGAAACCCTGCGCCCGTATATTGACGCGTTGTACCAGCAGGCTCATCTGTACGGAGACCCGCTCATGCGTCCGCTGTTCTGGCACTATCCGCAGGATAAGCAGAGCTGGGCGTGTGAAGATCAGTATCTGTTTGGCGAAGATCTGCTGGTGGCGCCGGTTATGCAGGCCGGTCAGCGTGAGCGCGATGTCTGGCTGCCGACGGGCAATAGCTGGGTCGCTCTTAACGGTGAGCGCTACGCCGGTGGGGAGCATATCCGGGTGCCTGCGGCGCTGGAAACCATCCCGGTATTTATCCGCGAAGGGAGTCCGCTTATCCAGCAACTGGTGGACTGACGTCAGGCAAGTGCCCAAAAATAGACAATTTTTTCAGTAAAGCCTGCCTGCCGTCGCGTTTGCGCGTAAAGTAAGCAGGCTTACTATTTTTGGCAAGGATCCCGTCATGTTCGACCCTACTCTGCTCATACTTCTGGCCCTGGCTGCTCTGGGTTTTGTCAGCCACAACACCACCGTCGCGATTTCCATTCTGGTCCTGATCATCGTTCGCGTCACACCGTTGAATACCTTCTTCCCGTGGATAGAAAAACAGGGGCTTACCATCGGGATCATTATTTTGACCATCGGTGTGATGGCCCCGATTGCCAGCGGAACGCTACCGGCCTCAACGCTGCTGCACTCTTTTGTAAACTGGAAATCGCTGGTGGCGATTGCGGTGGGCGTTTTTGTCTCGTGGCTTGGCGGGCGCGGCGTGACGCTGATGAGCAGCCAGCCTTCGCTGGTGGCCGGGCTGCTGGTAGGCACCGTGTTAGGCGTGGCGCTGTTTCGTGGCGTGCCGGTTGGCCCGCTGATTGCTGCCGGTCTGGTTTCGCTGTTTATCGGGAAGTCATAGTCAGGCTTGCGATATAGCGGGCGGGCGTCTGTCCCAGTCCTTTCTTAAACATGGTGATGAAGGCGGTGGTGGAGTCATACCCCAGCGCCTGCGCCGCCTGCTGGACCGACTTCCCGCCGATTAAAAACTGCAATGCGACAATCAGCTGGAGCTGGTGCCGCCAGCGACGAAAGCTTAAGCCGGTCTCTTTCACCACCAGCCGCGCCAGATTGCGCTCGCTCATGGCAAAGTGGCTGGCCCACTGCGCCAGCGTCTGCCAGGCGGCAGGTTCGTTTGCCATGGTCTCACTCATCAGGCGAATTTTTGGATGCGGAGATACCGGCAGCTGTAGATGCTCCTGCGGTTGCAGAGGCAGTTCATCAAACAGGACGTCTACCAGCCTTCCGGTAGCGGGAAGAGGCAGTTCTTCCCGTGACCTGTCTGCAAGCGCCAGCACCAGCTCCCGCACCAGAGGCGATATTTTCAGCGTACAGGTACGCATCGGCAATTCGAGCGCACCGGGTTCAATAAACAACAGGCAGAGCTGTGCGCCGGGCGTCGCCTTGTTGCTGTGCGGCGTTTGTCCCGGGATCCACACCGCATACTGGGGCGGCACCATCAGCATCGCGTTCTCCACTTCACAGGTGATCGCTCCCCCCAGCGCCATAATCAGCTGCCCTTTGCGGTGCTGATGCAGCGGAATATATTGTTCCTGTGCCACCACGCGGATGCGAAAGGCCACCGCCGCGTCGTGCTGGCTATCGGGATCGTAGCCGTCGAGCCCCAGTCCGTACATAAAGTTGTCCGATATTAGCGATAAACTGTCATTTTAGCCTGATTTCAACCACGACTTAAATCGGTATGGTATGCGCTCGCCTGAACGTAAGAGACAATAATGACTACTGCTATTCAACCTTCCGGGAAACAGGGTGTGCTGCTGATTGCAGGCATCCTGATGATTGCCACGACGCTGCGCGTCACCTTTACCGGTGTCGCCCCCCTGCTCGACACTATCCGACAGGACTATGGCTTAAGCACGGCGCAAACCGGCCTGCTCACGACGCTGCCTCTGCTGGCCTTCGCCTTTATCTCTCCCCTCGCCGCAGGCGTCGCCCGGCGCCTGGGCATGGAGCGCAGCCTTTTTATCGCTCTGCTGCTGATTTGCATCGGGATTGGCGTACGTTCGCTGCCGTCGGCCTCGCTGCTGTTTATCGGTACGGCGATCGTGGGCTGTGGGATTGCGCTGGGCAATGTCCTGCTACCCGGCTTAATCAAACGTGATTTTCCGGGCCAGGTCGCAAAACTGACGGGGGCTTATTCGCTGACGATGGGGGCCGCTGCTGCCGCAGGGTCGGCGCTGATCGTCCCACTGTCGCTGGGGAGCGCTGGCTGGCACGGGGCGCTGTTGATGCTGATGTTCTTCCCGCTGGTGGCGCTGCTGCTGTGGTTACCGCAATGGCGCCACAGACCGGCTGCCACCCTGACCGGAGCGGGCGCGTTGCACAATCGGGCTATCTGGCGCTCGGCGCTCGCCTGGCAGGTGACGCTTTTTCTGGGCATTAACTCGCTGATTTACTATGTCATTATCGGCTGGTTACCCGCGATTTTGCTTAGCCACGGCTACAGCGAAACGCAGGCTGGCTCCATGCACGGGCTTCTCCAGCTGGCAACCGCGGTTCCCGGTCTCGCCATTCCGCTGATCCTGCACCGTCTTAACGATCAGCGAGGCATTGCCGGGCTTGTCGCCCTGATGTGCGCCGTCAGCGCGGCCGGGTTCTGGTTCGTGCCGGGGCTGGCCGTCGTCTGGACGCTGGTGTTTGGCTTTGGCTCCGGCGCCACCATGATCCTCGGCCTGACGTTTATCGGGCTGCGCGCCAGCTCGGCCCATCAGGCCGCGGCGCTCTCGGGCATGGCACAGTCGATTGGCTATCTTCTGGCGGCCTGTGGCCCACCGCTGATGGGGAAAATTCACGATACCGCCGGAGACTGGCGCATTCCGCTGCTCGCCTGCGCCCTGGCCGCGGTGGTGATGGCGTTATGCGGTATGCTTGCCGGGCGTGACCGGGAGATCACACCCCGCTGACATTCAAGGCAGACCCGGAGGTCTGCTTTTTTTATCCCTGCGCCGCCCGCAGCATGGCCTGTACCAGCACGACCGGTCGCCCTTGCAGCGCGGCCCGCTCATGCTGGAACAGGGTGATGACAAAGAAAGGATGGGTTACCAGCTCTGCCGCGCGGATCTCACCCTGCTCGTCCCAGCCCGTTACGCGCATGTCGCCCCGCTCAAGCTGGTCGGCAAACTCAGGTGAGACGCCGTAATTGCAGTGATATCCCTCCTGAATTTCCGGCTTGCCATACGCTTTAGCAATCAGCGTGTTATTCCGCAGCTCGATCGCATCGGTTTTTTCCACCAGCGAGCAGGTCAGCGGGGCAATTACCATCCTTCCCTCGGTGTCGGTTTCGGCATGGCCTGCATCGTGCCAGCCCAGTACATTACGCGCATACTCAATCAGCGCATGCTGGAACCCGCCGCAGGTGCCGAGAAAGGGGATGCTGTTCTCACGCGCGTAACGGGCCGCAATAAACGCCGCCTCGGTGTTTTTATACGGGCTTGCCGGTACCAGCCAGATGGCATCGTACCCGACCAGGTCTTCGGGGCTGGTCAGCTCAGGCGTGGCGAGCCAGTCATAATCAGCGGTGAGCTCCAGAACCGCAGCGGCGTCGTCAATCGCCAGCGGGATCGCCTGGTGCGCAATAACATCGGGATTGTAATCACCAACCAGCGCAATGCGCAGCGTCGTTTTAACCGGGGAGAGTTCCATCAGAGATTCCTTATGCCGGAGGATTTTCAGATAACATAAGGAACCTCAGACTACCGATCTTTTGCAATTATCACAATACCTTAAATTGGGTGGATAAAAGCCGGGTGCTATAGTGTTCTTGCAGAACGTCGTAAGGAAATGAGGAGGACCCATGATTCAATGTAAACGCGTGTATGAGCAGGCGACCTCAAAAGACGGTTACCGGATCCTGGTCGACAGACTCTGGCCGCGCGGGATAAAAAAGACCGACCTCGCCTGTGATGAGTGGTGTAAAGCGCTAACGCCGTCCAGCGAACTGCGAAAAGCCTTTCACAGTGAAACGATAGATTTCACCGCGTTCAGTGAAGCCTATCGTAAAGAGCTGGCGCAGCATCCGGATGAAGGCAAACGCCTGGCGGCTCTCGCCAAACAGCAGACCGTGACGCTACTCTATGGGGCGAAAAATACGGAGCAGAATCACGCGCAGGTACTGGCGGACTGGCTGCGTAAACTGTGATTAACCGATCGCCAGCTCATCCACGTTGTGTGGCATCTCGTCGGGAGTAAGCGGCATCAGATGTTCCGGGCGAACAAACGCAAAACCGTGCTGATTATCAAAGGCGTAAACATCACCGGTGACCAGCCACAGCGCACGCGCTGACGTGGCGGGTAATTGCGTCATGACGCCGTTAACCGGGTTCACAAAACGCTGGCCCGGCTGACAGAGGCCAAACAGCTCGACGGATTTACCGATATTTCGACGGCCTGCCGCCGTACGCGCACCCACGATCATCGCCATGCTGCCCGGTTTTAACTGAAACATACTTCTTCTCGCAAACGTACTGCCAGAAACTGGCTAAGAATAATCCTAAAGAGAAGTGTATCGCAGTTTTATTGCCGTTGTCATCTGGTCGGTTGCGGGTGATCGCGGCGGTAGAGATCCCATTCATCGATCACTTCCCCGCCTGGCAATTTGCACTCGGTACGTACGCCCTGCGGGCTTTGAACAGGGATTTGCTCTCCCCCTTTCTCCAGACAGTACACTGACGCCGGGTTTGCCATACCAATAGCGTGCGGCGGTTGAGGCGCATCAGGAGGGGTTGTCTTTGTTGAGCAGGCGGCCAGCGGTAAAACCAGCGCCAGGAGAAGATATTTCATTATCATGATCCTTCAGGGTGTAAAAACGTCAGAGTAACGGGTCATCGCCGTTTTCTCCATGATTTCTCCATTAAACCTGCACGATTCCCCCTTATAGTGATGCCTGTTCTCACACTGACCAGAGAACATCATTCCGTAATCAAGATGTTTTGCCCCGATCTCAACATCGGGGCTTTTTTTAGCCTCTCCCTCATCCGCTTCCAGAAGAATCTATAAAATTAATCCTGTTCATGTTTTACTATGACCGGAGTCTATATTTTCAGCATAACATGCAGATACAGAGGTCTTCTGCATGGGAGTCAACCTGCCTCATGTCAGATATCATTCTTGCCCGTGTTTCAGAAACCCTCTCCACTGAACAATCTCTCGACAGTCTGGTGCGTCAGCTACTGGAAATGCTGGAAATTGTGACGGATATGGAATCAACCTACCTGACGAAAGTCGATATCAATGCGCGTTTGCAGCACATTTTATATGCCCGTAACAGAAAGCAAATGCACATCCCGGAAGGTTTCAGCGTGCCCTGGGACGAAACACTGTGTAAGCGCGCCATCGACAGCGACACGTTGTTCAGTAACGAGGTGCCCGACCGCTGGCCGGAGTGTGAAGCGGCCAAAGCACTGGGCATTACAACCTATATGAGCGTGCCGGTTCACCTGGCTGACGGTTCTCTGTATGGCACGCTTTGCGCGGCCAGCACCGCACAGAAACAGTTCAGCGAGCGTGGCGAGCAGGTGATCAGGCTCTTTGCCGGTTTAATTGGTCAGTACATTCAGAAAGAGTCGCTTGTGCTTCAGCTTCGCGAAGCAAATGCGGCGCTCATTGCCCACTCTTACACCGACGCCCTTACCGGCCTGCCGAATCGTCGCGCCATTTTTGAAAACCTTACCACCCTGTTCTCACTGGCGCGCCATCTTAACCGCAACGTCATGATGGCCTTTATTGACCTCGATGATTTCAAGCGAATCAATGACCAGTACGGGCATGAGGCGGGCGATCGCTTCCTTGTACAGGTCGGCAAGCGGCTGACTCACGAGCAAACGCAGGATGAGATTATTGGCCGGCTCGGCGGCGATGAATTTCTGGTTGCCAGCCTGAGTCACAGCGATGATGGCGACGCCAGCAAAGGGGTCAACGCAATCAAAACCCGCCTCAATGGTCTTATTGCGGGCGAATACGGGTTAGGTAATGCCACTATTCTTTATCCCGGCGCAAGCCTTGGCGTCGTTATTGTTGATCCTCACCGCACTGATGAAGATAGCGCCCTGCGCACCGCAGACCTCGCGATGTATCAGGATAAAAAAGGAAAAAGCAAAACAGGCTTTGTCGCGTTAGATTAAAATCGTACACTCTACGGCCTTATACAAACTCAAACAGGTGATGGCATGAGAATAGGGATCCTCTTTCCGGTGGTTATTTTTATCACGGCGGTGGTGTTTTTAGGCTGGTTTTTCCTTGGTGGTTACGCCGCGCCGGGGGCTTAAATGAGAAAAACGACCATCATCATGCTGATTGTCGCCATCGTGGCCGTCGCCGGTACGCAGTTGGGCTGGTGGTAACGCCCAAAGTAAAAAGGCCGCCGTCAGGCAGCCTTTTTTAACTCAGGTCAGATTTAGCTTTTGATTTTTCTGTAGATAAACAGAACAACCAGCGCGCCAATCACCGCGACGACAAAGCTGCCGAAGTTGAAGCCATCAACTCTGCCAAAGCCGAACAGGGTACTGATCCAGCCACCGACGACTGCACCCACAATCCCCAGAATGATCGTGACGATGAAACCGCCGCCATCTTTGCCCGGCATAATCCACTTCGCCAGGATCCCCGCAATCAGCCCAAAGATAATCCAGGATAAAATTCCCATAGCTTTCCTCTCTGTATGGTTTTTGTCATTAAATCAACGACACAGAAAAGGATAGCACAGGATCTGAGAAAGGAAATTTGTGATAGGAATCACACGGTTCGCTTGATTAAAATATGAGCAGTAAAAAAATGCCGTTCCACACTCATCGTGGGGTTGCATCTTTTACTGAGAAAGATTATCTTTCTCATTACTGAATAGTTGAGCAAATCACTCAGGTATTCAGTACGACATTGCTCACATTGCTTCCAGTATTTCTTGCCCACTCTTGAGTGGGCTTTTTTTTGCCCGAACCCACCAAAATCTGGCGTTTCTTAAGTGGAGGTGAAACGCTATTCTCTGTGGCTACTGAACAACAAAAACGTTGATAACATGAACGTATCAAGCAAGTTTGTCATCTGCCTTAATCTTGTTTCTGCCAGTACGTTACTGCTACTGCTCTCAACACGGTTTGAGTGGTTCTGAGATGAAAGGAGCCTGGCATGGTGGCTTTCCTTTCGATTCCGTGCAGCCTCAACTCTCATACTTGTAGCTTTTATGACCTGTGTTAAGATCCCTGCACCTCAGGACGTGGTGGGACAACAGGAAAATGAAGAAGGCCATTGCCGTTGCTATCATCTCAACCTTTATGGTCGTCCTGTCGCTGTATGCGGTTAACGCCATTATCGCTGAGCAGCAAAAGAACCGGCAGAGGGAGATCTCCCACACGCTCTTAAGCTATTCTGAAGAGTTAACGCAAAATATCGCCAGTACGCTTAAAAATACCTCCGCGCAGGGATGCGATAGCGCCAGTCTGAACGTCTACCGAAAATTAAAGATGCGAAGTCTCTATTTCGCCGATGTGGGGTTTATTGAAAAGGGGAAAATCACCTGCACCGCGTTTTGGGGCAAGCTGGCAAATCCCATCGCCCTTCCCTCTGAGCTGCATAATACCCAGAACGGATTCAGCCTGGCGCAGTTTTCGCAGAAAGATTTCTTTGTCGGCAATGCGACAATCTATAACCACCTTATTATCTTCACCTCCCGTTCAGCCTACGATAAATTTGCCCCCGTTACCGCCAACTATTCGCTTCGTTCTTCCACTAAAGATTTCGGCCGCACCTTTTTCACCGTTACGCCGCCATCAGAAAACTTCAGCCGCTTACAGTCTCTGTTATTTACGCTGGCTGTGACAGAGTGCAGTACACGCTGGGATTTGTGCGTTACCGTCACACACCATGATGCCGGACTGGCTTCGCTCTCCCACGTAGTGATGGTGCTTCTGTGCTTGTTTTTATACTTTATCTGGGTATCCCTGACGCTGTTTTCTCTTCGACTTTATGAAGACCGACGTTCTCTGGAACGAACGCTGGTCAAAGCGGTAAAAGCGAATACCATCAGCGTTCATTTTCAGCCTGTTATTCGGGTTGCTGATAAGAAAATCGTCGGGGTTGAAGTGTTATCAAGATGGCAGGATAACAATCACAAAGAGGTTTCTCCTGAGCTGTTTATCCCGTTAATTAAAAAAATTGGCCAGTATAACGTTTATTATCAGAACATGATAAAGAAATCCCTGGCGGAAATTGCCGCGCTGGCCGCTGAACATCAGTTAATGATTTCACTGAACGTTGGCCGGACGGAAATTGAAGACGGCAAATTCCTGGCGGTATTACGTCATGAATGCTCAGAGAACGCGATTCCCTTATCGTTAATCAAAGTTGAGTTATCCGAAAATGGCGTTTCCACCGCGGCCATCCTTGAAGAGTTTTGTGAGGAGCTTAAATCGGCAGGCGTCAAAATTTCAATAGACGATTTTGGTGTGCAAAACTCTAATCTGGCCAGGCTATCAAATCTCAAATATGACGAAATCAAGGTGGATAAGTCGTTAGTGGACGGCATCAGCGAGCACTATAAACAGGATATCCTGGTGATCTTCAGCGACGCGCTAGCTAAACTGCACAAAACCCTTGTTTTTGAAGGGGTTGAAAGCGAAACGCAATATCAGTTCATCGCGCAGAGATACCCCGATGCCCTCGTACAAGGCTGGTACTTTTCGAAGTCGCTAACCCGGCACGACCTCGCCAGGCTGCTGGCAGACTCAGCGCGATGACGCGTTATTCATTGCCCCACTGATTCAGGAAGTTCGCAATATCGTCAATGCGCGCTTCGTCTATCTCCGCCTGGACAGCCATCTCCCGCTGCGCCTCTTCACTGATTTCCTCATTGTTGTATAAGCGAGTGAGCAGCAGCTGGAAATAGTGTGCCAGCGGCGTACGCTCTGCCTCTTCTACCGGTTTCGCCGTTTCAGTCGCATACTCGTCGACGATGTCATAATACTTGAGCGGGATATCATGGGTCATAGCGTTGTTTCCGTCTTGTGTGCATAAAAAACGGGAACCCTCAGGCTCCCGTTGTCATTTAACCCAGCGAGTGGATTACATGTTCGCGATAATCGCGTCGCCAAACTCTGAGCATTTCAGCAGTTTAGCGCCTTCCATCAGACGTTCAAAGTCATAGGTGACGGTTTTCGCGTTAATCGCGCCTTCCATACCCTTAACGATCAGGTCTGCGGCTTCGAACCATTCCATATGACGCAGCATCATCTCTGCGGATAGAATGATAGAGCCTGGGTTGACTTTGTCCTGGCCTGCGTATTTAGGTGCAGTACCGTGAGTTGCTTCGAACAGGGCGCACTCGTCACCGATGTTCGCGCCCGGGGCGATACCGATACCACCCACCTGTGCGGCCAGCGCATCGGAGATGTAGTCACCATTCAGGTTCATACAGGCGATCACGTCATACTCAGCAGGTCGCAGCAGGATCTGTTGCAGGAACGCATCGGCAATCACATCTTTAATGATGATCTCTTTACCGGTGTTCGGGTTCTTAATTTTCTGCCATGGGCCGCCGTCGATCAGTTCACCGCCGAACTCTTCGGTCGCCAGCTGGTAGCCCCAGTCTTTGAACGCGCCTTCGGTGAACTTCATGATGTTGCCTTTGTGAACCAGGGTCACAGAGTCACGATCGTTGGTGATAGCGTATTCGATGGCGGCACGCACCAGACGCTTGGTCCCTTCTTCGGAGCATGGCTTGATGCCGATGCCGCAATGCTCAGGGAAGCGAATTTTCTTCACGCCCATCTCTTCGCGCAGGAATTTAATCACTTTTTCTGCATCAGCAGAGTCCGCTTTCCATTCGATACCGGCGTAGATGTCTTCTGAGTTTTCACGGAAGATAACCATGTCGGTCAGTTCCGGGTGCTTAACCGGGCTTGGGGTGCCCTGGTAGTAACGCACCGGACGCAGACACACATATAGATCCAGTTCCTGACGCAGCGCCACGTTCAGGGAGCGAATGCCGCCGCCAACTGGCGTGGTCAGAGGGCCTTTGATAGCAACGCGATAGTCGCGGATCAGGTCCAGCGTTTCGGCTGGCAGCCAGACGTCCTGGCCATAAACTTGAGTCGATTTTTCACCGGTGTAAATTTCCATCCAGGAAATTTTACGCTCGCCTTTGTAGGCTTTCTCAACAGCGGCATCAACCACTTTCAGCATTGCCGGGGTAACGTCTACGCCGATACCGTCGCCTTCAATGAACGGGATAATCGGGTTGTGAGGAACGTTAATCTTGCCGTTTTGCAGGGTGATCTTTTTACCTTCCGCCGGAACAACTACTTTGCTTTCCATTAACCTCTCCTTCGAGCGCTTCTGGTTGTTACTGATCTTATGTTAATAAATTGTAATGAGCCTTCCGATAGTACCTGATTGTCCGACGCCATGAAAGGTCTTCGTTATTAGGCTATAATGCGGCAATTGATAACGCCTGAAAATACCATGACGAAAACTTCTTTTAGAAAACACCGGGTTGAGCGATTCAGCTCACGACAAGCCACCAGAAGAACGCCAGAACCCCAGCCAACGCGGGTCATACTGTTCAATAAACCCTACGATGTATTGCCACAGTTTACCGACGAGGCCGGGCGCAGCACGCTGAAGGACTTTATTCCCGTTCAGGGAGTGTACGCGGCGGGACGTCTGGATCGTGACAGCGAAGGGTTGCTGGTGCTCACCAATGACGGCGTGCTCCAGGCCAGGCTCACTCAGCCGGGCAAGCGTACCGGGAAAATTTACTTTGTGCAGGTTGAAGGCGAGCCGGACGACGCGTCGCTGGCAAAACTGCGTAACGGCGTAACGCTGAACGACGGTCCCACCCTGCCGGCTGGTATTGAGCGCGTGAATGAACCCGAGTGGCTATGGCCGCGCAACCCGCCGATTCGTGAGCGGAAATCCATTCCCACCAGCTGGCTTAAAATCACCCTTTATGAAGGCCGCAACCGACAGGTCAGGCGCATGACTGCGCATGTGGGCTTCCCTACCCTGCGACTCATTCGCTATGCCATGGGCAGCTACACGCTGGACTCGCTGGCAAACGGGGAATGGCGGGATGTTACCCCTAAGGAGAACTGATGTTTAAACCTCATGTTACGGTCGCCTGCGTGGTCCATGCGCAGGGGAAATTCCTGGTGGTGGAAGAGACCATCAACGGCAAAGCGCTGTGGAACCAGCCTGCCGGGCATCTTGAAGCCAATGAAACCTTACGCCAGGCGGCAGCCCGTGAGCTGTGGGAGGAGACGGGTATCCGCGCCGAACCGCAGCATTTTATCCGTATGCATCAGTGGATAGCGCCTGACCAGACGCCTTTCCTGCGCTTCTTATTCGCCGTTGAACTTAACGAAACGTGCGCCACTGAACCGCACGACGACGATATCGATCGCTGCCTGTGGGTGACTGCCGAGGAGATCCTGAACGCGCCAAACCTGCGTTCGCCGCTGGTGGCGGAAAGCATCCGCTGCTGGCAGTCTGCGGCGCGCCTGCCGCTGGATATCATTGCAGAGTTTAACTGGCCGTTTACAGAGGGTGTCAATGGTGGGGGGGCGTGATAGAATACGCCGCCTTGAAGTTCAATGTCGTGAGTATTCCATGTCAGATAACAGCCAGAAAAAAGTAATCGTCGGCATGTCCGGCGGTGTCGATTCCTCCGTTTCCGCCTACCTGTTGCAGCAACAGGGCTATAAGGTGGAGGGCCTGTTCATGAAGAACTGGGAGGAAGACGATGGCGAGGAATACTGCACTGCCGCTGCGGATCTCGCCGATGCGCAGGCCGTGTGCGATAAGCTCGGCATCGAACTGCACACCGTTAACTTTGCCGCAGAATACTGGGACAACGTTTTTGAACTCTTCCTCGAAGAGTATAAAGCGGGCCGCACGCCAAACCCGGATATCCTGTGCAACAAAGAGATCAAATTCAAAGCCTTCCTGGAATTCGCCGCGGAAGACCTGGGCGCAGACTACATTGCGACCGGCCACTACGTGCGTCGCGCGGATGTGAATGGCAAAAGCCAGCTGCTGCGCGGCCTGGACGGCAACAAAGATCAGAGCTACTTCCTCTATACGCTGAGCCACGAACAGATTGCCCAGAGCCTGTTCCCGGTCGGCGAGCTGGAAAAGCCGGAAGTGCGTAAGATTGCTGAAGATCTGGATCTGATCACCGCGAAGAAAAAAGACTCCACCGGTATTTGTTTTATCGGCGAGCGTAAATTCCGCGAGTTCCTGGGGCGCTACCTGCCTGCACAGCCGGGCAAAATCGTCACCGTTGACGGTGATGAGATTGGTCAGCACCAGGGGCTGATGTACCACACTCTCGGCCAGCGTAAAGGTCTGGGTATCGGCGGCACCAAAGAGGGCAGCGAAGATCCGTGGTACGTGGTCGACAAAGACGTCGAAAACAATATTCTGGTTGTGGCTCAGGGTCACGACCACCCGCGCCTGATGTCCGTTGGACTGATCGCGCAACAGCTGCACTGGGTCGATCGCGAGCCGCTGAAAGGCACGCTACGCTGCACAGTGAAAACGCGCTACCGCCAGACGGACATCCCTTGCACCGTAACCGCACTGGATGACGATCGTATTGACGTGCGTTTCGACGAGCCGGTTTCCGCCGTTACCCCTGGCCAGTCTGCTGTTTTCTACAGCGGCGAAATTTGCCTCGGCGGTGGGATCATTGAACAGCGCCTGCCGCTGCCTGCTGTTTAAACCGTTTGCACACATAAAGGAGACCGTGTGGCGAAGAACTATTACGACATCACCCTGGCGCTGGCGGGAATTTGCCAGTCAGCCCGTCTGGTGCAACAGCTGGCGCATCAGGGTCATTGCGACGCTGATGCCCTGCACGTTTCACTCAACAGCGTTATCGATCTTAACCCCGGCTCCACGCTGGGCGTCTTTGGCGGCAGTGAAACCAATCTTCGTCTCGGTCTTGAAACTCTGCTCGGCGTGCTCAACGCCAGCAACCGTCAGGGGTTGAACGCGGAACTGACCCGCTACACCTTAAGCCTGATGGTGCTGGAACGTAAGCTGAACGCGGCAAAAGGCGCAATGAATACCCTGGGCTACCGCATCGCCGGGCTACAGCGCCAGCTCGACCACTTTGACCTCCAGTCTGAGACCCTGCTCAGCGCGATGGCCGGTATCTACGTTGACGTGATTAGCCCGCTCGGCCCGCGTATTCAGGTCACCGGTTCGCCTGCCGTATTGCAAAGCCCACAGGTACAGGCGAAGGTACGCGCCTCGCTGCTGGCAGGCATCCGTGCCGCCGTGCTGTGGCAACAGGTCGGCGGTGGCCGCCTACAGTTAATGTTTTCTCGTCATCGCCTGACGACTCAGGCAAAACAAATTCTTGCTCATTGTTAACCTCCCGGAGTTGCGAATTATGGAATTATCCTCACTGACCGCCGTATCCCCTGTCGATGGACGCTACGGCGATAAAGTCAGCGCGCTGCGCGGGATCTTCAGCGAATATGGCCTGCTGAAGTTCCGTGTTCAGGTTGAAGTACGCTGGCTGCAAAAGCTGGCCGCCCAGACAGCAATCAAGGAAGTTCCTGCTTTTGACGCAAAGGCAAACGATTACCTTGATAAAATCGTTGCTGAGTTCAGCGAAGAAGATGCCGCGCGCATTAAAACCATCGAACGCACCACCAACCACGACGTGAAAGCGGTTGAATACTTCCTGAAAGAGAAAGTAGCAAGCGTCCCTGCCCTGCACGCGGTCTCTGAGTTTATTCACTTCGCCTGTACGTCTGAAGATATTAACAACCTGTCTCACGCGCTGATGCTCTCTACCGCGCGGAAAGAAGTGGTACTCCCTTACTGGCGTAAAATCATTGATGCGGTGAAAGCGCTGTCCGTGGAATACCGCGACATTCCGCTGCTGTCCCGTACTCACGGCCAGCCAGCAACCCCATCCACCATGGGTAAAGAGATGGCGAACGTGGCGTACCGCATGGAGCGCCAGTACCGTCAGCTGGAGCAGGTTGAGATCCTCGGCAAAATCAACGGCGCGGTGGGTAACTACAACGCCCACATCGCCGCGTACCCGGAAGTGGACTGGCACCAGTTCAGCGAAGAGTTTGTGAACTCTCTGGGGATCCAGTGGAACCCGTACACCACCCAGATTGAGCCGCACGACTACATCGCCGAGCTGTTTGACTGCATTGCGCGCTTCAACACCATCCTGATCGACTTCGATCGTGACGTATGGGGTTACATCGCCCTGAACCACTTCAAGCAGAAGACTATCGCCGGGGAAATCGGTTCGTCCACCATGCCGCACAAAGTGAACCCAATCGACTTCGAAAACTCCGAAGGTAACCTGGGTCTGGCGAATGCCGTGTTGCAGCATATGGCGAGCAAGCTGCCGGTATCCCGCTGGCAGCGCGACCTGACTGACTCCACGGTGCTGCGTAACCTGGGCGTAGGTATTGGCTACGCGCTGATCGCCTACCAGTCCACCCTGAAAGGTGTGAGCAAACTGGAAGTTAACCGCGACCGTCTGCTGGACGAGCTGGATCACAACTGGGAAGTGCTGGCGGAGCCGATTCAGACCGTGATGCGTCGTTACGGCATCGAAAAACCGTACGAGAAACTCAAAGAGCTGACCCGCGGTAAACGCGTTGATGCTGAAGGTATGAAACAGTTTATCGACGGTCTGGCGCTGCCAGAAGAAGAAAAAGCGCGCCTGAAAGAGATGACCCCGGCAAACTATATTGGCCGTGCCATCGCTATGGTTGACGAGCTGAAGTAATCGCCCTTCCCCCTTTCCACCAGGAAAGGGGGCTGCTTTACATCATCGAGCCGACATTTCACGTCACATTATCTGTTTTGCCGGGATTAGAGCCTGCCGTCAGGCTGATTGTTATTTTTTGCCGTGGAATAACTTTCCGGAATATACCGTTTTAAGCCGAACGGGCACAGTTTGAACTGGCACGGGGTTTCAGCCGTGCACGGGCGATCCATCTCCTGTCGGTTGCCTGGACACGCGTTTTTCTGTTTGAACCCCATCCAGCCTATTGATGTAAAGGGCATTGCCTGCGCTATCCATACTCTACGCCGCCGATCGTTAATCAGGATCCCCTGGTTTGAAGTGGTGATGATTTCACCTGTACGAACGTAATAATCTCCCTTTAACCACAGGATATAATTCAGGCCATACTGTGTTTCAACTTTGCAAAAGATGGTTCCGCTTTCCGGGCTCGCAATAGTCTCAACAACCTTCCATTCCATAAAATCCTCTTTACTCGCTATATTGCTGTTTTGTTGTGTAAAAATGCTGCTTTTCTGGCACATCTTATGCAAATCTAATTTCGCACCATAAAATAAGCGTAGACAAAGCCAGGCATAGTGAGAACATCCTTACAAAAAAAAGGGCAATATTTACAAAACTGGCGTGCCCGTGCTGTCCAAAAAGCGACTCGCCTTCAACAGTTCATAAACGGATGGCTGTTTTATCGGGATTGCGAAAGCTTGCGAAAACAAGTCAGTTTATATTACCCGCGCCTGCTGGGGGCGCATGAGGCTTACGTGAGTTGGGTGGGTGATATGAACCAGGCTCAGGTCAACATACTTAATAATCAGGTGCCTGGCGTCATCCCCCCTGTGTTCGGGAGCATGAAAAAATCATTTAATTTCATTGCGCTGGTGTCAACCTGAATAATCAGCGTTAAACTATTCATACCATTTATAAAGGGAGAAGTGATGATGCGCGTACTGGTTGTTGAGGATAACGCATTGCTACGTCATCACCTGAAAGTTCAACTTCAGGAGATGGGTCATCAGGTGGATGATGCTGAAGACGCAAAAGAGGCCGATTATTATCTCAATGAACACCTGCCGGACATCGCCATTGTCGATTTAGGGCTGCCGGATGAAGACGGATTGTCCCTTATCCGCCGCTGGCGTAGCCATGACGTTTCCCTGCCGGTACTGGTGCTGACTGCCCGCGAAGGCTGGCAGGACAAGGTTGAAGTCCTGAGCGCTGGCGCGGATGACTACGTGACCAAACCCTTCCATATTGAAGAAGTCGCTGCGCGTATGCAGGCGCTGCTGCGCCGCAACAGCGGGCTGGCGTCACAGGTTATCTCTCTGCCGCCGTTCCAGGTGGACCTCTCTCGCCGCGAATTTTCTATTAATGATGAAGTGATCAAGCTGACCGCATTCGAATACACCATCATGGAAACGCTGATCCGTAACAACGGTAAAGTGGTGAGCAAAGATTCCCTGATGCTTCAGCTCTATCCGGATGCCGAGCTGCGCGAAAGCCACACCATTGACGTGCTGATGGGTCGCCTGCGTAAAAAAATTCAGGCGCAGTACCCGCATGACGTGATCACCACCGTGCGTGGTCAGGGCTACCTGTTCGAATTACGCTAAATGAAAGGGATATTGCGCCACATTTTACCCCTTTCGCTGCGGGTTCGCTTTTTGCTGGCAACCGCCGCCGTCGTGCTGGTGCTGTCGCTCTCTTATGGGATGGTGGCGTTGGTCGGTTATAGCGTGAGCTTCGATAAAACCACCTTCCGCCTGCTTCGCGGCGAAAGTAACCTGTTTTATACCCTGGCGAAGTGGGAGAACAACCGAATCACCGTCGAGATGCCGGAAAACCTGAATCAGCAGAGCCCGACGCTGGCGCTGATCTATGATGAAAAAGGGAAATTGCTTTGGGCCCAGCGCGATGTCCCGTGGTTGAAAAAGCGCATCCGTCCGGAATGGCTGAAAACCAACGGTTTTCATGAAATAGAAGCCGACCTCAACTCCACCAGCAGCCTGCTGCGTGACGATCGCGCCTTACAGATTAAGCTTAATGAGATCCGGGCCGAAGATGACGACACGGAGATGACCCACTCTGTGGCCATCAACCTTTACCCCGCCACCCTGAACATGCCGCAGTTAACCATTGTGGTGATCGATACCATACCGGTTGAGCTGAAACGCTCGTATATGGTCTGGAACTGGTTTGTGTATGTTCTGGCTGCCAACCTGCTGCTGGTGATCCCTCTCCTGTGGGTTGCTGCGTGGTGGAGCCTCCGCCCGATTGAATCCCTTGCCAAAGAGGTGCGCGAGCTGGAGGAACATCACCGCGAGAAGCTAAACCCGGAGACCACGCGTGAGCTGACCAGCCTGGTGCGCAACCTCAACCGCCTGCTGAAAAGCGAACGTGAACGCTACGACAAGTATCGCACGACGCTCACCGACCTTACGCACAGCCTGAAAACCCCGCTGGCCGTGATGCAGAGTACCCTGCGTTCCATGCGCAGTTCGAAAATGAGCGTGGATGACGCCGAGCCGGTGATGCTGGAACAAATCAGCCGTATTTCACAGCAGATCGGCTATTACCTGCACCGCGCGAGCATGCGTTCCGGAAGCGCCCTGTTGAGCCGTGAACTGCACCCGGTAGCCCCGCTGCTGGATAACCTCACCTCTGCGCTAAACAAGGTGTACCAGCGTAAAGGGGTCAACATCAGTCTGGATATCTCACCGGAAATTAGCTTTGTCGGTGAGAAAAATGACTTTATGGAAGTGATGGGAAACCTGCTCGATAACGCCTGCAAATATTGTCTGGAGTTTGTCGAGGTGTCCGCGCGGGTAACGGATAACGAACTGCATATTATCGTTGAGGATGATGGTCCTGGCATTCCCCGTAATAAACGCGAAGTGGTGTTCGATCGCGGCCAGCGCGCCGATACGCTGCGGCCAGGCCAGGGCGTCGGATTATCCGTCGCCAGGGAAATCGTCGATCAGTACGAGGGCAAGATTGAAACCGGTGAAAGTTTGCTGGGCGGTGCCCGTATGGAAGTCATTTTTGGCCGCCAGCATCCCGTATCGAACGATAGTTGACCCGAAATGTGAAAAATACGCGGATCTCGCAGTCAGGGGGCGGTGCTTCCGTTATAATCCGTCTCAGTAAGAGCCTGCGGAATACAAAAATATGGATTATCAATTAACGCTTAACTGGCCCGAATTTATTGAACGTTACTGGCAAAAACGCCCGGTCGTTCTTAAACGCGGGATCAGCAATTTTATCGACCCTATTTCTCCTGACGAACTCGCTGGTCTGGCGATGGAAAACGAGGTAGACAGCCGTCTGGTGAGCCACCAGGACGGGAAATGGCAGGTCAGCCACGGTCCCTTTGAAAGCTACGATCACCTGGGCGAAAACAACTGGTCTTTACTGGTGCAGGCGGTCAACAACTGGCACGAACCCACCGCAGCCTTAATGCGTCCCTTCCGCGCCCTGCCAGACTGGCGAATGGACGATCTGATGATCTCCTTCTCCGTTCCCGGTGGCGGCGTGGGTCCGCATCTGGATCAGTACGACGTGTTTATCATTCAGGGTACCGGGCGCCGTCGCTGGCGCGTGGGCGAAAAAGTGCCAATGAAGCAGCACTGCCCGCACCCGGATCTGCTTCAGGTTGATCCGTTTGAAGGGATCATTGATGAAGAGCTGGAGCCAGGTGACATTCTCTATATCCCACCGGGCTTCCCGCATGAAGGTTATTCCCTGGAAAACTCGCTGAACTATTCGGTTGGTTTCCGCGCGCCAAGCGGGCGCGAGATGATCAGCGGATTTGCTGACTATGTTTTACAGCGTGAGCTGGGCAGCTACCGTTACAGCGATCCGGACGTTCCGGCGCGTGAGCACCCGGCGGATATTCTGCCAGAGGAGCTGGATAAGCTGCGCGGGATGATGCTGGATCTGATCAACGAACCGGAGCACTTCAGACAGTGGTTTGGCGAGTTTATCAGCCAGTCGCGTCACGAACTGGACGTCGCACCGCCAGAGCCGCCGTATCAGGCAGATGAAATTTATGATGCGCTCCAGCAGGGCGATAAGCTGGTTCGTCTGGGCGGATTACGCGTACTGCGCATTGGCGAAGAGGTATTCGTCAACGGCGAGCGCCTGGACTCTCCGCATCGCCCGGCGCTGGAAGCGATTGCCAGCCATATGGTGCTGACTGCGGATACCTTTGGCGACGCACTGGACGATCCCTCCTTCCTCGCCATGCTGGCCGCGCTGGTGAACAGCGGGTACTGGTTTTTTGAGGACTGAGCCATGATGTTTGCCGGGTGGCGGCTACGCCTTACCCGGCCTACATATTGCACCCGTAGGCCCGGTAAGCGAAGCGCCACCGGGCTTTGTTTTACTTCCGCTCCCCCGCCGCAAAATCCTCAATCTCACCCGCCCAGTCTGCCGGATATAACCCTTCCCGCACGTCCCGATGAAACGTTGAATATGGCCAGTCGACGACTTTCCCGACATAGCCATGCTTCAGCGGATTGATGTAGATGTAATCCATATGCCGCCGATAATCCTGCTCATTGCGAATAGTGTGCTCCCAGAAACGCGGTTGCCAGACGTGGCGCATTTCAATGTTGCGGCTAGACGTTTTTTTGATGTCGCGCCAGCGCGCTGAAAAGTCACTGTCTCCTTCCGGCAGGGTCCAGATACAGTGCATATGTTCAGGCAGGATAACCCAGGCGTTAATGGTAAAGGGCTTTGCACGCTTAACCGTGGCGGTAGCGGAACGCAGGCTGTCGATGTGGCGAGTAAGTAAATCGCTCTGGCGGTTTTGCAGATTGACGGTGAAAAACCAGGTCCCACCGGGGATGTAGTGGCGGCGGTAGTTTGACATTTGAACTCCCTGTTCATGTGCCGGGTGGCGGCTACGCCTTACCCGGCCTACAAAAGCCATTCCTGTAGGCCCGGTAAGCGAAGCGCCACCGGGCATTTTTTTACCGCTTCGCGGTTAACTCCGCTATCCGCACGATCACCTGCACCGCTTTCTCCATCCCTTCCAGCGTCACGAATTCATGCTTGCCGTGGTAGTTATATCCACCGGTAAACAGGTTCGGGCACGGCAGGCCCATAAACGACAGCTGTGAACCATCGGTACCGCCACGGATCGGTTTCATCACCGGCTCGATGTCACAATCGCGCATCGCCTGCTGGGCGATATCAAGAATATGCGGATGCTCCATCACCTTATCGCGCATATTGTAATAGCTGTCTTCGATGATGAGTTCAATATAGCAATCCGGATGCAGCCCCTTGCCGACCTTTTTCGCGATCTCCATCATCTTACGTTTGCGCGCTTCAAAGGCTTTGCGGTCGAAATCGCGGACAATATAGTGCATCTGCGCGCTGTCCACGGTCCCCTTGATGCTGGTCAGATGATAAAAACCCTCATACCCTTCCGTCATCTCCGGGCTCTCTTCGGCGGGCACTTCCGCATGAATACGCGCAGCCAGCGACAGCGCATTCACCATCACCCCTTTCGCAGACCCCGGGTGCACGTTATTCCCGACGATTTTGATCGTTACCGATGCCGCGTTAAAGTTTTCATACTCCAGTTCACCCACGCCGCCACCGTCGACGGTGTAGGCCCACTGCGCGTTAAACGCCTCAACGTCAAAGTGTTTTGCGCCTTTTCCAACCTCTTCATCCGGCGTGAAGGCCACGCGGATATCGCCATGTGGGATATTTTTGCCCTTCAGCACCGCCAGCGCCGTCATGATCTCGGCGATGCCCGCTTTGTCATCGGCCCCCAGCAAGGTTTTGCCGTCAGTGGTGATTAACGTCTGCCCCAGCAGCTGATGCAGTACCGGGAACATCACCGGCGACAGCACTTCGTCGCCAATGCCCAGCGCAATATCACCGCCGCGGTAGTTTTCAACAATCTGCGGGTTTACGTGTTTACCGCTAAAATCAGGTGAGGTATCGACATGAGAAATAAAGCCAATTGCCGGGATATCGCCGTCAATATTCGCCGGCAGCGTTCCCATCACGGTCCCTTTTTCGCTGAGCGTGACATCAACCAGCCCCATGGCCTCCAGCTGCTCTTTCAGCAGATTTAGTAGCTTCCACTGGCCTTCGGTGCTTGGCACCTGTCGGACCCCCGGCTTAGATTGGGTATCCAGCGAAACGTAATGTAAGAAACGCTCAAGTAGTTTATCCATGCAGTCACCCTCACTTTTTGTGACAACATTATCATTAAGCAGCAAAACGCAAATATTGCGTCAGGTCACTTTTATCCCGCAAACGAGAACTTTTTACGTTTATATCGTTGTGCGTTAATAAATGTAGCTTATGAATAAGTGAGAAGGATTGGCGATTCAATGGGTTTGCCGTAGAATGTCCGCCCTCATTACGAGTCACCAAGGTGGTTACACACAAACCCCGCTTCAGTCTGCTGCCTGAGGCGTCTATATGGGACAGCGCGAAAATTGAATACACAACCCCGTTCCCTTTCACCGCTGGTGCAACTGGAACGAATTCGTAAAAGTTTCGATGGCAAAGATGTCATTTCCGACCTTAATCTGACCATCAATGACGGTGAGTTTCTCACGCTGCTCGGCCCCTCCGGCTGCGGCAAAACCACCGTCCTGCGCCTTATCGCCGGGCTGGAAAGCGTCGATAACGGCCATATCCATCTTGAGAACCAGGACATAACCCAGGTTCCAGCCGAAGATCGCCACGTCAATACCGTCTTTCAGAGCTATGCCCTATTCCCGCACATGACCGTGTTTGAGAACGTGGCGTTTGGCCTGCGGATGCAAAAAACACCGGCCAGCGAGATCCCACCTCGGGTTACCGAAGCCCTGCGCATGGTACAGCTGGAGGCGTTCGCCCAGCGCAAGCCGCATCAACTTTCCGGTGGTCAGCAGCAGCGTGTGGCCATTGCCCGCGCCGTGGTCAACAAACCTCGCCTGCTCCTGCTGGATGAATCCCTCTCTGCGCTGGACTACAAGCTGCGCAAGCAGATGCAGAACGAGCTGAAAGCGCTTCAGCGTAAGCTCGGCATCACGTTCGTGTTTGTCACGCACGATCAGGAAGAAGCCCTGACCATGTCAGACCGTATCGTGGTGATGCGCGACGGCAAGATTGAGCAGGATGGCACCCCGCGTGAAATTTACGAAGAGCCGAAAAACCTGTTCGTCGCCAGCTTTATTGGCGAAATCAATATCTTTAACGCCACGGTGATCGAGCATCTGGACGATCGGCGCGTTCGCGCAAATGTGGAAGGCCGCGAATGCAATATTACCGTCAACTTTGCCGTCGAGAAGGGTCAAAAGCTCAACGTCCTGCTGCGCCCGGAAGATCTCCGCGTTGATGAGATCCACGACACGGCTGACGTCGAAGGTCTGATCGGTTACGTTCGCGAACGCAACTACAAAGGGATGACCCTCGAATCCGTTGTGGAACTGGAAAACGGCAAAATGGTGATGGTCAGCGAGTTCTTTAACGAGGACGATCCGGACTTCGACCATTCGCTGGATCAGAAAATGGTCATCAACTGGGTAGAAAGCTGGGAGGTTGTACTGGCTGATGAAGAACACAAGTAAGTTCCAGAATGTGGTGATTGCCACGATCGTCGGTTGGCTTGTGTTGTTTGTCTTTCTTCCCAACCTGATGATCATTGTGACCAGCTTCCTGACCCGCGACGACGCGAACTTCGTGACGATGGTCTTTACGCTGGACAACTACGCGCGCCTGCTCGATCCGCTCTATTTTGACGTGCTGCTGCACTCGCTCAATATGGCGCTGATTGCCACCCTCGCCTGTCTGGTGCTGGGGTATCCATTCGCCTGGTTCCTGGCCCGCCTGCCGCAAAAAGTGCGGCCGCTGCTGCTGTTTTTACTGATTGTGCCGTTCTGGACCAACTCGTTAATCCGCATCTACGGGCTGAAAATCTTCCTCAGCACCAAAGGTTATCTGAACGAGTTTCTGCTGTGGCTGGGGGTGATCGAGGCGCCGATCCGCATCATGTTCACTCCGGGCGCGGTGATTATCGGCCTGGTCTATATCCTGCTGCCGTTTATGGTGATGCCGCTCTACTCCAGCATTGAAAAGCTCGATAAGCCGCTGCTGGAAGCGGCGAAAGACCTGGGCGCCAGTAAGTTACAAACTTTTGTCCGCATCATTATTCCGCTGACCATGCCGGGTATTATCGCCGGCTGTCTGCTGGTCATGCTGCCTGCGATGGGCCTGTTCTACGTATCGGACCTGATGGGCGGGGCGAAAAACCTGCTGATCGGTAACGTGATTAAGAGTCAGTTCCTGAATATCCGCGACTGGCCGTTCGGCTCGGCCACCAGCATAACGTTGACGGTGGTGATGGGACTGATGCTGCTGGTTTACTGGCGTGCATCACGCCTGCTGAATAAGAAGGTGGAACTGGAATGATCGGTCGACTGCTTCGCGGCGGTTTTATGACCGCCATTTATGCGTATCTCTATATTCCGATAATCATTTTGATCGTGAACTCCTTTAACAGCTCACGCTTCGGGATCAACTGGCAAGGGTTTACCACCAAATGGTATGGCCTGCTGATGAACAATGACAGCCTGCTACAGGCCGCTCAGCACTCGCTGACGATGGCGGTATTCTCTGCCACCTTCGCGACGCTGATTGGCTCACTGACCGCCGTGGCGCTGTACCGCTACCGTTTTCGCGGTAAGCCGTTCGTCAGTGGCATGCTGTTTGTGGTGATGATGTCCCCGGATATCGTGATGGCCATTTCACTGCTGGTGCTGTTTATGCTGCTGGGCGTCCAGCTCGGTTTCTGGTCGCTGCTGTTCTCGCATATCACCTTCTGTCTGCCGTTTGTGGTGGTAACCGTCTACGCGCGTCTGAAAGGGTTCGACGTACGCATGCTGGAAGCGGCGAAAGATCTGGGTGCGAGCGAGATGACCATTCTGCGCAAAATCATTCTGCCGCTGGCGATGCCCGCCGTGGCAGCAGGATGGCTGCTCAGCTTTACCCTGTCGATGGACGACGTGGTCGTGTCCTCCTTCGTCACCGGGCCGAGCTATGAAATTCTGCCGTTGAAGATCTACTCAATGGTTAAAGTCGGTGTTTCACCCGAAGTGAACGCGCTGGCGACTATTCTGTTGGTGTTATCGCTGGTTCTGGTAATTGCCAGCCAGGTTATTGCTCGTGATAAAACAAAATCTCAGGGGACACAGAAATGAAAAAAATGCTTGCCGCTGCGGCACTGGTGCTCGGAATGGGCGCCGCGCATGCTGATGACAGCAAAACGCTCTATTTCTACAACTGGACCGAGTATGTGCCGCCGGGCCTGCTGGAGCAGTTCACCAAAGAGACGGGCATCAAGGTGATCTATTCGACCTACGAGTCGAATGAAACCATGTACGCCAAGCTCAAAACCTATAAAGATGGCGCGTATGACCTGGTGGTGCCGTCGACCTATTTCGTCGACAAGATGCGCAAAGAAGGCATGATCCAGAAGATCGACAAAACGAAGCTAACCAATTTTTCAAACCTCGATCCTGAGATGCTAAACAAGCCGTTCGACCCGAACAACGACTACTCCATTCCGTACATCTGGGGCGCGACGGCAATTGGCGTCAACAGCGATGCCATTGATCCAAAAACGGTTTCATCCTGGGCTGACCTGTGGAAGCCGGAATACAAAAGCAGCCTGCTGTTAACCGACGATGCGCGCGAAGTGTTCCAGGTTGCGCTGCGTAAACTCGGCTATTCCGGTAACACCACCGATCCGAAAGAGATCGAAGCGGCGTATAACGAACTGAAAAAGCTGATGCCAAACGTGGCGGCGTTCAACTCGGATAACCCGGCTAACCCGTATATGGAAGGTGAAGTGAATCTGGGTATGGTCTGGAACGGCTCTGCGTTTGTGGCGCGTCAGGCCGGGACGCCGCTGGAGGTGGTCTGGCCGAAGGAGGGCGGCATCTTCTGGATGGACAGCCTCGCGATCCCGGCGAATGCGAAAAACGTCGAGGGCGCCCTGAAGCTGATCAATTTCCTGCTGCGCCCGGATGTGGCAAAAGAGGTGGCGGAAACCATCGGCTACCCGACGCCAAACCTGGCCGCGCGGAAGCTGTTAAGCCCTGAAGTGGCAAATGATAAATCGCTTTATCCGGACGCTGAAACCATCAGCAAAGGGGAATGGCAGAACGACGTCGGTGACGCGAGCCGCCTGTATGAAGAGTATTATCAGAAGCTAAAAGCAGGCCGTTAATGCATAACGGGCGACGCAATGTCGCCCGTTACTCTTACAGCCCCTTCAGGAGTTTATCCACAAAGGCTGGCACCACCTCGCTCGCCAGACCGTAATGTTTCTCTTCAAACTCGCTCCCGACCTGGCTTGGCTCCAGATTAAGCTCCACCGTATGGGCACCTTGCAGTCGCGCTTCGTGAACAAATCCTGCCGCCGGATAGACATGTCCCGAAGTGCCAATGGCGATAAAGACGTCCGCCATGGCCAGGGCGCTGTAGATCTCATCCATTCCCAGCGGCATTTCGCCAAACCAGACCACATGCGGACGCAGACGCGAAGGGAACTGACAGCAATGGCAGCGGTCTTCGTCCAGCACGTCCTCTTTCCAGTCCAGCACCTGACCACTCCATGCGCACCGCACCTTGAGCAGTTCGCCGTGCATGTGGATGATGTTGTGGTTTCCGGCCCTTTCGTGAAGATTGTCGATGTTCTGCGTGACCAGCAGAAAACGATCCCCCAGCGCTTCCTCCAGCTTTGCCAGCGCCAGGTGCGCCGCATTCGGCGCAATCTCCGGCTGCTGAAGCTGGCGACGGCGGGCGTTGTAGAACGCCTGCACCAGCGCCGGGTCGCGGGCGAAACCTTCCGGCGTCGCCACATCTTCAACTCGGTGTTCTTCCCACAGTCCGTCCGCCGCGCGGAAGGTCTGAATACCGGATTCGGCGGAGATCCCCGCCCCGGTCAACACCACCACTCTGGGTTTATCCATCGCTTCTGGCATCATCCTGTCTCTGAAAAAGATCCGCTGACGCAGGCGTTCACGTAAGCGGCGTTTATTTTTGCGAAAACGGCTGAGTCGACCCTGGCGACGCGACAGCATAATAACCTCGTAAACTAATCGGTGAGATGAAGGAATGCGGCTCCGCGCATGCCTCCTGCGTCCCCGTGTCGCGCACGCTCAATGCGCGGCACGCGGGCGACCGGCAATAAATGTCGGGGCAGACGCCCGGACAACTGTTCCGTAATCGCAGTGAAATTTGACAGCCCTCCCCCGATCACCAGCAGATCCGGGTCGACGATGGTCAGGATATTCCCCAGGCACACGGCCAGCAGGTCGAGATAGCGTTCAACGTGCTCTCGCGCCTGCGCATCCCCTTGTTCCCACAGGGTAATGATTTGGGGGGCGTCATGTTTCTGATGATAGAAGTGTTCATAAAGCCATGCAAACCCACGGCCTGAAAGGTAACTCTCAATACAGCCGTGCTGACCACAACCGCAGCGGATCAACGGGAAATCACGTCCGACAACATCCAGCGCATCCACCGGCAGACGGATATGACCAAATTCGCCGGTAATGTAGCTGCGCCCGGTAATGGGCTTACCGTTAATGACTATCCCGCCCCCCACACCGGTTCCGAGAATCAAACCCATCACCAGCGGATAGCGACGAAACTCGTCGTCCCAGGCCTCTGAGAGAGCAAAACAGTTGGCATCGTTGTCTAAGCGCACGTCGCGCTCAAGGAGAGCAGAGAGATCGGCACGCAGCGGTTTGCCGCTGGCGGCAGGAACGTTGGCGGCATACAGCGTGCCATCGTCGGTTTCGGGCATACCCGGAATACCAATGCCGACGCTGCCTATGACGCCAAAGCGTTCATCCGCTTGCGCCACCAGCGCGGCAATGGCGGTTAAAAATTCATCGTAGCTTTCGCGCGGCGTGGGTACGCGGGTTTCCCATTGTAGCTTAAGGTCTTTATCGAACACGCCGAGCGCAATCTTGGTGCCGCCAATATCAAATCCGTAATACATGATGCATTCCTCTGTTTGATTCAGCGGCCAAAAGACCGCTAAACCATGACGAAATTACTGGCCACTTAATACCCTCGCCGGATCAATTCGGCTTGCGCGACGCGCCGGATACCAGCTTGCCAGCAGACTCAGTAAAAGTGCTGTAACCAGCACATAAATAACGTCCAGCCAGTGCAGTTCAGACGGCAGGAAGTCAATAAAATAGATATCGCCTGAAAGGAACTGATGGCCAATAAGCGCTTCAATCCCGTTGATAATCGGCGTCAGCTGAAGGGAAACCACCACGCCGATCGCCACGCCGCAGAGGCTGCCAAACAGCCCCGCCAGCAAACCGTACCAGACGAAGATGGCGCGAATAAGACCGTCTTTCGCCCCTAAGGTACGCAGCACGGCGATGTCGCCGCTCTTATCCTTAACGGCCATGACCAGCGTCGAGACGATATTAAAACACGCCACCCCAATCACCAGCACCATCGCCAGATACATAATCGCGCGGATCATCTGGATATCACGGTACATATACCCGTAAGTGCCGATCCAGCTTTTGATGTAGACATAGTTATTGGTCACGCTGCCAGCGTCACGCACCAGTTTATTGGCGTTGAAGACGTCGTTAACCTTAATGGCAATGCCCGTCACGCTGTCGCTCATATCCAGATACTGGCGCGCATCTTCCAGCGGCACCATCGCGAAGCTGTGATCGAGCTGGCCGCTCAGTTGCAAAATACCGGTGACGTGCAGACGTACGCGCTTAGGCTGCTGCAATTTGTGATCAGCGCTGGCGTTCGGGATCATGATCGAGACCCAGTCGCCCTGCTTCACCTTCAGCGCATCGGCAACGCCTTTGCCCATAATGATCTGCTGCTCGCCAGCCTTAAAGTTTGCCCATGCGCCATTTTGCACATAGCGCGGCAGCGCGCTCAGACGCTCTTCCTGACGAGGATTTACCCCTTTCACCTGAATGGCGCGCAGGTTTACCCCGCTCTCTACCAGCCCGGTAAAGTTGATGTAAGGTGCAGCCGCCGCAATGCCGGGCACCTTTTCCACTTTGTTAAGGGCATCACGCCAGCTGGACCACGGCTGGTTAACCGGCTCGATTTCACCGTGGGGGACAACGGCCAGAATGCGGTTATTCAGTTCACGCTCAAAGCCGTTCATGGCGCTTAAGCCCACGATCAACACCGCCACGCCCAGGGCGATACCGATGGTGGAGATCACGGAGATAAGGGATACCATCCCGCTCCGGCGACGACCGCGGCTAAAGCGTAACCCGATGAGTAACGATAACGGTGAAGCCATTACTCCGCTCCCATCAGCGTCAGTTCAGCATTCAGACGACCGTCGCGCATTTCCAGCTGACGCCCCATCCGCTTAGCCAGTTGTAAATCGTGGGTGACCACCAGAAACGCGGTTCCCTGCGCGGCGTTCAGTTCGCCGAGAAGCTGGAAAATGCTGTCTGCGTTACGCGCATCGAGGTTACCTGTCGGTTCATCCGCCAGCACCAGGCGCGGGTTGTTGACCAGCGCACGGGCGATGGCCACACGCTGACGCTCACCGCCGGAAAGCTCAGACGGACGGTGATTTCCGCGATGACCCAGCCCTACCGCTTTTAGCATGTCGCTGGCGCGGGCATTAATTTCCGCGGGTTTCTTTTTACCAATCAGCAGCGGCATTGCGACGTTTTCCAGCGCCGTAAAGTCCGGCAGCAGATGGTGGAACTGATAGATAAAGCCCAGCTCGCGGTTACGCAGCTCGGCTTTCGCCGTAGACGACATTTTACTCAGCGGTTGCCCGGAGAAGATCACATCGCCTTCGGTTGGCGTGTCCAGCCCGCCAAGCAGATGCAGCAACGTACTTTTACCGGAGCCGGAGCTGCCGACAATCGCCATCATCTCGCCTTCGCCCACGCTAAAACTCACATTGTGCAACACGTCGGTCTGCACAGTGCCTTCCTGATAGCGTTTGGACAGGTTGTCGCACTGCAACAGGATCTTATTCATAACGTAAAGCCTCAGCGGGTTGAGTGGCGGCAGCCCGCCAGGAAGGATAAAGCGTAGAAAGCAGCGCAATGGCCATCGCGGCCAGCGCAATACCGACCACCTGGAGCGGCTCGATTGCCACCGGCAGCGCCGCGCCATCAAGCAGCGCGCCGATAATCGGCATGAGATTGTTGAGCTGGCTGGCGAGCAGCGCCCCCAGCGCCGCGCCGAGCAGCGCGCCAATGATGCCAGCGCTGGCACCCTGGACCATAAATACCGCCATGATCTGGCGCGGAGTCAGCCCCTGGGTTTGCAGAATGGCGACTTCGCCTTGCTTCTCCATCACCATCAGCCCGAGCGAGGTGATGATATTAAACGCGGCAACGGCCACGATCAGGCTCAGCAGCAGCCCCATCATGTTTTTCTCCATGCGCACGGCCTGGAACAGTTCGCCCTTCCGGTCGCGCCAGTCCTGCCATTTCGTCCCTTCCGGTAGCATCTGCTGGCTAAGGGTATCCACCTTCAGCGGCGCATCAAGCCACAGACGCCAGCCGGTGATATTCCCCGCGGGGTAGCGCATCAGACGCGAGGCGTCCTGAATGTTCACCAGCATCTGGTAACCATCAACTTCGCTGTTCGCCGCAAACGTGCCAATCACGTTGAACAGGCGCTGGCTTGGCAGACGCCCCATCGGCGTAAACTGACTGGCTGACGGCACCATCACGCGCAGCTGATCGCCACGGTTGACCCCGAGCTGCCCGGCAAGCTGCTCGCCGAGGATGACGTTGTATTTACCCGCTTCCAGGTCGGTTTGTTTCACATTGACCAGGAACGGCGTCAGCGGATCTTTTTGCGCCGGATCGATACCCAGCATCACCCCGACCGCCACGCTACGGGCGCTTTGCAGCACCACATCGCCCGTCGTGAGCGGCGCAACGCGCGTGACACCCTGTAACTTCACCGCGCTTTCCGGCAGCTGTTGCGGGTTAACGGACCCCTGAGTGGAAGAGAGAACGGCCTGCGGCATCAGCCCCAGGATATTGTTTTGCAGCTCGCGCTCGAAGCCGTTCATGACGGAAAGCACCGTCACCAGTGCCATCACGCCAAGCGTAATGCCAATAGTCGAAAGCCAAGAGACAAAGCGACCGAAGCGGTCCGCGGCGCGCCCACGCATGTAACGTAAGCCTATAAAGAGTGCGACAGGTTGATACATGAAATCCGTCTGTTTGCTGATAGCAG
Source organism: Enterobacter sp. DN (assembly GCF_046054285.1). Classification (NCBI taxonomy): domain Bacteria; kingdom Pseudomonadati; phylum Pseudomonadota; class Gammaproteobacteria; order Enterobacterales; family Enterobacteriaceae; genus Enterobacter; species Enterobacter sp. DN. Next base: position 43,294 of record NZ_JBJJTG010000002.1, read on the forward strand.
ACCCACGAGTATATAAGCGAATCCGCTAAGCGTAAATGACTGAAACCGTAAGATTCGGTAATCATTTTTCCGAAAAATTCAGATAAATCATCATGCTACTGACTGAACTTCCGCCAGACAGCCTCCACCTTTTCCGAAAATCGTCCTGATACAGACTGTTACCCGTTACATCAGGGTTTCATTTTACAACAATCGACCTTTCGTTTATGGCAACAAGGTCGTCACGCACAATGAAACAAAAAGCATTATGGATTAACCAGATAAAAGGTCTGTGTATCTGCCTGGTGGTGATTTACCACTCGGTGATCACCTTTTATCCTCACCTGGACGGGCTACAGCATCCGTTATCGGGCCTGCTCGCCAAATGCTGGGTCTACTTTAATCTTTACCTTGCCCCGTTCCGTATGCCGGTGTTTTTCTTTATCTCCGGCTATTTGATCCGTCGATATATTGACGAGGTGAACTGGCGCACCAGTCTCGACAAGCGGATCTGGAGCATTGTCTGGGTTTTGGCCCTGTGGGGCGTCCTGCAATGGCAGGCGCTGACTCATCTGAATGCCTGGCTCGCCCCCGAGCGAGAACTGGCGACATCATCTAATGCGGCCTACGCCGATTCCGTTTCAGGGTTTGTACTGGGAATGCTCACGGCCAGCACCAGCCTGTGGTATTTGTACGCGTTAGTGGTCTACTTTACGCTCTGTAAGCTGCTGAGCCGCTGGAAACTGCCGATGCTGGGGCTTCTGGCGCTGGCAAGCATCGCCATCAACTTCCTGCCGTTACCGTGGTGGGGAATGAACAGCGTGGTACGCAACATGGTCTACTACAGCCTCGGCGCATGGTACGGCGCGCAGTTGATGGCGTGGATGAAAGGGATGAATTTGCGCCGCAGCTGGCTGATACTCATCGCCTCTGGTGCGGTGTCGGTGGTGCTGTGGTTCGCTAATGTCCCTCTGCCGCTCTCTCTGCTGTCGATCGTGGTTATCATGAAGCTCTTTTACAGCTTCGAGCAGCGTTATGCCGTTCATCCCAATAACCTGCTGAACGTCATCGGTTCAAACACCATCGCGATATATACCACTCACCGCATTTTAATCGAGGCATTTAGCCTGCTCCTGATCCGCGAAATGAATGCGTCGTATTGGCCGATCTGGGCAGAGTTAACGCTGATTCTGGTCTACCCGTTTATCAGCCTGCTCGTCTGCACGCTGGTTGGGCTGGGGGCACGTAAGCTCTCGACCGCCCTCTTTGGCGATCTTTTCTTCTCCCCTCCCGCGCGGCTTTCGCCACAGACTGCTACCCGTTAATCTCCTCGGCCCCCATCCGGGGGCACTTTCCCTCTTGTGCGGTTACGATTTGCTTATGTAAAACGATCGAGGATAATAAAGACATTGCGTATCAGTGATATGCCCCAATACTGTTGGTATATCCCCAAGAGACTCTGACATAGCCATGCCTGAACACTATCGTTACTCCTTGCCTGTCAAAGCGGGCGACCAGCGCCAGCTGGGCGAACTCACGGGCGCGGCCTGCGCCACCCTGGTGGCGGAAATTGCTGAGCGGCATCCAGGGCCGGTGGTGCTGGTTGCCCCGGACATGCAAAACGCCCTGCGCCTGCACGATGAAATTCGTCAGTTCACCGACAGTCTGGTATTCAGCCTGGCCGACTGGGAAACGCTTCCCTACGACAGTTTTTCTCCGCACCAGGAGATCATCTCTTCGCGCCTGTCGACGCTGTATCAGCTTCCCACCATGCAGCGCGGCGTGCTGATTGTGCCGGTGAATACCCTGATGCAGCGCGTCTGTCCGCACAGCTATTTGCACAGCCATGCGCTGGTGATGAAAAAAGGCCAACGCCTGTCGCGCGATGCCCTGCGCGTGCAGCTGGACGGAGCCGGCTATCGACATGTCGACCAGGTGATGGAGCACGGCGAATATGCGACGCGCGGTGCGCTGCTGGATCTCTATCCGATGGGCAGCGATCGGCCATATCGTCTGGATTTCTTTGATGATGAGATCGACAGCCTGCGCGTGTTCGACGCTGACACCCAGCGCACGCTGGAGGAAGTGGACTCCATTAACCTACTGCCCGCCCATGAGTTCCCGACGGATAAAACCGCCATCGAGCTGTTCCGCAGCCAGTGGCGCGACAGGTTCGACGTGAAGCGCGATGCCGAACATATCTACCAGCAAGTCAGCAAGGGCACCCTTCCGGCCGGGATCGAGTACTGGCAGCCCCTGTTCTTTAACGAACCGCTGCCGGCGCTGTTCAGCTACTTCCCGGCGAATACGCTGATTGTTAACACCGGGGATATCGACGCCAGTGCCAGCCGCTTTGAAAGCGAAACGCGCGCCCGCTTTGAAAATCGGGGCGTTGACCCGATGCGTCCGCTGCTGCCGCCGGAAATGCTGTGGCTACGTACCGACGAGCTCAACGCCGAGCTGAAACGCTGGCCGCGCATGCAGCTCAAAACCGACGCGCTTACCGAGAAGGCGGCGAACACCAATCTCGCGTTCCGGACGCTGCCTGACCTGGCCGTCCAGGCGCAGCAGAAATCCCCCCTTGATAATCTGCGCAAGTTTCTTGAGTCCTTCACCGGGCCAGTGGTCTTCTCCGTTGAAAGTGAGGGTCGCCGCGAAGCGCTGGGCGAACTGCTGGGACGGATCAAAGTTGCGCCGAAGCGCATTCTTCGTCTGAGCGAAGCGACCGGAAATGGCCGTTACCTGATGATCGGCGCCGCCGAGCACGGATTCATTGATACGCTCAATAACCTGGCGTTGATTTGTGAAAGCGACCTGCTGGGCGAGCGCGTCGCGCGCCGTCGTCAGGACAGCCGTCGCACCATCAACCCGGACACCCTGATCCGTAACCTTGCCGAACTGCACCCCGGCCAGCCGATCGTTCACCTTGAACACGGGGTGGGTCGCTATCAGGGGATGACCACCCTCGAAGCAGGTGGCATCAAAGGTGAATACCTGATGCTGACCTACGCCAACGACGCCAAACTGTACGTGCCGGTGTCGTCCCTGCACCTGATCAGCCGCTACGCGGGCGGTGCTGAGGATAATGCGCCGCTGCATAAGCTGGGCGGCGATGCCTGGGCGCGTGCGCGCCAGAAGGCGGCGGAAAAAGTGCGCGACGTGGCCGCCGAGCTGCTGGATATTTACGCCCAGCGTGCGGCCAAAGAGGGCTATGCGTTTAAGCATGATAAAGAGCAGTATCAGCTGTTCTGCGATAGCTTCCCGTTTGAAACTACGCCGGATCAGGCCCAGGCCATTAACGCCGTGCTGAGCGACATGTGCCAGCCGCTGGCCATGGACCGCCTGGTCTGCGGTGACGTGGGCTTCGGCAAAACCGAAGTGGCGATGCGTGCCGCCTTCCTGGCGGTGGAAAACAACAAGCAGGTGGCGGTGCTGGTGCCGACTACCCTTCTCGCCCAGCAGCACTTCGACAACTTCCGCGACCGCTTCGCCAACTGGCCGGTGCGCATTGAGATGCTGTCGCGTTTTCGCAGCGCCAAAGAGCAGACGCAAATCCTGGAACAGGCAAGCGAAGGCAAAATTGATATTCTGATCGGCACTCACAAGCTGCTGCAAAGCGACGTGAAGTGGAAAGATCTGGGGCTGCTGATCGTGGATGAAGAGCACCGCTTCGGGGTGCGCCATAAAGAGCGCATCAAAGCGATGCGCGCCGACGTCGACATTCTGACCCTGACCGCAACGCCGATCCCGCGCACCCTGAACATGGCGATGAGCGGCATGCGCGATCTGTCGATAATCGCCACCCCACCGGCGCGCCGTCTGGCGGTGAAAACCTTTGTTCGCGAGTACGACAATCTGGTGGTGCGCGAGGCGATCCTGCGCGAAGTGCTGCGCGGCGGCCAGGTGTATTACCTGTATAACGACGTTGAAAATATTCAGAAAGCCGCCGACAGGCTGGCAGAGCTGGTACCGGAAGCGCGCATCGCCATTGGTCACGGTCAGATGCGCGAGCGCGAGCTGGAGCGGGTGATGAACGATTTCCACCACCAGCGTTTCAACGTGCTGGTGTGTACCACCATCATTGAGACCGGGATCGACATTCCAACGGCGAACACCATCATCATCGAACGTGCGGATCACTTCGGCCTGGCCCAGTTGCACCAGCTGCGCGGGCGTGTCGGTCGCTCGCACCATCAGGCCTACGCCTGGCTGCTGACGCCGCATCCGAAGGCGATGACCACCGACGCGCAAAAGCGTCTGGAAGCTATCGCCTCGCTGGAAGATCTGGGCGCTGGCTTTGCGCTGGCGACCCACGACCTGGAGATCCGCGGCGCCGGTGAGCTGCTGGGTGAAGACCAGAGCGGCTCCATGGAAACCATCGGTTTCTCGCTGTATATGGAGCTGCTGGAAAATGCCGTCGACGCGCTTAAAGCCGGACGTGAACCGTCTCTGGAAGATCTCACCAGCCAGCAGACCGAAGTGGAACTGCGCATGCCTTCTCTGCTGCCGGATGATTTTATTCCTGACGTGAATACCCGTTTGTCGTTCTACAAACGCATTGCCAGCGCGAAAAGCGAAGGCGAGCTGGAAGAGATCAAAGTCGAACTGATTGACCGTTTTGGGATATTGCCCGATGCGGCGCGCAACCTGCTGGACATTGCCCGCCTGCGTCAGCAGGCGCAGAAGCTGGGCATTCGCAAACTTGAAGGCAATGAGAAAGGCGGCGTCATTGAGTTTGCCGAGAAGAACCACGTCGATCCGATGTGGCTGATTGGCCTCCTGCAAAAACAGCCGCAGCATTTCCGTCTTGATGGCCCGACGCGTCTGAAATTCACTCAGGATCTGACGGAACGTAAAACCCGCATGGACTGGGTGCGTAACTTTATGCGTCAGCTGGAAGAGAACGCCATCGCATAACGGTATCCCCCGCCAGCGCCCGGCTGGCGGGGGGACAATTTACAAACTCTTTGCACTTCGCCCGAACTTCCCGACTATACATTCGCCATAATTATCATTAACGCCTTATAAAACAATAACCTTATCATTTGTATGGATTATGATAATGATGATTTCTTCGCGTTTTACCCGCTGGTTAACTCTGTTTGCGCTGGCCGCGACGGTTGCCGTCGCGCTCCCCGCTCGCGCCAATACCTGGCCTCTTCCGCCTGCCGGCAGCAACGTCGTAGGTGAAAACCGCTTTCACGTGGTTGAAAACGATGGCGGTTCGCTGGAAGCGATTGCCAAAAAATATAACGTCGGGTTCCTGGCGCTGTTGCAGGCCAACCCGGGCGTAGATCCATACGTGCCCCGGGCAGGCAGCGTACTGACGATTCCGCTGCAAACCATCCTGCCGGACGCGCCGCGTCAGGGCATTGTGATTAACCTCGCCGAGCTGCGTCTGTATTACTACCCGCCGGGCAAGAACGAAGTGACCGTCTACCCTATCGGTATTGGTCAGTTGGGGGGCGATACGCTCACGCCTACCATGGTCACCACCGTCTCTGATAAGCGCGCTAATCCAACCTGGACCCCGACGGCAAACATTCGCGCCCGTTATAAAGCTCAAGGTATCGACCTGCCTGCCGTGGTGCCTGCTGGCCCGGATAATCCGATGGGGCACCATGCGATTCGCCTGGCGGCATACGGTGGGGTTTATCTTCTGCACGGAACGAATGCGGATTTCGGGATCGGGATGCGCGTCAGCTCCGGCTGCATTCGCCTGCGCGATGACGATATCAAAACGCTCTACCGCGTGATCGCCCCTGGCACGAAAGTGAATATCATTAATACGCCGATTAAAGTGTCTGAAGAGCCGGGTGGCGTCCGTCTGGTTGAGATCCACCAGCCGCTATCGAAAAACATCAATGACGATCCGCAGACGCTGCCGATTAATCTGAATGCCTCGATGGTGAGCTTTAAAACGAATGCCAATACCGATGGCGCGGTGATGGAGCGGGCGATGGAAGCGCGCTCGGGGATGCCAACCGATGTCACGCGGCATCATGAGGTTGCTCAGCAATCAATGTAAAGCAGTAATAACGACAAACGCCCTGCATCAGCAGGGCGTTTTTTATTGCAGTGGCATAACGGAGGGTTGCGTTACGCTTATTTGTAGATAACAGCGGTACCGTGCAGGGTGTTAGGACCGGTCACAGAGGTGATGCGGAATGATTTCGCACCCATTTCGTCAGCTTTTTGTGCCAGCTGATCTTCCAGAGAGCCCAGATTAGTCCCGGCAGTGGCAGAGATGGTACCGACTTTCTGCTGGTCTGCTGGCGTGGATTGCACTTCAACAGCAGCGAAGCTTGCGAAAGAGAGTGAACTCAGAACGGCGGCAGCGATGAGGGTTTTAACGTTTTTCATGATTTTATACCTTTAGGCAGATGATGTAGTGGTCGTTAGTTATTTAGTTAACGATCGATAGGTAAATGATAGATGTGATCCAGGTCACACGTCAACCCATTTTTATAATGGTCGTTAAATTAATTTCATTTGCCTTATATTTCATAAAGATAAAATTAAATTATTTTTCAGAAATCACCGCTGGTCGTTGCAGACGTTTATTTTTATAATGACTATTCAACAAAACAACAGAGGACCAACGGCACATGACAACCGATGTCACGCGTTGCGCGAAGAAAAGCCGTGGCCGACCAAAAGTGTTCGACAGGGATGCGGCGCTCGATAAGGCCATGACGCTCTTCTGGCAGCATGGGTATGAAGCCACGTCGCTTTCCGATCTCGTGGAAGCAACGGGCGCGAAAGCCCCTACCCTGTACGCAGAGTTCACCAACAAAGAAGGCTTATTCCGGGCCGTTCTGGACAGATACATCGCGCGCTTCGCGGCAAAACATGAAGCCCAGCTGTTCTGCGAAGAAAAAACGGTTGAGCAGGCATTGCAGGATTATTTCACGGCAATCGCGACCTGCTATACCAGCAAGGACACGCCTGCGGGCTGTTTTATGATCAACACCTCCGCGACCCTCGCGGCATCGTCTAAAGAGATTGCCAACACGGTCAAATCGCGACATGCGATGCAGGAGGAGACGCTCAGCACGTTTCTGGCTCAGCGTCAGCAGCGCGGCGAAATACCGGCGCATTGCCGTCCGCAGGAGCTTTCCCAGTATCTGAGCTGTATTTTACAGGGGATGTCCATCAGCGCCCGTGAAGGCGCGACGCTGGAAAAATTGCAGGGGATTACGCAAACAACGCTGCGCCTGTGGCCTGAACTTCTTAAACTCTGACGCAAAAAAAAAGCTCCTCAGCCTGAGCGCATGAGGAGCTAAGTTCAGAGAACATCTTTTTTACACTTTGTTATTCAGTATCAGCTGACCGTTGCTGTCGAGAGGGATCTGCGTGCCAGGATCTTTATCCATGCGGATTTTGCCCTGCTGATCGCCAATTTTGTAGGTTACGTCGTAGCCCAACATTTTTTCAGACTTGTCATACACGGTTTTACAGCGCTGCTGCGTTGTGGTGTAGGTATCATTTTCCTGCATCGCGCCCTGTACCTGGTTACCGGCATAACCGCCACCCAGCGCACCAACCACCGTCGCGACATCCTTACCACGGCCGCCACCAAACTGATGACCAATCACCCCACCAGCAACCGCGCCCAGCACGGAGCCAGCGATACGGTTTTCATCCTGAACCGGACGACGGTGGGTGACAGAAACATTACGGCACTCCTGACGAGGCGTCTTGACCGTCTCTTTGATCGGTGTAGCGGAAACCACCTGCGCATACTGCGGGCCACGATCAAGTACGTTCAGACTGGCAACGGCAGCCACACCTAACGCAGCTGCGACGCCAATCCCTATACCCGCCAACATTGATTTATTCACGGGACTTCCTCCTTTGTTGCAATTGGTAGCAATTTTGCAGCGCAATAAACGCTTCGCCAATAAGATAAAGGATCAAAATCAGGGCTGTTGACCGGGACAACGTGGGTTTAAGAGAACTCTTAAGCGTCAGGAGGGAAATGCACAGCATGATGTGCTAAGAATTCCCTCCGGAGGGCCCGGAGGGAGAGAGAAATTAGTGCAGCTTCAGGCGTGGACGGATCACGCGGTTGATGCGGCCAACCAGCATCATCAGGCCGGTTTTGAAGTAGCCGTGCAGCGCAATCTGGTGCATACGGTACAGAGAAATGTACACGAAGCGGGCGATGCGCCCTTCCACCATCATGGAGCCGCGCATCAGGTTACCCATCAGGCTGCCCACGGTGGAGAAGTTTGAGAGCGACACCAGAGAGCCGTGGTCTTTGTAGACATAGGCTTTCATCGGTTTGCCTTTCATCTGCGCCAGGATGTTATGCAGCACGAGGCTTGCCATCTGGTGCGCGGCCTGAGCGCGAGGCGGTACAAATCCGCCTTCCGGACGTGCGCAGGAGGCACAGTCGCCAATGGCGAAGATGTCCGGATCGCGCGTGGTTTGCAGCGTCGGCTCTGTCACCAGCTGGTTAATGCGGTTCGTCTCCAGCCCACCGATATCTTTCATGAAATCAGGCGCTTTGATCCCCGCAGCCCAAACCATCAGGTCGGCCTGGATATATTCGCCGTCTTTGGTATGCAGGCCGCCCTCATCCGCGCTGGTCACCATGGTCTGGGTCAGCACGCGCACGCCCAGTTTGGTCAGCTCGTTGTGCGCCGCGCCGGAAATACGCGGCGGCAGCGCAGGCAGAATACGTTCACCTGCTTCCACCAGCGTCACATTCAGCGCTTCGTTAGTCAGCCCTTTGTAGCCGTAGCTGTGCAGCTGTTTGACCGCATTGTGCAACTCCGCCGATAATTCAACGCCCGTTGCGCCGCCGCCCACGATAGCAATGTTGACCTTGCCGTTAGCACCCATGTTATTGGTGTACTTCAGGAACAGGTTAAGCATCTCCTGATGGAAACGACGCGCCTGATGCGGGTTATCCAGGAAGATGCAGTGCTCTTTTACGCCTGGGGTGTTGAAATCATTGGAGGTACTGCCCAGGGCCATCACCAGCGTGTCATAGGCCAGCTTGCGCTCAGGAACCAGCAACTCGCCTTTATCATCACGCAGCTCAGCCAGCGTGATGGTTTTGTTTTCACGATTGATATCCACCACCGAACCCAGCTGGAACTGGAAGTGGTGGTTACGCGCATGCGCCAGATAGCTCAGCGCATCCACGCCCTCATCCAGCGACCCGGTCGCCACTTCGTGCAGTAACGGCTTCCACAGATGACTGTGGTTACGATCCACCAGCGTGATTTTGGCTTTCTTACCGCGACCCAGCTTCTTACCCAGCTGTGTCGCGAGCTCCAGTCCGCCAGCACCACCGCCGACAATCACTATCTTTTTCAATGGCGTAGTCAACGTGACCCCCTCAAATTATTAACCAATTGTTAATTAAAAGTTATATAAATAACCCTTAATTAACAACAGGTTACTGCGCTGAAACCATTCAGATTCATTGAGAATAGCACGTCAGGCGCATTGGTCATACCAAAATTGATATGTATCAAGTTTTGATGGTTTAAAAGTAGACAACTCTGACAAAAAAGAGGCCCGGTACGCTTTCACGTACCGGGCCTTTATCAGGTTCAGGGAGATCAGCCCAGCGTTTTAAAGGCTTTAATACGCTGCAAGTGCGGGGAAATGTTTTTGAACTTGTGGGTCTGCTCTTCGTCCCAGACAATTTCGTAGTAATGGTGCAGAAGCTCGGCGGCGCGGGAGCTGTTCAGCGCTTCATCGTTGCGGGAGAGGATCACCAGACACCGATCGCGGTTCTTTTCACGGAAATTGCTCACGCATTTAGTTGCGATGTCGGCGTACTCCTCCGGGCGATCGATTTTGCCTTCCATGTTTTCGTTCGGAAAGAGGTTAGGATTAAAAATGACCTGACGGATATCGCACAAAAAACCGATGCGCTCTGCCCAGTATCCTCCTAACCCCACGCCGCAGATCAGCGGGCGATCGTCGATATTGAGCTGCAACATTTTATCCACTTCTTTAAGCAGATGCTGCATGTCATGCTTCGGATGACGTGTGCTGTAACTGATCAGCCGGACATCCGGATCGATAAACTGCAATTGCAGCACTTTCTCATGATTACCAGGACTGTTTGAGTCAAAACCGTGTAAATAAATGATCATCGTCTCACCACGCTACGCCTTCCGGGATGAATTAAAGGGCTGCTTTATGTGCCTGCCAGCGCTCGTTCAGGGCTTCAAGCCGGGCGTTTACCGTTTTCCAGCGCGCCGAGTCCATCAGCTCCTGACGACTAAATGAACCTTTATGATACAATTGTGTAACACGTTCAGCATTGATCGGCGACAGGTTATCCAGCACGCTCACCGCCCCTTTACGATTATTGCAGACGAGGATCATATCGCAACCCGCATCCAGCGAAGCCTGCCCACGTTCGGCATAGCTTCCCATGATCGCCGCCCCTTCCATGGATAAATCGTCAGAGAAAATTACGCCATTGAAGCCTAATTCCTGACGCAGCACGGTTTTCAGCCAGTGCGGAGAGCCGCTGGCCGGACGCGGATCGACCTCACTGTAGATGACGTGCGCAGGCATGATGGCATCCAGCTTGTTATCAGCGATCAGCGAGCGGAAAACCGACATGTCTTTAGCGCGAATGTCTGCTTCCGGGCGCGGATCGCGCGGGGTTTCTTTATGGGAATCCGCCGTCACCGCCCCGTGGCCCGGGAAATGTTTGCCGGTGGTTTTCATGCCCGCAGCATGCATACCGTCAATAAAGCGCGTCGCCATTGCCAGCGCAATACGCGGATCGTCATGATACGAACGCTCACCAATTGCCGCGCTAATGTGTCCTACGTCCAGCACCGGGGCGAAGCTGATGTCGATATCCATGGCGATCATCTCGCTGGCCATCAGCCAGCCGGCGTCCTGCGCCAGTTGACCGCCCTCTTCGATCCCCAGCAGCGCAGCAAAAGATTGCGCGGCGGGTAAACGGGTAAACCCTTCGCGGAAACGCTGCACACGCCCACCTTCCTGGTCTACGGCCACCACCAGGTGATTGCGCGACGCCGCACGGATCTGGCGAACCAGCTCACGCAACTGCTCCGGATCATGATAATTGCGGGTGAAAAGAATCAGCCCCCCTACCAGCGGATGCGCCAGAATTTCGCGCTCTTCCGCATCCAGCTCAAACCCTTCGACATCCAACATTACTGGACCCACACCTACCTCTCTTATCCTTTCGTTTGTAACTGACGCCAGGCATCATTTGCCAGCGCAATAAATTGTTTGTCATCTGTCTGCTGAAGGCGCATTTCAAACCATCCCGCCATCAGCATCAACACCCACGGACGCCAGCGCGCGACCTGCCGCGCAAGGGTGAGCGCATTGATGTTGGCGTTTCGGGCATAGGCGGTTATCAGCTGCTCGCGCGACGCCTCATCAGGCATCCAGACCGCAGCGAGTTCGAGCGCCACGTCACCGTCTCCGGCATATTCCCAGTCGATAAGTTTCTCGCCTGCCGTGGTATGAACGATATTACCCGCGTGGACATCCATATGCAGCGGCGCCAGACGTAACGCCTGCGGCTCTCCCGCTCTGCGTAGCCGCTTAAGCTGCGCCAGCCAGTAGGGCGTGCGTCGTCCAGGCGCAGCCTGCTGCCAGTAGTGATCCAGCAAAGGAAGTAACGTTACCCGCCAGCCCAGACGCGGCTGGCGATGCAGATGATACAGCATGGCTGCAAGCGCAGGCGTATCGGGAAGCTCGCTTTTGATCTCACCCTCAATAAACGCCACCGCCATCCAGTCTCTGATAAAGAGATGAGGTTGTGGCGCAAGGTCGGCGGGCAGGCGCTTCAGGGCGCGGAACTGGCGACGAAAATGGGAGGCAGGCGCGGCGGCATCGTGATGCTGACGTAAAACCAGCCGATGGTCGCCACGCTCAATAATGCAACTCGCGCCGCCAAGCCCGGCGGGGGCTTGCGGCGCGATAACACGGTACTGAGGGAAATAACGCGTCAGGACGTCATGACGCGTACGCTTATTGTTGCGTAACGGCACCTTTACCTGACCAGATAATTTCGCCGGTCTGAACCAGCATTAACTGCATCTGCAACGACGGCGTGTTCACGTTGCCTGTCGCGTTAGAATAAAGGACATACTGCGCGCCAACGTTGCGGGCAATACCCATCGCTTTACTGCGCGAACCCAGGCTGTCCTGAGGCGACAGACCAAGCTGCTGCTTGGCGACCGCGAGCTGCTGAGCTGAGACCAGCGTAAATTTACCGTTGTTTGCCAGCGCGTTGCGCAGGGTTTCCGTCGCTTCTCCCGCATTCAGGGAACCGTTTGTACGGTTGTTCACGCTGTCCACCAGCAGCACGCTGCCGGGCGTAACGCCCTGTGCCTGCAACATTTTGCCCACCATCGGCTGCATCGCGCCGTTCCAGTCATAGTGGCGTACTCGCGGCGCAGGCTGTGCGGTGTCGTCCGGATGTTCGATCGGGCCAGGCTGCGCCGGAATGGTCGGTACAGACGGCACGGTTGGAACAGGCTGCGCTGGTGTTGTTGGCTGTTCCGTTCCCGGCTTCGCCTGATCTACCGGTGCTGGTTCTTCCGTTCGCGTCACACAACCCGCCAGAAAGAGTGCAAAGGCACTCAGGAGCGCATAACGGCTCATTGTTTTAATCAAGGTTCACTCCTTACAAATAAAGATAAAGTCTCACCTTATGTGCACCCAGATAGCTGGCGCTGCCGTAGAGCGTGACCGACGATCTTGCCGGGATGGTCACGCTGCGCGGCGCCTCAAGCGGGTGCATCTCAAGACCTCTCACGTCATACCAGTAGAAGCGATAATGCACCGTCACTGGCTCTTGCCTTTCGTTATAGAGCGTAGAGGAGGCTGAAGACTGGATTTCGCTTATGGTCAGCGAAGGCTTCTCCGCCGTGATGCCCGCAGCAAGCACTGAGGACTCCATCACCAGCGTCTGTTCTTCACTGACCGGGATGGCGGGACGCGCGCTGCACCCAACCATTACCAGCGTCACGATCAGCGCTGCAATACGCCCAGTTAACATATTAAAGACCTTTATGTGCCAGCATCGGTCCCAGTGGACGTCCACCCAGCAGATGCATATGAATATGATAGACTTCCTGGCCGCCATGGCGATTACAGTTCATGATCAGACGGTATCCGTCCTCAGCAATCCCTTCCTGCTCTGCGATTTTCGCGGCTACCGTAAGCATACGGCCCAGCGCCACTTCATGCTCGGTTTTAACGTCATTAACGGTCGGGATCAGAATATTGGGAATAATAAGGATGTGCGTCGGCGCCTGGGGAGAAATGTCGCGGAAAGCCGTGACCAGTTCATCCTGATAGACAATATCCGACGGAATTTCGCGGCGGATAATTTTACTGAAAATCGTTTCTTCAGCCATGACCTTTTCCTTTTAAGTTTAATCTGGCGTCGTGCGTCCGTTGTTAACACACATTGTCTGATTTACTGCGTGACACAAGACAAGAGTATGAGCGAGTTTCTCCTGTCCTTTCAACCTTCTCCCGTGATTTCTTTCCTGATTGTCCGCCATCTGGCTTAAGAGGCATCGCTTTAGGACATTTCTTTTCAGAAACCTTATTTCAGTTCATCCCGAAACATCTGTTTACAGCGTTAATCACAATGCGTATATTTCGCATTTGCATTTTCATGCGCATTTTTAACATAGAAAACGACGTCAGCCCGTGCTAGCGGGACTGTCGCGAATTACCTTCACCATTCACTAAGGGTTTGATGATGTCTTTCATTAATCACACCAGGGATGGGCAACATCAGCCTGCCGCAACACCTTCGTTGCTGGCCGCCTGCATTGCTATGGCATTGACGCCAACCGCTGCTTTCGCTGCTTCAACCACCGAAGATACCGTCGTCGTAGACGGGGGTTTTGACAACACACAGGATCTTTCTGCCAGCCAGGATCAGGATTACAGCGTAAAAACCACCACCACCGGCACCAAACTGTTGCTGGTTCCCCGCGACATCCCACAGTCCGTCAGCGTTATCAGCCAGCAACGTATGGCTGACCAGAATCTGCAATCCATCGGACAGGTGCTGACGAATACCACGGGCATTACGGCCCAGGTGCAGGACAGCGACCGTACCGTGTTTTACTCACGCGGCTTTTTCGTCAGCAACTACGCCTATGACGACCTGCCAACCTCCATCAGTGAAGTGTGGAACTTTGGTGATACCGCCGCGGATACCGCGATTTATGACCGCATCGAAGTGGTTCGCGGCGCCACCGGCCTGATGTCCGGCACGGGCAACCCGGCGGCGTACGTTAATATGGTGCGTAAGCACGCGGACAGCCCGGAATTTAAAGGTAACGTCTCCGCCAGTTACGGCAGCTGGGACAAGCAGCGCTACGTGCTGGATCTCCAGGCGCCGCTGGTAGAGTCAGGTAAGGTACGGGGCCGTCTGATTACGGGTTATCAGGACAACGACAGCTTCGTGGATAACTACCACTACCGGAAGAAATTCCTCTACGGCGTGATGGACGCGGATGTCACCGACAGCACCACCCTCTCGGTAGGGTATGAATATCAGGAAAGCCATACCGCCGACCCGACCTGGGGCGGGCTGCCGACCTGGTACAGCGACGGAAGTAAGACCCACTACAATCGTAGCCAGACCGTCGCACCTGACTGGGCTTATTCAGATAAAGACAGCACCCGCATCTTCGCTAACCTGACTCAGCGTTTCGATAATGGCTGGGAAGCGCACATCAACGGCATGCACGCTGAAACCAACTTCGACTCCAAACTGATGTATATGTCCGGCTATCCGGATAAAGAGACCGGTGCGGGCCTGGTGGGTTACGGCGGCTGGAACCGTGGGGAACGTAAACAGGATGCGGTTGACGCCTTCCTGCGCGGCGGCTTCGATCTCTTTGGCCGTCAGCACGAAATGATGTTCGGCGGCAGCTTCAGCCGTCAGCGTAACCATTACGACAACTCCATGCCGGATGCGGTATACGGCATGGTTGATGTCGGCAACTTTAAGAACTGGAACGGGAACATCGCCGATCCCCAGTGGACGCCGTGGAAACTCTACAGCAAGGATGATATTCGCCAGTCTTCAGCCTATTCGTCGGCTCGTTTCTCGCTGGCCGATCCGCTGCACCTGATCCTGGGCGCGCGCTACACCCAATATAACATTCGTTATAACCCGGCAGGATCGCCGAATACCCGTCTGGAAAGCACCAAAGATGATGTCACGCCGTACGCCGGCCTGGTGTATGACATCAATGAGGACTGGTCGACCTACGTCAGCTATACCTCTATCTTCCAGCCGCAGGATAAGCGCGATGCCAGCGGACGTTATCTTGACCCTACCACGGGTAAAAGCTACGAAGCCGGGGTGAAGGCGGACTGGTTTAATACCCGTCTCACCACCTCGCTGGCGATTTTCCGCATTGAGCAGGATAACGTCGCCAGCAACACCTATACCTACATGCCGAGCGGTGAGTCGATCTATGAATCGCTGGACGGGGTGGTCAGCAAAGGGGTCGAGTTCGAGCTCAACGGTGCCCTGACCGATAACTGGCAGCTGACCTTCGGCGCGACGCGTTACATCGCAGAAGATAAGAATGGCAACGCCGTCAGCGCCGATCAGCCGCGCACAACCATGAAGCTCTTCACCCGCTATCAGTTGCCAATGCTGCCGGAACTGACCGTGGGCGGCGGCGTAAACTGGCAGAACAAAGTGTGGACGGACGTGGAAGGCGGCCCGGCAGGACGTTCCCGCGCGGAGCAAGGCAGCTATGGGCTGGTGAACCTGTTCAGCCGTTATCAGGTCACCAAAGATTTTGCGGTGCAGGCTAACGTCAACAACCTGTTCGACAAAGAGTATTACGATTACGTCGGTTCTTATGTAGTGTATGGCGCGCCGCTGAACGTCTCGGTGAGCGCGAGCTACGATTTCTGAGTGACAGAAGCCCGGTGGCGCTGCGCTTATCGGGCCTACCCATCACGTAGGCCCGGTAAGGTGCCGCCGCCACCCGGCACCACAAGCCGCAGTAATAAAAAAGGCAGCCATTCGGCTGCCTTAGTCTCCCCAGGTCACAGCTTAGTTGTTGCGGATGTACTCATCCATTTCGGTTTTCAGGTTATCGGATTTCGTACCGAAGATTGCCTGAACACCAGAACCTGCAACAACGACGCCCGCTGCGCCCAGTTTTTTCAGACCCGGCTGGTCTACTTTCGCAACGTCGGCAACGCTCACACGCAGACGAGTGATACACGCGTCCAGGTTAGTGATGTTCTCTTTACCGCCGAAAGCAGCTACCAGAGCAGGCGCCATTTCGCTGGTCACACCGGCTTTGCTGTCTTCCGTTGCATCTTCACGACCCGGCGTTTTCAGGTCCAGTGCTTTGATCAGCACGCGGAAGACGGTGTAGTACACCACTGCGTAGCCCGCACCCACAATTGGGAACAGCCACAGCTTGCTGCTGTTACCGGACAGAACGATGAAGTCGATCAGACCGTGAGAGAAGGACGTACCGTCACGCATACCCAGCAGGATACAGATTGGGAATGCCAGACCTGCCAGTACCGCGTGGATGATGTACAGGATCGGCGCAACGAACATGAAGGAGAACTCGATCGGCTCGGTGATACCGGTCAGGAACGAGGTCAGCGCTGCGGAGATCATGATACCGCCCACTTTTGCACGGTTCTCTGGTTTAGCAGAGTGCCAGATCGCAATTGCGGCGGCCGGCAGACCGTACATTTTGAACAGGAAGCCACCAGACAGTTTACCTGCCGTTGGGTCACCCGCCATGTAGCGTGGGATGTCGCCGTGGAACACCTGGCCTGCTGCGTTGGTGTATTCACCAATCTGCATCTGGAATGGAACGTTCCAGATGTGGTGCAGACCAAATGGTACCAGGCAGCGCTCAATGAAGCCGTAGATACCGAACGCCACAACCGGGTTCTGGTAAGCCGCCCACTGAGAGAAGGTCTGGATTGCTGTACCGATTGGTGGCCAGATGAAAGACAGAACCACACCGGTGAAAATCGCGGCCAGACCAGAAATGATCGGCACAAAACGTTTACCCGCGAAGAAGCCCAGATACTCAGGCAGCTTGATGCGATAGAAGCGGTTAAACATATACGCTGCAATCGCACCGGAGATGATACCACCGAGAACACCGGTGTCCGCCAGATGCTTAGCGGCAATCTCTTCAGCAGGTAAGTGCAGTACCAGCGGCGCAACCACAGCCATGGTTTTCACCATGATGCCGTAAGCAACAACGGACGCCAGCGCGGATACACCGTCGTTATTGGTGAAGCCCAGAGCAACACCGATAGCGAAGATCAGCGGCATGTTAGCAAAAACAGAACCGCCTGCTTCGGCCATCACGTGGGAAACTACGGCTGGCAGCCAGCTGAAGTTTGCAGAACCGACACCCAGCAGGATACCTGCGATAGGCAGTACGGATACTGGCAGCATCAGCGATTTACCGACCTTTTGCAGGTTAGCAAATGCATTCTTAAACATAATTGAGAGTGCTCCTGAGTATTTGTGCTTTTTTTACGTTTTCACGCATTGGCCCGGGGGGAGTACCGCGCCGTGGACAGGACATCTAAGCGCCCTTTATTTATTACACAGAGTAAAATAATTCCCTCTGAGTTTGTTTGACGGCTATCACGTTTCAGTTCAAGACGGCCAAAAAACTTGCAGATATTTACATAAAGCATGTCTGGATGTGTCTAAAAACGCCATCACCGCCCCAAATGAGGCGGTGAACTTTACTCGTTTTACTTATTAATTACGAGCCTAAAAATAACAGGCGTATCAGACAGATTGCAGGTGGGCGGGGTCGATATGGAACAGACTGGCGAAGTTTTCCGTTGTCACGCGAGCCAGCTCTTCAATACTGACACCTTTCAGAACGGCCATATACTCAGCGACATCCCGGGTCATCGCTGGCTGATTTTCTTTGCCGCGATGAGGCACCGGTGCCAGGTACGGGGAATCGGTTTCCACCAGAATACGATCCAGCGGAACATATCGCGCCGCATCACGCAGTTGCTCAGCATTCCGGAACGTTACAATCCCCGAGAACGAGATATAAAAGCCTAAATCAAGCAGCTTACCCGCCGTTTCTCTGTCTTCAGTGAAACAGTGTAGTACGCCACCGCAATCCGTCACCTTTTCTTCCCGCAGGATCGCCAGCGTGTCGGCGCGCGCATCGCGGGTATGAACGATAACAGGCTTATTCAGTTCACGGCCAATACGGATGTGGTTGCGGAAGGATTCCTGCTGGCGAGGTTTCGTTTCCGGGGTGTAGAAATAGTCGAGACCGGTCTCGCCCATCGCCACTACGCCCTCTTCTGCGGCAAGACGGCGTAAATCCTCAACGTCGTACGCTTCATCCTGATTCAGCGGATGCACGCCGCAGGAGAAGACGACATTATCGCGCTCGCCTACCAGTTCACGCATGGCGCGGTAACCCGGCAACGTGGTCGCCACGGCCAGGCAAAATTTCACATCGCGCGCGGCGGCTTTCGCCAGCACGTCGTCCACATTTTTATGCAGGGACTGATAATCCAGGCCATCGAGATGGCAGTGTGAGTCGACTAAAAACATAATGTCTCTCTCAGAGGTGGGAAACCGGCGGTATGACGCCCGGTTGCAGGTAGTGTTCGATACGCAGTAACTGGTCGGTCAGTAAAAGCTCGCGATTGAGACCGGTCACTGTCAAAAGTTGTTCACGGCTCTGGCAGATATCATGAAGGATAGCGTGCAGCGACTGCCCTGACAGGCGATTCGCCAGCGTGGTGACCAGCGCCCACACGTCAGGGTTAGTCAGAAGCGTCGCCCCCTGCTGGATTTTGAGCGCATCCAGCAGCAGTGCGGCCAGCCAGTGCAGCCGTTCCGGTGCCTGATCGCTGTTCAGCGCTGGCAGCACGCTCAGCCAGTCATGGCTATCGAGGGCTGATTCAACCGCACGACATAGCGTTTCACGCTGGGACCACACCTCCGGCTGCAATAAGGCCAGCGCAGCCGCAGGCGCACCGCTGCACAGGCGCAACGCCGAGCGCGCCGCATCTTGTGACACCGTCACTTCTCGCTCAAGCCAGGCGAGCGCCCAGGATTCCTGAGGGACAGCGAGGTGGTGAAGAAGGCAGCGACTGCGCAGCGTCGCCAGCAAGCGTTCCGGCTCGCGGCAGGAGAGGAAAAACCAGGTATTCTCTGGCGGCTCTTCCAGGGTTTTTAACAGGGCGTTGGCTGCGGCTTCCGTGAGTAGCGCGGCGTCATTCAGCCACACCACTTTCGCCCCCCCCAGACGCGCATATTCGTACAGTTTCTCACTGACCTCACGCACCGCGTCGATACCGAGCGTATTTTTGCCCTTCTCGGGTTCGAGGGTGTAATAGTCAGGATGCGTGCCCGCCTGCATGAGCTGGCAACCCCGGCATTTACCGCAGCTTTTATGTCCTTCCGGCTGTTGGCACATCAGAAAGCGGGTGATGGCGTAAATCAACGCATCATCACCCATTCCCGGCAGCGCCTGGATCAGTAACGCATGATGCCCCCGACCAACCTGATAGCTGCCGATCAGCTGTTCAAAGTGTGGGCGCAACCATGGATACCATTTCATGCCTGCTGCTCCTGTAGCCACTGCGTAACGGTCTGCTGAATATCACGCGTAACGTCTTCAAGGGATTGCGTCGCATCGATGGTACGAATGGTCTTGTCCTGCCCGGCCAGTTCCAGATAACGCGCACGGGTGCGGTTAAAGAAATCAAAAGACTCCTGTTCAATGCGGTCCAGTTCGCCGCGGGCACGGGCGCGCTTCAGGCCCACCTCAGGAGTTACGTCCAGATACAGCGTCAGGTCAGGACGGAAATCGCCCAGAACCGCGTCGCGAAGCGTAGCCAGCATGGCCTGATCGATACCCCGGCCCCCGCCCTGATACGCCTGGGTTGAGAGATCGTGGCGATCGCCAATCACCCATTTCCCTTCTGCCAGAGCGGGTTTGATCACCGTCTCCACCAGCTGAACGCGCGCAGCATAGAACATCAGCACTTCCGCTTTGTCGGTAATAACTTCATCGCCAACGGATTTGATATCCAGAACCAGGCTGCGCAGTTTTTCCGCCAGCTGCGTACCGCCCGGCTCGCGGGTAAAGACCATGTCGGCAACGCCAAGCGACGTAAGCGTATCCACCACCACGTTACGGGCAGTTGTTTTGCCCGCCCCTTCGAGTCCCTCAATGACAATGTATTTACTGCGCATTTTTTTCCTTAAGTGCCTTCAGATAGTCCTGAACGGAGCGATTGTGGCTGGCCAGGTTGGTATTAAACGTATGCCCCCCTTTTCCGTCAGCCACAAAATAGAGATACGGCGTTTTGGCCGGGTGCGCGGCGGCCTTCAACGATGCTTCACTCGGCGTCGCGATCGGTCCAGGCGGCAGGCCGCTAATCACGTAGGTATTATACGCCGTTGGCGTCTCCAGATCTTTTCTGGAAATCCTGCCGTTGTAGTTTTCGCCCATGCCGTAGATGACGGTAGGATCGGTTTGCAAACGCATGCCGATGCGCAGACGGTTAATAAACACCGAGGCAACCTGGTCACGTTCGGCAGCAACGGCCGTCTCTTTCTCGATGATCGAGGCCATCGTCATGAACTGGTTTTGATCTTTATAAGGCAGGCCCTCTGCTCGCCCTTTCCAGGCAGCGTCTACCGCCGCGACCATTTTGTTGTGCGCGCGCTTCAGAATGGCCACATCCGTCGTGCCTGCCGTATACATCCACGTATCGGGCCAGAACCAGCCTTCCACCCACTCGGGATGTTCGAATTTTAAGGCGTCTGCCACGGTCTGGTAGCGGTCATCTTTCAGCGTATGCTTAATGTATGGCGCGTCCCGCAGCTGCCTGAGGTAATCGCTCAGACGCATACCTTCCACAAAACGCAGCGGGAACTGGGCTTCTTTACCACTCTCCAGCAGTTGCAGCATCTCGCGCACGGTCATGCCAGGGGTAAAGCGATAGGTGCCGGCCTTGAAATGGGACAGGTCCGGTTCAATACGCAGCAGCCACTGGAATACGCGTGGGCGATTGATAATTTTGTCGTCATACAGCTGCTGACCAAGCGTCTGCCGCCCGGTCCCCGCTTTCAGGGTAAAAATCGTCTCGTCTTTTATCAGAATCTGACTCTCCGCCAGCTGACGGACTTTCCACACTCCCGCTCCGCCAGCGATACCGAACGCAACGATAAGAAGGAGGACAAAGCGTAACATTTTCTTCATGACTACCTGGTTTGCTCACATAACGGGGCCAGAAACTGGAACAGCTCGCGGGATGACCAGCATTTGCGGCCATAAGCGCGAACGGGGACAACGGGCATCAGCGCATTGCAGATTACGACTTCATCGGCGGACAGCAGCGCCTCTTCCTTAGCGTTGACTTCGACAACGCGAAAGCCTGCGCGTGCCAGCTGGTGCAGACAAAACTGCCGCATAATGCCGTTGACGCCGGCCTGCTCCAGCGAAGGCGTGAACACGTCACTGCCCTTCCGCCAGAGTAAATTAGCCGCACAGCATTCCGTAATGTACCCTTCGCTGTCAAGAACCAGCGCCTCCCCGGCCTCCGTCTGCTCAAGATGAGTACGAATAAGCACCTGTTCAAGGCGGTTGAGATGTTTTATACCCGCGAGCATCGGGTTTCGCCCCAGACGTACCGGACTTAACGCCAGGGCTACGCCCTCTTCACGCCAGTGCGCATAATGGGAAGGATAATCTGAAACGGAAAGGATCCGCGTAGGATGCAGACAGGCAGATCCGCTATAACCCCGGCCACCGCTCCCGCGGCTGATAATGACTTTCAGGACGCCGCTTGCCTTATCTGCCGCCAGCCGACGCATTTCACTTTCAAGAATGTCCCACTGCGAGAAGGGGATCAGTAGTGCTTCGCAGGCTTTTTGTAAACGAAGGATATGGGCCCCGAGCAGACACACGCCACCGTTGAGAATACGCGCAGTCGTGAAACAGCCATCGCCAAACTGGGTCGCCCTGTCGCTTGCCGGCAGCGTGTCTTGCTCAAGGCCATTAATTAAAAACATGGTGGCTCCTTATGCGTGGAGGCTCAGTCTGGCAGGATGTGAGCAGCCGGACAAGGGGATTTCACCTAATAAAAAAGGCCCGGCAAGCGGACCTTTTTTATCGTCAGCGACTAACCAGACTCAGACCTTTTTGAAGATCAGAGAACCGTTAGTCCCACCGAAGCCGAAGGAGTTACACAGGGTATACTCCATACCGCTAACCTGGCGTGCTTCGTGAGGAACGAAGTCCAGATCGCAACCTTCATCCGGATTATCCAGGTTGATGGTTGGCGGTACCGCCTGATCGCGCAGCGCGAGAATAGAGTAGATTGACTCTACTGCTCCCGCAGCACCCAGCAGGTGACCGGTCATGGATTTCGTGGAGCTTACCATTACGCGGCCGGCAGATTCGCCGAAGATAGACTTAACAGCCTGCGCTTCTGCTTTATCGCCCGCAGGGGTAGACGTCCCATGGGCGTTAACGTAGCCAATCTGTGCCGGCGTAATGCCCGCATCGCGGATGGCGTTTTCCATCGCCAGCGCAGCGCCTGCGCCGTTCTCTGGAGGAGACGTCATGTGATAAGCATCGCTGCTCATGCCAAAGCCAACAACTTCAGCATAAATTTTCGCGCCACGTTTTTTCGCGTGTTCGTACTCTTCCAGTACGATCATACCTGCACCGTCACCCAGCACGAAACCATCACGGTCTTTATCCCACGGACGGCTCGCCGCCTGCGGATTATCGTTTCGGGTAGAGAGCGCACGCGCTGCACCGAAGCCACCGACGCCCAGCGGGGTACTGGCTTTTTCAGCGCCGCCCGCAACCATAGCATCTGCATCGCCGTACGCAATGATACGCGCGGCCTGGCCGATGTTATGCACGCCAGACGTACAGGCTGTCGCGATTGAGATGCTTGGGCCACGCAGGCCGAACATAATGGTCAGGTGACCTGCCACCATGTTGACAATCGTAGACGGAACGAAGAACGGGCTGATTTTACGCGGGCCGCCATTCATCAGAGATGTATGGTTTTCTTCAATCAGACCAAGACCGCCAATCCCGGAGCCGATAGCGGCGCCGATACGGGTCGCGTTCTCTTCCGTAATCTCAAGGCCAGAATCCTGCATGGCCTGAACGCCAGCGACAATTCCATATTGAATGAAGGCATCCATCTTGCGCTGTTCTTTGCGCGAGATGATCTCTTCACAGTTAAAATCCTTTACTAAGCCAGCAAATTTCGTTGCATAGGCGCTAGTATCGAAATGGTCGATTAGGCTGATGCCGCTCTGACCGGCAAGGAGAGCTTTCCAGGTGGACTCTACGGTATTGCCGACAGGAGACAACATGCCAAGTCCGGTCACAACTACACGACGCTTAGACACGCTTGTCCTCCAGGGAGGGATAAAAAAGAGATTCGTGGGACAACAAAAGATAAAACTCAGGCGGTCGAATGACCGCCTGGAGATGTTCACTTACGCCTGGTGACCGTTGATGTAATCAATGGCAGCCTGAACGGTGGTGATTTTCTCAGCTTCTTCGTCCGGAATCTCAGTATCAAACTCTTCTTCCAGAGCCATTACCAGCTCAACGGTGTCAAGAGAATCTGCGCCCAGGTCTTCAACAAAGGAAGCGGAGTTCACAACTTCTTCCTGCTTAACGCCCAGCTGTTCGCCGATAATTTTCTTAACGCGTTCTTCGATAGTGCTCATACTCTTAAATTTCCTATCAAAACTCGCTTTCGCGATGGTTTTCGTAGTGTATAAAATGTTGAAAAATTTGCAACTAAATCCCGGCAGGTCTTACCACGATTTTACGTTATTTTGAGGCCATTTGCCCAAATAACGCAAATATTTTCGATCGTGATTAAACCATGTACATCCCGCCGTTGACGTGGAGGGTTTCACCAGTGATGTAACCCGCTTCGTCAGAGGCTAAAAATGCAACCGCGCTGGCGATTTCTTTAGGGTCGCCAAGACGACCCGCCGGAACTGCCGCCAGCGTACCCGCACGCTGCTCATCAGTCAGCGCACGCGTCATGTCCGTTTCAATAAAGCCCGGAGCAACAACGTTTACAGTAATTCCGCGGGACGCGACTTCACGCGCCAGCGACTTACTGAAACCGATCAGACCTGCTTTCGCCGCAGCGTAGTTAGCCTGACCAGCATTTCCCATGGTACCAACCACAGAACCTACAGTGATAATACGACCATGACGCTTTTTCATCATAGCGCGCATTACCGCTTTTGACAGACGGAATACAGATGACAGGTTGGTTTCGATAATATCGTTCCACTCGTCGTCTTTCATTCGCATCAGCAGGTTGTCGCGAGTGATCCCGGCATTATTGACCAGAATATCCACTTCGCCAAACTCTGCGCGAATATTTTCCAGAACAGATTCGATAGATGCTGGTTCAGTCACATTCAGTACCAGACCTTTACCGTTCGCACCCAGATAGTCGCTGATGGCCTGTGCGCCATTCTCACTGGTCGCAGTCCCGATCACCGTCGCGCCGCGCGCAACCAGTGTTTCAGCAATAGCGCGCCCAATACCGCGGCTTGCGCCGGTCACCAGGGCAATTTTTCCTTCAAAACTCATGGTATTCCTCTTTTATTGCGAGAGTGCCGCTTTCATGGCTTCCGGCTCGTTAATCGCCGAGGCAGTCAGGGTGTCTACAATACGTTTTGTCAGACCGGTAAGTACCTTACCTGGACCAACTTCATACAGATGTTCAACGCCCTGAGACGCCATAAATTCAACGGTTTTAGTCCACTGAACCGGGCTGTAGAGCTGGCGAACCAGCGCGTTACGGATAGCCTCCGGCGCGGTTTCGCACTGCACATCGACGTTATTCACAACGGAAATCGTCGGTGCGTTAAAGGTCATTTTTTCCAGCTCAACCGCCAGCTTATCGGCAGCGGGCTTCATCAGCGCGCAGTGAGACGGCACGCTCACCGGCAGGGGCAGTGCACGTTTTGCGCCCGCAGCTTTACAGGCAGCGCCTGCACGCTCAACCGCTTCTTTATGACCCGCGATAACCACCTGGCCTGGCGAGTTAAAGTTTACCGGAGAAACGACCTGACCTTCAGCAGATTCTTCACAGGCTTTAGCGATAGAAGCATCATCCAGACCGATGATGGCAGACATGCCGCCCGTGCCCTCTGGCACCGCTTCCTGCATGAATTTACCACGCAATTCAACCAGGCGTACCGCGTCAGCGAAGGCAATCACCCCTGCGCAGACCAGCGCAGAGTATTCACCCAGGCTATGACCCGCCATCAGCGTCGGCGCTTTGCCGCCCTGCTGCTGCCATACGCGCCACAATGCGACGGAGGCTGCCAGCAGTGCCGGTTGAGTCTGCCAGGTTTTGTTCAGCTCTTCAGCGGGGCCCTGTTGGGTCAGCGCCCACAGATCATAACCCAGCGCGTCAGAGGCTTCACGGAAAGTCTCTTCAATAACCGGATAGTTTGCTGCCATTTCAGACAACATCCCAACAGTTTGCGAGCCCTGTCCCGGGAACACAAAAGCAAATTGCGTCATTTTTTAATCCTTATCCTAGAAACGAACCAGCGCGGAACCCCAGGTGAACCCGCCACCAAAGGCTTCAAGCAAGACCAGTTGGCCCCGTTTAATTCGTCCATCGCGTACCGCTTCGTCAAATGCGCACGGTACCGATGCCGCAGAGGTGTTGCCGTGGCGATCAAGCGTCACCACAACGTTATCCATAGACATGCCCAGCTTCTTCGCCGTCGCGCTGATGATACGCAGGTTCGCCTGATGCGGCACCAGCCAGTCGAGTGCGGTGCGTTCAAGGTTATTGGCTTCCAGCGTCTCATCGACAATATGCGCAAGCTCAGTCACCGCCACCTTGAATACTTCATTACCTGCCATGGTGAGGTAAATGGAGTTATCAGGATTAACGCGATCGGCGTTAGGCAGCGTTAACAGCTCGCCGTAGCGGCCATCGGCATGCAGGTGCGTGGAGATGATGCCCGGCTCTTCGGACTGCCCCAGCAGCACCGCGCCCGCGCCATCGCCAAAAATAATGATCGTGCCGCGATCGGTTGGATCGCAGGTACGCGCCAGCACATCAGCGCCGATCACCAGCGCATATTTTACGGCGCCCGATTTTACATACTGATCGGCGATGCTCAGCGCATAGGTGAAACCCGCGCACGCTGCTGCAACATCAAATGCCGGGCAGCCTTTGATGCCGAGCATGTTCTGCACCTGGCACGCTGCGCTTGGGAAGGCATGCGTGGCAGAGGTTGTCGCCACCACAATAAGCCCGATCTGTTCTTTATCAATGCCAGCCATCTCAAGCGCTCGCTGAGCGGCTTCGTAGCCCATGGTGGACACAGTTTCGTCTGGCGCGGCGATACGACGTTCACGGATACCTGTGCGCGTGACAATCCACTCGTCAGACGTATCTACCATTTTTTCAAGATCGGCGTTGGTACGCACTTGTTTTGGCAGGTAGCTGCCGGTACCTAAAATCTTCGTATACATGTACGCTCAGTCACTTTTAGCTAATACAGATCCCAGGCGAGCGGCAATCCTCTGAGGGACTTGTCGCTGCACCGCCTGCACTGCCTGTTCAATCGCGACGGTAAATGCTCGCTGATTGGCGGCGCCATGACTCTTAATCACGATGCCGCGCAATCCTAACAGACAGGCGCCATTATACTGGTCGGGGTTGAGGTGACTGAATCGCCGCGTCAGGCTTTTTTGTAACCAACGCTTTAATAAAATCAGCCACCAGGACCTTTTTTTACCTTCTCCCTGCGATTTCAGCAGAGAAAGGAACATTCGTACGACCCCTTCCATGGTCTTCAACGTCACGTTTCCGGTGAAGCCATCACACACTAATACATCCGTTTTGCCCGTCAGCAACTCATTGGCTTCGAGATAACCAATATAGTTGATGGAGGGGACCTGTTTGAGTATTTCCGCAGCGTCGCGGATACTGTCCAGGCCTTTAGTCTCTTCTTCACCAATATTCAGTAAAGCAACGCGGGGATTGTTAATCCCGACCACGTCTTCAGCCAGCACCGACCCCATAACGGCAAACTGAGCCAGCATTGTACTATCACAATCCACGTTAGCGCCCAGATCCAGCACCACCGTTTTGCCCTTCTGCTGATGCGGTAATACCGTCACCAGCGCCGGACGCTCAATGCCCTCAATCGGCTTGAGCAATAATTTCGACAGCCCCATCAGCGCGCCAGTATTTCCCGCGCTGACGCAAGCCTGCGCTCGCCCTTCTTTCACCAGCTCCAGCGCCATTCGCATAGAGCTGCCGCGGCTATTACGAATAGCCTGCGATGGCCGGGCATCACTGGCAATAACTGACTGCGCAGGAATAATCTGCAGACGCGAACGTTGTTCAAAGTCAGCTTTTGCAAGTAATGGCGTGATTGTGTCGGGATTACCGACTAAAAGAAGTGTGAGTTGCGAATTAGAATTCAGTGCCTGCAATGCTGCAGGCACTGTCACGGTAGGGCCAAAATCTCCCCCCATGACATCTAACGCCAGGGTTAGACGTGTCAAGGTATCGTCGCAGCCTGGTTCGGTAAACTCCCCGTTTGCACGGGGAAGTTCCTCACTAAGCCTAATCACGCTGACGCGTGATTACTTAGTGATAACCTTGCGGCCGCGGTAGAAACCGTCAGCGGTGATGTGGTGACGCAGGTGTTTCTCACCAGAAGTCTTGTCTACAGACAGGCTGGTAACTGCGGTCAGCGCGTCATGGGAACGACGCATGCCACGTTTGGAACGGGTTGGTTTATTCTGTTGTACGGCCATGGACCTTACTCCTCAATTACTTACGCTTTAAGCTGGCTAATACGGCAAATGGGTTTGGTTTTTGCGCTTCATCAGGCAGTTCCCCAAAGACCATGTCCGCCTCGGACACTTCACAGTGTTCAGAATCATGCACCGGAACGACTGGCAGGGAGAGGATGACTTCATCTTCAACCAGCGCCAGAAGATCGATTTCACCGAATTCGTTAACCTCAATCGGCTCATACGCTTCCGGGAGTGCTTCAGCCTGTTCGTCAGAACGAACCGGACTAAAACAATACGTTGTGTGAACATGCTGTACAAACGGTTTCCCGCAACGCTGACATTCGAGCGTTACCGTCACCTTTGCATCACCGGTTAACACGGCGAGACGCTGGTTGTCGATAGCGAACGACATGGAGCATTCTACATCACTGTCCACACTGACTACAGATTCGGCAATACGCTCAGCCTGATCGGAAGAATAGATTCCTTCGTAATCGAGGCGTTTTTGAGCCGTACGAACCGGATCAAGAGTCAGGGGTAATTTTACCTTTTGCATAGGGCGCGCATATTAACTTTGTAACGTCATAGAGTCAAAGAAAAAGGCAACCAGAGCTGCCTTTTGCCAATTATTCGCACACATTGCGGCCTGTAGTTTAAAATGGCTGGCATCGATACGCTATATCTGGTGATAAAAATATGCCAAATCTCGTCCTTGCTTCCACTTCACCTTATCGCCGAATGCTGCTGGAAAAGCTCGGGATCCCGTTTGAATGCGCTGCGCCGGAGGTGGATGAAACGCCACAGCCGGGCGAGTCACCGCGTCATCTGGTGACCCGTCTCGCGAAAGAGAAAGCACAGTCGCTGGCCGTACGTTACCCCGCACATCTGATTATAGGCTCCGATCAGGTTTGTGTGCTGGACGGCGAAATCACCGGCAAACCGCATACGGAAGAAAACGCCTGCCAGCAGCTGTTGCGTGCGCGAGGCGGTATCGTGACCTTTTATACCGGCCTGGCGCTTTATAATTCGGCTTCCGGTCATCTGCAAACCGAGTGCGAGCCGTTTGATGTGCACTTCCGTCATCTTAGCGAGCAGGAGATTATGGATTATGTGCGTCGGGAACGTCCGCTAAACTGTGCAGGGAGCTTTAAAAGTGAAGGACTAGGGATTGCGTTGTTCGACAAGCTCGATGGCCGCGATCCCAACACGCTGGTGGGGTTGCCGCTGATTGCGCTGTGCCAGATGTTGAGGCGAGAAGAGTGTAATCCGCTGACGATGTGATCCCTGCGGCCTGATGCCCTCACCCCGGCCCTCTCCCACAGGGAGAGGGGGCAAACATAAAAAACGGCAATATACATTGCCGTTTTACATTTACCTTAGCCGCGCAGAACTTTCAGACAGCGTTTGAGCTGCTCATCCAGCGGCGCTTCAATACGGATAACTTCGCCGGTATTAGGATGGGTAAATTTCAGCGCTGCCGCGTGCAGGAACAGACGCGACAGCCCTGTTCCCGCCAGCTGCTTATCAAATTCGCGATCGCCATAGCGGTCATCAAACGCAATCGGATGGCCCGCAAACTGGGTATGGACGCGAATCTGGTGGGTACGCCCCGTCACCGGACTACAGCGCACCAGCGTGGCGAATTCGTAGCGCTCTTCAACTTTAAAGCGCGTCTCAGACGGTTTCCCTTCCTGATTAACACGAACAATGCGCTCGCCGCTTTGCAGAATATTTTTCAGCAGCGGCGCCTGCACCACTTTCACGTGGGACTGCCACTGGCCGCGCACCAGCGCCAGGTAATCTTTCTGCATCCCTTTTTCGCGCAGCTGTTCATGCAGTGAACGCAGCGCAGAACGTTTTTTCGCCACCAGCAGCACGCCAGAGGTATCGCGGTCAAGACGGTGAACCAGTTCGAGGAAACGCGCTTCCGGGCGCAGCGCGCGTAACCCTTCAATCACGCCGAAGCTCAGACCGCTCCCCCCGTGTACCGCCGTTCCGGACGGTTTATTCAGCACCAGAATGTGGTCGTCCTCATAAAGGATAACGTCGCTCAGGGCCGCGACTTTTTGCAGCTTCGGAGAAACGACCTCTTCTTCACGCTCTGCAACACGTACCGGTGGGATCCGGACTTCATCGCCCGCCTCGAGCTTATACTCTGGCTTCACGCGTTTTTTGTTCACCCGCACCTCGCCCTTACGCAAGATGCGATAAATCATACTTTTTGGCACGCCCTTCAACTGGGTGCGCAAAAAATTATCGATACGTTGCCCCGCCTCGTCGTCGGCGATGGCAACCATTTTTACGGCTGGAGTCTCTGTTTTCATGGTTGGCGATTCTAAATAGCGTCAGACATTAGCGCCACTCATTTTTCTATGCTTATATTTACTTTTATCCGGACCACTCCCCTTTCGCGCAATCGATTTGGTGGTTATTAAACCAATCACCCCGTTGAAGTGAAGAAACTGTGAGTAACCGGGTGATAATTGGTAAAAGTCATCTTGCTATAACCCGGCGAGCAGTGGAATAATGAATCCGTTTTCCGCGTTAAATCCGGGTTTTGTAAGGATGTCGACGGAATGACCAATTTTGTCTGACCGATCATCCACGCAGCAATGGCGTAAGACGTATTGATCTTTCAGGCAGTTAGCGGGCTGCGGGTTGCAGTACTTCCCGGTATAAGGATTGTTCTCTGGAGAGTTTTCCCAGGCAATTCCCCTGATAATTGCGCTGTGTTTCCGTATGAAACACAGGCAACCGACACTCTGCGCCTCTTAAGCGAGCGACAACCGTGAGGTTGGCGACGTGAATAGACACGAGGCCATCGGTTCATACCCCGGAAAGCGTCACCTTGCCCGCAGCTTTGTCGTCAATGTAAGAATAACGAGTAAGTTACGATGAAAAGAATGTTAATCAACGCAACTCAGCAAGAAGAGTTGCGTGTCGCCCTTGTGGATGGGCAGCGCCTGTACGATCTGGATATCGAAAGTCCTGGACACGAACAGAAAAAAGCGAACATTTACAAAGGCAAAATCACCCGCATTGAACCAAGCCTTGAAGCTGCATTTGTCGATTACGGTGCTGAGCGTCACGGTTTCCTTCCTCTCAAAGAAATCGCCCGCGAATATTTTCCTGCAAACTACAACTCCCATGGCCGTCCGAACATTAAAGATGTTCTGCGTGAAGGTCAGGAAGTTATCGTCCAGATCGATAAAGAAGAGCGTGGCAACAAAGGTGCCGCACTGACCACCTTTATCAGCCTGGCAGGAAGCTATCTGGTATTGATGCCAAACAACCCGCGTGCGGGTGGCATCTCTCGCCGTATCGAAGGCGATGACCGTACCGAGCTGAAAGAAGCGCTGGCAAGTCTCGAGCTGCCAGACGGCATGGGCCTTATCGTGCGCACCGCAGGCGTCGGCAAATCTGCCGAAGCGTTGCAGTGGGACCTGAGCTTCCGTCTGAAGCACTGGGAAGCCATCAAGAAAGCGGCTGAGAGCCGTCCTGCTCCGTTCCTGATCCACCAGGAAAGCAACGTTATTGTGCGTGCCTTCCGTGATTATCTGCGTCAGGACATCGGTGAAATTCTGATTGATAACCCGAAAGTGCTTGAGCTGGCTCGCCAGCACATCGCCGCGCTGGGTCGCCCGGATTTCACCAGCAAAATTAAACTGTACACCGGTGAAATCCCGCTGTTCAGCCACTATCAGATCGAATCCCAGATCGAGTCTGCCTTCCAGCGTGAAGTGCGTCTGCCGTCCGGCGGTTCTATCGTAATTGATACCACCGAAGCGCTGACCGCTATCGACATCAACTCCGCGCGTGCAACCCGCGGCGGCGACATCGAAGAGACCGCCTTCAACACCAACCTTGAAGCCGCTGATGAAATCGCCCGCCAGCTCCGCCTGCGCGACCTGGGTGGTCTGATTGTTATCGACTTCATCGACATGACCCCGGTTCGCCACCAGCGTGCGGTTGAAAACCGTCTGCGTGAAGCGGTGCGCCAGGATCGCGCACGTATCCAGATTAGCCATATCTCGCGCTTCGGCCTGCTGGAAATGTCCCGTCAGCGTCTGAGCCCGTCACTCGGCGAGTCCAGCCATCACGTCTGCCCGCGCTGTTCCGGTACGGGTACCGTGCGTGACAATGAATCGCTCTCCCTCTCTATTCTGCGTCTGATTGAAGAAGAAGCGCTGAAAGAGAACACCAAAGAGGTTCACGCCATCGTTCCGGTGCCGATTGCCTCCTACCTGCTGAACGAAAAACGTGCAGCGGTAAGCGCAATCGAAGCGCGTCAGGGCGGTGTTCGCTGCATCATCGTGCCAAACGACGAGATGCAAACCCCGCACTATCACGTGCTGCGCGTGCGTAAAGGCGAAGAGACAAGCACCCTCAGCTACCTGCTGCCGAAGCTGCATGAAGAAGAAATGGCGCTGCCATCGGATGAAGAGCCTGCCGAGCGTAAACTGCCTGAGCAGCCTGCATTAGCAACCTTCATCATGCCGGAAGCCCCGCCGGAAGCGACGCTGGAAAAACCAGCGGCAAAACCTGCCGTGCAAAAGGCGGCCCCTGCCGCGCCAAAAGCGCAGCCTGAGCAGCCGGGTCTCCTGAGCCGCATCTTCGGCGCGTTGAAAAAAATGTTTGCTGGCGAAGAAGTTCAGCCTGAGCAGCCGAAAGAAGCGCCAAAAGAAGCGAAACCAGAGCGTCAGCAGGACCGTCGTAAGCGTCAGAACAATCGTCGCGATCGTAATGACCGCAACGACCGTAGCGATCGTAACGAGCGCCGTGATAATCGTTCCGAGAACAACGAAGGTCGTGAACAACGCGAGGACAACCGTCGCAACCGTCGCGAGAAGCAACAGCAGAACGTTGAAGATCGTGAGATTCGCCAGCAGGCGGGCGATGAGTCCGAGAAGAGCAAACAGCGTGACGAGCAGCAACCTCGCCGCGAGCGTAACCGTCGTCGTAACGACGAGAAACGCCAGGCCCAGCAGGAAGTCAAAAACCTGAACCGCGAAGCGCCTGTTGAACAGCAGGACACGGAGCAGGAAGAGCGTACTCAGGTTATGCCGCGTCGTAAGCAGCGTCAGCTGACCCAGAAAGTACGTGTGGGTGCTGTTCAGACGGAAGAAAACGACGTTATCGCGGTTGAAGCAGCAGAAAGCACAACGGGTACCCAGGTTGCAAAAGTTGACCTGCCAGCCGTAGTGGAAAATCAGGTTGAGCAGGACGAAAGCAGCGAAAACCGTGACAACGCAGGTATGCCGCGTCGCTCCCGTCGTTCTCCGCGTCACCTGCGCGTGAGCGGCCAGCGTCGTCGTCGCTACCGTGACGAGCGTTACCCGACTCAGTCGCCAATGCCGCTGACCGTGGCGTGCGCGTCACCTGAGATGGCATCCGGTAAAGTCTGGATCCGTTATCCGGTTGCTCGCCCGGAGCAGGCTGTTGAAGAACAGGCTGTGACCGAAGAGGTGATTGCACCGGTAGCAGCGGTGGAAGACGTCGTGACTGAAGCGGCAACCGTGGTTGAACCGCAAGTTGTTGACACGGTGGCACCGCAGGCTGTGGAAGTGGAAACGACCCATCCTGAAGTCATTGCTGCGCCGGTTGATGCCACTCCGCAGATCATTGCCGAAGAAGATACCGTGGTGGCTGAAGAAGTCGCGGAGGAAGCTGAGCCGGTCTCCGCAGCAGAAGAACCCGCAGACGTTACCGTCGAAACGGTGACGGAAGAGGTTGTTCAGGACGTCGAGATTCAGGTTGAGCCTGTTGTCGAAGAGGTCAAAGAGGCTGAAGTGAAATCCGAGCCGGTTGAGGTCGTTGCCGCTCCAGCGCCTGCTCACGTTGCTACCGCGCCGATGACTCGCGCCCCGGCACCTGAGTATGTACCTGAAGCGCCACGCCATAGCGACTGGGTTCGTCCGGCATTCAACTTCGAAGGCAAAGGTGCTGCCGGTGGTCACAGTGCAACGCACATGGCTACTGCGCCAGCTACTCGTCCTCAGCCTGTTGAATAACGCACGCTAAGACTGAAAGCCGACCTTCGGGTCGGCTTTTTTATGGCTGTTGCAGGGGCTTTCTCATTCCGGTGACCTCCGGCATTATCTGCCGCATCAGCTCCAGAAAACGCCGCAAGCGCGCCGGATAATAACGAGACCAGGGGTAAACCAGATGTACCGGTAACGCTGCCGGCTGCCACTCTGGCAGTAGATGCACCAGTCTTCCTTCCTGAATATCATCCTGTACTGTCCAGCTGGATACCACCGCCACGCCCAGCCCGGTGAGTGCCGTATTGCGCGCCACATACAGGCTGTCGGTACTCAGGCGTGGCGTAATGGTAACCCGCGCCGGGGCAGATGATGCATCGTGGAAAAGCTCCACATGGCGTTGATAAAAAGAGCTGATGGCAATCCAGGGAAGCTGCTGCAAATCTTCCGGCGTTTTAACCGCGGGATAACGGGCCAGTAATTCCGGTGAAGCCACCACCGAGCGCGGCACTTCAGCCAGCAGCACGGACACGGTTGCCGGATCGACTTCCACACCCACCCGAATAGCACAGTCAAGGTTGTCGCCGAGGAAATCAACCGAGCGATCGTTGAGCATCCACTCAACAGAAAGCTGGGGATAGCGCTGTAAAAATTCGGTTAACGGTTTCAGAAGCTGATCCTGGCCAAACGCGTGCGGGGCGCGCACCCTCAGCACCCCAACCGGTTCATCTTCCGTCTGCCCTACCTCGTCTTCTAGCGCCAGCCAGCTGTCAATCACCCGTCGGGCATGCTGATAGCAGCGTTCGCCGTCATCGGTCAGCCGGGTCGTATGGGTTGTGCGCAGCATCAGGCGTACTCCCAGCATGGTCTCAAGCGACTGCAACCGTCGGCTCACCGTGGCCTGGGTTGTTGCCAGCTGACGTGCCGCCGCAGAAAGAGACCCCGCCTCCACAATGCGAACAAACGTTCGCATCAGTTCTACCCGATCTATACGCTCAGACCTTTTCATACCATTTTTACCCATACGCCGTACGTATAAGCGTTTTACCACCGCGCCCGCTACCGTCGCAAGGCGTACTGATAAAAAATAGCCGCACACAACGAATGAGGAACATCTTATGAACACAACCACCACCCGGGCCGTAAGCCGCTGGGTAATCTTAATGCTGGCGCTCGGTGCGGGCTTTAGCGTGGCATCCATCTATTATGCCCAGCCTCTGCTGCCGCTGATGGGCTCAGACCTGCATCTGAGCATCGAAGGCATGGGCATGGTCCCGACGCTCACCCAGGCGGGTTATGCCCTGGGCATCCTGTTTCTGCTCCCGCTCGGCGATCGTCATGACCGCAGAACGCTGATCCTGATAAAAAGTGCGGCCCTGGCGCTGTTCCTGCTGGGTTGTAGCCTGACCGGACAACTGCACTCCCTGCTGCTCACCAGCCTGCTGATTGGCATGGCCGCCACCATGGCGCAGGATATTGTCCCGGCCGCAGCGATCCTCGCGCCGGAAGGTAAACAGGGAAAAACGGTCGGCACGGTGATGACCGGCCTGCTGCTGGGGATTTTGCTCTCCAGAAGCGTGAGCGGCGTGGTGGGTGAGGCCTTTGGCTGGCGGGTGATGTATCAGCTGGCCGCCGCAAGTATTGCCTTTATCGGCGTGGTGATGTGGGCCGTGCTTCCCCGCTTCGCCGTTCTCTCCACGCTGAGCTACCCGGCGCTGATGCGCTCCATGGAACACCTCTGGCGCCGCTATCCGGCGCTGCGTCGGGCCGCGCTGGCCCAGGGCTTTCTGTCGATTGCCTTTAGCGCATTCTGGTCAACGCTGGCGGTCATGCTGCTGGAACGGTATCATCTTGGCAGTGCCATAGCGGGTGGATTTGGTATTGCCGGAGCCGCTGGTGCGCTGGCTGCACCGCTGGCAGGGGGTCTGGCAGATAAGCTGGGCGCCGGTAAAGTGACCCAGCTGGGTGCCGCGCTGGTGACCCTCTCGTTTGCCCTGATGTTCATGATGCCGGCACTGGGTGTACACGGTCAGTTGATCCTGATTGCCCTCTCCGCGGTCGGTTTCGATCTCGGCTTGCAGTCCAGCCTCGTGGCCCACCAGAACCTGGTCTACAGCCTTGAGCCGCAGGCCCGCGGACGCCTGAACGCCCTGCTGTTTACCGTCATTTTCATCGGAATGGCGCTGGGTTCGGCATTAGGCAGCAATATCTATACGCTGGCAGGCTGGTCTGGCGTGGTGGCTCTGGCAACCCTGTGTGGTGCCATTGCGCTGGCTATCAGAGTGATTGAAAGCGCCCGGGTGCTGTCCGCACAGGCAGAACGTGTGTAAAAAAAATGCCCAACCCGGACGGGTTGGGCAGTCAAAACATGCCCAGTTTCAAGACATGTCAAACAGGTCAGAGTCTTATTTGTTCATCTGGAACAAAGACATACCCTGCATATCGCTAAAGGCTTTATACGAGGCCTGCAACGCCGCCTGCTGCATGGTGTAGGACGAAATCACCGAGTTCCAGTCCACGTCAACCAGGTTACTCATCTGCTGCGTCTGACCCAGCGCGCGGTCTTCACCCAGAGCGTCCAGCTTGCCCAGCTCATCCAGCTTGATGCCGAGGTCGGCGCGCACGGTCAGCACGTTGTTGAGGGAGTTGCTCAGGCCACGGTTGGCTTTATCAATAGCCGCCGTAAACGCCTCGGCTTTCGTTTCGTCCTCCCCAATCGGCGTATTCAACGCTTCAATTGCGGAGTCGAGGATCTTGAACAAATTCGTTTCCGGCGCACTACCATCTGGCTCTGGCTTGGCATTGCTGGTGAAGCTATCGAAAACTTCAGTGCCCGTATGGCTAATTTGCATCGTGCGCGCGGAGTCAACCTGCTGGCTGATTGGCGTTCCGCCGCCCTTATAATCACCCGTCGCCTGGTCGAAAGCCGCCGCTTCGGTCTTGTAACCGGAAAAAATATAGCGACCGTTACCGTCCGTGCTGTTAGCCAGGTTCATGAGCTGATCGCGAATACCTTGCAGGTTCGTGGCCAGCGAAGCGCGGTCATCGTCACTTAACGTACCGTTGCCCGCATTGACAATCTTTTCCTGAGCAGCCTGGATGGCGGTTGTCACTTGCGATAACACGTTCTCTTCCAGCGAGACTTTCGTCGTAGCGAAGGAGCGTGCCAGCGCATACTGGCTGTTTTGCGTTTGAGCCTGAGAGAGCACAACGGCCTGCGAGGCGGCAATCGGATCGTCAGACGGACGGTTGATACGCTTCCCCGTAGACATCTGCTCGCCGTAGCTGAGCCAGAGACTTTGGGAGTTCGTCACGCCGCGCATGCTTTGCTCATACATCATTTGAGTACTAATACGCATTTTTTATGCCTCAGCCTTAGCGGATATTGATCAATGCATCAAACAGCGTGCTCGCCGTTTGCAGCACCTGCGCATTCGCCAGATAGTACTGCTGATAGCGTTGCAGGTTGCCATACTCTTCATCCAGGTTAACCCCGGAGATTGACTGCTGTTGTTTGGTCAGCTGCGTCACCACGTTAACTTTGGTTTCGCTGCTGGTTTTCAGCGACGCCGTGGTGCTGCCCACCGTACTGACCAGCGCGGCATAAGCATCGTTAAAGGTTTTGTTCCCTCCCACCAATTTGGCGCTCTGTAAATCCAGCAGCTTCTGGCCATTGGTATTGTCGCTTTCACCGCTTCCTTTCGCGGAGGCCATCGCCAGTTTGGATTCGTCGCTGATCGCTACGTCCATATTGACAATGACGTCATTCACCGGTTTGACGATGAAACTGTCTTTATTATCGGCTGAGCCGCTAATCTTAACGTTGAGACCATCAAACGACAGATTACCGCTGGCGTCAGGCTTGGCCGTGAAGCTGGTGTTGTCCGACAGACGCGTGATTGTCCAGTCAGTACCGTTGTACTCGACTTTATAGTTTGTCGCCTGGACCTTTGTACTGTCCGTCATCGTGGCCGTAACGGACGCGCTTCCGGTGTTTTTACCGTTACTCAGCACTGCCGGCGAGCCAAAATCAAACAGCTTGCCGCCTGCATCCCCGTTGGCATCAAAGCCAGCCTGGTGCTGGGTATTCATGGCATCCGCAAACGCCAGCGCCATCTGGTTAAGGGTGTTTCGCGCCTGATCCAGATCCTGAGAACGGAACGTTAACAGCCCCCCAAGCGACCCCGTGGTGATCTGTTTTTCTGAGATCTCCACGTTGCCCGCTGCGGTATCCACATACGCAATTGTTGTACGCGCTGGGTCCGCACCGGATTTCACCGCCGCCAGCTGGCTGGCGTTGCTGCCCTGTACCAGGGTGTAACCGTTGGCGATAGAGATGTTGTAGGTGCCGCTGTCCTGTACGGTGACGTCCACACCGACAATCTTGTTCAGTTCACTCACCAGCTGATCGCGCTGATCGAGCAGTTCGTTCGGAGATGCGCCCGCACCGACGCCAGTCAGTCGGGAGATCTGATCGTTAAGATTGGCAATCTGTTTCGCGTAGTTATTGATCTGATCGACGCTGGTAGAAATCGCCGTATTGACCTGCGCATCCTGATCGCGGAGATATTGATCGTTGGTTTTAAACTGGTTTACCAGACCATCCGCCTTCCCGAGTACCGTCTGGCGAGCAGCCGGATCTTCTGCGTTACTCACCAGCGTTTGCAGGCTTTTAAAGAAATCCTGGAGGTTGGCAGAAAGCGAGTTCGTGGTATCAGAAAGCACATCGTCAATTTTTGACATCTGCTGGTAGCGCGTGGTCAGCCCACTGCTCTGGTTCTGCGCCGCGCGCAGCTGGTTGGTGATAAACGCATCATATTCACGCTGAACACCGGAGACATAGACCCCGTTACCCACCCAGCCACCGCCGGTCAGGGTGCTGTTTGATGCCCCCAGAATGGTGGTCTGGCGGGTATAACCTGCCACGTTGTAGCTTGAAATATTATTACTGACGGTATTGAGTGCCGACTGCGCAGCACTGAGGCCACTCATGGCGCTGTTAATCAAACTGGACATGGGGGTTCCTTTTATACGTTCAGACACGAGTCCTGATGAAGGTTATCGGCAACCTCCACCGGGACTTGAGAACTTTCAGAACAGATTTTCGAGATCTGTGCTATACGCTTTGCTGACCTTCTCAGACATGGATTTCAGCTGCTGGATCATGCTGGTCAGCTTGCGCGCATAGTTTGGATCGGTCGCGTAGCCAGCATTCTGCAATGCCTGAGCGCCCTGCTCTGGCGTGGCGGCCTGGGTCACGGCGGTGTAGCGCGGATTCCGGCTCAGCAGCCCGACATAATCCGACAACGCTTCCAGATACGAGCTGTAGACGCGGAATTTGGCTTTCACCTTCACTGCCGCACCGTTCTCATATTCGGTGGTAGTGATCTCGGTGGTCGGCCCCTTCCAGCTGGAGGTGGCCTTCACGCCAAAGATGTTGAAGCTCGGCTCACCGTTCTCCCTGCGGATCTGACGTTGCCCCCAGCCCGACTCCAGCGCCGCCTGCGCCAGAATCAGATGGTGCGGCACGCCGCTCTCTTCACTGGCAAGACGCGCCGGCAGGGAGAGCTGCGCCAGGAAGTCTTTGCTGTCGCCGGAGAGCGGCTCGTCACGCGTTTCTGCCGGCTTCGGCATCGCCTTACGCACCATCTGCGTCAGCGCCTGATTTTGATAACTGGTCACCTTTTCCAGATCAAACTTCAGCGGCACCTGCGGCGGGGCCTCTTCAGGCGGGAGCCCCTGAGCGGCTGCGGTCTGCTTCACGATCATGTCCGCCAGGCCGAGCCCCTTTCCGGCGGTCATTTGCTGGGCAATCTGCTGATCGTACATGCTGGTGTAAAGCCGCGTGGAATCGCTGCTGAACATGCCATCTTTCGGCAGGGTTTCACGCATGCTTTTCAACATCATTTGTACGAACATGCCTTCCACCTGACGGGCAACCGGGCGGATATTCTCCGCCGGATCCTTGCCCGCTTTGGTTTTCAGCTCGTTGAGCGACTGGGCATCCCAGGCGGCACTGGTCAACAGTTTGCTATCGGTCAGCATTTAGATGATTTCCAGTCTGGCGCGCAGGCAGCCTGCACTTTGCATGGATTGCAG
This sequence comes from Enterobacter sp. DN, assembly GCF_046054285.1. NCBI lineage: Bacteria > Pseudomonadati > Pseudomonadota > Gammaproteobacteria > Enterobacterales > Enterobacteriaceae > Enterobacter > Enterobacter sp. DN. The sequence goes on from NZ_JBJJTG010000002.1 coordinate 83,195, forward strand.
AATGGACATCAGATCCATTGGCGTTGCACCCAGCGCATTCAGAGCACGCACCACGCTGTTCAGGTTGGCGCTGGAGCGCACGCTCTGCAACGAACCGCCGCTCTGTCGTAAATCAATCTGCGTTTGCGGGGTCACTACCGTCTGACCGCCACCAAACGGGGTATCCGGCTGGCTGACGTTGGCCGAGCGGTTAACCGTGACGGAGAGATTGCCCTGCGCCACGGCGCAGCTGTCCAGCGTCACTTCGCGGTTCATCACCACCGAGCCGGTACGGGAGTTGATAATGACTTTCGCATCCTGCACCGGCACGTTCACTTCCATATTCTGGATATCGGCCAGCAACCGCACCTGGTTGCTGCTGCCGGTTGACGTGCGGATCTGCACGGTACGGGCATCCAGCGCGGTGGCGCTGCCGTAGCCCCGGCTGCGGTTGATGGTGTCAGCGATCTGCTGCGCCATCGTAAAGTCTTCGTTATTCAGTTGCAGGTTAATGGTGTTGCCGGTGCCGAACTGGGTCGGCAGCTCACGTTCGATGATCGCGCCGTTGGTAATACGTCCCCCGTTCAGCTGGTTCACCTGCACGCTGCTGCCGCCCGCCGACGCGCCTGCTCCGCCAACCAGAATGTTGCCCTGCGCCAGAGCATACACCTGGCTGTCGACGCCTTTCAGCGGCGTCATCAGCAACGTACCGCCGCGCAGGCTTTTGGCGTTACCCATCGACGAGACAACCACGTCGATGGTCTGCCCCTGACGCGCAAAGGCCGGATAAGACGCGGTCACCATCACGGCCGCCACGTTTTTCAGCTGCATGTTGGTCCCGGCCGGTACGGTAATACCGAGCTGCGAGAGCATATTGTTCAGGCTCTGGGTGGTGAACGGCGTCTGGGTCGTCTGGTCACCCGTCCCATCCAGCCCCACCACCAGGCCGTAGCCAATCAGCGAGTTTTCGCGCACGCCCTGCACGCTGGTGAGATCGCGTATGCGATCGGCCTGCGCAACGGTAGCGACCAGCGACAGCGCCACGGCGAAGAGAAATTTATACATAGGTCACCTCGCTTACATCGGCGATAAGTTAAGGAAGAAGCGTTGCAGCCAGCCCATATTTTGCGCTTCGTTAATGTAGCCGTTGCCGACGTACTCAATGCGCGCATCCGCCACCTGGGTGGACGGTACGGTGTTGGTGCCGCTGATAGTGCGAGGGTTAACCACACCGGAGAAGCGAATGAATTCCGTACCCTGGTTAATGGCGATCTGTTTTTCGCCCACCACGTGCAGGTTGCCGTTCACCAGAACCTGGTCAACCGTTACCGTCAGCGTTCCGCTGAAGGTGTTGCTGGCGTTCGCGCCACCTTTACCGTTAAAGGTGTTGCCGCCGGAGGCTTCCACATCCGCACGGGCGTTGCCGAACAGCCCTTGCAGATAGCGGGGTACGGTGTCGAAGCCAAAATTGGTTTTGCCGTCGCGGCTGGCGTTCGCCGACGAGCTCTTACTCGCACTGACGTTTTCCTGCAACACAATGGTCAGCGTATCGCCAACGTTACGCGGACGACGGTCTTCAAACAGCGGCTGATAACCGTAGTTAATCGGCTGCGCGGTCTGGAAAATTGAGCCGTTCACCACCGGCGCGGGACCGGGAACGGGTTGGGCGGTAGTCGCACCCTGTACCAATGGTTTAGACGGGATCCAGGCACACCCGCTGAGGGTGACGGCCAGAACAGTCAGGATCGGATAACGAAACGCCGCGTTTTTATGCATTGCCTTCATCTTCGAAAACAGGGAGCCGGTGCGACGTTTACCGCACCGGGCTACACCTTAGAGTTGCGTCAGTTTTTGCAGCATCTGGTCGGTCGTCGACACTGCTTTACTGTTAATTTCATAGGCGCGCTGGACCTGGATCATATTCACCAGCTCTTCCGCCACGTTAACGTTCGAGGTTTCCACATACCCCTGATACAACAGCCCCGCCCCGTTCAGGCCCGGGGTACTTTCATTTGGCGTGCCGGAAGACTGCGTTTCGGTGTAGAGGTTCTCACCGATGCTTTCCAGTCCGGTATCGTTCATGAAGGTGGTCAGGTTAAGCTGTCCAACCTGGACCGGCGCGGCCTGACCTTGCTGAGTGACGCTGACGATACCGTCACGACCAATGGTGATACTCAGCGCGTTCGCCGGGATGGTGATCGCAGGCTGAACCTGGAAACCGCCCGCCGTCACCAGCTGACCATTCTGATCCACCTGGAAAGAACCATCGCGGGTATAGGCGGAGGTCCCGTCAGGCAGCTGCACCTGGAAGAAACCCTGACCTTTAATGGCAACGTCTTTACTGTTGTTGGTCTGGGACAGGTTGCCCTGGCTGTGCAGACGCTCGGTGGCGACCGGGCGCACGCCGGTACCAATTTGCAGACCGGACGGCAGCGTGGTTTGCTCAGAAGACTGCGCCCCTGGCTGACGAATCGTTTGATAAAGTAAATCTTCGAAAACCGCACGCTGACGCTTGAAACCATTGGTGCTGACGTTTGCCAGGTTGTTGGCAATCACATCCATATTGGTTTGCTGTGCGTCCAGACCGGTTTTCGCGATCCATAAAGAACTGATCATAGGGAGTCCTGTTAACTCATAGCCAGAAGTTGGTTAGCCTTGCCTGCGTTTTCATCGACGCTGCTGATGATTTTCATCTGCATTTCGAAGCGGCGGGCGCTGGCGATCATGTCGGTCATGGCTTCTACCGGTTTGACGTTACTGCCTTCCAGCACGCCGGACATCACGCGGATGGTCGGGTCGGCCTGTAACGTGGCGCCACGCGTGGCCTGCGCCGCCTGGGTCAGACGGAACATCCCGTCATCGCCACGCTGCACTTCGTTGCCTTCCGCTTTCACCAGCTTCAGACGACCGACAGGCGCAACGGTGTTCGCCGGGTCGCCCGGGTTTAACGCCGAGATCGTCCCGTCTGCCGCAATGGTCAGCTCTGACCCTTCCGGCACCGTCAACGGACCGGCTTCGCCCATCACCGGATGCCCCTGAATCGTCAGTTGCCCGGTGGCGCTCACCTGGATATTACCGTTTCGGGTATAGCCTTCCCCGCCGTCCGCCGTTTGCACCGCCAGCCAGCCGTCCTGCTGAAGGGCAACGTCCAGCGGACGCGCGGTATAATCCATCTGGCCTGGCGTCATGTCGGCGCCCGGCGTGGAGGCGGTGACCAGCGTACGCGTGGGCAATGACAGCCCTTCTACCGGCACCGCACGCAGCGCGTTGAGCTGCGCACGAAAACCTGGCGTGGAGGCGTTTGCCAGGTTGCTGGCGGTAACGGCCTGCTGATTGAGCGTCTGGCTTGCTGCGCCCATCGCTGTATATATTGCGTGATCCATTGCGCTTTCCCGTCAGCTGCTTAACGCAGGTTAACCAGCGTGTTGAGGATCTGATCCTGGGTTTTGATGGTCTGCGCGTTGGACTGGTAGTTACGTTGCGCGACGATCATGTTCACCAGCTCTTTACTCAGATCGACGTTGGAGGCTTCCAGCGCGCCGTTAGTCAGCGTGCCGAAGTTACCGGAACCCGCGGTACCCAGCAGGGCAACACCGGAAGACTGCGTGGCAGACCAGACGTTATCCCCTTCGGATTTCAGGCCTTCGTTGTTAGCGAAGTTTGCCAGCACGATCTGCCCCAGCACCTGGGTCTGTTCGTTCGAATAGTTACCGACAACGGTACCGTCATCGTTGATCTGGTAGCTCACCAGATCGCCCGGCTTATAGCCGTTCTGGCTCGTCGCCACGATGTTGTTTGCACCGGTGTTTTGCTGCATGGAGTTGGCGAAGCTCATGTCAAACGTGGCTGGCGTCGCGCCCGGAACGGTGCCCGTTGTGATCTTGATATCATCGCCACCCGTCAGCACACCACTCTCGTTAAAGGTCAGCGTGGTTGCCAGTTTCGCTGCATCTCCCGCTACGCTGCCGTCCTGCGAATACACTTTCCAGGAGTTAGCTGGCGTCTCGTTTTTGACATAAAACAGGTTCATGTTGTGCGCATTACCCTGGCTGTCAAACACCGTCACGGTGCCTTTCTTGTTGTAAGAGTCAGGGTTGGACGGATCGAAGGCGACGGTTGGCGCGGTATCGGTGGAGTTCAGGTTGATCTGCTGAGAGGCAGTGGTGGTGGACTTCGCCGCCATCAGCGTCGTTGGGATGGAGATCGCCTGCGGATTCGCACCGGTTTGCACCGTAGGCGGTGTGCCGGCAACCGGATAACCGGTTAACTGAAGCCCCTGCATGTTCACCAGGTTACGGTTTTCATCCAGCTTGAACTGGCCGTTGCGGCTGTAGAACACGGAACCGTTGGCATCCACCATACGGAAGAAACCGTTCTGGCTGATGGCGACGTCCAGACCGCGACCGGTGTTGGTGGTCGTCCCGTCGGTGAAGTCCTGGGTGATACCCGCCACCTTCACGCCCAGACCCACTTTAGAGCCTGCAAACATATCTGCAAAAGACGCAGAACCGGATTTAAAACCATAGGTCGCGGAGTTGGCGATGTTGTTGCCAATGACGTCCAGGTTGGTGGCCGCAGCATTCAGGCCGCTGACCGCTTGAGAAAAGGCCATGACTTACTCCTGATAAGTATTAAGGCTTAGATAATCTGCCGAACTTCGTCGAGTGTGGTGGTACCGGAGGTACCCAAATCCAGTTTGTTGCCATCGCTACCCTTGATGACGCCCTGAACCAGGGCAAACTGTAGCGGCTGAGCCACCAGCTGAGTGGTGCCGTTGCTGGCGCTAATCGCAACCTGATACGAGCCGTTAGGCGCTTTAGTGCCGTCGGTCAGGCTGCCATCCCAGGTAAAGGTATGAACGCCCGCTTTAAGCTCGCCAATCTCAATCGTGCGCACCACGTTGCCGCTGGCGTCTTTGATTGTGGCGGTGACTTTGTCGGCCGGCTGCTGCAATTCAACGCCAAACGGCGTCGTGGTGGTGGTGGAGGTGCCATCGGTAGTGCTGGTGCCCGCCAGAATCGTGGTCCCCGGGATCATCACCCCGTGACCGATCAGGTTGGCGGCCTGCAAGGACTGGCTGTTATCGATTTGACCGGAGACCGAGCCGAGCGTAGTGTTCAGTTTCTCAATGCCGCTGACGGTACTGATCTGCGCAAGCTGCGTGGTCAGTTCGTTGTTCTGCATCGGATTGGTCGGATCCTGATTTTTCAGCTGCGCCACCAGCAGGGTCAGAAAGCTGCTCTGTAAATCGGAGGCATTGCTCCCGGTGAGAGAGCTAGAACCGGTCGCACTGCTGGTGCTGTTGACGCCGGTATTTGTCGGGTCATTCACGTTTACGGCGATGGACATGCGTGTCTCCTTTACTGGCCGAGAGTGAGTGTTTTGAGCATCATGCTCTTCACGGTATTAAGCACTTCGACGTTTGCCTGGTAGCTGCGCGACGCGGACATGGAGTTCACCATCTCCCCGACCACATCCACGTTCGGCATTTTCACGTAGCCGCTGGCATCCGCGAGCGGGTTGCCTGGCTCGTAAACCAGCTTGTCGGGTGCCTGGCTCTCAACCACGTCCGCCACTTTTACGCCGCCCGTTGCCGCACCCGGTGCAGCATCAACCTGGAAGACAACCTGTTTAGCGCGATACGGTTGCCCGTCAGGGCCGGTCACGCTGTCGGCGTTGGCCAGGTTACTGGCGGCCACGTTCAGTCGTTTGGACTGCGCCGTTAATGCCGAACCGGCGATATCAAAAATATTCAGCAAGGCCATTTACTAATTGCCCCCCTGTAGGACGGTCATCATGCCTTTAATTTGCCCGCCGAGTAGCGTCAGACCTGTCTGGTATTGCAGGCTGTTATCGGCAAACTGTGTGCGCTCCCGGTCCATGTCGACGGTGTTACCATCAAGTGAGGGCTGATCGGGAATACGGTAAAGCAGGTCGGTCGTTGGCGCGGTCATCGCCTGAGCGGGAATATGACGTGAGGATGTCAGGGCCAGTGAGACACCCGTTCCTTCGGCACGTCCACGCTCCATCACTTTTTTGAGTTCACTGGAAAAATCAATATCGCGCGCCTGATACCCGGGGGTATCCGCGTTGGCGATATTGGCGGCTAAAATCTCCTGCCGCTGGGCGCGTAAATTGAGCGCTTCCTGCTGAAAACGTAACGCGGCGTCGAGTTTATCGAGCATGTCTCCTCCGCTGATGAGAAAATTTCAGTTCACAGCTTAAATCTCACCCCGTCTCCCCTATCGACGGAATAAGCGCAAAATGCGTCGCTATTTGTTGCGTTGATGGAAAACCACTGCGGGTAGAATTTGCTAAATTCTGGACATGGTGGAACGTGCGATGCGGACTTTTAAACGTGGCCTGGCGGCGACCCTACTGCTTTTAAGCCCTCTGGTGCAGGCTGAGGGGTTAGAGGACCAGCTCAATGCATTCTTTGCGCAGAAGCTGGCCGGTTTCAGCGATGACGTACGCGTGACCGTGCGCACCCCGCCTAACCTTTATCCTTCCTGCGAAGCCCCGTCATTTAGCGTGACCGGCAGCACCCGCTTATGGGGCAACGTGAACGTGCTGGCGCGTTGCGCCAATGAAAAACGCTACTTACAGGTTGCGGTTCAGGCGACGGGCAATTATGTTGTCGCCGCCGTTCCCATTCCCCGGGGCAGCCTGCTGCAACCTGACAGCGTAACGCTGAAGCGAGGCCGTCTGGATCAGCTTCCACCGCGGACGATGCTGGATATCAACCAGGCTGAGGAGGCGGTCAGCCTGCGCGATGTCGCTCCTGGACAGGCGATACAGCTATCCATGCTGCGCCAGGCGTGGCGGGTGAAAGCGGGACAACAGGTGATGGTGGTCGCCAATGGCGAAGGCTTTAGTATCAACAGTGAAGGAAAAGCGCTGAATAATGCCGCAGTGGCGCAAAATGCCCGGGTCAGAATGTCCTCAGGCCAGGTGGTCAGCGGCACGGTCGGTCCTGATGGGAATATTCTGATTAACCTGTAATCTTTTTAAAGATTTCGCGGCGACTGCCGATAAATATTCAACAAATGATGATGTCAGGCGCAAACGCCGCGAACCCTCGATGAGGACAACACTATGAGCATTGATCGTACATCAGCCCTGAAGCCGGTTAGCACTGTACAACCTCGCGAAACGAATGAGGCTGCCCCGCAAAAAACGCGTCTGGAAAAAACGTCGACGGCTAACAGCACCAGCGTCACGCTGAGCGATGCGCAGTCGAAGCTGATGCAGCCAGGCAGCAGCGATATCAACATGGAACGTGTTGAAGCGCTGAAAACGGCTATCCGTAACGGCGAACTGAAAATGGATACCAGCAAAATCGCTGATGCGCTGATTCAGGACGCACAGAGTTTCCTCCAGAGTAACTAACCGTATGAGTCGACTGTCAGAAATACTGGATCAGATGACGGTGGTCCTGAACGACCTGAAAACGGTGATGGATGCAGAACAGCACCACCTCTCTTCTGGTCAAATCAACGGCAGCGCGTTGCAACGCATAACTGAAGATAAAAGCTCGCTGCTGGCGACCCTGGATTATCTGGAAAAACAGCGACGCGCTGAGCAAGACGCGAAACGCAGCGCCAATGATGAGATCAACGAACGCTGGCAGACCATTACAGAAAAAACCCAGCATCTTCGCGATCTCAACCAGCATAACGGCTGGCTGCTGGAAGGACAGATTATCCGTAATCAGCAGACGCTTGAAGTGTTAAAGCCCTATAAAGAGCCGGGGCTGTACGGTGCGGATGGTCAGACGGCCACGGCACGTATCACGGGTGGGAAAAAGATTTCGATTTGACGCAGTAGCGGCACGTCATGAAGCGGGGAGCACCTTCTGGTGAACTCCCCTTTTGGCGTTTATACCGTGCGGCGGGTGAACTCTTTCACTTTGAAGCCAAGCACCGCCAGCGTGGCAAAGTACGCCACCACACCGACCACCACCACGGCCATCAGACGCATCAGGCGGTAAGGCATGGTGCCCTGCGCCCACTCAGGCATGACATACAACATGCCAACCAGCGCGGCCGCCATCACCACTACCGCAATCGCCAGACGCAGCAGGAAGCTTGCCCAGCCCGGCTGCGGTGTGAAGATATCCTGCTTGCGCAGCTGCCAGTACAGCAGCCCGGCGTTCAGACAGGCCGCCAGACCAATCGACAATGACAGCCCCGCGTGTTTCAGCGGTCCAATAAACGCCAGGTTCATCAGCTGCGTCATGATCAGCGTCACAATGGCAATCTTAACCGGCGTTTTGATGTCCTGACGTGAATAGAAACCGGGCGCAAGCACCTTCACGACAATCAGCCCCATCAGCCCCACCGAGTAGGCTACGAGCGCACGCTGGGTCATGGCGGCATCAAAGGCGGTGAATTTTCCATACTGGAACAATGAAACCGTCAGCGGTTTTGCCAGGATCCCCAGCGCCACCGCGCTTGGCAGCGCCAGCAGAAAACAGAGACGCAGGCCCCAGTCCATCAGGCGGCAGTATTCATCGTGGTTGCCGCTGGCGAAACTTTTCGACAGCGACGGTAGCAGAATAGTCCCCAGCGCCACGCCCAGCACCCCGGATGGAAACTCCATCAGACGATCGGCGTAGTACATCCAGGACACCGAGCCCGACACCAGGAAAGAGGCGAAGATGGTATTGATGATCAGCGAGATCTGGCTAACGGACACACCGAGTATCGCCGGTCCCATCTGTTTGATAACGCGCATTGCGCCCGCATCTTTGAAATTAATGCGCGGCAGAACCAGCATGCCGATTTTTTTCAGGTGCGGAAGCTGGTAAGCAAGCTGTAACACGCCGCCGACGGTCACGGCCCAGGCCAGCGCCAGCACCGGTGGGTTAAAATGCGGCGCGGCGAACAGCGCAAAGCCAATCATGCTGACGTTAAGGAACGTGGGGGCAAAGGCCGGAACGGAGAAGCGGTTCCAGGTATTCAGGATGGCACCCACCAGCGACGCCAGCGAAATCAGCAGAATATAGGGGAAGGTTATACGCAGCAGTTGGGTGGTCAGGGCAAATTTATCCGCCGTGTCAGCAAAACCCGGCGCCGTCACCATGATCACCCAGGGCGCTGCCAGCATCCCCAGGACGGTCACGATCGCCAGCGCCAGCGTCAGTAATCCGGAAACGTAGGCCACAAAGACGCGGGTGGCATCTTCGCCCTGTTTGCTTTTATATTCTGCGAGGATCGGAACAAATGCCTGTGAAAAGGCCCCTTCGGCAAAAATACGGCGCAGCAGGTTTGGCAGCTTAAAAGCGACGAAAAAGGCGTCAGTCGCCATCCCGGCGCCAAAAACCCTTGCCACAATGGCATCGCGCGCAAAGCCAAGCACGCGGGAAAACATGGTCATCGAGCTGACGGCCGCCAGCGATTTTAATAAGTTCATTAACGTGAAGTTCCACAACCCTACGGATTTCCAGGACGGATAAGCGTTAGCGCCACCCGGCAAAGCCAACAAGCGGCGCTTAGTCTAACCGGATTTCAACGAATTACTATCGGCAGATGTTACAACGCGTTATTCCGACATGGCTTCGCGCCAGAGTCGTTCCACAATGCGCTGCGCCAGAATAGCCTGCTCCCCGGACGTTTCAGGAACCGTCTGATTCTGCACGCAGGTGATGAAGTGACGCGCGCAGCCCACGAAGCCACGCTGCTCCAGGGTGCTTTGCCAGCCGGGAACCGGTAACGCGACCACGCCATTGCCCTTCTCTTCCCGCCACTCTCGCATATCGGTGACGTCATACAGCGCGCCATCCGTAACGGCCTGCACGGACTCGCGCTGGCTGCCCGCCCGACGATGCATGCTGGTCGTCACCTGCAAATGCTCAACGGCAAAATGATGTTCGGCGTAAACCATCTCTCCCTGCTCGTTGGTCAGCAGCGTGCCGCTTTGCAGCTGGGCTTTTCCGTTACTCAGCCACAGGGCCGTATCCACGACGTGGAGATAATCATCCAGCAGCGTGAAGCGCAGGTCGTTAGGCCCCACGCTGTCGGTACGGTGCTTATCCATACGCAGAGAGGCGAACGAGCCGGACTGCGCTTTAAGCTGCTGATAGAGCGGCGCAAAACGGCGGTTGAAGCCGACCATCAGCGTCAGCTTTTTACGCGCGGCCAGCTCAATCAGTCGCTCAGCATCCTGTACATTTTCCGCCAGGGGTTTATCCACGCAGACGTGAACGCCTGCGTTCAGCAACTCGCTCACCACCTGGTAGTGCGTCGCGGTTGAGGTATGCACAAATACCGCATCACATTCACGGGCTAAATCCTGTAGCGAACCGGCATAAGGGATGCGCCAGGTTTTGCAGATGCGCTCTGCTTTCTCGCGGGTGGGCGACCACGCCCCTTGCAGCGTCCAGTCGGACGCGGCGCCTAAAACGGGCAGCCAGGCTTTTTGCGCGATCCCTCCCAGCCCCACAACACCAATGCGTAATGTTGTCACGATTAATCTCCCAGATGTGCGAGTAACGCATCCAGACGCTGCTTCAGCCCGGCAACCTCGTCTTCCAGGGCCGCCACGCGCGCGTTCAGGCTGTCGTTTGATGCTGGCGTGTCGGATTCTACGGCCAGCGCAGAGGGCTCAACGTCGCCGCTAAAAAGGTGCATGTAGCGGCTTTCACGCTTGCCCGGCTCGCGGGGCAGACGCACCACGTAAGGACCGTCCTCGCGTGATGCCAGCCCCTCCAGCGTCTGTTCAACGTCCTGCATATCACGAAATTCATGCATGCGAGAGGCGCGCGTGCGCAGTTCCCCCGGCGTCTGCGCCCCGCGCAGCAGCAGCGTGGTGATCACCGCCACTTCCGCAGCGCTGAGTTTTAAATCGCCAAATTCGGAATTACAAAAGCGCTGTTCATATTTAGTGACGCGATTACCGAAGCCGCTGACGGTGCGCAGGTAGTGGCGCTTCACCAGCTCGTCAAGGGTATCCTGCACCTCGTGCTCGCCAAGGTTCATCACCGGCTCACGGTTCGTCTTCTGGTTGCAGGCCATCGTGACGGCATTCACGGACAGAGGATACTGTTCCGGCGTGGTGACCTGCTTTTCCAGAAGGCAGCCGACCACGCGCGCTTCGGCGCCATTTAACTGATATTTCATTTTTTCTCCTTAACGACCCGCGGTCCACTCCTGGGTGGTGAGCGCGGTGAGCACATGGTCCCGCCACTCGCCGTCAATCAGCAGATAATCTTTGGCATAGCCCTCTTTCTCAAACCCCAGGCGGGCCAGCAGATCGCCGCTGCGCTTATTGTGCGGCATGTAGTTGGCCATAATGCGATGGATATGTTGCGTGCGCTGCATGTAGCGAATCGCCGCCGTCAGCGCCTCAAACATGAGCCCCTGCCCCTGCCATTTCTGACCGATGGAATACCCGAGGTAACAGGCGTGAAACGACCCGCGTACCACGTTTGAAAAATTGGCAATGCCAACGATCTCTTTCTCTTCCGGATCGAGAAGCGCGAAATAAAACGCACTTCCCTGTTTATGAAATTCCGCAATCATACTGAGGCGCGCCTGCCAGCCAGAGGGGTAGCAGTGGCTCTCGTCCCGAACGGGTTCCCAGGGTTTTAAAAACTGGCGATTCTCGGCGTAATAATCCGCCAGACGCCAGGCATCACGCTCATGCACCAGACGAACGACCAGCCTGTCCGTCGTCAGACGCACTTTTGGCACATTACTGCGATAGCCAAACATCGTTACCACTCCTTCCCGTCGCTTCTGCTCTGCCTGTTAGCTTTACTATACCTGCGCCTGTGCCTTCTGTGAAAACAGTGACATACCATTTTGATCGCTTTTCACATTTTTCGATGAGAACTCTCTATCAAAGCACCTTTTTGATAAAAAAATATTGTCGCCAGCGGGTATGGGAAAAAGCCCGGCGACACCGCAGAATGTTAGCGTGCTCACCTTTTATTTTCCCTGGAGGGAAAATGTCCCGCGTATCACAGGCCAGGAGCCTGGGTAAATATTTCCTGCTCGTCGATAACATGCTGGTCGTGCTCGGCTTTTTTGTCGTTTTTCCGCTTATATCGATTCGTTTTGTCGATCAAATGGGCTGGGCGGCATTGATGGTCGGGATCGCGCTGGGTCTACGCCAGTTTGTACAACAGGGTCTGGGCGTGTTTGGCGGCGCAATAGCCGACCGCTTCGGCGCGAAACCGATGATCGTCACCGGCATGCTGTTACGTGCGGCGGGATTCGCCACCATGGCAATCGCTCATGAACCCTGGCTGCTGTGGTTCTCCTGTTTCCTTTCCGGGATTGGCGGCACCCTTTTCGACCCACCGCGTACCGCGCTGGTGGTTAAGCTTATCCGTCCGCAACACCGGGGGCGCTTCTTTTCGATTTTGATGATGCAGGACAGCGCTGGCGCGGTGGTGGGCGCCCTGCTGGGAAGCTGGCTGCTGCAATACGATTTCCGCCTGGTCTGCGCCACCGGCGCGGTGTTGTTTATTCTCTGCGCGCTGTTTAACGGTCTGTTTCTGCCCGCGTGGAAGCTGTCGACGGTGAAGGCGCCTGTGCGGGAAGGGCTTGACCGCGTGCTGAGCGATAAACGCTTCGTCACCTATGTGTTAACCCTGACCGGCTACTACATGCTCGCCGTGCAGGTCATGCTGATGCTGCCCATTATGGTTAACGATATTGCCGGCACGCCGGCAGCGGTGAAATGGATGTATGCCATTGAGGCCTGCCTCTCTCTGACGCTGCTCTATCCGATTGCCCGCTGGAGCGAGCGCCGTTTCCGGCTTGAGCACCGTCTGATGGCCGGGCTGTTGCTGATGACGCTGAGCATGATGCCCATCGGCCTGGTGAGTTCGCTTCAGCAACTGTTTATGCTCATCTGCACCTTCTATATTGGTTCAATCATTGCCGAGCCAGCCCGTGAAACGCTGAGCGCGTCACTTGCCGACGCCCGGGCCCGAGGCAGCTACATGGGCTTCAGCCGTCTCGGGCTGGCGCTTGGCGGCGCACTGGGTTACACCGGTGGCGGCTGGCTGTTTGATGCCGGAAAAGCGCTCCATCAGCCGGAGCTGCCGTGGGTCATGCTCGGCATGGTCGGCTTTATGACGCTGATTGCCCTCTGGTGGCAGTTCAGTGATAAACGCAGCACCCGCGGGATGCTGGAGCCTGGCGCCTGACCCTCTTTCACTATCAGTTTTTTCTGCTGGTTTCTGTTGGATCACCCTGACATACTGGCGTATCAGGACAGATGCGCCGATTTTATGTTGAGGAACGCCATGAAAAAGATCGTTATTGCCGCTGCGTTAATTGTCAGTGGTCTGCTGGTGGGATGTAACCAGCTTACGCAGTACACCGTCAGTGAGCAGGAAATTAATCAGGCGCTGGAAAAACATAATAACTTTTCAAAAGATATCGGCGTGCCCGGCCTTGCGGATGCGCATATCGTCCTGACGAATCTCGCCAGCCAGATTGGGCGCGAGGAGCCTAACAAAGTCACCCTTTCCGGCGATGCCAGCCTCGATATGACCTCGCTCTTCGGCAATCAGAAAGCGGATATCAAGCTGAAGCTCAAGGCGCTGCCGGTCTTGAATAAAGAGAAAGGGGCCATTTTCCTGCATGAGATGGAAATCGTCGATGCAGTTGTGACGCCGGAAAAAATGAAACCGGTGCTGCAAACGCTGATGCCGTATCTCAACCAGTCGTTGCAGAACTACTTTAACCAACAGCCTGCCTATGTTCTGAGCGAAGACAAGAGCAAAGGCGAATCCCTGGCGAAAAAATATGCCAAAGGGATAGAGGTGAAACCGGGTGAAATCATCATCCCTTTCACCGACTAAACACTCCGGGCGCTCAGGCGCCCGTTTTTTTTAACGGAATAGTGTGCAAACGAAAACGTTTCCGCTTATGATTTGTGTCCGGCAAAAACAGCCCTCTTATGACTGATCTCTTTCAAGCCGGAGCTTCCATGACTGTACAATCCCAGGTTCTCAAAATCCGCCGCCCAGACGACTGGCATATCCATCTTCGTGATGGCGACATGCTGAAAACCGTCGTGCCGTATACCAGCGAAATTTATGGCCGTGCGATTGTTATGCCTAACCTGGTTCCGCCAGTCACTACCGTCGAGGCCGCGATTGCCTATCGCCAGCGTATCCTTGACGCCGTTCCGGCCGGACACGATTTTACCCCATTGATGACCTGCTACCTGACGGACTCGCTGGATCCGAATGAAGTTGAGCGCGGGTTTAACGAAGGTGTATTCACCGCCGCGAAGCTCTACCCGGCGAATGCCACCACCAACTCCAGCCATGGGGTGACCAGTATTGATGCCATCATGCCTGTTCTGGAGCGTATGCAAAAACTGGGCATGCCGCTGCTGGTGCACGGGGAAGTGACCCACGCTGACATTGATATTTTCGATCGCGAAGCACGTTTTATCGAAACGGTCATGGAGCCGCTGCGCCAGCGTCTTCCGGGGCTGAAAGTGGTGTTTGAACACATTACGACTAAAGATGCCGCAGAGTATGTCCGGGATGGAAACGAGCTGATTGCCGCCACCATCACCCCGCAGCACCTGATGTTTAACCGTAACCACATGCTGGTGGGCGGCGTTCGCCCACATCTGTATTGTCTGCCGATCCTCAAGCGCAACATCCACCAGCAGGCGCTACGTGAGCTGGTCGCCAGCGGCTTCCCGCGCGCGTTCCTCGGCACGGATTCCGCCCCGCATGCCCGTCACCGTAAAGAGGCGAGCTGCGGCTGTGCAGGCTGTTTTAACGCCCCGACCGCCCTGGCAAGTTACGCAACCGTGTTTGAAGAGATGAATGCGTTAGACCATTTCGAAGCCTTCTGCTCCCTTAACGGCCCGCGTTTCTACGGTCTGCCGGTTAATGACACGTTCATTGAGCTGGAGCGCAAAGAAAGCCAGGTTGAAGCGTCGATTGCGCTCACCGACGATACGCTGATCCCCTTCCTGGCCGGTGAAACCGTAAACTGGACGGTAAAACGCTAAAAAAATCGCGCCCCCTGTTGTCAAAGCGACAATATAACTGTATAAATAAACAGTATATTACACAGGGGGCATTTATGCGTATCGAAGTCACCATTGCCAAATCCACCGTCCTGCCTGCTGGCGCACTCGACGCTCTGGCGGGTGAACTATCCCGACGTATTAGCAGCACTTTTCCTGAAAACGATGGTGCCGTAACGGTACGTTATGCGACAGCAAACCATCTTTCCGTCATCGGCGGCGCGAAAGAAGACAAAGAACGCATCAGCGAAATTTTGCAGGAAACATGGGAAAGCGCCGACGACTGGTTCATCACTGATTAAAATTTGCTCCCTCATTGTGTTTTTTTGCCGGGTCGCCCCGGCTTTTTTTCGTTTCGTCTCCTGAAAGTTCAAAATATTTCAGCATCTTCTTAGAAAATCGTGAACAAGATGGCGTTTTATTGTTCGAACAATCCTAAAAAGCATAAAAATGTGTTGCTACCCGTTTATTTTTTCCTTCTGAACCCTTATTAATTGATATACTGAAATTGCTTTCAGAAAAACATGCATTGAACCTCAAAGTCGTTGTCTTCTAACACGCATTAAGGGGGTTATAATGGAAAAGAATAGTGAAGTCATCCAGACCCATCCGCTTGTTGGCTGGGATATCAGCACCGTAGACAGCTACGATGCGCTGATGCTGCGTTTGCACTACCAGACCCCAAATCAGCAAAACCGTGATGAAGCGGAAGTTGGACAGACGCTGTGGCTTACAACAGACGTCGCCCGTCAGTTTATCTCTATTTTAGAAGCAGGCATCGCAAAAATAGAATCTGGCGACTATCAGGAAAATGAGTATAAACGGCATTGACCTTATGCCCCTTTTCACTCAACAGGCACCCTCGCGGTGCCTTATTTATTTCGCTCTTGTATAAGCCCACTTAGTTAATTACTCTGCTAACAAAGCGTTAGTAAAGAGAAGCCTATGAAATACGATTTAATCATTATCGGAAGCGGCTCCGTAGGATCTGCCGCCGGTTATTACGCCACGCAGGCGGGTCTGAAAGTGCTGATGATTGACGCCCACCTTCCCCCCCACTCTGAAGGAAGCCATCACGGCGATACCCGTCTGATCCGTCACGCTTACGGTGAAGGTGAACGTTATGTACCGCTGGTGCTTCGGGCTCAGACGCTGTGGGATGAGCTGACCGCCCTCACCGAAGATCGCATTTTTGAGCGCACCGGGGTCGTTAACCTGGGGCCAGCCAGCTCCACGTTTCTGGCGACCGTCGAGGAGAGCGCGAAAGCCTACCGCCTGGACGTCGAGCGTCTGGATGCAAACGGCATCATGGCGCGCTGGCCGGAAATTTCTGTCCCTGACGACTACATTGGGTTGTTTGAAGCCAACTCTGGCGTGCTGCACAGCGAAACGGCCATTAAGACCTGGATTGATCTCGCCGCCAAAGCGGGCTGCGCGCAGTTGTTCAACTGTCCGGTCACGGGCATCACCCACCATGCAGAGGGTTCAACCGTCACCACCTCTGAAGGTGAATATACCGCCACGCGTCTGCTGGTGAGTGCGGGAACGTGGGTGACGAAACAGCTGCCGGACCTGCCCATCCAGCCGGTGCGAAAAGTCTTCTCCTGGTTCCAGTCTGACGGGCGTTACAGCAGCCAGAACAAATTCCCGGCGTTTACAGGCGAGTTACCCAATGGCGACCAGTTCTACGGTTTTCCCTCGGAAAAAGACGCGCTCAAGATTGGCAAACATAACGGCGGGCAGGTAATTTCCTCTGCGGAAGAACGCAAGCCTTACGGTGCTTATCCGCAGGATGGTTCCGAAGCCTTCACATTCCTGCGTAATATCCTGCCGGGCGTAGGCGGGTTGCTTTACGGCGCAGCGTGCACCTACGACAACACCCCGGATGAAGATTTTATCATCGACACCCTGCCGGGACACGATAACACCCTGCTCGTAACCGGGCTCAGCGGTCACGGGTTTAAATTTGCCTCTGTGTTAGGTGAAATCGCCGCCCAGTTTGCGCAGGGGATCGCGCCTTCGTTTGATCTCAAGCCCTTCGCGCTCTCGCGCTTTAACCGATAATACCTCTACAGGCTCCGAATAACCGGGGCCTGTTTAGCGAGAGGGGCATGATGCGCAGACTGGTGAATTACCTTATCAATAACATCCGCGAGCATTTCATGCTCTACATTGTTCTTTGGTCGCTGCTGGCGATCATTGACGTTATCTATATTGTATTCTTCTGAAAATTCTCGCTGACGTTTATTGACACTCCTTTAAATTTATTTAACTTATATTTTTTAAAAAACGTCACCTCAAATTTATTGAACGAAGCGATTGAAATACATTGCGGAAACACATTCAAATTCGCTGAAATAAATTAAATAAAAAACATTATTCATTTTTTTCAGTTGCATTATTTATTTAACCCGTCCATTTTTATTGCTCAGTCATTTGAGAACGGAAATTCATATGCAATGGCGTAACTCCTCCCGTCGCTACGGAATAATATCCATGTGTTTACACTGGCTATTTGCACTTGCCGTCTATGCCATGTTTGGTCTCGGCCTGTGGATGGTGACATTAAGCTATTATGACGGTTGGTATCATCAGGCCCCCGAATTGCACAAAAGCATTGGGGTTCTGCTGATGATGGGTCTGGTTTTTCGCGTGATCTGGCGACATATCTCTCCGCCCCCTCCAGCACCCAAAAGCCATGGCCGACTTACCCGCATAAGCGCTGTTGGCGCACATATCGCACTCTATGCCCTGCTGTTTGCCATTCTGATCAGCGGCTATCTTATTTCGACCGCAGACGGTAAACCGATCAGCGTGTTTGGGCTTTTTGACGTCCCAGCCACGCTGGCTGACGCCGGTTCACAGGCTGACACCGCAGGTGTGGTTCATCTGTGGCTGGCATGGAGCGTGGTGATCCTGTCTGTCCTGCATGGCCTTGCGGCCCTGAAACATCACTTTATTGATAAAGACGATACGCTGAAGCGCATGCTTGGCCGTTCGTCAGTTGACTCTGGAGCATAAAATGAAAAAACGCCTGTTGGGTATCGCATTAGGTTCGCTGCTATTTACCACCGGTTCGGCCATTGCCGCTGACTATAAAATTGATAAGGAGGGCCAGCATGCCTTTGTCAATTTCCGTATTCAGCATCTGGGTTACAGCTGGTTATATGGCACATTCAATGATTTCGATGGCACATTTACTTTCGACGAGAAAAACCCTGCTGCCGATAAAGTGAACGTCACCATTAATACCAACAGCGTCGACACTAATCACGCCGAGCGTGATAAACATCTGCGCAGCGCTGAATTTCTGAACGTGGGCAAATTCCCGCAAGCTACTTTCGCGTCGACAGAGGTGAAGAAAGACGGTGATAAGCTCGCTATTACCGGTAATCTGACGCTGAACGGCGTAACAAAACCGGTCACACTGGATGCCAAATTAATTGGACAGGGCGACGATCCGTGGGGTGGCAAACGTGCTGGCTTTGAAGCCGCAGGCAAAATTCATCTGAAAGATTTTAATATCACCACGGATTTAGGCCCGGCATCGCAGGATGTTGAGTTGATTATTTCGGTGGAAGGCGTTCAGCAGAAGTCATAAAACAGGCCCGGCAGGCTTTCGCGCCGCCGGGCAGTGTTTTACTCCGGGTCCGGAATACCCAGTTTGGTATTCAGTCGGCCCCGGGATTTATTAAAGATCTTATTCCCGTTCTCGCGTCCGGCACGGCGACGACGTTGCTCTTCTTCAGGCAAGATACTCTCTTCACTGCACAGCTCGCTACAGCAGCCATTAAACTTCTCGGCACATGCAGGGCACTGAATAAACAGCAGATGACATCCGTCGTTTTTGCAGTTGGTATGCGTATCGCACGGCGTACCGCACTGGTGGCAGTGCGCGATCACGTCCTCTGAAATTCGCTCGCCCATACGCTCGTCAAACACAAAGTTCTTACCGATAAAACGCACCGGTAAACCCTGCTCACGGGCGCGACGGGCATACTCAATGATCCCACCCTCAATGTGCCAGACTTTATTAAACCCGTTGTGCTTCATCCAGGCGCTGGCTTTTTCACAGCGGATCCCCCCGGTGCAGTACATAACGATCTTTTTGTCTTTATGCTCCTGCATCATCTCAACGGCTTTTGGCAGTTGCTCGCGGAAGGTGTCGGCAGGAATTTCCATCGCATTCTCGAAGTGCCCCACTTCATATTCGTAGTGGTTACGCATATCAATGAACACCGCATCCGGATCGTCGAGCATCGCGTTCACTTCAGCGGCCTTCAGGTACTCCCCCACATTAGCGGCATTGAAGCTCGGATCGTCAATGCCATCCGCCACAATACGCTCGCGCACCTTCATGCGCAGCACCCAGAATGATTTACCGTCATCATCCAGCGCAATGTTCAGGCGTAAGCCGTTAAGCGCCGGATCAAACCCGTAAAGGAGGTCGCGGAAGGCGCTGACCTTGCTTTCCGGCACGCTGATCTGCGCGTTAATCCCCTCACGCGCCAGATAGACGCGACCAAACACGTTCAGGGCGGTAAAAGCCTGGTAAAGCGCATCGCGGGTCGCCTGGGGATCATCGATGGTGAAATACTTATAGAAAGAGATCGTTGTGCGCGGTTCGGTTTCGGCCAACATACGCGCTTTCAACATCTCATTCGAAACGCGGTTGTGTAACACTGGCATGGTGTACAAGTCCTGCAATCGTTGAGAAATAAAAATCGGTCGGCATGATATAGCAAACAAAGACAATTTACATCCACACAATTTACGCTACATTTCAGTCAACCTGATTAATCAGACTTAACATTTGCATATTCTTTCATGTTTCGATGACAGACATTTTGGCTATGCCTTAAAAAATGAGACAATATCCTTTCAGGACGTTAGAACACAGGACAGACATGACCCAGTTACCGAAATTTACTGCCGCGCTTTTGCATCCCCGCTATTGGTTAACATGGTCAGGCATTGGCTTGTTGTGGCTAATTGTACAGCTGCCTTATCCCGTCATTTTCCGCATGGGTAAAGGACTGGGCCGCATTGCTCAGCAGTTTATGAAGCGTCGCGCCAGGATCGCGTATCGTAACCTTGAGCTTTGTTTTCCTCAGATGAGTGAATCTGAGCGCCACGACATGGTGATTAAAAACTTCGAATCTGTCGGCATGGGGCTGATGGAGACCGGTATGGCCTGGTTCTGGTCGGATAAACGCATGGCGCGCTGGACGGAAGTGGCCGGGACCGGCATGGAGCCGGTGCATACTCTTCAGGCCAACCAGACTGGCGTCCTGCTGATTGGCGTTCATTTCCTGACGCTCGAAATTGGCGCGCGCATGTTCGGCATGCAGGCGCCGGGTATAGGCGTTTATCGTCCTAACGATAATCCGGTGATCGATTTGATCCAGACCAACGGACGCATGCGCTCCAATAAAAGCATGATCGATCGCAAAGACCTGAAAGGGATGATCCGCGCCCTGAAAGCAGGTGAAGTGGTCTGGTATGCCCCGGATCATGACTATGGCCCGCAATCCAGCGTGTTTGTCCCGTTCTTTGCGGTGGAAGATGCAGCGACGACCACCGGGACCTGGATGCTGGCGCGGATGTCCAAAGCGGCTATCGTGCCGTTTGTGCCGCGCCGTAAACCAGACGGTTCAGGCTATCAGCTCATCATGCTGGAGCCGGAACTCGCGCCACCGCTGATTGATGCAGAAACCACCGCCCGCTGGATGAACGGCGTTGTCGAGAAATGCATTATGCTCGCGCCGGAGCAGTACATGTGGCTGCATCGCCGCTTTAAAACCCGGCCTCAGGGCGTCCCTTCCCGGTATTAACCTGCGTGCGGCCTTCCGGGCCGCATGTTGTTTTAGCTTTAAAAGCTCCCCGTCATTGCGGCAATCATACCCCGGGCGCATAATTAGCAGGCTTATTACCTCACTGTTCACGGTGCCCTGCACCTCATTATGCGGATAGTTATGTCCCCCACAGATGCTCCCATAAACTGGAAACGTAACCTGACGGTTGCGTGGCTGGGTTGTTTTCTTACTGGCGCCGCCTTTAGCCTGGTGATGCCCTTCCTGCCCCTCTACGTTGAACAGCTCGGCGTCACCGGACATAGCGCCCTGAATATGTGGTCCGGCCTGGTGTTCAGCATTACGTTCCTGTTCTCCGCCATTGCGTCGCCTTTCTGGGGTGGGCTGGCGGATCGCAAAGGCCGCAAAATTATGCTGCTGCGCTCCGCGCTCGGCATGGCGATCATTATGCTGCTGATGGGGGTGGCGCAGAATGTCTGGCAGTTCCTGATACTACGCGCGCTTCTGGGCCTGCTCGGGGGATTTATCCCTAACGCCAACGCCCTAATCGCCACCCAAATCCCGCGCCAGAAAAGCGGCTGGGCGTTGGGCACGCTATCCACTGGCGGCGTAAGCGGCGCACTGCTGGGCCCACTGGCGGGCGGGCTGCTGGCCGACCACTACGGACTGCGGCCGGTATTCTTCATTACCGCCAGCGTGCTGTTCCTCTGCTTCCTGGTGACGCTTATCTGTATCCGCGAGAATTTCACGCCCGTGGCCAAAAAAGAGATGCTGCACGCCCGGGATGTGCTGGCCTCGCTGAAAAACCCAAAGCTGGTGCTGAGCCTGTTTGTAACCACCATGATTATCCAGGTGGCCACCGGTTCAATCGCGCCTATACTGACGCTCTACGTACGCGACCTGGCGGGAAACGTCAGTAATATCGCCTTTATCAGCGGCCTAATCGCCTCTGTTCCCGGCGTGGCGGCGCTACTGAGCGCGCCGAGGCTCGGCAAGCTGGGAGACCGTATCGGCCCGGAAAAGATCCTGATCTGCGCCCTGATCGTCTCCGTCCTGCTGCTGATCCCCATGGCGTTGGTGCAGTCTCCGTGGCAGCTCGGCGTCCTGCGCTTCCTGCTGGGGGCTGCGGATGGTGCGCTACTCCCGGCTGTACAGACGCTGCTGGTCTATAACTCCACCAACCAGATAGCCGGTCGTATTTTCAGTTATAACCAGTCGTTTCGCGATCTGGGTAACGTCACCGGACCGCTGGTCGGCGCGGGGATTTCGGCCAGCTTCGGTTTCCGGGCGGTCTTTATCGTGACGGCAGGCGTCGTGCTGTTCAACGCCGTTTATTCGTGGCTCAGCTTATCCCGGGCGCTTCGCCCGGCGCGAATAAGACCACATCGTGACGGCTAATTTTCGCATTCATACTTGCAAAATCACATAATCAGCTATTCTTTCCCTGAATACCTTCACGAAAAACAGGGAGACACCAATGACCATGTACGCCACGCTGGAAGAAGCAATTGATGCCGCTCGCGAAGAGTTCCTCGCCGATAATCCCGGCGTTGAGGAAGAAGATGCTGACGTGCAACAACTCAATATCCAAAAATACGTCCTACAGGACGGCGATATTATGTGGCAGGCCGAATTCTTTGCTGATGAAGGTGAAGATGGTGAATGTCTGCCGATACTCAGTGGTGAAGGTGCGCAGGCGGTATTCGACGGCGACTATGACGAAATTGAGTTACGTCAGGAGTGGCTGGAAGAAAATACGCTGCACGAATGGGACGAAGGTGAGTTTCAGCTCGAACCGCCGCTGGATACCGAAGAGGGTCAGGCCGCAGCGGACGAATGGGACGAGCGATAAGTCACCGCTACTCGTAGGGGCCGTGGCTGGCATCGATGGGCAGCAGTAGCGTGTCGAAAATCAGAGAAAACGGCAGATCGAGCACGGTGAGATAGCGCCATGCGGAATCACGGACATCCCACTGTACGCCGGGGTAGTACTGATTCCCGTGGCCCTGCCCGGGGATGGTGCGGCTGATAATGCTGCCGCAACCGCTGAGCAGGCATGCCATCATGACGACAATGATTACTTTCATTTCTGACCTCTAAAAAAATACCGGCGATTAAGCCGGTATTTTATTTGGCGGGTGGCGCTTCGCTTACCCGCCCTACTTAACAACTTACTTCGCCTTCAGGGCCAGCGGATTGAGCTTCACGTCCTTGTAGTAGTTCACCCACGAAGAGTATCTCTCCGGAGAGGACCACACGCGGTAGTGAAGCCGTGCCATCGTCACCGGATCGCTCAACAACACCAGACGACGGTCGCGGTTAAGCTTTTCTGGCGTCTCGTTCAGCGCCTGCTCAACGTGGCGATCGCGGGCGATCTCCAGCACCTGGCTGGCGCGGTGACGCGCCGTCGCCATCGCGGTTGCCAGCGCGTTGAATGACGGGTTAAACACGGCATGCATAAAGCCATCATCCAGCGTGCGTTTGCGGTTCTGCTCCAGATAGGTATCGGTATCCACCAGCACCTGCGGCGGAGAATACTCTTCCGGGATCAGGAACAGCTTCCAGCGTTTGGTACGCAGGCCCACCGTGGAACGGCTGGAGATCACCGATACAAACGGCGACAGGATCAGCGAGAACACAATCGGCGCAAGCCAGAACAGGAAACGCAGATCCAGCCAGGCCATACCAACGGCCCACACCAGGCCCAGCAGCAGCTGAGAGCCGTGGCGCATAAAGGCTTCACTCCACGGCGTAGAGTCATCGTCACGCTGCGGTGAATTCCACACCACTTCCCATCCCAGGAACGCGCTCACCACAAACACCGTATGGAACAGCATACGCACCGGCGCCAGCAGGACCGAGAACAGCACTTCCAGCAGCAGTGAAAGGGTCACGCGGCAGAAACCACCGTACTCCTTCGAACCTTTGCACCAGATCAGAATGATACTGAGCAGCTTAGGCAGGAACAGCAGCACCATGGTCGACGCGAACAGCGCGATCGCAAGCTCCGGACGCCACTGCGGCCACACCGGGAACAGCTGGCGCGGTTGCAGGAAATACTGCGGCTCCGTCAGGGCATGCACAACCTGCAACGCGGTTGAGAGCGCCAGGAACATAAACCACAGCGGCGCAGACAGATAGGACATAACGCCCGTCAGGAACACCGCACGGTGAACAGGGTGCATCCCTTTCACCAGGAACAGGCGGAAGTTCATCAGGTTACCGTGACACCAGCGGCGGTCGCGTTTGAGCTCATCCAGCAGGTTCGGCGGCAGCTCTTCATACGAGCCAGGCAGATCGTAGGCAATCCAGACGCCCCACCCTGCGCGACGCATCAGCGCAGCTTCCACAAAGTCATGCGACAGAATGGACCCGGCAAACGACCCTTCACCCGGCAGCGGCGCCAGGGCGCAGTGCTCGATGAATGGCTTCACGCGGATAATGGCGTTGTGGCCCCAGTAGTGGGATTCACCCAACTGCCAGAAGTGCAGACCGGCAGTAAACAGCGGCCCGTAGACGCGGGTCGCAAACTGCTGGCAGCGCGCATACAGCGTGTCCATACCGGACGCTTTTGGCGAGGACTGAATAATTCCCGCGTTCGGGTTGGCTTCCATCAGACGGACCAGCCCGCTCAGGCAGTCGCCGCTCATCACGGAGTCTGCATCCAGTACCACCATGTAGCTGTACTGGTTACCCCAGCGACGACAGAAGTCATCGATGTTTCCGCTCTTACGCTTAACACGCCGACGACGACGACGGTAGAAGATCTGCCCTTCGCCCTGCACCTCGGCAATCAACTCCATCCAGGCTTTTTGCTCCGCCACGCAGATATCCGGATTGTAGCTGTCGCTCAGGATATAGACGTCGAAATGCGCCGCGTTACCGGTCGCCTTCACGGACTCCCAGGTAGCACGCAGCCCGGCGAATACGCGGTCAACGTCTTCGTTACAGATAGGCATGATCAGCGCGGTACGGTGCTCAGGATTGAGGGGCTCATCCCCGACCGTCGACGCGGAAATGCTGTATTTGTCACGCCCCATCAGCAGTTGCAGGAAGCCCATCAGCGCCGTCCAGAACCCGGCAGAGACCCAACAGAACAGCACCGCGAACAGCAGAAGAATGCCGCTCTGTAAAATATACGGCAGCAGCTGCATGAAGGAGACCCAGATATCCTGGCCAATCATGTCAGCAGGGTTAATCAACGCCCAGCCCTGGTACGGCAGAATGGTTTTCATGTACCAGGTGGCGACAACCGTCTGCGCCAGCGTCAGCAGCAGCAGAATGTAACGACGAATCGTTCCCACGGTACGCCATTTCTGCTCGGATGCCTGCTGTTCTTTGGTCAGACGTGACAGATAGCGCGGCGTCACGTCACGCCCACGCAGGCGATCCCAGAAGCGGCCCACCGGGTTGGTGCGCCACGGATCGGGGAACATGGAGGAACGCGTGGCCTTCGGCATCGCCTGTAGCTGGTCACGCCCTTCGTCATCCTTGATTAGCTGCCCTTCTGCCAGCGAGTCCGGCCATGCCTGCTCCAGACGTGCCTTCACTGACCCCAGCGGCGTATCATCATCACGGGAAAAGTGACGATGTTCACCATCCAGCGCGGTGTGAACCGCGCGGATGTCGCTCGCAGGGAGTGCCGCTTTTTCAATGTCCGTCAGCGGCATGGCATCAATATATTCAGATGTATTATTCATTGGCAGGTAGCTGATAGCTCCAGGTTTCACTCAGCGGCTTATCGTTACTGACCAGCGCAGCGCGCATTTCAGTGGTCTGTTTCGGATCTTTCACCTTCACGCGCAGGGTCAAACGCCACCCTTTGGTGACCGGGTTGTAACGCACGGCGTTCTCAACGATTTCACCGTTATCGCCAATGCTGGCCTGTGCCGTCACGGCAGTATCCGGGGCCAGTTTTTTCATATCCTGCCCGGTGAAGTCCACGATAAATGCCAGCGTGCCATCCGGCTGACGAATCAGGTTGGACTGCTTCACGTCACCCGTCGAACGACGCGTCTGCATTACATACGCGTTATCCGGTGCGTGCAGTTTGTCTTCGTCACGGCTGAAGGTGATCGCATACTTGAAGTTCATCTCTTTACCGGCTTCCGGCAGCTGATCCGGTGTCCAGTACGCCACAATGTTATCGTTGGTTTCATCGTTAGTTGGAATTTCAACCAGCTCAACCTTGCCTTTACCCCAGTCGCCTTTCGGCGTAACCCAGGCGCTTGGACGCAGATCGTAGCGGTCATCCAGATCTTCAAAGCGGGAGAACTGACGGCCACGTTGCAGCAGACCAAAGCCCTGCGGGTTTTCCATCGCAAAGCTGCTGACGGCGAGGTGTTTCGGGTTGTTCAGCGGACGCCAGATCCACTCGCCGTTACCCGCATGAATGGAGAGGCCATTGGAATCATGCAGTTCAGGACGGAAATTGGTCGCCGGAGAGGGCTGGTTCGGCCCGAACAGGAACATGCTGGTCAGCGGCGCGACGCCCAGTTTGCCCACTTTATCGCGCAGGTAAACTTTAGACTGTACGTCAACCACCGTGTCACGCCCTGGCATGATCACGAAGCGATAAGCGCCTGTCGCACGAGGGGAGTCCAGCAGCGCATAAATTGTCAGACGTTTGTCGGTTGGTTTTGGACGTTCGATCCAGAACTCGCGAAAACGTGGAAATTCTTCACCTGATGGCAGCGCGGTATCAATTGCCAGACCGCGCGCAGAAAGCCCGTACACCTGCCCCGCGCCAATCACGCGGAAGTAGCTGGCGCCAAGCATGCTGACGATTTCGTCGTTTTTATCTTTGCTGTTAATCGGATAAAGCACCTTGAAGCCTGCGAAGCCGAGGTCTTTTACCGTGTCTTTATCGTGTTGCACATCGCCAAAATTGAAATAATCCGGGCTGTACTTGATTTTGCGTACCGCGGTCGCCGTCACTTCGTTGATGGCAACCGGCGTGTCGAAGTACATACCCTGGTGGTAAAATTCAAGCTTGAACGGGGTTTTAATATTGTTCCAGTACGCTTTATCGTGATTGAACTGGATCTGCTGATAGTCCGCGTATTTCATGTCGCGGAAAACGGAGGGCAGGTTACTTTTTGGCGCTTCGTAGCTCTTGCCCGCCATCGATTTAGCCTGTTTTGCGACATCATCGATGTTAAAGGCCAGTGCAGATGAGGTATACAGTGACAACAGCACTGCTACACCCAACCAACGCATTTTCATCATTTGTGGTTTATGTTTCATAATAAGTAAGCACTTCCCCCTTTGTGTGCTTATATCGATCCGATCCATTTTAATGGAAACTCAGGCAATCCGACAACATTATCACTGCTTTGTTCAGCTCGCTGGCTCATGGATTAAGCAAATGAAAGAACCCGCTTTTCACTTTGCGTGCTTATCCTGGAGACAGGGTGTCGGTCTTGGTGTAGGGTTGGCTCCGAATGTAACCATTATGAGCCTTAGGGATAAGGCGAAAAGTCTGAGAATGCGCAAAGTTATATGAGCACAACCCCTGTACAACGTGAATATTTCCTCGACTCGATCCGCGCATGGCTCATGCTATTGGGGATCCCTTTTCATATTTCACTGATCTATTCCAGCCACACCTGGCACGTGAACAGCCAGATGCCCTCCTGGTGGCTGACGCTGTTTAATGATTTTATCCATGCCTTCCGCATGCAGGTGTTTTTTGTCATTTCCGGTTATTTCTCTTATATGCTCTTCTTGCGCTATCCCCTCAAACGATGGTGGAAAGTGCGCGTGGAGCGCGTGGGCATACCGATGTTGACGGCCATTCCGCTGCTGACGCTGCCGCAGTTCATCATGTTGCAGCATGTTAAAGGCAAGGCGGAAAACTGGCCGAATCTCTCCTTCTATGAGAAATACAATACCCTGGTCTGGGAGCTGATTTCCCACCTCTGGTTCCTGCTGGTACTGGTGGTGCTAACCACGGTGAGTTTGTTGATCTTCAGCCAGCTGCGCCAGCGCGCGAGCACCGCATCCTCGACCTTCTTCGCCAACATCACCCTGGGCAAGCTGTCTCTGCTGTTTCTTGCGCTGGGGGTCGCGTATGCCGCCGTCAGGCGTACCCTGCTCATTGTCTACCCTCCCATTCTGAGCGATGGGCTGTTTAATTTCGTGGTGATGCAGACCCTGTTCTACATTCCCTTCTTCCTGATTGGGGCGCTGGCATTTATTCATCCCCGGCTTAAAGCGCTGTTTACCACCCCCTCCCCCTGGTGTGCGGTGGGTGCTGCGCTGGCCTTTGCCGCCTATCTTCTCAATCAGCGCTATGGCAGCGGGGACGCGTGGATGTATGAGACAGAGAGCGTGATAACGATGCTGATGGGCCTGTGGATGGTTAACGTGGTGTTCGCCCTTGGCCATCGTCTGCTGAATTTTAAATCCAGTCGCGTCACCTATTTCGTTAATGCTTCGCTGTTTATCTACCTGGTTCACCATCCGCTGACGCTGTTTTTCGGGGCGTACATAACGCCGCATATCGCCTCGAATGCGCTGGGCTTCTTCACCGGCCTGGTCTTTGTGGTTGGCATTGCCATCGTGTTGTATGAAATCCATCTGCGGATCCCGCTTTTGCGTTTCCTGTTCTCAGGCAAACCTCAGGTTAAAGCGGGATAACAAAACGGCGCCTCCAGGGCGCCGTTTTTGCACTTCAGACATCAAAATGCCTGGCTGCGCGCGGTCAAAATCCGCTGATACAGGTCGGCGGTGTGCTCATCGAAACAGACAAAAATGACTTTTTCCGGCATGGGTTTGAGGGAAAGGTAGTGATAAACGGTATTCACGGCGATTGTAGCTGCCGCTTCCTTTGGATAACCGTACACGCCGGTGCTAATGGCGGGGAACGCCATGGTCTTATACCCGTTATCCGCCGCAAGCCGCAGGCAGTTCCGATACGCCTGCTCCAGAATCTCAGCCTCATGGCGGTCGCCACCGTGCCAGACGGGTCCAACGGTATGGATCACCGCTTTGGCCGGGAGATCGCCTGCAAGCGTAATAACAGCATGCCCCGGCGGGCACTCTCCCTGCTGCTGACGCACGGTTTTGCATGCTTCAAGGAGTTGAGGGCCTGCGGCCCGGTGAATGGCACCGTCCACCCCGCCCCCACCCATCAGGGAGGAATTGGCTGCGTTGACGATCACGTCAACGTGTACCGTCGTGATATCGCCATGAATAACGTCGATTTGCGGTCTCATAAACACCCTCTGCAACCCGCCTTTTTCATCAGTGTATCGCAGAGGGAGAAGGAGAAAAACTGCCGTGAAAAAAACGTCGGTTATCGGTAATCGACCTGAACGACCGCAAGCGTTTTCTGTTCATTCAGGTATTTCATGCTGACAGCGGCCAGAGCTGAATGAGGATGATGGCCCCGGAGCGCCTCGTCATAACTGATGGTATGCGTTTTCATACGGTTATTTTCCGGACAGGAGATCGCAAACTGCTGATGCCGGGGCGTGACTTCGCACGGGTCAGCGACCACCGCGCCACGAAAATGAATCACCCCACCATTTTCTATAGTTGCTGAATAAGCCGGAGATAAAAAAGAGGACAGGATCAGTCCCAGACCAGAAATAATACACGCTGCGGATTTGAACATTATTTGTACTCCTCAATGAAATTCGTCCTTGAGGGGTAAAAACGCTCCGTTATGACGTATCAATTTAAGCAACCCGATGACTGGGTTCTTGATATCAGCATAGCTTACCTGTGCAGCGCCGCCACTTTATTAAATCATTGATTTCATGAATTATTAAAGCGTACTTACCGGTGCGTTCCACTGCTGTGATAAATGAAGCGATTTTCCATCGGAAACGGTGACGATTATTTTTACCGCATCCCCTGAACGAATATTTAAACTGATTCGCGTTAAATCAATCGGCTGATTAGCGGGTATAAAAAGAGTATTTTTCTGCCGCGATGTACTTTGTCCCGCTTGCCCCTGTCGGACAGATAACACCTCAACCTGACATTCGCAGGCGTCTGCCAGCGTGACCTGAGGAATAATGGTTGTCATATTTGCCTGCTGTGAGGTGCTGAACGTTATCTGGCTGGCAAGCGCAGCAAGGAGAATGAAGGTGCTCATGAGATCCTCCCGAAAAAAAACAGGGCACATGCCCTGTTTTTTGGTACAGAATTGAATCAGTACTGATGTGCGGTCGCGTTGTTGCCAAAGCCAACCTGGTGCACAGTCACCGTTGAGCCGGACGCTGTCTGGTCTACCGCCGCGCCGTTGCCGCCGCCGAACTGTTTCACGTTGATAACAGAGTCTTTGCTATTCCACTGGTCGATGGTGGCGCTGTTACCAAAGCCTTTTTGCAGCAGATCGATAGAACTGTCATCAGAGCCCTGACCAACATCTGCGCCGTTACCGCCACCGTGCTGGGTAATGGTCAATTCAGAATCTCGGGCGTCCGTCTGCAAAGCAAGCGCGGAGTTACCGCCGCCGTACTGGTAAATGCTCAGGGTTGAGTCAGGGCCGTTATTGCCGCCACCCCAGCCACCACCGTGGCCGCCGCCAAATTGTGGTACCGCACCTGCGAAAGCACTGCCAGAAACTACGATTGCTGCAATAACTGCCACTTTGAAAAGTTTCATGGTAAACCCCCATCGGATTGATTAAGGCGTCACACATCGCTAGCGTTGAATAACGCGAATAGCCATTTGCGACTGTCTCTGTACTACAACTGCTGTTTTCTGCGTACCATACTGCGTTATATTCGCCCTGTTACCCGAGCCTTTCTGGATAATCATGGCGGTGTTGCCAAAAGCGCCCTGCTTAATACTCGCATCGTTGCCGTTACCGGTCTGATCGATATAAGCAAGGTTATACGTCCCTGACTGATCAACATGCGCGCGGTTATTCCCGCCCTCTTGGGAAATAATGGACAGCAATTTAGAACCGCCCTGGCGTACATCAGCATTATTACCTGAGCCCTGTTGACCAATAATGGCTGCCTGATTGTATGAAGCTTTACTTAATTCATTTATCGCAAAATTATATTCAGAACTGGCTAAATCTGAATCACCTGCGATTACAAACCCAGGCGCACCCAGTAATGTAAACATCATAAACAACATTTTGTTTTTCATGCTGTCACCCTGGACCTGGCTATAAAATAGGTATGTCTTTACCCGTTAACGCGATTCGTTTTGTTAACGCCGCGTTACGGAAAAGAGTATGTCTGCCGAAACATATTTAATATCTCACCCGTGTGCCTTATTTTTATATGCTCATTCACCTCAAAGTCGTAAATCTCGCCTGAAACGACGCGACACACCACTAATGCAGAAATAAATTCTTGTCTGAGCGTCTGGACAACAGCGAGACAGGCTGTCCAACCTGTACCGGCTTCTACAGACAAACATGGCAATGTCTTTTGCCCGGTGCGTGACACGAAGCAAGTTTTCTTAAGAAAAATTTCCAGCTTAGAGAAGTCTTAACTTTTTAGCTGAGTTCATACTTTTTACCGGCTGGCTTACAATAATTAAAAGCTCAATAATTCAATTCGTTATAATATATTGTATGACTTTCAAAATCTGTGCACGTTTATACACCTGTACAACTTTCCCCTTATCTTAAAATCTATTCACCATGCAAAATACACAACTTAATATCGAATTTTACATTCTATTACATGATTAACACTTGCTTTAAAGTTTGCAATAGCTAGATTGAAAAC
The DNA here is from genome assembly GCF_046054285.1 of Enterobacter sp. DN. NCBI lineage: Bacteria > Pseudomonadati > Pseudomonadota > Gammaproteobacteria > Enterobacterales > Enterobacteriaceae > Enterobacter > Enterobacter sp. DN. The sequence goes on from NZ_JBJJTG010000002.1 coordinate 114,702, forward strand.
AGCAGTACGTTATTTGTTTTTAATTTTACCGCCTCCTTTGGAGGAAGGTTTTTTAACTACACACAGCAGTGCCACACCTGTCAGTACTTCTGGTGCCCTTTTCAATAATACGAGGGCAGCTGCCGGGTGTCATAAATAACGTGGGGTTTCATCATGTTTAATGAAGTCCATAGCTTACCCGGTCATACATTATTGTTGATCACAAAACCTTCCCTACAAGCGACAGCGTTATTGCAGCATTTAAAACAATGCCTCTCGCTTAACGGGAAACTGCATAATATTCAACGTTCTTTTGATGATATCGCTCCTGGCAGCATCATTCTTCTCGATATGATGGAAGCGGATAAAAAACTGGTCCATTACTGGCAGGATAATTTAAGCAGGAAAAACAATAATATCCGCGTATTGTTATTAAATACGCCTGATGAGTATCCTTTCCGCGATATTGAGAGCTGGCCGCATATTAACGGCGTGTTTTACGTCACTGAAGAAGAAAACCGTGTCGTGGAGGGTTTGCAGGGCATATTGCGGGGGGAGTGTTATTTCTCGCAAAAACTGGCCAGCTACCTCATTACCCACTCCGGAAATTATCGCTATAACAGTTCAGAATCTGCACTTCTGACGCACCGTGAGAAAGAGATCCTGAACAAACTGCGTATTGGTGCTTCAAATATTGAAATCGCCCGTTCGTTATTTATCAGCGAAAATACGGTTAAGACGCATCTTTATAATCTTTTCAAAAAGATAGCTGTTAAAAATCGCACGCAGGCGGTGTCGTGGGCAAACGATAACCTCAGGCGTTAATAGCATGAAACGCACCCTAAGTTGGATTGCCGCCGCAGGCATTATGCTTGCTGCCGGAAACCTTCAGGCTGTTGAGGTGGAAGTTCCCGGACTGTTGACCGACCACACCGTCACCTCTGTCGGACACAATTTTTATCGTGCCTTCAGCGATAAGTGGGAAAGCGATTATCCGGGTAACTTAACCATCAACGAACGGCCCAGTGCGCGGTGGGGAAGCTGGATCACAATAACCGCTAATCAGGACGTTATTTACCAGACTTTTTTATTCCCAACGAAAAGAGACTTCGATCAGAACGTCGCTTTCGCGCTGGCACAAACAGAAGAAGCTATTAACCGCCTACAGTTAGACAAAGCCCTTTTGAGCACAGGCGATTTAGCAAAAGATGAGTTCTAGCAACGACACCTATTTCGGAGGCTGTAATGCGTCTCGCACACACAGTGATTTCGTTAATGCTCATTGCGCCGTTGAGCTGGGCCGGAAATATGACATTCCAGTTCCGCAACCCTAATTTTGGCGGCAACCCGAATAACGGAGCCTTTATGCTTAACCAGGCTCAGGCTCAAAACTCCTATAAAGACCCCAGCTATGACGATGATTTCGGTATCGAGACCCCGTCGGCCCTGGATAATTTCACTCAGGCCATCCAGTCGCAAATATTAGGTGGCTTATTAACCAACATTAATACCGGAAAACCCGGCCGGATGGTCACTAACGACTTTATCGTCGATATTGCCAATAAAGATGGGCAGCTTCAGTTAAATGTGACAGACCGAAAAACCGGTAAAACGTCGACAATCCAGGTTTCCGGTTTGCAGACCAGTTCAACTGATTTCTAAACAACCCCGAAATAAGGACAATTATTATGCAGCGCTTTTTTATTTTAGTTGCAGTGTGCTTATTAAGCGGTTGTTTAACTGCCCCGCCAAAAGAAGCCGCTAAACCCACCCTGATGCCCCGTGCCCAGAGCTACCGGGATCTGACGCATCTGCCGGTCCCTACCGGGAAGATATTCGTCTCGGTCTATAACATTCAGGATGAGACGGGCCAGTTCAAACCGTATCCGGCCAGTAACTTCTCGACGGCCGTACCGCAGAGCGCCACCGCGATGCTGGTCACCGCCCTGAAAGATTCTCGCTGGTTTATCCCGCTGGAACGTCAGGGGCTGCAAAACCTGCTTAACGAACGAAAAATCATTCGTGCCGCGCAGGAGAATGGTACCGTTGGCGTCAATAACCGCATGCCGCTACAGTCTCTCACCGCAGCCAATATCATGGTGGAAGGCTCGATTATCGGCTACGAAAGTAACGTGAAATCGGGCGGCGCGGGTGCGCGTTACTTTGGCATCGGGGCCGACACGCAGTATCAGCTGGATCAGATTGCCGTCAACCTGCGCGTGGTTAACGTGAGCACGGGTGAGATATTATCCTCCGTGACCACCAGCAAAACGATTCTCTCTTATGAAGTGCAGGCCGGGGTGTTCCGCTTTATCGATTACCAGCGTCTGCTGGAGGGTGAAATTGGCTATACCTCTAACGAGCCGGTCATGCTGTGTCTAATGTCGGCCATCGAAACCGGCGTGATTTTCCTGATTAATGACGGTATCGATCGCGGCTTGTGGGATCTTCAGAATAAAAGTGACGTGAGTAATGCGGTGCTGGTGAAATACCGTGAGATGTCGGTGCCGCCGGAGTCATAATCGGCGGCGCATAAAAAAGGCGAGATTTCCGTCTCGCCTTTTTTTTATTTGCTTACCGCAGGAACGCTCTGGCTCTTCTCGCGCCGGGCCGCAAGCCAGAGACCGCTGTTCTTCATGGCGTAGCCAAACAGTAATCCCAGCATGAGCGAAGGGACCACCAGCTTCCAGTCCCCCTGCCCTGCAAAGGTCGCACAGGCACCCATGAACGTGCCGGGCACAAAGGACAGCAGCAGATGTTTTGCCTGAACGCACATCAGGAAGGCCACCATACCGGTCATGACGTACCCCAGGATTTCCACATGCGGCGCCAGCGCGCTGCCTTTCATAATGACCAGCGCCCAAATCACACCGCTCATCAGAGTACAGCCGGAGATGAAGAGCCCTTTGAGACCACCCCGCGGGCAGGCGAAATAGGCCGTGCAGCCAAGAAAACCAGCCCAGCTCAACAAGCCGAGAGAGACAGCCACCCACCCCCAGAGGCCGGAGAGGATGCCAGTCGTGATTGCAATACAAAGTAGTATGTTCATGGTGCGCATCTTAGCAGATGCGCACCATAGAAATGAGATCAGAAGCACATTACGTGCAAGTTGAAATGTATCGTTGCAGGATTTTTGTGATTCAAATCACTCTTCGTTCTCTTCTTCCAGCTCGTCCCACATGGCAGCGATGGCGTCACGCGTCAGCGGAGCCAGCGCTCTCCAGAACGGCGAGGTGGCATGGGCTTCAACTTTACCCAGGAAGGTGCCAACCCACGGAAGCAAATACGTTTCGAACAGGGTTTCAATCGCCTCGTTCTCATCATCACCTGCATTATCTTCAATCCAGGAGGCCGCCAGCAGCAGGGTACCGATATGATCGGCAGGCATATCCGTCAGCGGCATGCCCCGTTCTGAAAGAAACGTCCGAACTTCCGCTTCGGTCGCACCTTCCTGCCAGGCAGAACGATACGGCGACACGCGACACTCTTCCCCCACAAACAGCGCGTTGTAATCCGTTGAAATCTGCTGCATATCACAGCTTTTTTGCAAGCGTTCCAGCAACTCATCCTGTTCCAGCGGCCAGCTCTGCGCCAGTTTACCTTCACGAATCAGGGTAAACAGCGGAACCAGCAGCGGATCCTGCGGCTGGCGGTAATATAAGGTGCCCAGCACGCGGCAAAGGATGGAAAACTCATTCATGTTTTTATTCCGTTATTAATTAAAGATCGGCAAATTCATCAATCGGCGCCATGCCGCGCGACTCAAGGAAGTCGAGCATACGACGCGGCGTGACGTTCAGGATCTGTTCTTCCGGGAAATTCACGTCCCGCAATATTTTCAGGCACTCGCTGAAATCACCCAGCGTGAAGGCCGTGTGTGAATCAGAGCCCAGCGCCACCATGCCGCCCGCGTCACGCACGGCCGCCGCCACTTCGCGGCAGTTGGCTTCACTGCCCTTACGCGAGTGAACAAAGGAGGAGTTGTTAATCTCCAGCGCCACACGGTGCTTCGCTGCCGCCTGCGCCACGGCCTGAATATCAATCGGGTATTTCGGATTTCCCGGGTGGCTGATAATGTGCACGTTGCCGCTGGCAATAGTGGCAATCATCGCTGCGGTGTTGGTCTCTTTATCCTGGGGCGCAAAGACCGGCTCGTGGAAGCCGGCGAGGATCAGATCTAACGAGGTCAGCATCGGGCCGGTGCAGTCAATCTCACCGTCAGTATTTTTGATGTTCGCTTCGATGCCGCGCAGTATCCCGATACCGTCCACCAGGCGTGGCCAGATACGCATATTCACAAAATGCCAGTAGTGCGGCGCATCCGCCATATCCGGACCGTGATCGGTTATCGCAAACAGTTGAATGCCTTTCAGCTTCGCCTGAGCGATATAATCATGGAGGTTACTGTAAGCGTGGGTACTGGCGACGGTGTGCATATGCAGGTCAACGGGATACATCTTTCTCTCCTCTGCGGTTTTCCAAAGGATAGCAGTTATCAGCGGCGAATATTAGCAAAAACCCGGCGAACGCCGGGTTTCTCTCAGTAGCCTCGCTGTCTGTCGACCTGTCCGGTCACCGCGTTGCCCTTCTCTATTTCGCTGATGGTATGCGAGATGTACGCCACGGCCTCCGCCGGTCGCGTCACGGCCGCAATATGAGGCGTCATCGCCACGCGCGGATGTGCCCAGAACGGGCTGTCTTTTGGCAGCGGTTCGCGGCTATACACATCCAGCATTGCGCCTTTCAGTTTACCGCTATCCAGCGCTTTCAGCAGATCGTCTTCCACAACGTGTACCCCGCGCGCCAGGTTCATTAAGTAGCTGTCTTCTGCCAACTGGTTGAGGAGCGTGCCATTGATAATGCCGACCGTTTCCGCCGTATTCGGCAGCAGGTTAATGAGGACGCGAGTCCCTTTCAGGAACGCCGGGAGTTCGTCCGTTCCGGCAAAGCTCTCGACGCCTGGATAATCCTTACGGCTCCGGCTCCAGCAGCGCAGTGGGAAGCCCCACGGCGCGAGCGCTTCGGCGACTTTCGAACCCAGTACACCCGCGCCGAGGATGCCGATGGTGAAATCTTCATGCTGATAATCCGGAAGCGGTTCCCAGTGGGATTGCTGTTTAAACGCCTGATAATCGTCGAAACGTCGGAACCAGTGCAGCACCTGGCTCACGGCATATTCCTGCATCTGCTGCCCCATACCGGTATCTTCCAGACGAAACAGGGGAATATCCTCCGGCAGCATTTCAGGGTGTGCCTTCAGCTTACTGAGAATGGAATCCACACCCGCACCAAGAGCAAACACCGCCTTCAAACGGCGTCCCTGAAGCATTTCGACCGGGGGATGCCAGACCAGCGCGTAGTCGGCATGTTCATTATCGCCCTGTTTCCATTCGCGAACGCGTGCGCCAGGCAGTGCCGCCGTGAGCGCGTTAATCCAGTAAGCCGTATCAAAAGTGGGGTGATAGAAGATAATATCCATAGTCATTGCCTTTTATTGCGCTGTTTTATTTTCATTTTCAACTGGCTTGCCAGCATAACAAATTTATCGCTAAACCGCGTTGCTGATAAAAGAGGCGCATTTCGCACATTTCGGAATCAGGTTGCCTGAAGTTTGTCTAAACACGCTAAATTACTGAAAAAGTGGGTTGACGGCAGTACGGCTTTTCCTTACATTAGCGCCCGTCCCGACAACAACGGGATGACAATATGGTGAGGTGTCCGAGTGGCTGAAGGAGCACGCCTGGAAAGTGTGTATACGGCAACGTATCGGGGGTTCGAATCCCCCCCTCACCGCCATATTTGAAGAAGAGCTCGCATGAAAATGCGGGCTTTTTTTTCGCATGTTGCACGCCTTTGGGGGGATGAGAACCCCCGACCGGGGTTCGACAACTGGCGCAGCCAGTTGGACAGACTGAGAGCGTAGCGAACAGGCTGCCCGAAGGGCGAGCGAAGCGAGTCAATCCCCCCCTCACCGCCATATTCAAGACAAGAGCTCGTACGTAAGTACGGGCTTTTTTCTTTTATATTCTCCGTAAGGAGATTCGCTCCCTGCGTTCTTTATGTCGGGTGGCGCTACGCTTACCCGACCTACAAAAAGCTAGTCTTCAACCATCTTTGCATACTCTTCGGTGAGAAAATCCACCAGCGTCCTGACCGATGGCAGCAGGCCGCGCCGGGATGGATACACCGCGTGGATCACTTCCCGTCTGGGTTCCCAGGCATTCAGCACCCGAACAAGTTCACCTGAAGCCAGCTGATCCTTCACCATCAAAATGGGCAGCTGTACCACGCCCACGCCCGCCATCGCCGCCTCCCGCAGCGCCAGCATGTCGGTAGTCACCAGGCGCGGCGTGAAGTGAATTTCTGCCTTTGCGCCCTCCGGCCCGCTCAATTCCCACTTATGCAGGTGCTTGCCCGCCCCCATACTTAACCCCGGCCACTCGCTGAGTTCAGAGGGCATCGCCGGGTTGCCCATCCGTTCAATCAGTGCCGGCCCGGCAACCAGACAGTGCCCCCTGTCCGCCAGCACCCTTAATACCAGATCGCTGTCATCAAACGGGCGCGGACGAACGCGGATCGCCACATCCACCCCCTCCGCCACCAGATCGACCCGGCGGTTGGTGGCTTCGAGCTGGAGGTTGATCCCTGGATAGCGCGCCATAAACCGCGCCAGCATGGGCCCCACGTGAACGTGCAGCAAGGTGACAGGACAGGTGAGCCTGACCATACCGCGCGGCTCAGCCTGTAAAGCAGCCACCGCCTCCTCCGCAGCTTCAGCTTCCACCAGCATGGCTTTACAGTGCTGATAGAACGTCTGCCCCACCTCCGTCACCGCAAACTGCCGCGTGGTACGTTGGATCAACCGAACGCCCAGGCGTTCTTCCAGCTGCGCAATCCGACGGCTCAGTTTCGACTTAGGCTGATCGAGCGCCCGACCCGCCGCCGCAAAGCCACCATGCTCCACCACCTTCACAAACCATACGAAATCATTGAGATCCTGCATACGCCTCTATTGTTCCATTTAAAGAACAGTGAATGTCATTTTTGCTATCTACCGGGATATTAACCCTGAATATAAGCTAATTCCATCAACAGGACATCAGGAGTTAATCATGAAAAACGTAACAGGCGTGTATACCGCACCTCGTCCGCACTGGGTCGGTGACGGTTTTCCGGTTCGTTCGATGTTTTCTTACCAGACGCACGGCGAGCCCCTGAGCCCGTTCCTGCTGCTGGACTACGCCGGACCGCATACCTTCCCGGGGGACGGCGCGAAACGGGGCGTGGGCGAGCACCCTCATCGCGGTTTTGAAACGGTGACCATCGTCTACTCAGGCGAAGTGGAGCACCGTGATTCCACCGGCAGAGGCGGCGTTATTGGCCCAGGCGACGTGCAGTGGATGACGGCAGGCGCAGGCATTTTGCACGAGGAGTTCCACTCCAGCGCGTTTTCGCAGAAAGGCGGTGAACTGAAAATGATGCAGCTGTGGGTCAACCTGCCCGCCAAAGACAAAATGGCGACGCCTGGCTACCAGAGCATCACTCAGGCGGATATCCCGGTGGTCACCCTGCCGGATAACAGCGGAACATTGCGCGTGATTGCTGGCCGTTTTGGAGAGGTAACCGGCCCGGCGCATACCTTCTCACCGCTGAACGTGTGGGATCTCGCGCTGCGCCAGGGTAGCCATCTGACGCTCAATCAGCCCGAAGGCTGGAGCACGGCGCTGGTTGTCGTTGAAGGCAGCGTGACGGTGAACGGCACCACGCCTGCCGGTGAGGCGCAACTGGTCGTGCTGAGTCAGAGCGGTGACAAACTGCATCTCGAAGCCAGCAGCGATGCCAAAGTGCTGCTGATGGCCGGGGAGCCGCTGAATGAACCCATCGTGGGCTATGGCCCGTTTGTGATGAACAGTAAAACCGAAATTGCCGAGGCTATTCGCGATTTCAACTCCGGCCGCTTTGGCCAAATCTAAACGTAATAAGGAGCGCATTATGTCTACCCCTGCAAACTTCAACGGTGCACGTCCCGTTATTGACGTAAACGATGCCGTTATGCTGCTTATCGATCACCAGAGCGGGCTGTTCCAGACCGTAGGAGACATGCCAATGCCTGAGCTGCGCGCCCGTGCAGCAGCGCTGGCAAAAATCGCCTCGCTGGCGAAGATCCCGGTGATCACCACGGCGTCGGTTCCACAGGGACCGAACGGCCCGCTTATCCCGGAGATCCACGCCAACGCGCCGCACGCACAGTATGTGGCACGCAAGGGTGAGATCAACGCCTGGGATAACCCGGAGTTCGTGGCGGCGGTGAAAGCCACCGGGCGCAAAACGCTGATTATCGCGGGGACGATCACCAGCGTCTGCATGGCCTTCCCGTCCATCAGCGCGGTGGCGGACGGATATAAAGTGTTTGCGGTGATTGATGCCTCCGGCACCTACAGCAAAATGGCGCAGGAGATCACCCTGGCGCGCGTAGTGCAGGCAGGCGTGGTGCCGATGGACACGGCTGCTGTTGCTTCCGAAATTCAGCGCACGTGGAACCGTGAAGATGCGGGTGAATGGGCTGAGGTGTACACACACATCTTCCCGGCCTACCAGCTGCTGATCGAAAGCTACAGCAAAGCGCAGGACGTGGTGAAAAATAGCGAAGTGCTCGATTCGCAGCGTTAATCCTGCGCGCTGCGACATAAGCTGATTAAGGCTTAACCGAACAAGCACGAATGCTGAAAATCTGCTTGACCGTTTTAGCGCAACTCCCTATAGTAGCGCCCCGTTGCCCCCCAAGCGGTCAGGCAGCAAAACAATATGGTGAGGTGTCCGAGTGGCTGAAGGAGCACGCCTGGAAAGTGTGTATACGGCAACGTATCGGGGGTTCGAATCCCCCCCTCACCGCCATATTTGAAGAAGAGCTCGCATGAAAATGCGGGCTTTTTTTTCGCATGTCGCACGCCTTTGGGGGGGGATGAGAACCCCCGACCGGGGTTCGACAACTGGCGCAGCCAGTTGGACAGACTGAGAGCGAAGCGAGTCAATCCCCCCGGTGCGACAGGAGCTGCCTCACCTACAAAAAAAGAAAGCCCGTACAAAAGCACGGGCCTGTCTCAACCATTCCTCAGCTATTCAACTTCCCTACCGACTCCTTTCCTTCAGGAGATGAAACCTGCTCAGGCTGAGCACGCGCTTCATCCTTACGCTTCTCCAGCCAGTAATCCGCATTTTTAATCCCCAGCCGAACCGGGTCAAAGTGTGGATCCAACCCCTGTGCATTCTGGATTTCATAATCCTTCAGGCTGGCAAACGCTTTTTTATGCAACAGAACGATGGCAATAATGTTGAGCCATGCCATCAGCCCTACGCCAATATCCCCTAATCCCCAGGCCAGATCCGCGGTGCGTACCGTGCCATATACCGTCGAAGCCATCAGACACAGCTTGAGCAGGAACGTCAGCCACGGGCGATGAATCTTACGGTTGATGTAGGCGATATTCGTTTCAGCGATGTAGTAGTAAGCAATGATCGTGGTGAAGGCAAAGAAGAACAGCGCGATGGCAACAAAGTAATTACCGAAGCCCGGCATCATACTTTCCATTGCCGTCTGGACATATCCCGGTCCTGCGGCCACGCCCGCTATTCCGGTATAGAGCGCTGCGCCGTCGACGCCCTGCACGTTATACAGCCCGGTGATCAACAGCATAAACCCGGTCGCGGAGCAGACAAACAGCGTGTCGATGTACACGGAGAACGCCTGAACCAGCCCCTGTTTCACCGGATGGCTTACGGCCGCCGCCGAGGAGGCATGTGGCCCGGTACCCTGCGCCGCCTCGTTGGAATAGACGCCACGCTTCACGCCCCACATGATGGCCTGGCCCAGAATAGCGCCAAACCCAGCTTCAAGGCCAAAAGCACTTTTCCAGATCAGCAATATAACTGAAGGAAGCTGATCAATATTGATAGCGATAATCACGCACGCCACAATAATATAGCCGAGCGCCATAAACGGAACCACCATACTGCTAAAGCTGGCAATCCTTTTTACGCCACCAAAAATAATAAAACTCAACAGCACAGCAAGTAACGCCGCCGTGACATTTGGGCTCAGACCAAAGGCAATATCCAGGCTCGCACCAATAGAGTTTGCCTGCACACCTGGCAGTAATAATCCGCAGGAGAAAATCGTTACGATGGCAAATAACCATGCGTACCACTTCACGCCTAACCCTTTCTCAATATAAAAGGCAGGACCACCACGATATTCGCCGTTAATTTTCTCTTTATAAACCTGACCTAACGTGGATTCGACAAAAGCAGAGCTTGCCCCCAAAAATGCCACTATCCACATCCAGAAAAGCGCACCGGGTCCACCAAAGGTAATGGCGGTCGCTACACCGGCAATATTCCCTGTCCCCACGCGGCCCGCCAGCGTCATCGTCAGCGCCTGAAACGACGACACGCCTGCCTCGGTAGGACGCCCCTGAAACATCAGGGTAATCATAAGTTTTATATGCCGTAATTGCAGAAAGCGACTACGCAGCGAGAAATAGAGGCCGACACCCAGACATAAAAATATTAACGCCGGGCTCCAGATAACACCATTAATTGCACTAACCAGTTCGTTCATGTATGACCCTTAGCGTGATGTTCCAGAGGAAACGATCCCCTGGCGAGTTTCTTTTTAGAATTTTGTCTGAACAAGTACGAAACATAGATAATTACCCAAAAGACACCAACTTAATTTTTACTGCTTAGTCATGTTCTGTGACAACATTCACGTTTAATTTTAAACCAATAATTAGCATGATCATTATATTCATAGATATTTTGTGGGTATTATAAATACATATCACATTTTCGTGACCTGTATAAAAAGCGTTCGCAGCAAATTAACAGTAATATTATTATTACCGCAAAACGGGGCGTAAATCCCGTTGAATGCTATAGGAAATAAATATGATTTAAAAAAGCCACGCGTGCAGAGGGAATAAAGGAAGCTTCCCGGCATAACGCCGGGAAGAAATGACTTAAAATGTGAAATGATCTTAGTCGGAGTACACTTCCAGCGTTCGTTGGCACAGCGCTGAGCGGACGCAGTCCTCTTTTGTGAAGCGGACCACCCCTATCATCTCATCTTCCTCAAAACGTGACATGGCATCGCTCAGGCCGGACTTCACGCCCGACGGCAGGTCACACTGGGTAATATCGCCGTTGACGATAACCGTCACGTTCTCCCCGAGGCGCGTTAAAAACATCTTCATTTGCGCAGCGGTCACGTTCTGAGCCTCGTCAAGAATGACGACCGCATTTTCAAATGTACGTCCGCGCATATAGGCGAACGGCGCGATTTCCACCTTGCCAATCTCTGGTCGCAGGCAGTACTGCATAAAGGAAGCGCCCAACCGCTTCACCAGCACGTCATAGACGGGCCTGAAGTACGGGGCAAACTTCTCGGAAATATCGCCGGGCAGGAAGCCCAGATCTTCATCCGCTTGCAGTACCGGACGGGTAACGATGATCCTTTCCACGTCCTTATGAATCAGCGCCTCCGCCGCTTTGGCGGCGCTGATCCAGGTTTTCCCGCATCCGGCTTCCCCGGTTGCAAAGATGAGCTGTTTACTCTCGATAGCATTCAGGTAGTGCGCCTGAGCTTCATTCCGCGCCACAATTGGCGATGCATCGCGGCTGTCCCGCGCCATGCCAATGGATTCTACGCCGCTCATCTGCACAAGCGAGGTGACCGATTCTTCTTCACGCTGCTTATGGCTACGTGAATCCCGTCTCAGCACACGTTTTGCTTCACGACGAGCTTTGATCACTGCTTTCTGTCTTCCCATGGATAGCACCTTGAGTTGTTGGTATTCATCACACGCGCCAGCATCGGCACGATTATGCGCACGAACATCAGAGGGTTGGCTTCCTTGTAAGCCATTGCTTGCATTACCGGATGACGATATACAACGGCTACGCGCACCGTTATGCACGTCGGTAGAAAAAGGTTCTTGAGGTGAAGGAGAGAATTTGGTGGTGAAGAAATCGCTGCCGGAGTCTGAGCCTCCGCGCCGGGTACTGCGGTTGATGTGTTTACCTTGTCCAGTACAGGACGCAACCATTCGCGATCTCCATAGTGAGTTAGCATCACTGCCGGGAACTACCGCTGTCTTCTCTTAAGTACATCAGGAATTATCATAAATGCAACATTTATTTTACCTGAATGCAACTTTTAGGACTGCCCCTACATGGAAAATCAGTCTTATATAGAAATATTACAGAAATATAACAATAAGATAGTCCTTCGAAAAAATAATGTCCCCGCGAACTGTCGCAGGGACGATTATCAGGCTTCTATCAGACCCTGAGCGAGCCAGGCGTTCGCGTTACGCGCGCCGGGCAGGGCAAAGAAATAGCCGCCGCCGATGGGCTTAATATATTCCTCCAGCGCTTCGCCGTTGAGCCGCTTCTGCACGGTGAGGAATCCCTTCTCCAGATCGTGCTGATAGCAGACAAACAGCAGTCCCATATCAAGCTGACCGGAGTTGGTCACCCCCAGCGAGTAGCTGTAGCCCCTGCGCATCATGAGGCTGGATTGCGTCTCTTTGGTGCGAGGATTGGCGAGGCGAATATGGCTGTCCAGCGCGATGACATCCCCGTTCGGATCGCGGGCGTAGTTGGGTTCATCGTGCTCGTGCTTCATGCCGAGCGGTGCGCCGGTTTGCTTATCGCGACCGAAGATAGTTTGCTGCTCTTTCAGCGGCGTGCGGTCCCAGAACTCCACGTGGAACTGAATGATACGCACCGCCTGATAGGTGCCTCCGACCGCCCAGGCCGGTTCGCCCTGATCCGCCGTCACCCATACCACGTTCTTCATCAACGCGGTATTGCTGCTGTCCGGGTTGGCGGTGCCGTCTTTGAAGCCCAGCAGGTTGACCGGCGTCTCTTTCCCTTTACTGCGCGCGGCGTGGTCAGAGATAAAACCTTCCCGCTTCCAGCGCACGCTCAGCAGATCCGGGGTGTGCTTGATAATATCGCGCAGGGCATGGATCACCGTATCCTGGGTATTAGCGCAGATCTGCAACAGCAGATCGCCGTGGCACAGCGCCGCGTCGAGAGAATCATTCGGGAATCGCGTCATTTTTTGCAGCGCTTTCGGCTTCTGCTTCGCCAGTCCGTAGCGATCATCAAACAGCGATTCCCCCACCGACACGGTGATGGTCAGATTATCGGGAGCGATAAACGCGCCGAGGATGCCGGAATCCATCGGCGGCAGGCGCGGATTCGGTGTTTCCGGTGCGGGACCGCCGGCGGTGAGGAAGGCAATACGCGTGGTCAACAGCCTGAACAGACGCTCAAGGTCGGCTTTATCACTCGCCAGCGAATCGAAAGCCACCAGCATCATCGAGGCCTGCTGCGGCGTCAGGATCCCCGCCTGGTGCTCACCATAAAACGGCTGCGTTTCCATACGCGCATCCGGGGAGAGCGTGCCAGGGGCGCTTTGCGGTTTTGCCGCATGCGCCACCGGACAGCCTCCCGCCAGGGCAAACGCGCCGCCCAGCGCCCCTACCCCTTTTAACAACCGACGTCGGGAAGGTTCCGCCACGTCGTATTCGTCATGCTTGTTCATCGCTTAATCCAGACCCAGTACGCCACGCAGCAGGGAGAGATCTTCCGCCAGGGTGGTTATCGGGCCTTTCAGCGCGTTACGGTCAGCATCGGTCAGCTTGTCGTAGGTTTCGAACCCGTCTTTGGTGCGGTATTTCGCCAGGATAGCGTCAACTTTCTTAAAGTTGGCATCCACTTTCGCCAGCAGCTCGCCGTTCTCTTTTTGCAGCTGAGGCCTCAGCAGATCGACAATTTTCTGTGCGCCGTCGACGTTCGCCTGGAAGTCCCACAGGTCGGTGTGGCTGTAACGATCTTCTTCACCGCTGATTTTGCTGGCGGCCACTTCTTCAATCAGGCCCGCTGCGCCACCCACCACTTTCGACGGTGGGAATGCCAGCTCGCTGATGCGTTTTTGCAGCTCCAGCACGTCGCTGTTGAGCTGCTCGGCGTATTTCTCCATCCCACTGGTGGAGTTATCGCCAAACAGGGCTTTTTCCAGACGGTGGAAGCCGGTGAATTTCGGATCGGCGGCCTTCTGCTCGTAGTCGTCTTCACGGGCGTCAATGCTGCCATCGAGGTCAGAGAACAGTTCGGCAATCGGCTCAATGCGCTCGTAGTGCTGACGGGTAGGCGCATACAGGGATTTCGCTTTTTCGATGTCGCCCGCTTTCACCGCGTCGGTAAAGGCTTTGGTGCCTGCCACCAGGTCCGCTGTCTCTTTGGTGACGTAGGCTTTATAGGCGGTAATGGCGTCGCCGAGGCTCAGCAGCGCCGTGCCTTTGGCCGCGTCCGCCGTCGCTGCGCCTTTGACGATCAGCTTACCTTTCGGGTTAGTCAGCAGGCCGCAGGTCATGTCATATTCCCCGGGCTGAAGATTTGCGGTCATCTTCTGGCTGAAGCCCGGCGCGATATTCTCGCGCTCTTCCACCACCATCACGCCTTTCAGAATTTCCCACTCCAGCGCCTTCTGGCTGTGGTTCTGAATAATAAACTGCGTTTTACCGCTGTTAACCGTGATGGTCATCGGCTCGCACTGTTTATCGTTGACGGTGACTTTTACCTGCGGAATATCTGCCGCCTGAGCGGTGAAGGCAGACACGAACAGCGCGGCGATGCCTGCGCATAACGCACTACGACGGAACTGAATGGCCATGACTCTTCCCTTTAAAAGTATGTTGTAACTAAAACAGCACTTACGGCGCTACGCGCGACGCCTGCGAGCCGGTACGCGGCGGCATAGCGAACAGGATCAGCGCCGGAACCAGATAGATAAAGTACATCGCCACTTCGCTGACGCTCGGCGTTTCCTGGTAGCCGAAGATCCCTTCGAGCAGGGTACCGGTCAGTGAATGGGTCGACAGGACGTTGCTGAGATCGAACGCCACGTCCTGGAAGTGGTTCCACAGACCCGCTTCGTGGAAGGCGCGGATCGCCCCTGCCGCCAGCCCTGCGGCCACCAGCAGAATAAACAGGCTGGTCCACTTGAAGAACGCGCCCAGGTTAAGACGAATGCCGCCCCAGTAGAGCAGGAAGCCAAGCACAACCGCCGTGGCCAGCCCGAGCACCGCGCCCAGCGGCGGCCAGATGCCCACGTCCTGCTGAAAAGCCGCGAGCAGGAAGAACACAGACTCCAGGCCTTCACGCGCCACGGCGAAAAAGACCATCATGATCAGCGCCCAGCCGTGGTGGTTGCCTTTTTGCAGGGCGTTATCCACCGCCTGCTCAAGCTGTACCTTCACGTTACGGGAGACCTTGCGCATCCAGAACACCATCCAGGTGAGGATCACCACCGCAATCACGGCGACGATCCCTTCAAACAGCTCCTGCTCTTTCTGCGGGAACTCCCCGGTGGTTTCGTTGATGAGGATACCGAGGCCCAGGCAGAGCGCCGCAGCAAGGAAAACCCCAACCCACATGACGCCAATCCAGCGTCCGCGCTGGGTACGCTTCAGATAACTGGCGATAAGGCTAACAATCAGGGCCGCTTCAAGGCCTTCACGTAACATAATGAGAAAAGGAACAAACATGCCGACACCTTAAATGTTTATCGCGGTCAACTGATGCAAAGAAAAGTAAATTCTTGTGATAGTGATTATCATTACGGCAACAAGAAAAACAAGCGAAATGTGTTGCGTTTTGATGACCAGATGTAAACGCATTGCGGAGTAATAATTGCCTGAGTAACCGTTACGTTTATAAGGTATAACGAAAATGCCCATTTACGGTTAACCGGGGCTGTGGCTAAATGTCCGCCTCGAAAACCAACTGAAAATAAGCCATGTTTAAAATTGTCCATTTCCTGCTGGCGCTGGTGATTATTCTTGCGCTCGCCTGGCTGGTGAGTTTCGACCGCCGAAAAATTCGTATTCGTTTCGTTTTACAGCTGATCGTGATCGAAATCGCGCTGGCGTTCTTTTTCCTCCACGCAGAAAGCGGCCTGTTTATTATTAAATACGTTTCCGGTTTCTTTGAGTCGCTGCTTAAATTCGCTGCCGAAGGGACGAATTTTGTCTTTGGCGGGATGGGTGAAAAAGGGCTGGCGTTCATTTTCCTTGGCGTGCTCTGCCCCATTATTTTTATCTCGGCGCTGATTGGTATTCTTCAGCACTGGCGTATTCTGCCGATCTTTATTCGGGTGATCGGGACGCTGCTGTCAAAACTGAACGGCATGGGCAAGCTGGAATCCTTTAACGCGGTGAGTTCGCTGATCCTCGGTCAGTCGGAAAACTTCATTGCCTACAAAGGCGTGCTGGGCGATCTCTCCTCGCGTCGTCTGTTTACGATGGCTGCCACGGCCATGTCGACGGTTTCGCTGTCGATTGTCGGGGCCTATATGACTATGCTCGACGCCAGATTTGTCGTCGCGGCGCTGATCCTGAACATGTTCAGCACCTTTATTATTCTTTCGGTCATTAACCCGGCCCGCCCGGAAGCGGAGCCGGATATCAGGCTGGAAAAACTGCACGAATCCCAGAGCTTCTTTGAAATGCTGGGCGAGTATATTCTGGCCGGTTTTAAGGTGGCGATGATTATTCTGGCGATGCTGATTGGCTTTATCGCCCTTATTAGCGCCATTAACGCCCTCTTCTCCGGCATATTTGGCATGAGCTTCCAGCAGATTCTGGGTTATGTGTTTTATCCGCTGGCGTGGCTTATTGGTATTCCGCTGAGCGATGCCTTAAGCGCGGGGAGCATTATGGCAACTAAACTGGTGGCGAATGAATTTGTGGCGATGATCGAGCTGCAAAAAATAGCCCATCAAATGTCACCGCGCGGGCTGGGGATTTTATCCGTGTTCCTGGTATCGTTCGCTAACTTCGCTTCCATTGGCATTGTGGCGGGGGCAATAAAAGGTCTGAATGAGCAACAGGGTAACGTGGTGTCGCGGTTTGGTTTACGCCTTGTATACGGGGCAACGCTGGTAAGCCTGCTGTCGGCGAGCTTTGCGGGGTTGGTGCTGTAAGTTTTGTGCCCGGCGGCGCTTCGCTTGCACGGGCCTACGATACAACAACGGCGGGTTTCCCGCCGTTTTTCATTAAAACTGCACGCACACCGGCTGGTCGACCCGCATCACCGACTCCTGCGCGAAGCGTGACTTATAGATCCCGCGCAACGCTTCGATATTCTTCTCACTCTGCGCGTCTTTAGCGTGGATCAGCATCAATGCCTTGCTCGGCTCGCGCGCCACTTTTCCATCATTCCCCAGCCACTGACCGCGCGCATCAAATACCGTTAAACCATCGCGAAAGCGTGGCGTCACGTCCTGGTCGACAAACTGCTGCCATTCGTTGCCTGTGATTTGCGCCCCGGCAGGACGGTTTAAGCCGAAATAAAGCGTGGTCTGCTGCATCTGATTTTCTGCTTTGCAGGTTTCCACCGCCGCGTGCTGTGCGGGTGCGCTACAGCCCGCCAGCATCACGAATGCTGCCACCATTAACCCTGTTTTAATTCTCATTGATGAAGACTCACATAGGTGAAAGGACTATCCCCTCTCCCCACCAGGGAGAGGGTTAGGGTGAGGGGAAAATTACTCAGCCTGGAGCTTAGACGGTGGCGCTGAGTGATAGTGCGCGTCCGCCTCCGCAAAGCGTTTCTGCATAGACGCAGACGGCGCTTTACCCAGCAGGCTAAACACCACGATACCGAGGCTGCCGAAGATGAAGCCCGGAATGATTTCGTACAGGCCCAGCCACGCGAACTGTTTCCAGACGATAACGGTTACCGCACCGATAATCATCCCCGCCAGCGCGCCGTTGCGGGTCATGCGTGACCACAGTACAGAGAACAGCACCACCGGACCAAATGCCGCACCGAAGCCCGCCCAGGCGTAGCTCACCAGCCCCAGGACGCGGTTTTCCGGGTTTGCCGCCAGCGCAATCGCCACCAGCGCAACCACCAGCACCATAAAGCGCCCTACCCACACCAGCTCTTTCTGGCTCGCGCCCTTACGCAGGAACGCTTTGTAGAGGTCTTCGGTGATGGCGCTGGAGCACACCAGCAGCTGACAGCTCAGGGTGGACATCACCGCCGCGAGGATCGCGGAGAGCAGAATACCGGCAATCCACGGGTTGAACAGGATCTGCGCCAGCTCGATGAACACGCGCTCGGCGTTCTGGTTCACCGCGCCCGCCTGCGCCGGGTTGTTGTTGAAGTACGCGATACCGAAGAAGCCGACCGCACACGCCCCCGCCAGACACAGGATCATCCACGTCATGCTGATGCGACGCGCGTGAACGATGGTGTGGTGAGAATCCGCCGCCATGAAGCGCGCCAGAATGTGCGGCTGGCCGAAGTAGCCCAGGCCCCAGCCCATCAGAGAGACGATGGCGACGAAGTTCAACCCTTTCAGCATATCGACGTTTTCGATGCTCTTCTGCTTGATCACTTCCAGCGATTCGCCAAAGCCGCCGACGGTGAAAATGACAATCACCGGAGTCAGGATCAGGGCGAAGATCATCAGGCTCGCCTGCACGGTATCGGTCCAGCTTACCGCCAGGAATCCGCCCACGAAGGTATAGAGGATGGTTGCTGCGGCGCCGGCCCACAGGGCGGTTTCATAGCTCATGCCGAAGGTGCTTTCGAACAGGCGCGCGCCCGCCACGATGCCGGAGGCACAGTAGATGGTGAAGAACAGCAGGATCACCACCGCGGAGATAATGCGCAGGATACGGCTGTTATCTTCAAAGCGTCCGGTGAAGTAGTCCGGCAGCGTCAGGGCGTTGTTGTTGGCTTCGGTGTGCACGCGCAGACGGCCTGCCACCAGCTTCCAGTTAATCCACGCGCCAACGGTCAGGCCGATGGCGATCCAGCTTTCGGAGATACCGGAGATGAAAATCGCGCCCGGCAGCCCCATCAGCAGCCAGCCGCTCATGTCGGAAGCGCCCGCAGAGAGTGCGGTGACCATCGGGCCTAAGCTGCGCCCGCCGAGGATGTAGTCGTCAAAGTTTTTAGTGGAACGCCATGCCAAAAACCCTATCAGGATCATGCCAAAAATATAAACGAGAAATGTCACCAGCATCGGTGTGCTAATAGCCATTCAAATTCTCCAAAATGTCGAGCGACAACCGTCCGGGTTGCCTTGTTATGTCATCACCGGAACGTAGTGATGTGTGTATGTGTTTCCGTTGGGCGCGCTATCCTGCCGTATACGCATCCCACTGACAAACGATTTAACACTGCATTTACATGAATTTCATCCCTGGTTTTATACGTCTTTCCTATAGGTTGCACTCGCTCACGCTTTTACGGGTTGCACCTTTAAAAAGTGTTAAGCACCGCATAAAAACTGGGCTCCGAAACCGCCGCACGTTCTTTTTCACAGCCAACTAATCGTTAACAATCCATTCATTTTCCAGCTTGCAGACCAGGTCACATTTAACACGGTTGCACAAAGTTGCAACATGGTGGATATTTCACGCTATCAACAGAACGCTATTACAGAACAACAGGAGTTTTGGCATGGGGATGACCACCATGGGGGTTAAGCTGGATGACGCTACCCGCGAACGGATTAAAACCGCTGCGACCCGCATCGACCGCACACCGCACTGGTTAATCAAGCAGGCGATTTTTAACTATCTGGAAAGACTGGAGAGTGAAGAAGGTCTGCCGGAGCTGCCTGCCCTGCTGGCGGGTGCAGCGAACGAAAGCGAAGAGGCCGCGACGGCCGTTGAAGAGAACCACCAGCCGTTCCTGGAATTTGCCGAGCAGATCCTGCCGCAGTCCGTCAGCCGCGCCGCCATTACCGGCGCCTACCGCCGTGCCGAAACCGACGCCGTGCCGATGCTCCTGGAGCAGGCGCGCCTGCCGGAAGCCGTTGCCGCTCAGGCGCACAGCCTCGCGTATCAGCTCGCCGACAAGCTGCGTAACCAGAAAACCGCCAGCGGACGCGCCGGTATGGTGCAGGGTCTGTTGCAGGAGTTCTCCCTCTCCTCGCAGGAAGGCGTGGCGCTGATGTGTCTGGCGGAAGCGCTGCTGCGTATTCCGGATAAAGCCACCCGCGATGCCCTGATCCGCGACAAAATCAGTAACGGCAACTGGCACTCCCACATTGGCCGCAGTCCGTCCCTGTTCGTTAACGCCGCCACCTGGGGCCTGCTGTTTACCGGCAAGCTGGTCTCCACCCATAACGAAGCCAACCTGTCGCGCTCTCTGAACCGCATCATCGGCAAGAGCGGCGAGCCGCTGATCCGCAAGGGCGTGGACATGGCGATGCGCCTGATGGGCGAGCAGTTCGTCACCGGGGAAACCATTGCCGAAGCGCTGGCGAACGCCCGCAAGCTGGAAGACAAAGGCTTCCGCTACTCCTACGACATGCTGGGTGAAGCGGCGCTGACCGCCGCCGACGCGCAGGCCTACATGGTCTCTTACCAGCAGGCGATCCACGCCATCGGTAAAGCGTCCAACGGTCGCGGTATTTATGAAGGTCCGGGCATCTCTATCAAGCTTTCCGCCCTGCACCCGCGCTACAGCCGTGCGCAGTACGACCGGGTGATGGAAGAACTCTACCCGCGCCTGAAGTCCCTGACCCTGCTGGCGCGCCAGTATGACATCGGCATCAACATCGACGCCGAAGAGGCGGACCGTCTGGAGATCTCCCTCGACCTGCTGGAAAAACTGTGCTTCGAGCCGGAGCTGGCGGGCTGGAACGGGATTGGTTTCGTTATCCAGGCCTACCAGAAACGCTGTCCGTTCGTCATTGATTACCTGATTGACCTGGCCAGCCGCAGCCGTCGCCGCCTGATGATCCGTCTGGTGAAGGGCGCCTACTGGGACAGCGAAATCAAACGCGCCCAGATGGAAGGTCTGGAAGGTTATCCGGTCTATACCCGCAAGGTCTATACCGACGTCTCTTACCTCGCCTGCGCGAAAAAACTGCTCGGCGTGCCGAACCTGATTTATCCTCAGTTCGCCACCCACAACGCCCACACCCTGGCGGCGATCTACAGCCTCGCGGGTCAGAACTACTATCCGGGCCAGTACGAGTTCCAGTGCCTGCACGGCATGGGTGAACCGCTGTACGAGCAAGTGACCGGTAAAGTGGCCGACGGCAAGCTGAACCGTCCGTGCCGAATCTATGCCCCGGTAGGTACCCACGAAACCCTGCTGGCCTACCTGGTGCGTCGTCTGCTGGAGAACGGGGCGAACACCTCCTTCGTTAACCGCATCGCCGATACCACCCTGCCGCTGGACGAACTGGTGGCCGATCCGGTACAGGCCGTTGAGAAGATGGCGGCGCAGGAAGGCCAGATTGGTCTGCCGCATCCGAAGATTGCCCTGCCGCGCGAGCTGTATGGTGCAGGTCGCGTCAACTCGGCGGGTCTGGATCTCGCCAACGAACACCGTCTGGCGTCGCTCTCTTCTGCCCTGCTAAACAGCGCATTGCAGAAGTGGCAGGCCAGGCCGATCCTTGAGCAGTCCGTTGAGGACGGTGAAATGCAGCCGGTGATCAACCCGGCAGAGCCGAAGGATATCGTCGGCTACGTGCGCGAAGCCACGGAAACGGAAGTGGAGCAGGCCCTGGAGAGCGCGGTGAACAACGCGCCAATCTGGTTTGCCACCCCGCCGCAGGAGCGTGCCGCCATTCTGGAACGCGCGGCGGTGCTGATGGAAGATCAGATGCAGCAGCTTATCGGCATTCTGGTGCGTGAAGCGGGTAAAACCTTCAGCAACGCCATCGCCGAAGTGCGCGAGGCGGTCGACTTCCTGCACTACTACGCCGGTCAGGTGCGCGATGATTTCGACAACGAAACCCACCGTCCGCTCGGCCCGGTGGTGTGTATCAGCCCGTGGAACTTCCCGCTGGCGATCTTCACCGGCCAGATTGCCGCGGCGCTGGCCGCAGGCAACAGCGTGCTGGCAAAACCGGCAGAGCAGACCCCGCTGATCGCCGCCCAGGGCATTAACATTCTGCTGGAAGCGGGCGTACCGGCGGGCGTGGTGCAGCTGCTGCCAGGGCGCGGTGAAACGGTCGGGGCCAAACTGACCTCCGATAACCGCGTACGCGGCGTGATGTTTACCGGTTCTACCGAAGTGGCCTCCCTGCTACAACGCAACATCGCCACCCGTCTGGATGCGCAGGGCCGTCCTACCCCGCTGATCGCTGAAACCGGCGGCATGAACGCCATGATCGTGGACTCCTCCGCGCTCACCGAGCAGGTCGTCGTTGACGTGCTGGCCTCTGCCTTCGACAGCGCGGGCCAACGCTGTTCCGCCCTGCGCGTACTGTGCTTACAGGATGACGTGGCTGACCACACGCTGAAGATGCTGCGCGGTGCGATGGCGGAATGCCGCATGGGCAACCCGGGCCGTCTCACCACCGACATCGGGCCGGTCATCGACGCGGAAGCCAAAGCCAACATTGAAAACCACATTCAGACCATGCGTGCCAAAGGCCGTCCGGTGTTCCAGGCGGTGCGCGAGAACAGCGAAGATGCCCGCGAGTGGCAGACCGGCACCTTCGTGCCGCCAACGCTGATTGAGCTGGCAAGCTTCGACGAGCTGAAAAAAGAGGTCTTCGGTCCGGTACTGCACGTGGTGCGCTACAACCGTAACAACCTCAACGAGCTGATCGATCAGATCAACGCTTCGGGTTACGGCCTGACGCTTGGCGTGCATACCCGTATCGACGAAACCATTGCCCAGGTGACCGGCAATGCTAAAGTCGGCAACCTGTACGTCAACCGCAACATGGTTGGCGCGGTCGTGGGCGTGCAGCCGTTCGGCGGTGAAGGTCTCTCCGGCACCGGCCCGAAAGCGGGCGGTCCGCTCTATCTGTACCGCCTGCTGGCAAACCGTCCGGAAAATGCGCTGGGCGTGACGCTGGCGCGTCAGGACGCGGAATATCCGGTAGATGCGCAGGTGAAAGCCGTGCTGACCCAGCCGCTGGACGCGCTGATTAAGTGGGCTGAAAATCGTCCCGAGCTGCATGCGATTGCACAGCAGTACGGCGAGCTGGCGCAGGCGGGAACACAGCGTCTGCTGCCGGGTCCAACCGGTGAGCGCAACACCTGGACGCTGATGCCGCGCGAGCGTGTGCTGTGCGTGGCGGATAACGAGGAGGATGCACTGGTGCAGCTGGCAGCCGCAACGGCAACGGGCTGTGAGGTGCTGTGGCCGGAAGATGCCCTGCATCGCGACCTCGCCAAACAGTTGCCAAAAGCGGTCTCGGCCCGCATTCGCTTTGCGAAGGCCGATGCCCTGCTGACCCAGCCGTTTGACGCGGTGATCTACCACGGTGATTCCGACCAGCTGCGCGAACTGTGCGAGCAGGTGGCGGCCCGCAGCGGCGCGATTGTCTCGGTGCAGGGCTTCGCCCGCGGGGAGACCAACCTGCTGCTGGAGCGCCTGTACGTTGAGCGCTCGCTCAGCGTTAACACCGCGGCGGCGGGCGGTAACGCCAGCCTGATGACAATCGGCTAACGCTGTGCTAATAAGGCTCCGGAGACGGAGCCTTATTTTATTGGGGAGTGTATGAAACGATATCTTATCGCAGGCGCAGCACTGCTGCTCAGCGCCAGCGCGCTGGCCGACGAGTGCGACAAAGCGACCACCCAGACAGAACTCAGTGCCTGTGCGGCAGAGCAGTACCAGGCTGCGGATAAAAAGCTCAACCAGACGTACCAGGCCGCCATCAAACGCGCGGCAGCCCCTCAGCGCGACCTGCTGAAAAAGGCGCAGCAGGCGTGGATCGCCCTGCGTGACGCAGACTGTAAATTGATGGGTTCAGGAACCGAAGGTGGCACTATTCAGCCGATGATTATCAACCAGTGCCTGACGGAGAAAACAGCGGAGCGCGAAGCCTTTCTGGCCTCGTTGATGCAGTGTGAAGAGGGCAATTTAAGCTGCCCTTTCCAACCGGCTGATTAGCGCACACGGATCCCTTCGATAATCATCCGCTGCACGTTATCCAGCGTACTCTGGAAAAACGCCTCGTCCTGGAGCGTTTTACCGGTCACCGCCTCGACCTGGGCCGCGAAGTCAGCGTAGTGCTGGGTTGAGGCCCAAATCATGAAGATCAGATGATGCGGATCGACGGGCGCCAGTTTTCCGCTGGCGACCCATCCGGCAATAATGGCCGATTTATCGTCCACCAGCTGCTTTAAATCGCCGGTCAGCTCCGCCTGCAACAGCGGCGCGCCCTGCAACATCTCCAGGCAGAACAGCCTTGATGCCTGCGGGTAATCACGCGATACCTCCAGCTTCAGGCGTATGTACTCCTCTATCGCCACCAGCGGGGCCAGCTCTTCGCGAAATGCTTTAAGTGGTGCGAGCCAGATATCCAGGATCTGCTGCATCACCGCCACATACAGCGCCTCTTTCGACGGGTAGTAGTAGAGCAGATTGGTCTTGGACACCCCGGCCTGCTCCGCCACCTGCTCAAGGCGCGTACCGTGAATACCAAACTGCGAAAATGTCTCCAGCGCGGCGCTGAGGATCGCCTGTTTCTTGGCGCTCACCGCCTGCGAACGTTTACCGGGTGTTTTCACTGCGCCTTGTGTCATTTTCGCTCTCCTTATTGGTTTGCCATAGCATAGCAAAAGCCCTGCTTTCTCTCGACATTTTGGGGAGCGGGGCTGCACCAAATCAAAAAGGAAAATGTACGGACAGGTAGACTTAACAGCCCACTTATATTACAAATTTGATATCACTTTTTTCTCGTTAAGTAAGGGCTTTTCCCATGCCTTTAGTCATACGACAAGCAACATTAGCCGATTCAGTATTACTAAAAGAGCTTGGCTATCGCATCTATCCAGCGCACTTTAAGCATATGTGGCAGTCAGAATCAGGATTGTATAATTATTTGGAATGTGAATATTCTCTTCCTGTTATTGAGCAGAATATTAATGACAAAACATAAGCTGGTATATAGCGGAAATAGATCAGCCGATTAGTTTTGCGAAGCTGACATGGCAAGCGACTACCCCTAATACAGACATTAGTGGTGTTCTTCTTGACAAACTCTACCTTGCCCCAACTAAAACGAATCAGCATTACGGTCAATTAATGTTTAAAAAAGTCATAGATCTTGCCCGAAGTGATGGAAAAAAATTTTTATGGTTGGAGGTTCTCGAGCAAAACGAACATGCTCATAGATTCTATAAAAAGCAGGGAATGCAATACATCAGCGACATCGTTTTCGAAACAGAGTCACAGCGGAGCATACTCAAGATAATGGGGATGTGTATATAACGTCTGATTTTCGCTCACAGCGGACCTTCGGTGCTGGCTGCATCGTGTCAGGAGTGGACCTTACAAATATCAGCGCGAGAATCAATAGAGAACAAACATACCAGCTCTGGGAGAGATCGTTTCACACAGGTAAAGAACAGACGCAATCACCAATTCTTATACCAAATCCAACCTCACCCGATGGTTTAATGTTTTACTGTTATTCTTCTTTGCTGACGAGAGTAAAAAATGATTGACCACACCGGATTCAACGTCATAAATCTTGAAGACAGTAAGTAATGTTACACAAATGTTCTTGCCAGTCTTGGTCATGTTATCCGGCTTGAATTTCCGGGCAAGGCGGTAGGTTTTGGTCCCGCCCAACTCGATGAAGGGCAAGATCCTGGCGGTGCGTTCTGGTTAACACAGGGAACTCCCTCCACACCCCGAATGCATCTTGCCTTCAATGCAAAAAACAAAGAGGATGTTGAGGCATTCCACCGTGTCGCCCTCCAGGCAGGTGGAAAAGATAATGGTGCGCCGGGTTACAGGCCCCATTATCACCCTGGATATTACGCCGCGTTCATCCTTGATCCTGATGGGTACAATATAGAGGCGGTTTAACACGAGACGCGATAGTCGCTAATATACTTCCCCAATGCTGATAGACGATCCTGCGCAAATATTCAGGCAGGATCGTCTGACGGGTGGTATCAGTTCAGTAAAAGCGTTGGTCAATTAATGCGTTTGGCATAATTACTTTCTCTGTATCATGAAAAGCGCTTACATCATTTCCTGTATTTCCGTTCCTCTGCTCATAGCAGCCGGTCAACTACCGTGATTTCTGAAGGTGTATCGGCTGTTATTTTACATAAATGGACGGAACTTCCTGTTTGTCAGGGTGACACGGAAAAGGACACAGGCGATACTTATCCTGGAAGATCGAGAGCTGACTGCTTTAGATTACAACAAAACTGGTCTGAAATATTGCTGAAATGGCGCGTTCCGGGTCTGAATCCCAGAAAATTGGCCCACGAAGCACCACGGTAGAAAACCCAGTTTTGCAGTATGGGGGATTATTATGGCTGAAGTCGTAGCTCATTTTTTGTCTTCGCTAACGCTGCGGGAGTTTCGTCGTTAAATGCCTCCCATGCCCTGACGGATATAGACAGAACAGTCTGAGCATCCCGAGGAAGCAGATATTACAATGAAAGGATCAGTGATGTATAATCAATGATGCCAAAATTAACGGTGTTTTTTGTGGTATGGAGACTGCCTGCTCTGGCTTTTCTTCTTTTGGTTTTTATGGTTTTAAAATACGAGTCCGGTCTTGGGAAAATCTCACTAGCAGCATTTATTTGTTTAGTTGCAGTTGTTTTATATAGGATATTTTTGAACTGATATGTTATCAGTCCCAGTGGATATAAAATGCTGTATGTCCAAGTGATTGCGGAGAATTAAAAGAGTGAAGAAAAGACGGCTGGTGCGGCTCGATGGCTGCATCCAGCTCTTATTGGGAGTGCATCTAGTGGGATCGCATGATAGATGATTTTTTAATCAACATTGCGAGTAGTGGTTATAAATATCCCGCCCTCCCTTCTGCGATAGTTTGAAAACATTACCCGGTTCATTACACATGCGACTTTCATAAAAGTTATCCGTTGTTATATTATGTAAACAGATAAGTCGTGTTCCATAGGTAACATCTTCGCGATCACTAGGAATTACTTCGTGTTCCGGTCCATACCAATATAGTTTGGCTTTATCGCCCTTTGCAATAAATGGAGCTGGATCACCAGAAGCCTCCTTATACTCAAATGTAAATTTTTCTCCATCACAAACCATATTCACCATGCATTTTGTATAACTTGTACTATAAGACAAATCTGAACCAGTATTGGGCTCGTATACAGTTACTTTTCTTCTCTCCCGGTATACAGAGTCTATTGTAACTATTCTTCGGTTGAGTTCCTTAGGTAATCTTAGGTTTAGCTCGTAATCTTGTTTATGCTGGCAACTTTTTGATAAGTTTGTAACAGAGGAAAATAAATCTTTTTCTTGCATAAGGTTTTTTCGCATCAAATCTCGAAATTGAATGAATTCATCTGAGTATGTATGACAAAAATTAAGGAGTGTCAGGATAAAACCAAACAAACTTAGTAATAAAAATGGGACATAACATACAAATATATCAGTGCTAGATGAGTAATACGCACCTATAGAAAGTGTACATAAAATCAGACCAAGCAATACAGCTAAAGATGCAGATTTACCACGATTTCTTTCAGTGTCCATCATTCTGAACTCGATGCAATCGCAATCTCCTAGCCAGCATATCCTATAGCTATTAGGTGATATTTTATATACAATGATATAAAGATCGCTGTTTTTGGGAATGCATTCAATGGAATTAAAATTTGGTGTGACTGGTCTCAGATCGTAGTAACTTAAATAATAGTAGAACTCATTGTAGGTGATTCTTACGTATGAGGCATTGTTACCTTTCTCATCACACATTCTGTCGATTTTTACTTTGTCAAAAGGCAACCTGAGGCATTTATACATATCTTTGCGACCTAAATTATGTTTGATGTTTATGTCCTGGCACAAATTATAGAAGAAACAGGTCATGAAAACAATTCATACACATGATACATGGATTTGTGAAATATATTTACATGGTGAATTTCCCATTACCTGAAATTGGACAGAACAACCTGAACGTCCAAGCTGGTGATTGCTCCGAACCGTTGAATTCGCAGCCAGCAGCGGGCTTTTAGTTGTTGTCAATGGGAGGGTATTTCAGCAAAATGAGGTTACCTTTAAACACGGCAATTTTTTATGCAGTCTCCAACTATTAAATCTAGCTCCGGCAGGAGTTACTAACTCATAGAATAAAGGATGCACGGGATCGGATTATGCGTACTCATAAACAGAATAAGCCTCGTAAACTGTATTGCAGCGTCAACACAACTACGCGGCACCATTCTAATAATCCAGGTGCTGAATATTGCTGGGAACGTAATCGTAAAAGAGTCGGGGATGAACTACTGGCCAAGCGCGAGTCAATACATGGCGGACAGAAGCATGGCCGAGACTACACACCATTGTTTTATTTTCTGATCAAAAAGATTGGCAAATCGTGGAATGAAATATTCAGCGAAGTATGTGTACGTCTTGATACCACCGAGCCTGTATTCTGGTTGGTCGCGCTACATGAGCATCAGCGAAGGGATTTATTCTGCATTGGCGAAAGCAGTTTTTATCCGGGTCTGTTTGTTGATGAGAATGGAATTCTGCAAGAGGTAAATACTTCAATCACGATAAAGGATGTTAAGGTGGCTTGCCGCTGCTGCACACACACACTTATATTGGAGAATCTGTACCCTGGATAGATTGAATAACAACACCTTTTATCCTGCCACGGGTGCGGCCCTCATCAGCAACGAGAGCGATTACTAACTTTTGCTTTTTGCTCAATGCGGACGACCCGCTCCCCAATCCCTTACCGCCCCTGCACCGCCATCGCGCACCGTTGCCTGTTTGCGTGCATCTATTTTGACCATTTAGTCCACTTTATTTGCACTCTATTCACCAACCTTGCGTTAACACATTAACAATAAAGCCCTTTTAAAAACTGGCATCCCCTTTGCAAAACCCTTTTCACGAGGCTGAACAGGATATGCAGGATGCAGCGCCACGTCTGACTTTCACCCACACAGAGATGAAGAGAGGTTCGTGATGAAAATTGGCGTATTTGTACCGATCGGCAACAACGGCTGGCTTATCTCGACCACTGCCCCGCAATACATGCCGACCTTTGAGCTGAATAAAGCCATCGTGCAGAAAGCGGAGCACTACCACTTCGACTTTGCGCTCTCGATGATCAAGCTGCGCGGTTTCGGCGGTAAGACCGAATTCTGGGACCACAACCTGGAGTCTTTCACCCTGATGGCGGGCCTGGCGGCGGTAACCTCGCGCATCCAGATTTACGCCACCGCCGCCACCCTTACCCTTCCCCCGGCAATCGTGGCGCGGATGGCCTCCACCATCGACTCCATCTCCGGCGGGCGCTTTGGCGTTAACCTGGTCACCGGCTGGCAAAAGCCGGAGTACGAGCAGATGGGGATCTGGCCGGGGGACGATTACTTCTCCCGTCGCTACGACTACCTGACTGAATATGTGCAGGTGCTGCGCGATCTGTGGGGCACCGGCAAAAGCGATTTCAAAGGCGACTTCTTCACCATGAACGACTGCCGCGTCAGCCCGCAGCCGTCGGTGCCGATGAAGGTGATATGCGCCGGGCAGAGCGACGCGGGAATGGAATTTTCCGCGAAATACGCCGACTTCAACTTCTGCTTCGGCAAAGGCGTTAACACCCCGGCCGCCTTCGCGCCCACCGCGGCACGCATGAAAGCGGCCGCCGACAAAACCGGGCGCGACGTGGGCTCCTATGTGCTGTTTATGGTGATCGCCGACGAAACCGACGACGCCGCGCGCGCCAAATGGGAACGATACAAGGACGGCGCGGATGACGACGCGCTGAGCTGGCTTACCGAGCAGAGCCAGAAGGATACCCGCTCCGGCGCGGACACCAATGTGCGCCAGATGGCCGACCCGACGTCTGCCGTCAATATCAACATGGGCACCCTGGTTGGCTCGTATGCCAGCGTCGCCAGAATGCTCGACGAAGTGGCTGCCGTGCCCGGCGCCGAAGGCGTGCTGCTGACCTTCGATGATTTTCTCACCGGCGTGGAAACCTTCGGCGAGCGCATTCAGCCGCTGATGCAGTGCCGCGCCCACATCCCTGCCGTGACGAAGGAGGTGGCGTAATGACGACCCTCAACGCTCGCCCGGAAGCCCTTACCTTTGACGCGCAGCGCAGCGCGCTGATCGTGGTGGATATGCAAAACGCCTATGCCAGTAAAGGCGGGTATCTGGATCTGGCCGGGTTTGACGTCTCCACCACGCAGCCGGTGATTGAGAACATCAAAACCGCCGTGAGCGCCGCGCGTGCTGCGGGCATGCTGATCATCTGGTTCCAGAACGGCTGGGACGACCAGTACGTCGAGGCTGGCGGTCCCGGTTCCCCCAACTTTCACAAATCCAACGCCCTGAAAACCATGCGTCAACGGCCCGAACTCCAGGGCACGCTGCTGGCGAAAGGCGGCTGGGATTATCAGCTGGTGGATGAGCTGGTACCGGAACCCGGCGATATCGTGCTGCCGAAACCGCGCTACAGCGGCTTTTTCAATACCCCGCTCGACAGCCTGCTGCGCAGCCGGGGCATTCGTCATCTGGTCTTTACGGGCATAGCCACCAACGTGTGCGTGGAGTCGACCCTGCGCGACGGCTTTTTCCTCGAGTATTTTGGGGTGGTACTGGAGGATGCCACCCATCAGGCCGGGCCGGATTTTGCCCAGAAAGCCGCCCTGTTCAATATCGAAACCTTTTTTGGCTGGGTCAGTAACGTCAATGATTTCTGCGACGCGCTGGATCCCCCGCTCGCCCGCATCGCCTGAGGAGAACCGCTATGCCGAAATCCGTGATTATTCCGCCGGGCACCAGCACCCCGATTGCCCCGTTTGTCCCCGGCACCCTCGCCGACGGCGTGGTGTATGTCTCGGGCACGCTGCCGTTTGATAAAGACAACAACGTGGTGTTTATCGATGACCCAAAGGCGCAAACCCGCCACGTGCTGGAGACAATCAAAACCGTGATCGAAACGGCGGGTGGGACGATGGAGGACGTGACCTTCAACAGCATCTTTATCACCGACTGGAAAAACTACGCCGCGATTAACGAGATTTACGCGGAGTTTTTCCCCGGCGATAAACCGGCGCGGTTTTGCATCCAGTGCGGGCTGGTAAAGCCCGAAGCGCTGGTTGAAATTGCCACCGTTGCGCACATTGCGAAGTGAGGCGGCCATGAAACTGTCCATTTCACCGCCCCCCTTTGCGGGCGCGCCCGTGGTGGTACTGATTGCCGGGCTCGGCGGCAGCGGCAGCTACTGGCTGCCCCAGCTCGCCGTGCTGGGGCAGGAGTATCAGGTGGTGTGCTACGACCAGCGGGGCACGGGGAATAACCCGGATACCCTGCCGGAAGACTACACCCTCGCACACATGGCCGACGAGCTTGCGCTGGCGTTAGCCGAGGCCGGGATCGCCCGTTACTGCGTGGTCGGCCACGCGCTGGGGGCGCTGGTCGGCCTGCGGCTGGCCATCGATAAGCCCGACGCCCTCACCGCGCTGGTCTGCGTCAACGGCTGGCTGACCCTCAATGCCCATACCCGCCGCTGTTTTGACGTTCGCGAACGCCTGCTGCATGCGGGCGGCGCGCAGGCGTGGGTAGAGGCACAGCCGCTGTTCCTCTACCCGGCAGACTGGATGGCCGCCCGCGCCCCGCGGCTTGAGGCCGAGGAGGCGCTGGCGCTGGCCCATTTTCAGGGCAAAGCCAATCTGCTGCGCAGGCTGCATGCCCTGAAGCAGGCCGATTTCAGCCGCCACGCTGCACGCGTTCGCTGCCCCGTACAGATTATCTGTTCCACCGACGATCTGCTGGTGCCGTCCGTCTGCTCCGCTGAACTGCACGCCGCCCTCCCGCACGCCCGCAAAACGGTCATGCGCCAGGGCGGGCATGCCTGCAACGTGACCGTGCCGGACATCTTTAACACTCTGCTGCTGAACGGGCTTGCCAGCCTGCTGCACAGCCCAGAACCCGCTTTGTAAGGAGCTTGAATGAGCGAAGCCATCACGCCCGCCGCGCTGGAAACGCTGTTTACCGGCGCACGTACCCATAACGGCTGGCTGGATATATCGGTCAGTGACGAGACGCTGCGCGAGATTTATGACCTGATGAAATGGGGGCCGACATCCGCCAACTGCTCCCCGGCGCGCATTGTGTTTGTGCGAAGCCCGGAAGGAAAAGAGAAGCTGCGCCCGGCGCTCTCCAGCGGCAACCTTGAGAAAACGCTCACTGCCCCGGTCACGGCGATTGTCGCCTGGGACAGCGAGTTTTATGAGCGCCTGCCTGAACTGTTCCCGCACGGCGATGCCAGAAGCTGGTTTACCGCAAGCCCCGCGCTGGCGGAAGAGACCGCCTTTCGCAACAGCTCAATGCAGGCCGCGTACCTGATTTTCGCCTGCCGCGCGCTCGGGCTGGACACCGGGCCGATGTCGGGTTTTGACCGGGAAAAAGTGGACGCGGCCTTTTTCACGGGCACGCTACTCAAAAGCAATCTGCTGATTAACATCGGCTATGGCGATACGACCAAACTGTACGGACGCCTGCCGCGTCTGGCCTTTGACGATGCCTGCGGGCTGGCGTAAGGAGCGAACGTGATGACACCGGATAAACAAACCTTTCGCGACGCTATGGCCTGCGTCGGCGCAGCGGTCAATATCATTACCACCGACGGCCCGGCAGGCCTGGCGGGCTTCACCGCCAGCGCGGTATGCAGCGTCACGGATTCCCCGCCTACCCTGCTGGTGTGCCTGAACCGCGGCGCGTCGGTCTGGCCGATTTTCAGCGAGAACCGCACCCTGTGCGTTAACACGCTGAGTGCCGGACAGGAGCCTTTATCCAACCTGTTTGGCGGGAAAACGCCGATGGCGGACCGCTTTGCCGCTGCCCGCTGGCAGACAGGCGACACGGGCTGCCCGCGTCTGGAAAATGCGCTGGCCTCGTTCGACTGCCGTATCAGCCAGGTGGTGAGCGTTGGCACTCACGACATTCTGTTTTGCGACATTGTATCCATCGTACGCCACCCGGCGCCGCAAGGGCTGGTGTGGTTCGACCGCGGCTATCACGCGCTTATGCGACCCGCCTGTTAATCCGCATTCAGGAGACAGATCATGTTCGGACTTCCCCACTGGCAGTTGAAATCGACCTCCACAGAAGAAGGCGTGGTCGCGCCGGATGAAAGGCTCCCGCTCGGGCAGACCATGGTGATGGGCGTGCAGCATGCGGTCGCGATGTTTGGTGCGACGGTGCTGATGCCCATGCTGATGGGGCTGGATCCTAACCTCGCCATTTTGATGTCGGGTATGGGTACCCTGCTGTTCTTTTTTGTCACCGGCGGGCGTGTGCCCAGCTATCTGGGCTCCAGCGCCGCCTTCGTGGGGGTGGTCATTGCAGCGACCGGGTTTAACGGTCAGGGTATTAACCCCAACCTGAGCGTGGCCCTCGGCGGCATTATCGCCTGTGGGCTGGTCTACACCCTGACCGGTCTGGTGGTGATGAAAGTCGGCACGCGCTGGATCGAGCGGATGATGCCCCCCGTCGTCACCGGGGCGGTGGTGATGGCGATAGGCCTGAACCTCGCGCCGATTGCGGTGAAGAGCGTTTCCGGCTCACCATTTGAAAGCTGGATGGCGGTGATAACGGTGCTGTGCATCGGCGTGGTGGCGGTCTTTACGCGCGGCATGATCCAACGGCTGCTGATCCTGGTCGGGCTGATTGCGGCCTGTCTGGTCTACGCGCTGCTGGCGAACGTGTTCGGTCTCGGCAAACCGGTTGATTTCACACTGATTCACCAGGCCGCCTGGTTCGGCCTGCCGCAGATGACCTCCCCCACCTTTAACGCTCAGGCGATGATGCTCATCGCGCCTGTCGCGGTGATTCTGGTGGCTGAAAACCTGGGCCACCTGAAAGCCGTAGCGGGAATGACCGGGTGCAATATGGATCCGTATATGGGGCGGGCGTTTGTGGGAGACGGTCTGGCGACCATGCTATCCGGCTCGGTCGGCGGCAGCGGCGTGACGACCTACGCGGAAAACATCGGCGTGATGGCAGTGACCAAAGTCTATTCGACGCTGGTCTTCGTGGCGGCGGCGGTGATGGCGATGCTGCTCGGCTTTTCCCCAAAATTCGGCGCATTGATCCACACCATCCCGGCCCCCGTGATTGGCGGCGCCTCGATTGTGGTATTTGGTCTGATTGCCGTGGCAGGGGCACGTATCTGGGTGCAGAATCATGTTGATCTGAGCCAGAACGGTAACCTGATCATGGTGGCGGTAACGCTGGTGCTGGGGGCGGGTGATTTCGCCCTGACGCTGGGCGGGTTTACGGTGGGCGGGATTGGCACGGCGACCTTCGGCGCGATCCTGCTCAACGCCCTGCTGAGCCGCCGGATGGCTGCCGCGCCGCAGGGCGCCGTGGTGACTCAGGATCCGTGAAATCAACACGTCGGGTAACGGCGACGCCTTACCCGACCTGCATGTTCCTTAAGAGCGATCACGCCTGCTCAAACAGTCGTTCTATAGATTGCGTGGGGAAGAACAGCGAACTGCTGTTTTCACCTGCCAGCGGGATAAACCCCAGCTTCAGATAAAATCGTTTGGCCCGTTCGTTAAGCGCATCCACAAAAATTCCGTGGACGCCAACAGCCTGCGAGGCCAGATAAACAACGCGCATAGCGTGTGTGACAAGCGTTGTTCCCCACTCGTTTCCCTGGAGTTCTTTATGGACAGCCAGACGCCCCAGCGTCACGCTGGGGACGTTGCTGTATGGGATGCGGCGCTGCTGAGTCTTTGAAGGAAGCATCGCTTTTTCAAAGCAACTTCCCGAGAGTGTGTAATAGCCCAGGACACGCGGATGGTCGCGTTCTTTAAGCAGGTAGCCGCGTAAAATACGCCCGCCGTGCTGACGTACCAGGTGCTCGGTAAGGAAGGCATTTAGCGAGGGTTCACCACAATCGAAATCGCCGAAATCGTAATCGGTTCCCTCTGATAACATTTCGATCGTGAGATTTGCCACGACGCTTCACTCCATGTTTCGAAGACGTTTCGCCGCTCGCTTCAGGCGTTCATTTGGCTCTGGCGGATTGTCGATGGCATCCATAACGGCAATCCATGAGGCTTCGTTTAATACGAGACGCCGATGCTGTTCGATGACTTCGGCAGCACGCTCTGACGCACTGTTCACCATAAACTGGGTGATCGTTTGGTTGGTCATCGCTGCCGCTTCTTCAATCATTGTTTTGTCTTCGTCCGACAGGCGAAGATCGATACGCTGTTTTTTGAGTGCTGGCATGGTTTCATTTATCGTGTACGGTTTTCATCCGTACACATCGTAGTTAAACCTGCCCTTTATTTCAATCAAAAGCTTATTCGGCCGTTAAATCGTTCACCGCATTCCGACGCTTTCTGAGCTTTAACTCACTCACCAGCACGCCGAGAACAATAAACGCCGCACCTACCAGCGCCAGCAGCGTCAGACGCTCCCCGGCGAGTCGCCCGAAAATACCCGCCCACACCGGTTCACCGGTATAAATGACCGTCGCCCGTGTCGGGGATACGCTGCGCTGCGCCCAGTTCATGGTGACCTGGATAATGGCGCTGAAAATGCCCAGCCCCAGCGCCACGACGATAAGCCCGGTAGACATCGGCGGGACGGACTCCCCTGCTGGCACCATCGTCGCGAACGCCACCAGCGACGCGGTGGTAAGCTGCACCACCGTCACCCGCTTGACGTCCACTTTTCCTGCCCAGGCGCTAATCAGAATAATTTCTGCCGCAATGGCAACGGCCCCCACCAGAGTGATGATCTCCCCCGGCCCCAGCGCCAGCAGATTATTTTCCGGCCCGGCTAATAAAATAAGACCGATGAACGCCAGCACGATGCCAATGCACGACATCAGCCCCGGCATTCTGCCGAGGCACAGCCACTGCAACAGCGGCACCAGCGGTACGTACATGGCAGTGATGAAGGCGGATTTACTGCTGGAGATAGACTGGAGCCCCCACGTTTGCAGGCTGTAGCCCATGGCAATCGCCACACCAATGGCGACACCCGCCTTAAGCTCTCTCAGGGTCAATCCGCGCAGGGTTTTCAGCGAAATAAGCGCCACGGCAATCGCCGCGGTTGCAAAGCGCAGCCCTACAAAGAAAAACGGATCGCTCATCGTGACCGCGTACTGAACGGCAAGAAAGGTTCCGCCCCAGAACATGGTGATCAAAATCAGGATCGCTTCCTGAGGCTTAATGGAGAAGGTAAAACGGGAAACGGACATGGGACACCAGCACGAAGAATTAATCCTGTAGTGTGCGATGCCTTTGATGACAGTTCAATGTAGCTGACATAAAAAAACCGCCGGGAAACCCGGCGGCAGGGCGTTAACCCGGCGTACTACTTATTGCTGCCGTGGCTATTTTTACCCCCTTTTTTACCAGCCTCTGATGCGCGCTGAGGGTCGTTTTTGAAGTTGCCCCCGCTAGACTGGCCACCTTTACGACCTGCTTCTGATGCTCTTTCACGGTCTTCAGCGAAATTACCTGAACCACCACGATGGTTTGCCATCTCTAACCTCCAGAGTGTGAAACATTAGACATCATATTGCATTCAGTAAAAGAGGATTCTTTCACCTCGCGGCTCAAGGACAGTGCCTTTATCTGTGCCGCGTGAAACTAAGCTTAGTGTAATGCGGCTATCCGGCAAGCGAGAGGTAATATTCTGCAACATGATCTCAGCCTTTCGTATGAAATATCGGGGAAGTTATTCATAAGCCATTCTTATATTTTGAAAAATCCGCGCCGCGAAAGTTGTTTCATTTTGCTACAAGGCGCGTAACCAAAAGATATTGTTATATATCAAAGAAATGCCGTTCATTTTTGCAGTCTGGCTGTGATGTCATATCTTTAAAGGAACGCAGCGATCCGCTGTAAGAAAAACCAACGAGGAGTGATGCAAAATGGCAAAAGTTCTGGTGCTCTATTATTCCATGTATGGACACATTGAAACCATGGCTCACGCAGTAGCAGAAGGCGCAAACAGAGTAGACGGCGTTGAGGTCGTGGTTAAACGCGTACCGGAAACCATGCAGGCGGAAGCCTTCGCCAAAGCCGGGGGGAAAACACAAAACGCCCCGGTCGCCACCCCGCAGGAGCTCGCGGACTATGATGCCATTATCTTCGGCACCCCGACCCGCTTCGGCAATATGTCCGGCCAGATGCGCACCTTCCTCGACCAGACGGGCGGGCTCTGGGCCTCCGGCGCGTTATACGGCAAGCTGGCCAGCGTGTTCAGCTCTACCGGCACGGGCGGCGGCCAGGAGCAGACGATCACCTCCACCTGGACTACTCTTGCCCATCATGGGATGGTGATTGTGCCGATTGGCTACGGCGCGCAGGAACTGTTCGATGTTTCCCAGGTTCGTGGCGGGACACCGTATGGTGCGACCACCATTGCCGGTGGCGATGGTTCACGTCAGCCAAGCAATGAAGAACTTTCAATCGCCCGCTATCAGGGTGAATACGTCGCGGGTCTTGCCAAAAAACTGAACGGCTAACCCAACAGGAGGACAAGTATGCCAACTCAAGAATCCAAAGCTCACCACGTGGGCGAATGGGCAAGTTTACGCAATACCTCTCCGGAGATTGCCGAAGCCATCTTTGAAGTCGCCAATTATGACGAAAAGCTGGCTGAGCAGATTTGGGAAGAAGGCAACGATGAAGTGCTGGTTCGCGCCTTCGAAAAAACCGACAAAGACTCGCTATTCTGGGGCGAGCAAACCATCGAACGTAAAAACGTCTGAACGTTCCCCCCGCCCGCGCGCGGGGGTTTTCTTCTATTTCGCCGCGTTGTTCATCACCGCATTAAATTTATCGACTGGACAGAAGCCGTTCGCATCCACCGGACAGCCCTTCAGCTCCAGCGTCACGCGCTGCGCAGGGGATTGCAGCGACAGTACGCTGGCGTTACGCAACTGCTCTGAACTCTGGTAGACATACTCAATTTTCATCAGCTCCTGATTAGTGTTTTTGTCATGCCAGCGCTGGAAGACAATTTTACCGCCAATCGGGGTTCGTTCCTGCTGGTCGTGCAGCTGATAAGGCCTGAAGTCCAGCGCGGTCAGCAGCGAGGCGATGTTAGAGTCGTGCCCCACCAGCAGGGTGATTTTTGGCGCTTTTGCCTGGTCGGTCACCAGCGCTTTATCAATGTACTTAACCAGCGGTTTAGCCACGTTCTGCGCCACCTCCGTCGACGTAAACAGCGAGTCCTGATAGCCGTTTTTCAGCTTCGACAGCACGCGCCACTGCTGATCGGTTTTGATTTCCCCCCAGGCCACCTGGTCTGTCGGGAAGCCTTCGTAATACTGTAACGTGAACGCATCCACCAGCGAGTTACCCACCTTCAGCGGCCCGGAGACGCCCGGCTCTTTTTCATAATCGGCGCTGAACGTATCTTTCGCCTCCGTCAGGGAGCAGACTTTTTTCTCCTTGCAGGACGGCGAGTCGCTGTAGTTTGTAAGCTGTTCCAGCAGTTTGTAGCTTTCATCCAGCTGCATTTTCTGCCGTTCCGTCTCCATCGCTTTCAGCGCTTTCTCGCGAAACTCAGGGGAGTTATCGGTAATGACCGGATTGAAGGTGGGGTCCATGGTGCCCATTTTTTCCTGGTGATGCACAGGAACATCGCACCCGGGGAACGCGCCGGTGATAAAGAACTGCGCGGTCGCCACGGTGCGCTGGAGGCTGTTGGCGTAGGCATAGACGGTATCCGCTGGCGGGCATTCACGCGTCTTCACCATCTCCTGCTCTGCCAGCCACTCGCGCATATAGTGACCCATATACACTTCCAGTACGCCACCTTTGGTGGTGAGCTGTCCACCCGGGACGTCCCACTCCGGCCACTGCTTCGGCGTGGACTGCTCCAGCACGCTGCCGTTATTGGCAAGCGGCGCGCGCAGGTTGTGGCGGCTCATGATGAGCACCTGTTCCAGCTGATAGCCGTCCGGCGTGTCCTGCGCCTGTGCGCCAAAGGTCACGGAAAGGGTACCTGCCACGGCAACTGCGAGTAGTGCTTTTCTCATCCCTAATTCCTCACACGTTTTTAATGTCGCCCTGAGTGTGACAGATCCGTGACAGGTTTTTCGGGAAGCATTTCTCAAACTGATGATTAACGTGCTTACGGCGTGTGCCGATGAGTTTTATAAAAAAACCATACCCCACCGGAGAATTCGCTGTGAAACGTACCCGCCTTGAAGAGAGCACCTGCCCCGTCGCCCGTTCGCTGGATATTATCGGCGACTGGTGGTCGCTGCTGATTGTTCGCGACGCGCGCTACGGGGTCGCAGTCGATATTCTGGTGGCCTATCTCACCGATGAAGCGGGGATCCGCGCTACGTAAAACAGTAGCCTAACGCTGAAGCTGGTCGCCGTATTCGCTCATCCAGGCGGCCAGCGGCGAGAGTGCGTCCTGAAGGGTTAGCCCCAGCTCGGTGATCTGATACTCCACGCGCGGCGGGATCTCCGGGTAGACCGTTCGCGTCACCAGACCGCGCTGCTCAAACAGGCGCAGCTGCTTCGTCAGCTCTTTCTGGGTGATGGGGGCAGCGGCACGCAGCAGATCGCCAAAGCGAACGGGCGTATTGAACACAATCAGGCGATAGAGAATGGGGATCGCCCACTTACCGGAAATCAGATTCACAAACTGCGTCATCGGGCAGGTATACGCCTCAGATTTTTTTTCGCAGCACGCTTCCAGCAGCTCTGCCATTTCACACCTCTTGCCTCGTTAGTATCCATTTGGTACCTGGTTTCCTTTCGATACTAACGTTTCTATAGTGCTTTCTCCAGAGACATTTCAGGAGAAGAACATGGGTCGTTTAACCGATAAGTATACGTTGATTACCGGCGGCACCAGCGGTATCGGTCTCGCCACCGCGCAGGCGTTTATCGCCGAAGGGGCGCGCGTCGCCGTGACCGGACGCAACCCGGATACCCTCGCCGAAGCAGAGCGCATTCTGGGCGATAAGGCCTGGGTGATCCCAACCGACGCAGGCGATATTTCGTCGCAAAAAGCGCTGGCGGAGACCCTCACCGCCCGCTGGCCACGCCTGGATGCGGTCTTTCTCAACGCCGGTGACGTGACGCACGCGCCGCTGGACGCCTGGCAGGAGGAGGCCTGGGACCGTCTGATGAACATCAACCTGAAGGGACCGTTCTTTTTAATTCAGGCGCTGCTGCCGCTGCTGAATAACCCATCCTCGGTGATCCTCTGCGGCTCCGTGAGCGCGCGCATCGGCCTGCCCACCAGCAGCGCGTATGCCGCGAGCAAGGCCGCCCTGCTGTCGCTGGCGCGCACGCTGTCGGCGGAGCTGCTGCCGCGCGGGATCCGCGTCAACGGTCTGAGTCCCGGTCCGGTGGAAACCCCGGCGTTTACAAAAACGGGCTTAAGCGACGAGGCGCTTAACGCGATGATGGCAGAGGTCATTAAGCTGGTGCCGCTGGGCAGAATGGGCTCGACGACCGAGCTGGCAAAAGCCGCACTCTATCTGGCCTCCGACGAGTCGAGCTACACGGTGGGAACGGAACTGCTGGTGGACGGCGGAATGGGGAGCCTGTAATTCAAAAGGCGCTGATGCCGGTGACCGCGCCGACATACAGCGCCGCCCACGCACAGGCGGAAAGCAGGCTGACGGCGTAGACCTTGACGGCGTTCAGCCTGAGCATCCCGGCCGCCAGCGGGACGATGTAACGCAACACCGCCAGGAAGCGCGACGTAAAAAGCACGATGACCCCGTTCTTTTGCAGCTGATGCTGGACCCGCAGGAACTTATTGGCATGCTTTGAGGTGAAGCGCGTGACCATCCGGGTATGCCCCATCAGTTGGCCGATATGGTAATTCAGCACCGAACCCGCCGTTGCCCCCATCACCACGGCGAGCCACGTCAGCGCAGGATGCATGCTCCCCTGGCTGACGGTAATGCCCGCCAGCAGCATCACCGACGCGGGCGGCAGCACGGAGGAGATCAGCACCGTCGATTTGCTCAGCGCCATCACGAATAACAGCACAAACAGATGTGCCGGATATAGCGCAAAATGATTCAGCAGGTTATCAAACCATGTCATTTTCCCCTCCCCCGTTAATAATTTAATTGTCCATTTAAAATGAATAACCTTAAATAAACCCTCAACATTTTATTAATAAGATTTACCTAAACCGTTCTTAAACATTATTTAATTTTCTGAGCACTAAATTTAAACAGGCGTATTATCCCTCTCGTTTTACAACGATCTCGTTATGGCGAGGCTCCTGTACAAATACACGTTATCGCTCTGGTGGGTTCGAGAGAACCGGCACAGGGTAAAACAGGCACTGTCGAATCAAGGCTTTGTCAGTATAACTTCCCTTGTGGGATACGGTGTACAGTGCTGAACCCAGGACGTGGGGATCTCCTTTCCGACATGCCCTGTCTTGCTCGCCCCTGAGAGATTTTATTATTCAAAGGGAATTTACTATGTCTTACGCTATTCACAACCAAAACCTGGCTTTTAATGACAGCGCCATCGCGCAATATATGAATACCGATTTTATCGTTATCGATATTTCATTATGCGTAGCTCTGGCACGCGAGCAGTTCTTTGAAAAATTAAAAGATGATGATATTCCGTCGCATATTTTTATCGAAGATAACGGTCGCCTCGCGGGTTTAATCGCCGTACGCAAATTATTGCAGGCCACGGATACCGTGCAGCCTGTTAAGGGGTTGATGATATCGGATTTTATTCAGCTCAAACCGGAAGATGAGCGGGCGGATGTCGCCGGGCTGCTGGCGCACGCGGGTGCGGATGTAGTGCCGGTGGTGACCCACGGCAAGCTGGTGGGCTGCCTTACCGAGCGTGAAATCGCCCATCTGCTGGAAGATGACGTTACTGAAGATGCCCAGCTTCAGGGGGCGACGCTGCCGCTGGAGAAGCCCTATCTGGAAACCAGCGCCTTCAGCCTGTGGAAGAAACGCTCCGTCTGGCTGCTGCTGCTGTTTGTTGCGGAAGCGTATACCAGTTCGGTGATCCAGCATTTTGAAGAGGCGCTGGAATCTGCCATCGCGCTGGCGTTCTTTATTCCGCTGCTGATTGGCACCGGCGGAAACAGCGGGACGCAGATCACCTCGACGCTGGTGCGCGCCATGGCGCTGGGTGAAGTCCACCTTCGCGATGTGGGTCGCGTGCTGCGCAAAGAGATCAGCACCTCGTTAATGATTGCCGCCACGCTGGGTCTGGCGGGCTGCGTTCGCGCCTGGATGATGGGTATTGGGATGGAAATCACGCTCATCGTCAGCCTGACGCTGGTCTGCATTACGCTGTGGAGCGCCATCGTCTCGTCGGTGATCCCGATGGTACTGAAACGCTGCAAAATCGATCCGGCGGTGGTCTCCGCACCGTTTATCGCCACGCTAATCGACGGGACCGGGCTGATTATCTACTTCAAAATCGCGCAGTATACGCTGGGGCTGGAATAACGAAAAAACCCTGCGATATTGCTATCGCAGGGTTTTCGAATTTGGCGGAAGCGTAGAGATTCGAACTCTAGAACCCTTT
This sequence comes from Enterobacter sp. DN, assembly GCF_046054285.1. Taxonomy (NCBI): domain Bacteria; kingdom Pseudomonadati; phylum Pseudomonadota; class Gammaproteobacteria; order Enterobacterales; family Enterobacteriaceae; genus Enterobacter; species Enterobacter sp. DN. The sequence goes on from NZ_JBJJTG010000002.1 coordinate 157,259, forward strand.
CGGGTCGCCGGTTTTCAAGACCGGTGCCTTCAACCGCTCGGCCACGCTTCCAAAGTGAGGCGCACTATAAACATCTCTGAGCATGATGTAAAGCACGAAATTGCATAACGTTACACGTCTTGCGTCGTCCCCTTCCGCCCCGCTGATTTCTTCGTCATCGGCTGGCTAAAATGTAAACATTTATTTTTACATTCATAACGTTTATTAGATTCGCAGGTGGTCATTTAGACTCTTTTTCGTACAACACCCATTAACCGTGGATCACTGCGATAAGAGATTAGCCATGACTTTATTTAACGACGATTATGAATTTTTTATTTATCAGTGATAACTACTACCTTTGCCAGGGTGTATCAAGCGCCCTGACATCAACCCATTTGATTCGCGATGACGCGGATATTCACGACCTTGATGGGGTCGATCAGGCGATGGATTTTATCATTGCGATTGAACAGGATAAGTTACGCAATAAAACCATTCGGCAGGTCAAAAAAGTTAAGCGTGATTACATTGTCCTGATGCATGAGATAGAAGCCAACCGTGCGGTGAGAATCGATAATATTATCTATTCGTCGATGCATTTTACTGCTCACCCTTTTCAACAGTTGATGCGCTTTTACCGGGCGCTCAGAACACACTCTTTTACGCGACGCGAATATGACGTGCTGAAGCTGTTTCATTTGGAAAACCATGAGATCGCGAAAAAGCTGCAACTGTCACAAAAAACGACCAGCACCTACCGCGTGAGGATCCTCGAGAAATTAAATATGCGCTCAAAAAACATTCTGGCGATGACCCGTGTAAAATCGGCGATCGTCGATCAGAAGCTGTGACATTTTGCCTTGCCACGGGAAAACCGGGCATCAGTTTTCGCCCTGAGGGGGTTTGGCTGGCGCGGTATACCAGTTCTCTTTGGCAACCATCACGCTACCCTCTGGCTGCATAACAAAATTCGGGGACATAATCTGCACGTTAAATTCGTTAAACACATCCTGTATCTGGCTATGCAGTTCATTGCGGGCAACCGCGAGGGACTGTTCGGGCAGCAGACGGACCTGCAATTCGTAAGCGATATACCAGTCCATTAACCCTAACTGGCGCACCAGCGGCGGCTCGGAAAGGTCAATCCCTTTTGCCCGTTTCGCGGCCAGCTCCAGCATGGCATGCACCTGACGCCACGGGGTGTCATAACCGATCGTGACGCTGATCGTCAGATTGAGGCTGCCATCGGGCTGTAGCGCGCTCAGGTTGGTGATCTTACCGCTCACCACCACCGCGTTGGGCACGGTAACGACATAATTTTCCCGGGTAAAAATTTTGGTCGCCAGCATGCCAATTTCACTGACCTTGCCTTCGTTATCCGCCACCCGAATGACATCGCCTTTGCGCAGCGCGCGGGAGTAAATCAGGACCAGACCGCTCATGGCATGGTTCATCACCCCCGCCGAGCCCAGCGTTAACATCAGGCCGAAGAAGACGCTAATACCTTTAAACGCCAGCGAGTTTGCACCGGGAAGAAACGGCCAGGCGGCGGAGAGAGCAAATAGCCAGACGGCAACGGAAATGAGCTTACGGGTGGCCCCCACGGTTTCCGGATGTACGCCGGGAAGTTGCAGACGACCAGCCTCCACCTGATTCAGCACCATCTTAAGAAGCTTCAGAATAAAAGCGGTAATGAGGAAAATGATCAGAACAATCGTCAGCCCCGGCAAGGCCGAGACAATCGCCAGGGCGATTTGCTGCACCACGCGAAGCGTCCAGTCTCCCAGCGACGTGCCCCACACCCGCGTCCACGGAAACAGACTGAATGCCCAGCTCAGCCAGACGTAAAAGCCGATAAACCCCAGCAGGAACATCAGCAAGGCGTAAAGCCGAATCTCAATGGCGCCAATGTACCGCCGCCAGCTTTGCGGCACCCGGCTGCGGTTCTCCACAATGCGCCGACGGTAGACGCGCCGGAACCAGCGCCAGGATCGCCACGCGCCGTAGCAGAGCAGCAACAGCGCCAGCAGGCCAGCGGCTGTTTTTACCGTCGACAGCGCCAGCCAGCCGGTATCGTATTGATCGCGCAGCGCCATCCTTTGCGCTTCCATGCGCGCCAGCACGCGCTGTGCGGCCTGATTGAGGGTAAGATCGTCCCCTTCGTCCAAATCCCCTTCCGTCAGCAGCATCACAGGTTTCCCGTTCATCACTATTAGCCGTCCCTGCTGGTTATAGCGGGTCACGGGGACGATGCTGAGCGGCTCACGCACATCCGCCTCGGTAAAATTGCGCAGGGTGTTGCGGATGCGTAAAACGCGTTCTTCCGGCGTGGTCAGGCCAAATTTCGCCTGGAGCATGACGATGGGCTGATGGAAGATGTAGACCGTTCGGGCGCGCTCCTGCTCCGTAGGCGCCTGGCGGGGCTCTGCGGCATACGATGAGAAGGCGCTCAGGGCGGCAAAACAGAACGCAAACGCGAGCAGGATCTTTTTCATCCTTACTACCCCAGGTCAGAAATCTTGTTATTTTTCAGGCAACCCGCGAATGCCAGGTGGGTATGTTGAGAATAGTCCAGCCTTTCGTTTCTGCAACAAGCGACGGTGAGCGTGTTGCTCTCAGTCACAATATATGTATTATGTTATAACATAACAATTTCGGATTGCGTTCTATGTTACTTAAAAATGGGTTATTTCTGGCTTCACTGCTCTCCATGGCGCCTGCCGCTTTCGCCGCAACCACCTGGCCCCTCACGATTGAAAATTGCGGCGTTAAGCAGACCTTTACGCAGGCTCCTCAGCGCGTCGTGACCGTGGGTCAGCATGAAACAGAATTACTGCTCGCACTGGGGCTGGAGAAAACGATCGCCGCGACGTCAGTCTGGTTCGGCAAGCTCCCGGCCCCGCTGGAGGATGCCGGGAAAAACCTCCCCAGGCTTGCGGATAATTCCCCCTCCTTTGAGGCCGTGGTAGGGCAGAAACCTGAACTCGTTCTCGCACAGTATCACTGGCACATTGGTCCGCAGGGAGAAGTGGGAACCCGTGAGCAGTTTGCGTCGCTGGGGATTAATACGTGGATCTCCCCTGCCGACTGCACGGATAAAACGGTAACGGAAACCTCAAACGCAGACGGAGCACGTAGCGCGCCGTTTTCACTGGCGGAAATTACACGGGAAGTGACAGATCTGGCGACGATTTTTGATGTTTCCGCGCGAGGTGAGCAGCTCAATCGTGCGCTGGCGGAGCGTATTAAAAAGGCCCAGGCGCGCGCCTCCGCGAAACCGTTTAGCGTTGTATTCTGGTTCTCCAGCAGCCGTCTGAATGGCGATCCCTGGGTGGCCGGGAATTACGGCGCGCCTGGCTGGATCAGCCGCACGCTGGGGTTGAAGAACATTATTGACTCTCACGACGAATGGCCCTCTGTAACGTGGGAACATATAGCCCGATCGCAGCCGGACGTGATTGTTATCGCCGGGATGTCCCGCAGGCTCTACCCTGCCGATGACGTAGAGGTAAAAAAAGCGTTCTTGCGCAGTGACCCGGTGACAAAGAACATGCCTGCGGTCAGGAACAACCACATCATCGTGGTGCCAGCGATGTCGTTAAACCCTTCATTGCGTAACGTCGATGCGGTTGAGCTTATCAGCGATCGGCTGGCTACTTTCCGGGATGAACAATGAGTCATTTCGCTTTTGACCGCCGCCAGCAGGGTTTACTGGCAGCAGGTGCCATGGCGCTGCCGCTGATGCTGGTCTTTGCCGCCAGTATCGGTGATATGCCGGTGTCGTATGCCAGTACCGGGAAAGCGATCCTCAACGGACTGGGTTTGACCTCTTATGCGTTGCCGCAAACGGAGGAAGGTATCGTCTGGCAATATCGCATGAGCCGGGCAGTAATGGCCGCGTGCAACGGCGGCGGCCTGGCGTTGTGCGGGCTTGTGTTACAGTCGATCCTGCGTAACCCTCTGGCTGAGCCTTATCTGCTGGGGATTTCCGCGGGCGCATCGCTGGGGGCCGTCTGCGTGATGCTTCTCGGCATCGGGGGGAGCGTGATTGGCGTGAGCAGCGGTGCGTTTGTCGGCTCGTGCGCCGCCTTTGCGCTCATCATGGTGATTACGAACGGGATGAGTGAAAGCCCGTCGCGCATTTTGCTGGCTGGCATTGCGGGCACCCAGCTCTTCAACGCCATGACCGCGTACGTCGTCAGTACGTCCGCCAATGCCGAGCAGTCCCGTAGCGTCATGTTCTGGCTGCTGGGAAGTCTGAGCGGCGTGCGCTGGCCTGACGCGCTGCTGGCACTGGCCGTTACGCTTGCGGGTTTACTGGTGGTATTGCTCTTTTCACGGGCGCTGGACACCTTCACCTTCGGGGATGAGGTCTCCACCACGCTGGGGATCCCGGTTACCGCCGTGCGTATTGTCTTATTGCTGACCTGTGCCATTGTTACCGCAACGCTGGTGAGCGCCACGGGCGCAGTGGGGTTTGTCGGGCTGGTCATTCCCCATGTAACGCGCATGCTATGTGGGCCGGGCCATCGTCTATCTATCCCGCTGACGTTTCTTATCGGCGCCCACTTTATGATCCTCGCCGATATCGTCTCACGCACGCTGATTGTGCACCATGTTCTGCCCATCGGGGTGGTGACTGCGCTGGTGGGCGCCCCCGTCTTTGTGGCGTTGCTTTATCAAAACCGAAAGGAGCATCCATGAATATTACCGTGGCCGGGTTGACCGTAACCCGACAAGCGCAGACGGTGCTTAAGGATATCGATCTCGACCTGCCATCCGGGCAGATTATCGGCCTGTTAGGGCCAAACGGCTCGGGCAAGTCGACGCTGCTGCGCTGTCTCGCCGGGCTGTTTCCACGACTCAGCGAACGCGTGGCGCTTAATGGCACAACGCTCGGCATGATGCCGCTGAAAAAACGCGCGCAGCACATGGCGTTTGTCCCGCAACATGCTGAGGTCGACGGAGAACTGACCGTTGAGGACATTGTCAGACTGGGGCGTACGCCCTACCGGAAAACATTCCAGAAAACCTCGCGCGACGATGAGGCTGCGGTTGAGCAGGCGATTGGCCTGATGCAGTTATGCCGCTTACGCCAGCGGCGATGGCACTCTTTGTCTGGCGGAGAGCGCCAGCGAAGCCAGATAGCCCGCGCGCTGGCCCAGCAGCCGCAGGTGCTGTTGCTCGATGAACCGACAAACCACCTGGACATTCAGCACCAGCTGGAGCTGATGCGGCTCGTTTCACAGCTGCCGCTTACGGTGGTGGTTGCACTGCACGATCTCAATCTTGCGGCCAATTATTGCCAGCGTCTGATCCTCCTGAAGGCCGGGCAGATCGCCGCCACGGGCGCGCCCGAAGCGGTTCTGACGCCGGCAAACATCGAGGACACCTGGTGCGTAAAAGCTCAGGTCTGCAAGGCCGACGCCGGGATCACGATAAGCTACAACATGGTGGCATGACGGAAGACTGGCGCAAAAACAAAAACCCCTGCGATATTGCTATCGCAGGGGGTTTCGAATTTGGCGGAAGCGTAGAGATTCGAACTCTAGAACCCTTTCGGGTCGCCGGTTTTCAAGACCGGTGCCTTCAACCGCTCGGCCACGCTTCCTAAGTGAGGCGAACTATAAACACCTCACCGCGCGCTGTAAAGAGTGCGCGCATTCGTTCGCTTTAAAAATAGCCAAAATGCGTTTAATCGGTTGAATAGACGACAGATTGGCCGTTTTGGCAGCATAATATCCACCGCGGATCGTTAGTGCTTTTTGATGTACATATCTTTGGTGTAGTAGTACCCGAGCTTGTCTGGCGTGAAGCCCCCTACCCACGGTTTCACCAGGTGCGTGCGCACGTAATGATAGACCGGGATCGCCGGTACATCCCGTCCCAGCAGATCTTCTGCCTGCTGGTAGAATTTACCGCGCTCCTCCGCCGTTTTCGATTTCGCCGCGTTCACCAGTGCCCGATCGTAGTCCGGATTGCTGTACTGAGTGGTGTTTTGGCTGTCCCCGGTACGGAAGTTGTTCAGGAAGGTTGCCGCATCGTCGTAATCGGCAATCCAGGCGTAGCGTACCGCGTCAAAGTTATGGGTGTGCATGGTATCAAGCATGGTTTTCCACTCCTGATTTTGCAGCTTCGCCTCCACGCCGAGGTTCTTCTTCCACATTGAGCTGGCGGCAATGGCAATACGCTGGTGCGATTCCGAGGTGTTATAGAGGAGATTAAAGCTGAGCGGATGGCTGTCGTTAAATCCGGCTTCGGCCAGCAGCTTTTTCGCCTCGGCAATGCGTTTATCCATCGGCCAGCTGGCGTAATCCGGGTTCTGGAGCTTGACGCCGCCAATATCCGGCTGGCTGATCAGCCATGCCGGGCGCTGGCCCTGCCCTAATACTTTCCCGGCGATGATGTCTTTATCCAGCGCCAGGTTCAGCGCCTTGCGCACGCGGGCGTCGTTGAACGGCGGCCGGGTGGTGTTGAACTGATAATAATAGGTGGCAAGCTGCGGTGAAACGTCCAGCTCGCTCCCCAGCGTTTTCTTCAGCTGAGCAAACTGGTTGATCGGCACCGTGTAAACAATGTCGATTTCGCCCGCTTTGTAGCGGTTGACGTCAGCAGCTTCAGAGGAAATGGGCAGATAGGTCACCTTGTTGATGACGGTATGTTCGTTATCCCAATATTTCGGGTTACGCACCGCCACAATGCGTTCGTTAACCACCCACTGTGACAGTTTATAGGCCCCGCTGCTGACGAAGTGCTCCGGTTTGGTCCACTTATCACCGAAACGGCCTACCAGGACTTTATCAATTGGCACCAGAGACGGGTGAGCCAGCATCGCCAGGAAAGCGGCGTTAGGTTGCGTGAGCGTAACTTCCAGCGTGGTGTCATTGATGGCTTTCACCCCCAGCGACTCGGGCGCTTTTTTGCCTTCTGCGATATCAGTGCCGTTGACGATACGCATACTACCGGGATAGCTGGCATACGGAGAGGCGGTTTTCGGGTCGACCAGCCGCTGCCAGCTCCAGACAATATCTTCCGCGGTGATGGGGGTTCCATCGCTCCAGGTAATGCCCGGACGCAGATGGAACGTCCAGACGGTGTTGTCTTTATTTTCCCATTTCTCCGCGAGGCGCGGCTGGATTTCACCTGCCGGAGAGACGCTGACCAGCCCGTCGAATAAATCGCTGATAATATTGAATTCGACATCGCTTTCGACTTTATGCGGGTCGAGCGAGGCGGGTTCACTGCCGTTGTTCCTGACCAGTTCCTGCTTATCTGCCAGCTGGGTTCCTGCCGGCACGTTAGCCGCCCAGGTTGCCGTGCTGGCGCACAGGATCACTGCGGTTAACAAAGAGAGTGTAAAGTGCGTGCGTGTTTGTGGTTTCATTTCCTTCGCCTTATTGTCTGTTTTTATGACGATCCGGAAATAACTCTTAGCGGCCTTAGGGAAATAACGCAATATTTTTCAGTGACCTATAAGAGGTTGATCTGAATACGCTCTACAAACCGCACTTCATTCTGAGTACAAAGGCTTTGCCAGAATAAAAAACCAGCATAATCCCTAAGGGGCTGAGTAAAGATGGGTAAAACCACTTTGCGTCTGCCGCGCCGTTTCCTATTCTTTGCGCTAATTACATCTGTCATAAGAGAGTGACTCATGGATCGTATAATTACTTCTTCACGCGACCGCACATCGCTACTCAGCACCCATAAGGTGCTGCGCAATACCTATTTCATGCTCAGCCTGACGCTGGCGTTTTCGGCGATCACCGCGACGGCCAGCACCGTACTGATGCTGCCTTCTCCGGGCCTGATCCTCACGCTGGTGGGTATGTACGGTCTGATGTTCCTGACCTACAAAACCGCGGATAAACCGGTGGGTATTCTCTCCGCGTTCGCCTTTACCGGCTTCCTGGGCTACATTCTGGGGCCAATCCTGAATGCCTATCTGTCTGCCGGAATGGGCGACGTGATTGGTATGGCGCTGGGCGGTACCGCGCTGGTGTTCTTCTGCTGCTCGGCCTACGTGCTGACCACCCGTAAGGACATGTCCTTCCTTGGCGGTATGCTGATGGCAGGTATCGTGATTGTGCTGGTCGGTATGCTGGCGAACATCTTCCTGCAATTGCCTGCGCTGCATCTGGCAATCAGCGCGGTGTTTATCCTGATTTCATCCGGCGCAATCCTGTATGAAACCAGCAACATCATTCACGGCGGTGAGACGAACTATATCCGCGCCACCGTGAGCCTGTATGTGTCGCTGTACAACATTTTTGTCAGCCTGCTGAGCATCCTGGGCTTCGCCAGCCGCGATTAACTCACCGTGCTGTGAACAGGGCCCCGCTTATGCGGGGCTTTGTTTTTTTGGTAGACTTAGGCGGTTTTTGACTAACGTGTGAATGAATATGTTGAGTTTTGAAGGCAAAGAGATCGAAACCGATAACGACGGTTATCTGAAAGAGAGCAGCCAGTGGAGCGAAGCGCTGGCGGAGAAAATTGCGGAAAACGAAGGAATTACCCTCTCCCCGGAACACTGGGAAGTGGTGCGCTTCGTGCGAGAATTTTACCTTGAATTCAACACCTCGCCGGCTATCCGCATGCTGGTCAAAGCCATGGCGAATAAATTTGGCGAAGAGAAAGGCAACAGCCGTTATCTGTATCGCCTGTTTCCGAAAGGCCCGGCTAAACAGGCGACAAAAATCGCCGGCCTGCCAAAGCCGGTAAAATGCATTTAATAGCGAATACTGAAGTCAGCGTATTCCCGGTCGGGTTGATGCGGTTCCGTTAGCACCTTATCAACCCGCGCGCTGCGCGGTCCGCCCGCTTTCAGCCACGCCACCAGCTTCTCAACCCGATCCGCCTCACCGCAGGCCACAACCTCCACGCTGCCATCATCCATGTTACGCGCATACCCTGTCAGCCCGAGCTGAAGGGCTTCGCGCTGGGTGCTGTAGCGGAATCCGACGCCCTGTACAAGGCCATGGACCCAGGCAATGGTGCAAACATTTGACATCATCCTTCTCCTTATCCGACTGGCGCGTTGCATTTCCTCACTGAAGTCGGGAAAATGGCGGCCATTTCATTGGAATCGACAGAATAGCAAATTATGAGTGTACGTTTAGTGTTAGCCAAAGGGCGCGAGAAGTCATTACTGCGCCGTCATCCCTGGGTCTTTTCCGGCGCGGTTGCCCGCATGGAAGGTAAAGCCAGCCTCGGTGAAACCATCGATATTGTTGACCATCAGGGGAAATGGTTAGCACGCGGCGCATACTCGCCAGCATCTCAGATCCGCGCGCGCGTCTGGACGTTCGATAAAGAAGAAACCATCGATATCGACTTCTTTGTCCGTCGTTTGCAACAGGCGCAGCAGTGGCGCGAGTGGCTGGCAAAGCGTGACGGGCTGGACAGCTATCGTCTGATTGCCGGAGAGTCCGACGGGCTGCCGGGCGTGACCATTGACCGCTTCGGCAATTTCCTGGTGTTGCAGCTGCTGAGCGCCGGGGCGGAATACCAGCGTGCCGCGCTGATTAGCGCCCTGCAAACCCTGTTCCCGGAATGTGCCATTTACGACCGCAGCGACGTGGCGGTACGTAAAAAAGAGGGCATGGAGCTGACGCAAGGCCCGGTCACCGGCGAACTGCCGCCTGCCCTGCTGCCTATTGAAGAGCATGGCATGAAGCTGCTGGTGGATATCCAGGGCGGCCATAAGACCGGTTATTACCTCGACCAGCGTGACAGCCGTCTGGCAACGCGCCAGTACGTTGCCGATAAACGCGTGCTGAACTGCTTCTCTTATACCGGCGGCTTTGCGGTCTCTGCCCTGATGGGCGGCTGTGCTCAGGTGGTGAGCGTCGACACCTCACAGGAAGCGCTGGACGTGGCGAAGCAGAACGTTGAGCTGAATAAGCTGGATCTGAGCAAAGCGGAGTTTGTGCGCGACGACGTATTCAAACTGCTGCGTAAATACCGCGACCAGGGCGAGAAATTTGACGTCATCGTGATGGACCCGCCGAAGTTTGTTGAAAACAAAAGCCAGCTGATGGGCGCCTGCCGTGGCTATAAAGACATCAACATGCTGGCGATCCAGCTGCTGAACCCGGGCGGCGTGCTGCTGACATTCTCCTGCTCTGGCCTGATGACGACAGATTTATTCCAAAAAATCATCGCCGATGCCGCAATAGATGCGGGTCGTGATGTACAATTTATAGAGCAGTTCCGTCAGGCCGCCGATCACCCGGTGATCGCTACCTACCCGGAAGGGCTGTATCTGAAAGGGTTTGCCTGTCGCGTCATGTAACTTGAAAAGAGAAATATTGCCCGCACATAGTGTGTATGTAATGTTTCCCGGGAGGTGACTATGATTGCCAGCAAATTCGGTATCGGCCAGCAGGTCCGCCACACCTTGCTTGGATATTTGGGTGTGGTCGTGGATATCGACCCGGAGTATTCCCTTGATGAACCGTCAGCAGACGATCTGGCCGTTGACGCAGAGCTTCGCGCCGCGCCCTGGTATCATGTGGTTATGGAGGGCGACGATGGTCAGCCTGTCCATACCTATCTTGCCGAAGCGCAGCTGAGTGGTGAACTACAGGATGAGCATCCGGAACAACCCACTATGGACGAGCTTGCTCAGACCATCCGCAAACAGTTACAGGCACCAAGGCTGCGCAACTGAAGGTGTAAAAAAGCCCGTCAAACGGGCTTTTTTTATTTTGCCAGCCCCAGACGGGGAATATCGATTGCCGGACAGCGATCCATCACCACCTTCAGCCCGGCATCGCGCGCCAGCACGGCCGCCTGCTCATTAATCACGCCCAGCTGCATCCACAGCGTTTTCGCGCCGATGGCAATCGCCTCCTGCGCCACGCCCCAGGCCGCCTCTGAATTACGAAAAACGTCCACCATATCCACCTTTTCCGGCACGTCCGCGAGCGTCGCATAGCCCTGCTGGCCCAGCAGCGTTTTCCCCGCCACCTTCGGCGAGACCGGGATCACGTGATAACCCTGATCCAGAAGGTATTTCATGACCCGATAGCTTGGGCGATCCGGTTTATCGCTCGCGCCGACCAGCGCGATAGTACGCGTGGACGTCAGAATCTCGACAATGTCGTTCTCTTTCATGCTCTTCCTCCTGGCTTTTTTCAAAGTGTACGTCAAAGCGGACATCTCAACCACGCATCCCATACAGAAGTATGAGGGCAAAACGGCAGAATATGTCTATATGTTAGTAAACGTGTTTGTCGAAAACTTTTGATACATTCTTACCGGGTAGTTTGTCTACAGGAGTCTGCTATGAAAACCGACATTGCCTGGGCTATGGTTGCGTTAATCATGCCGGTTTTTGTTTTCGCAACCACCCTCAGACTCTCAACCGACATTGACCTGCTGGTGCTGGACGGGAAAAAAGTCTCCAGCTCCCTGCTGCGGGGTGCAGACAGTATCGAGCTGGATAACGGCCCGCACCAGGTGGTTTTTCGGGTGGAAAAGACCATTCGCCTCGCCGACAACGAACAGCAGGTGTACATTTCGCCTCCGCTGGTGGTCAGCTTTAATACCCAGCTTATCAGCCAGGTCAATTTTCGTCTCCCGCGCCTTGAGACAGAAAAGGAGTCACTGGCATTTGATGCCTCGCCGCGCATTGAACTGGTGGACGGGGACTCCATGCCCATCCCGGTAAAACTGGATATTCTGGCGCTGACAAAAAGGTCAAAGGGAACAGACTATGAAGCGGACACCGAGACCTACAACAGGGCCAGCAGGCGCGCCTCGCTGCCCCAGTTCGCCACCATGATGGCGGATGACAGTACCCTGCTTTCGGGCGTATCGGAGTTGGATGTACTCCCCCCTCAGTCGCAGACCCTTACTGAGCAACGCCTCAAGTTCTGGTTCCAGAATGCCGATCCGGACACGCGCGCCCGTTTTCTGCAATGGGCGAAGCAACAACCTTCGTCGTAAGCCACATTTTTTCGTCCTTTCTCTTGCAGCATCAGCCAGTTCCCGTCATCGTGTAACGAGGTAACCTCACGGATAAGATTATGGAACTGACAACACGCACACTTCCGGCGCGCAAGCACATTGCTCTGGTTGCGCACGATCACTGTAAACAAATGCTGCTTAACTGGGTTCGTCGCCATCAGCCTCTTTTACAGCATCATGCCCTTTCTGCCACGGGAACAACCGGCAACCTGATCCACCGCGAAACCGGTCTGGAAGTGAATGCCATGCTGAGCGGCCCGATGGGGGGTGACCAGCAGGTAGGTGCTCAGATTTCAGAAGGTAAAATTGACGTTCTGATTTTCTTCTGGGATCCGCTGAACGCGGTTCCGCATGATCCGGACGTTAAAGCGCTGCTGCGTCTGGCGACGGTGTGGAACATTCCGGTAGCCACCAATCTTTCAACGGCAGATTTCATCATTGAATCGCCGCAGTTTAACGATCCGGTGGAGATTTTGATCCCGGATTATCAGCGTTATCTTGCGGAGAGACTGAAGTAGTTTTTTGCCCGGTGGCGCTGCGCTTACCGGGCCTACAGAATTTGCCCGGCGCGTTACGGCTTTCTCGCCACCGGCACGTCAATACTTTTCAAAATATCGACAAACACCGACGGCTCCTCTTTGTTGAACAAGAGCCACACGCGATGGCGCGCGCGGGTTATCGCCACGTACAGTAAACGCCGCTCCTCTGCATCCGGGAAATCTTCCGGAACAGGTAATAACGCCTCTTCCATCACGGATTCCCGCGCCGGTGCAGGGAAACCGTCGCTCCCCTCTTTTAGCCCCACCACAATCACGTAGTCGGCCTGCTGCCCTTTACTGGCGTGAATGGTCATAAAATCGAGCTGAAGTTTTGGCCAGCGCGTCGCCGCTTTTTCCAGCGCCGTCGGCTTGAGGTGATGATAACGCGCCAGCACCAGAATACGCTCATCCGGTTTCGCATAGCCGCTCAGTTTATCCAGCAGCGGTTCCAGCTGATCGTCCGCCAGCAGCGTGACGGCCTTTTTATCCCCCGACGTCAGGCTGTTAAGCGGTTTCGACAGCTGGTGCGGGTTCTGCTGAATAAAACGGTTGGCTATTTCGCCAATCCGCGAGTTGAAGCGGTAGGTGATGTCCAGATCGCTGCGATCGCCTTCCCCAAAATAGTGGTGGAAGGCCGTTGTGAGGGATAGTTGCGCCCCGCTGAAACGGTAGATAGCCTGCCAGTCATCGCCCACGGCAAACAGCGACGTGTGTTTATTCTGCGCCCGCAGCGCCGAAAGCAGCGCAGCGCGCTGCGGCGAGATATCCTGAAACTCATCCACCAGGATGTGTTTCCACGGGCTGACGAAGCGCCCTTTCTCCAGAATGATAATGGCCTGATGGATCAGCCCCGAAAAATCGACCGCGTTTTCGTCTTTCAGCGCGGTTTTCCACGCTTTCAGCATCGGCGCCATCAGCTTAACCCGTTTAGAAAACACAGCGCGGATCGACTCCGGTGCGCTTTCTATCATCTCCGCCTGAGAGCCGCCGTGCATGCGCATCAGGCTTACCCACCGGTCGAGACGAGAGCCCAGCCGGCGCGCCAGCTTTTCATCCTGCCAGAAGCTGCCCTCGGGCACCTCCCAGCTGAGTTCCTCTTCAAGCCACTGACGCCAGCCTTTCGCCTGCGCCTTTTTTTCACTGCACTGCTGACGCCATGCCTTGATAAACAGCGCCTGGCGAGCCTGAGCGTCGTTCTCCAGCTTGCTGACAACAGGAACTTTTTTGCTGCCCTGTTGAATGATGTGTAAAGCGAGGGAGTGGAACGTGCGCGCCGAGATATCCTGGGTATGCAAACGCGCCTGAATGCGCTCATCCATCTCCTGCGCAGCCTTGCGACCAAAGGCCAGCAGCAAAATCTGGTCTGCAACCGCCTCGCCCGTTGTCAGAAGCCAACCCGCGCGCGCCACCAGCACCGACGTTTTGCCGCTCCCGGCACCTGCCAGCACCAATAAAGACTGTTCGCCATTCACCACGGCGCGCGCCTGGGCAGGATTGAGGGGCGATGACTCCACTGTACTGAAGAAGTCGGCATATTGCGTAAGCATCGCCTCAGTCCAGGCCTGGTTATGCGCCAGACGGCTTTTCTCGATATCGCTCAGCCAGGCCTGGCACTTCCGCCACGCGTCGCGGCAGTTCTCAAATTCCTCAAGCCGCGCCACCGGTAAAGGCAATGCCGTCAGCGCCTGGGCGATTTTTTGCTGAAGCCCGGCGGTTTGCTGGCGCGTCAGCCACTTCTGCTGCGTATTGCTTAGCGCGATATCGTCCAGCACCTGTTGCAGAACCTGTGCGGCAATCACGCTCATCTCCTGGCTCCACTGCTGCCAGCGCGTGTTCAGATGATGGTGGAAGCGTTGGGTTTCCGCCCACTCGGTCCCGTGGAGTCGCACCACTTTGTCTGCCGGCAGGACGAACTCCAGCTCCCCCCATACCAGCCCTCGTTTACAATGAATGGCCAGTAGCTGATTAAACGGAATAAGGTATTCGTGGCGTTCACCGGAGACTTTCACTCCTGCATTGAGCAGGACAATCTTGTCGTAAGGGTGCTGCGCCAGGCGTTTGCCCATTGAAGTTGCTTTCAGTTCCATATCCTGCCGGATCCACGAGGTCATAATTTGTCAGACAGTTTAACTGCCAGTTTTAAGGTGCTCCAGCCCAAAAAAACGTTACAATCACCGGGCGTTAATCATATCGAAGGAAATGAGGGTTTATGCGTACCGTTCTGAATGTGTTGAATTTTGTCCTTGGCGGTTTTGCCACCACCCTTTCCTGGCTTTTTGCCACCCTGGTGAGCATCGTGCTCATCTTCACCCTTCCGCTGACGCGCTCCTGCTGGGAAATCACCAAACTGTCCCTCGTTCCTTATGGAAATGAAGCCGTACACGTGGATGAGCTGGAGCCGGAAAGAAAAAATGCCTTCATGAATACCGGCGGCACGCTGCTGAATATTTTATGGCTGATCTTCTTTGGCTGGTGGTTGTGTCTGATGCATATCTTCGCTGGTATCGCCCAGTGCATCACGATTATAGGCATTCCGGTTGGCATCGCTAATTTCAAAATTGCTACCATCGCCCTGTGGCCGGTAGGACGCCGTGTTGTCCCGGTCGAAGTCGCGCAAGCCGCGCGTGAAGCCAACGCCCGTCGCCGTTTTCAGTAATAAGGACTGGCCGCACTCATGCTAAGCCCCCTTCTTCGTCGCTATACGTGGAACAGTAACTGGCTGTATAACGTCAGGATCTTTATCGCCCTCTGCGGCACCGTCGCTCTGCCGTGGTGGCTGAATGACGTGAAGCTCACCATCCCCCTCACGCTTGGGGTGGTGGCCGGTGCGCTGGCGGATCTCGACGACCGCCTGGCCGGTCGTTTGCGTAATCTGGTCATCACGCTGGTCTGCTTCTTTATTGCTTCCGCCTCCGTTGAGCTGCTTTTCCCCTGGCCCTGGCTGTTTGCCTTAGGGCTGACGGTGTCTACCAGCGGCTTCATTTTGCTCGGCGGCCTCGGGCAACGCTACGCCACTATCGCGTTTGGCGCCCTGCTGATTGCCATTTACACCATGCTGGGCGTCTCTCTTTACGATCAGTGGTATCAGCAACCGGTCCTGCTGCTGTTGGGCGCTATCTGGTATAACCTGCTGACCTTAACCGGACATCTTATTTTTCCGGTTCGTGCCTTACAGGACAACATTGCCCGCAGTTACGAACAGCTGGCCCACTATCTGGAGCTGAAATCCCGGCTGTTTGATCCGGATATTGAAGAGGACAGCCAGGCGCCCCTGTACGATCTGGCGCTGGCAAATGGCCAGCTGGTCGCCACGCTGAATCAGACCAAAGCGTCTCTGCTCACCCGTCTGCGCGGCGATCGCGGTCAGCGCGGTACCCGGCGCACACTGCACTACTACTTTGTCGCCCAGGATATTCACGAGCGCGCCAGCTCCTCGCATGTGCAGTACGCTGACCTGCGCGAGAAATTCCGCTACAGCGACGTGATGTTCCGTTTCCAGCGCCTGCTGTCGATGCAGTCTCAGGCCTGCCAGCAACTTGCGCGCTCAATACTGCTGCGCACGCCCTATCAGCACGATCCTCGCTTTGAACGCGCATTCAGTCATCTGGATGCGGCCCTCGATCGCGTTCAGGCCAGTGGGACATCGCCGGAACAGTTCAAAGCCCTGGGATTCTTGCTCAACAACCTGAGAGCCATCGATGCTCAGCTCGCCACCATTGAGTCTGAACAGGCGATGGCAATGCCGGGCAATGACGCCGACAACCAGCTTGCCGACGACAGTCTCAACGGTTTCAGCGATATGTGGCTGCGCCTGAGCCGTCATTTTACGCCGGAATCCGCCCTCTTTCGCCATGCGGTAAGGATGTCGCTGGTTCTGTGCGTCGGCTACGCGTTTATCCAGATAACAGGATTGCACCACGGTTACTGGATCCTGCTGACCAGCCTGTTTGTCTGCCAGCCGAACTATAACGCTACCCGCCATCGGCTCGCGCTGCGTATTGTCGGGACATTAGTCGGGGTCGCCATCGGGCTGCCGGTGCTCTACTTTGTGCCATCCGTAGAAGGGCAACTGATCCTGATCGTGATTACCGGTGTACTGTTTTTCGCCTTCCGCAATGTGCAGTACGCCCACGCCACGATGTTCATCACGCTGCTGGTGCTGCTCTGCTTCAATCTGCTGGGTGAAGGCTTTGAAGTGGCCCTCCCCCGCGTGATCGACACGCTAATCGGCTGCGCCATTGCCTGGGCGGCGGTGAGCTTTATCTGGCCGGACTGGCGTTTTCGTAACTTACCGCGCGTGTCCGACAGAGCGATGAACGCCAACTGCCGCTATCTGGATGCTATTCTTGAGCAATACCATCAGGGTCGCGATAACCGTCTGGCCTATCGGATTGCCCGTCGCGATGCGCATAACACGGACGCAGAGCTGGCTTCCGTTGTCTCGAATATGTCAACTGAGCCGCGCGCCACGGCAGAAATCCGGGAGACAGCCTTCCGCCTGCTGTGTCTGAACCACACGTTCACCAGCTATATCTCTACCCTTGGCGCCCACCGTGAGAAACTGACAAATCCGGGCATCCTGGCGCTGCTGGACGACGCCGTTTGCTACGTTGATGATGCGCTTCATCATCAACCTGCGGATGAGCCACGGGTTCACCAGGCACTGGATGAACTGGTGCAACGTATCGCACACCTTGATCCTGGCACCGACAACAAAGCTCCGCTGGTCCTACAGCAAATTGGCCTGCTTATCGCTTTGCTGCCGGAAATTTGTCGGCTGCGACAGAAGATCGCTACCTGGCGGAATGATGGCCCTGCGACTCAGGCAGCGCATTAAACCACTCCATAAGCTCCCGGCGAATATCCGCCGGGAGTGCCGCTTCATGTAACCCTTCGATGGCGCCTTCAAGCGCGAACAATACCCGGATACTCAGCGCTTTATTCTTAGAGCGCATTTTCAGCCAGCTCGTCTTCGCCCCCAACTGTCGTAGCGTCTCTTCATTGGTAATGCCCGCCTCCATAAGCAGGACCTCAATCTGAAAGGTCAGGTTCGGCAGATCCTTAAGCCGATTACGCTGATGGCGCTGGTAGCGCTCTTTCCTGGCGGCATCGAGCGCAAACGAGGAGAGCTGAAGCAGCTTTTCCCTGTTTTGCCACAGACCTTCATCCACACGGTAGTAATTAAGCAGCACTGGCCGTCCTCGTTTCATCAGGGTCAGAAAAGAGGAGGCGTTTTTTACACAGTATTTTGCACTTTGCTCACAGGCGCGAAGGTACAGCTCGCCGTCAGACACCATCGCGAACACCGCTTCATCCACGGCCAGGGTATAACCGCCAAACAGGGCGCGATGATGAATTTCGCCCAGCGGAGAGAGGTATTCCTGAGATTGATAAATCCGATCATAAGATATCTTTTTCATGATAATTCCATTAAAAATCATACAGTAAACACGATATTTCTTACTAACGGATCCGTTAGCAGGAAAATAGGCAACTTATTGCCGTTGGGCAAGATGATTTTTTCAGGTTCACCAGGAATGGATGAAATTTGCGAGTCGCTTTCCGAAAATGAGGTTGATCTTTATGCACACAGGGGTTACTGTATATCCATACAGTAACTACAGGGCTGGAATGAATATGTACACTTCAGGCTATGCAAATCACTTAACACCTTCCACTTCTGCCGCAGGCAATGCTGCGCAGAATTCTATCGGGCGTGTATCGACAGGGCTTATCAGTGAAGTGGTTTACCGTGAAGACCAGCCGCTGTTAACACAACTCTTACTCCTGCCGCTTTTGCAGCAGCTCGGGCAACAGTCTCGCTGGCAGCTCTGGCTGACGCCACAGCAAAAATTAAGTCGTGAATGGGTTCAGTCGGCTGGCCTGCCGTTAGCGAAGGTGATGCAGATTAATCAACTCTCCCCTTGCGATACGGTCGAGTCGATGGTCCGGGCATTACGTACCGGGAACTATAGCGTCGTGATTGGGTGGTTGCCTGAGGATCTGTCGCAAGAGGAACATTTGCGTCTGACTGAAGCGGCTGAAGAAGGTAACGCGATGGGTTTCATCATGCGGCCGGTTCGTGGAGATTCCTATCGCAGAGGACAACATCCCGGGCTAAAAATTCACTCAAATGTGTACCATTGAGTCATTTTAAGAGTTTTCCTGGAATTTTTTTCGACCGCAGTATGCAAAAAAAGTTCAACGCGCCAAAACTGCGGCAAGGCTTGTCTGACGCGGTTCTCGTTAATTTTACTGCACAAAATTCGTTCAAAAATTGTTAAATATTAGGTATACGGAACTTTTTTTTTCATATGCCTGACGGACTTCACACTTGTAAGTTTTCAGCTACGTTGTAGACTTTACATCGCCAGGGGTGCTCGGCCTAAGCCGAAGATATCGGTAGGTTTATATTTGACCACGCCCCCCGGTGAAGGATTTAACCGTGATTCCTCCGATGGAGATATTCATGGCAAATTTTGGATGATAACGAGGCGCAAAAAATGAAAAAGACAGCTATCGCGATTGCAGTGGCACTGGCTGGCTTCGCTACCGTAGCGCAGGCCGCTCCGAAAGATAATACCTGGTATGCAGGTGGTAAACTGGGTTGGTCTCAGTTCCATGACACCGGTTGGTACGACAGCGCAAACAACAATGATGGCCCAACTCATGAGAGCCAGCTTGGTGCAGGTGCGTTCGGTGGCTATCAGGTTAACCCGTATGTTGGCTTTGAAATGGGTTACGACTGGTTAGGTCGTATGCCTTACAAAGGCGACAACGTAAATGGCGCTTTCAAAGCTCAAGGCGTACAGCTGACCGCTAAACTGGGTTACCCAGTAACTGACGACCTGGACGTGTACACCCGTCTGGGCGGCATGGTATGGCGTGCAGACTCCAGCAACAGCCGTGCTGGTGACGACCACGACACTGGTGTTTCCCCAGTATTCGCTGGTGGTGTTGAGTGGGCAATGACCCGTGACATCGCTACCCGTCTGGAATACCAGTGGGTTAACAACATCGGTGACGGTGCTACCGTTGGCGTTCGTCCAGACAACGGCATGCTGAGCGTTGGTGTTTCTTACCGTTTCGGTCAGCAGGAAGATGCGCCAGTCGTAGCTCCAGCTCCGGCTCCAGCTCCAGAAGTACAGACCAAGCACTTCACTCTGAAGTCTGACGTTCTGTTCAACTTCAACAAAGCTACCCTGAAACCAGAAGGTCAGCAGGCGCTGGATCAGCTGTACACCCAGCTGAGCAACCTGGATCCTAAAGACGGTTCTGTAGTGGTTCTGGGCTTCACCGACCGTATCGGTTCTGACGCTTACAACCAGGGTCTGTCTGAGAAACGTGCTCAGTCTGTAGTTGATTACCTGGTATCTAAAGGTATCCCAGCTAACAAGATCTCCCCACGTGGTATGGGCGAATCTAACCCAGTTACCGGTTCTACCTGTGACAACGTGAAACCACGCGCTGCACTGATCGACTGCCTGGCACCAGATCGTCGCGTAGAGATCGAAGTTAAAGGTATCAAAGACGTTGTAACTCAGCCTGCGGCATAAGTTATCGTCTTATAAAAAAACCCCGCGATGCGGGGTTTTTTATTATCTGAAGAAAAGTAAAAAGCTTATTTTTTACCTAACAGTGCCTGTAGATCGTTCTTCAGCGTCGACATCTGGCTGGCATACTTCTCTTTGTGCTCGGCATCTTCAATCAGCTGCACCACCGTTTCCGACAGGGTTTTCCCGCGCCGCTGCGCAAGCCCGGCCAGACGCTGCCAGACCATGAACTCCAGGTCGATCGATTTCTTACGGGTGTGCTGATGCTCGGCATTGAAATGCCGTTTACGACGAGCACGGATAGTTTGCTTCATCCGGTTTAACAAGGCCGGATTAATGTGTTTCTCAATCCAGCCGTTGACCTGTACCGGTTCGTTTTCGAGGGTCAGCAACATATCCACAGCTTCTTGTGCCGCGCTGGCTTCGATGTAGCAGGTGATCAGCTCCCCTTCACGGTGCTTTTTGACCAGGTACTTCCATTTCCAGCCGCTTTCGAGGTTTTCCAGTTGTTGATATTTCATTGCGATCTCAGTGTTACCGTGTAACTCTGTTCAGAATATCAGTTTTTTGGCAATCTGCTGAAAAGAAATCATATCCTGTGAAACGCCGCAGGCGATCCGCATGACGAAAACCCGAATCCTGATTGGGCAGAGTGCGCCGCTTACGGTATACTCCACGGTTTTACTTCTGACTAAAAAACATCAACTTTGACCATTACGAAACTTGCATGGCGTGACCTGGTTCCGGATACCGAGAGCTATCAGGAGCTGTTTGCACAGCCAGACCTCACAAAAGAACACGAATTCATACTTAGCGATACACAACCGCGTTTGCATTACGCGCTGGAGCAGATGTCATCCCCATGGGCTACATCTCCTTTCATGCTGCTCAAAGCCCCGGAAGAAGCCGAGTATCTGACGCTTCTCGGTGATGCCATGCGCCAGTTGCATCCAAAAACGAATGCCGTTTTTGGTGGTCAGTATCATATTGCCGGACGTGACGTGACGTACGAACCTGCCACGCAGGCAGACGGACAGTTCGCTGCAAAAGGCGAAGTGATCACCGCCAACTGGGTGGAAGCAGAACAGCTGTTCGGCTGCCTTCGTCAGTTCAATGGCGATGTGTCACTGCAACCCGGTCTGGTACACCGCGCGAACGGTGGTGTGTTGCTCATCTCCCTTCGCACCCTGCTCGCACAGCCTCTGCTGTGGATGCGCCTGAAAACGGTGGTGATGCAGCAACGTTTTGACTGGATAGGCTACGACGATTCACGTCCGCTGCCTGTTTCCATTCCGTCTATGCCGCTGTCGCTGACCGTCGTGCTGACGGGTGACCGTGAATCTCTGGCTGATTTCCAGGAAATGGAGCCAGAACTCGCGGAGCAGGCGGTTTACAGTGAATTTGAAGACAATATTCAGATCGCCGATGCCGATGACATGGCGCAGTGGTGTCAGTGGGTTATGGCCGTGGCGGAACGTTTCGCGCTGCCCTCGCCTGCCGAGGATGCGTGGCCGGGCTTAATCCGCGAGGCCGTACGCTACACTGGCGATCAGGAAACCCTGCCGCTCTGCCCGCTCTGGATCGGTAAACAGCTGCGTGAAGTGGGCGTTATCAGCGGCAACGGTCCGTTTACCGGTGAGCAGCTTAGCCAGATGCTGGCCCAGCGTGAATGGCGTGAAGGTTATCTTGCTGACCGTATGCAGGATGAAATTCTGCTGGAACAGATTCTGGTGGAGACCGAAGGCGAACGTATCGGGCAAATCAACGCCTTGTCCGTCATCGAGTTCCCCGGACACCCGCGCGCCTTTGGCGAGCCTTCCCGTATCAGCTGTGTCGTGCACATTGGCGACGGCGAATTTACCGATATCGAACGCAAGGCCGAACTGGGTGGAAACATTCATGCCAAAGGCATGATGATCATGCAGGCATTCCTGATGTCTGAACTTCAGCTGGAGCAGCAGATCCCCTTCTCTGCCTCGTTGACCTTTGAACAGTCCTACAGTGAAGTCGACGGCGATAGCGCCTCGATGGCGGAGCTGTGCGCCGTGATCAGCGCGCTTGCAGACGTACCGATTAATCAGAATATTGCGATTACCGGTTCCGTGGATCAGTTTGGTCGTGCCCAACCGGTGGGTGGACTGAATGAGAAAATCGAAGGCTTCTTCGCTATCTGCCAGCAGCGCGGTTTAAACGGCAAACAGGGCGTGATTATTCCGGCACCTAACGCTCGCCATTTGAGCCTGAGCCAGGCGATTCTGGATGCGGTAGAGCAGGAACAATTCGCCGTCTGGGCCATCGAAGGGGTTGAGGATGCTCTACCCTTGCTGACAAACCTGGTCTGGGACGGCGAAGGCCAGACAACCCTGATGCAGACCATTCAGGAACGTATAGCTCAGGCGACACAGCAGGATGCTCGTCATCGTTATCCGTGGCCGTTACGCTGGTTAAGTTGGTTTAGTGCTAACTGATCGGACTTGTTCAGCGTACACGTGTTAGCTATCCTGCGTCCTTCACTAAAATAAGGCTTACTGAGAACATGGTAGATAAACGCGAATCCTATACTAAAGAAGACCTTCTTGCCTCTGGTCGCGGTGAACTGTTTGGTGCGAAAGGCCCGCAGTTACCGGCCCCAAATATGCTGATGATGGACCGTGTCGTGAAAATGACCGAAACCGGCGGCAACTTTGATAAGGGTTACGTAGAAGCAGAACTCGATATCAACCCGGACCTGTGGTTCTTCGGTTGCCACTTTATTGGCGATCCGGTAATGCCTGGCTGCCTGGGCCTCGATGCCATGTGGCAGCTGGTTGGCTTCTATCTGGGCTGGCTTGGCGGTGAAGGTAAAGGCCGTGCGCTGGGCGTAGGCGAAGTGAAATTCACCGGTCAGGTTCTGCCTACCGCGAAGAAAGTCACCTACCGTATCCATTTCAAACGCATCGTTAACCGCCGCCTGATTATGGGCCTGGCGGACGGTGAAGTGCTGGTAGATGGTCGTCTTATCTATACTGCGAACGACCTGAAAGTGGGTCTGTTCCAGGATACCTCCGCTTTCTGATAACGGCATTTAGCCCCTTCCAGAAAGGCGAAACCTCCGCATTGCGGAGGTTTCTTTTTAAAGAGACGGTATCAAGCAAGTACTGCCCTGTCTCCGATGGCTTCTCGCCAGCCCCCTAGCCATTGGGACCTTTGATTCAGGGCCTGATAGGGACACATTTCTTTTGAACGTCCGGCGATGCCAGCCTGATAACCACGTTGATGAGCCCTTTCCAGGCGATCTCGTTTCTGTCTCTTCATGCCTCGTTTCCCTCATTCTTTTGTCTGGTGGAAAGAAAACAGTGATTGCAATATGTGCAAGCACAGTTAACGAATACCCCGAATCGGCGTCAGCGTCAACGTTCAAAATTCATACGGGTGTCATATTTGTGAGCTACATGGAAGATCGTTTGTACAAAAAATGTGACGCGGGACAAGTAACAAACTGAACATAAAACGAAAAAAAAGCCGCAATCAGCAAGAAGCTGAGTGCGGCTTTCGTCGATGAATTTTACTTATGGCAGCCGGGAAATCTCTCTTGCGATAGCAGCCGACTCCTGTGCCCACCCCTGCGCAAGCACTTTCACCATTTCGTCATAGCCATCTTTCTGCTGCTTCAGTTCCAGATGGAAAGGACGCTTAATCAGCTGGCCCTGATGATTCAAGAGCCACTCCCCGCTGATAACAACCGCACCATCATAGCGGCCATGGAATCCCGTCACGTTAACATTCAGGGTATCCTGATCGCTTCCCAGAGGCTGCGAGGCGACTACCCAACCAGGGAGCTGGCTGCTCAGATTCGCCACCAGCGTATTGCGTAGCTGCTGATCCAGCGGGCTGGCCCACAGGTTATTGTTGGCGATAACGTACTGCACATCGCTGGTCTGGTAGACCACCCCGTTGCCCGCCAGATAATCTGGCACGGCAACCTGTTCAACCCACAGCAGACGGCTGCCCTGCGAGCTGCTACTCTGCGCACCGGATTGCGCGCTTAACGGCAACTGGTAGTAGCTTTTGTTATCGCTTCCAGAGCTACAGGCCGTTAATACCAGTGCGCCTGCGATGATTAGCCATTTTTTCATTGTTTCGCCCTCTTAGGCTCAGGATCCTTTTTGTCTTTCGCTTCAAACACCAGCGCGTTGCTCTTTTCATTGAGCGTTTTCAGAACGGGCTGTAGCTCGCGTAAAACCTGATCAAGACGTTGCATATCCGCCACCATCTTGTTGTAAGCCGCTGAGCCCGGCTGGAAGCCCTGCATACTGCGATTCAGTTCGCGCAACGTTTTCTGCATATCCTGCGGCAGCTGCTGCATGGACTGGTTGGCGGTGATCTTGTTGATATTATCCAGCGTGGTTTGCAGACGTTGCATCGTCGCCTGGCTCTGATGCAGTGATCCCGTCGCGGCCTCAAGCATTGGATTCAGCGGCAGATTGTTGATCTTATCCAGTGTTTCCATCAGGCGCTGTTGAATCTGCGCCAGGCCACTGCTGACCGTAGGAATGATTTTGTAGCCGCCAAATTCACGGATCCCCGTCATTGGTGGCGCTTTTGGATAGAAGTCCATATCGACATATAACGCCCCTGTGACCAGGTTGCCAGTTTTCAGCGAGCCGCGCAGACCGCGATTCATCAGATCGCTGATATGCTCCCCAATATCCTGGTCCTCGCCTATCTGGTTAATCAAACGCTCAGGCTCAATGCGGATCAGCACCGGAATACGATAATCATCATCAAGCATCTGCTTGAGTCCCGGAACAAAGTAAGGCACTTGTCCCACGGTCCCCAGACGGATACCGCGGAACTCAACTGGCGCCCCAGGCTGCAAGCCGCGTACAGAGTCCTTAAAGAACATCAGGTAGTCGATGTGATCGGTATAGAGCGCATCCTGAATGCTTTTTTGATCGTCAAACAGCCTGAAGGCGGTTTTCTCCGCCACCGGTTGTCCCAGATCGATACCTTCCGGCACATCAAAACTGACGCCCCCACCAAACAGCGTGGTGAGTGAACCCATCTCAACGCGCATCCCCGCAGAGGTCAGATCCACCGCGATCCCGCTGTCTTTCCAGAAGCGAACGTTGCTGGTCACCAGGCGGTCATTAGGCGCGTTGATAAAAAGCTGATAGCTGATGGTCCGTTTTTGCGGATCGAAGGTGCTTGTTTCAACCGAACCGACGCGATATCCACGGAACAGTACCGGATCGCCCGGCGAGAGCTGGCCCGCTTTTTTGCTGTCCAGAATAACGCGGATCCCTTTTGCATCCGGTGGCGCAAGCGGCGGTGAATCCAGCAGCTGATAGTTTGCTGGCTGGGCGCCTTTGTTGCCGGGCTGGAGTTCGATGTAGGCCCCTGACAATAGCGTTCCTAAGCCGCTGATCCCTTCTCTCCCGACCTGCGGTTTCACTACCCAAAAAACAGAATCTTCATGGAGCAGTTTTTCCATGCCGGCATTCAGGCGGGCCTTGATTTCAACATGGGTTAAATCATCCGTCAGGGTCGCGCTTTCCACGACACCCACATCCACGCTGCGGCTCTTGATGGTGGTTTTTCCGCCCTCAATCCCCTCTGCATTGGTGGTAATTAGCGTGACTTCCGGTCCCTGATGGCTGTAATGATAAAACAGGATCCATGCACCGATCAGCGCGGTCACGATAGGGAAAATCCACACCGGCGACCAGTTTCTGACCTTCTGCACTTTAGCCTCTCCACTCTTATTTTCCATGCTCTTACTCTTCCTCATGGCTTGAATCGGGCTCACGATCCCACGATAAACGAGGGTCGAAGGTCATGGCCGCAAACATGGTCATAATGACGACCAACGCAAACATCAGCGCCCCCATAGCGGGATAAATACTCATCAGCCCCCCCATACGCACCAGCGCTGAGAGAACCGCAATCACGAACACGTCAATCATCGACCAGCGGCCAACAAATTCCACGACCTCATAAATCAGATGCATACGCTCGCTGTCTCGCTTACCGTGCCCTTTTGCATCCCAGCAAAGCCAGGCAATGGCAATCATCTTTAAGGTCGGAACCATAATACTGGCGAGGAATATGACGCCTGCTACAGGGTAAGACCCCTCGCTCCACAGCAAAATCACCCCGGCCAGTATGGTCGAGGGCATTCTGTCGCCGAGCAGATCGGTGATCATGATCGGCAAGATATTGGCGGGCAGATAGAGCATGACAGAGGTCACCAGCAGCGCCATGGTCCATTGCAGGCTATTTTTACGCCGGACGTGACCTTTTGTTTCACAGCGCGGGCACACCTCGACATCCGCGGGCAGCACGGCGGTGCAGCACGAGCAGGAGCGAAGCCCCTGACGGATACCCGGTACGCCCACCTTTACCGTCTGCGAGAGCGTAGGCGCCGGGGCAATATCGTCCCAGGCCCAGCGTCGGTCCACGCACTGGAACGCGCGCAGTTGTAGCACGCAGTACAGACACCACGGAATAAAGCTGCTGCCAATCCCCACATCGCCGTAGGCCATCAGCTTCACGAAGCTGACCAGGATACCCGCGAGAAAAATTTCCGCCATCCCCCAGCTTTTCAACTGGAACAGGATCCGCGCGAGTTTGATTTTAAGGACAGTGGGCATCCTGACGCGGTTGACCAGCAGCAGAATGACGACCAGGCAAAAAGCCGGGACGATCTGCACGAAAAGAAGAAAGAAGGTGCCAAGGCTGGCGTAATCTTCCGAGAACATCACGCCTGGTATTTCCAGTAAATCCACCTGGCTGGTCATCCCGCCCACTTTCATATAGATGAAAGGGAAGAGATTGGAGAGCAGTAACATGAATAAGGCTGCCAGCGCATAAGCCGTAGGACGCTGCCTTGGCGCGTCCCACTCGGTCGTCAGCGTAGCGCCGCAGCGCGGGCAGGCAGCCTTATGTCCGTGACCAAGCTCTGGCAACGCCACGAGCATATCGCATTGCGAGCATAATATATGCCGATCGGCATGGTGCTGGTCACACATAGATTATCCCTGTTTATGCGCCGTTTTTCAGAGACTCAAGGTACTCCCAGCGCTCAAATGCCTCTTCCAGCGCCTGTTCAGCCTGGGAGAGTTCAGCCAATACTTTCTGAGTATAGTCGTGAGGCTGCGTAAAGAATGACGCATCAGCGACCTGGATTTGCAGTGCTTCCAGTGCAGCTTCCAGCTCTTCCAGACGCTGCGGCAGCCCTTCCAGCTCGCGCTGCAAGTTATAACTCATTTTAGCAGGAGACTTTTTGACAGTTTCTGCCTTTGCAACAACAGGTTCAGCGACATTTTTGGTCTTCGCCTGTTTTTGCGCCAGCGACTGCGATTGCTGTCCACGCGCGTCATGATAGCCGCCCACATATTGCCCGATGCGCCCTTTGCCTTCGAAGATCCAGCACTCGGTCACGGTGTTATCGACAAACTGACGATCGTGGCTGACCAGCATTACGGTTCCCTGATAACCATCAATCAACTCTTCCAGCAGTTCCAGCGTTTCGACATCCAGATCGTTAGTCGGTTCATCGAGAATCAATAAGTTACTGGGTTTCAGGAACAGACGCGCCAGCAAAAGACGGTTACGTTCTCCCCCGGACAGCGCGCGCACCGGCGTCATAGCGCGTTTCGGGTGGAACAGGAAGTCCTGAAGGTAGCCCAGCACGTGACGCGGCTTGCCATTAACCATGACCTCCTGTTTACCCTCGGCGAGGTTATCCATCACCGTACGGTCTGGATCCAGCTCGGCGCGGTGCTGGTCGAAGTACGCCACTTCCAGTTTGGTACCGCAGTGGATACGACCGCTGTCAGCCTGGAGCTGACCGAGCATCAGTTTCAGCAGCGTGGTTTTACCGCACCCGTTCGGGCCGATCAGCGCAATTTTGTCGCCGCGCTGAACCTGAGCGGAGAAATCGTTCACCAGCACTTTGCCGTCAACCGAATAATTCACGTTCTCCATTTCGAAGACAATCTTGCCCGAGCGGGACGCCTCTTCCACCTGCATTTTGGCGCTACCCATGACTTCGCGGCGTTCGCTACGTTCGCGGCGCATCGCCTTCAGGGCGCGAACGCGCCCTTCGTTACGGGTACGACGCGCTTTAATGCCCTGACGGATCCATACTTCTTCCTGGGCCAGCTTGCGGTCGAACTCGGCGTTTTGCAGCTCTTCCACGCGCAGGTTTTCTTCTTTCTCCAGCAGATAGGTATCGTAATCGCCCGGATAGGTCACCAGCTTGCCGCGATCAAGATCGACAATGCGCGTGGCCATGTTGCGGATGAACGAACGGTCGTGGGAGATGAAGATAATGGTACCGTTAAAGGTTTTCAGGAACCCTTCCAGCCAGTCAATCGCTTCGATATCCAGGTGGTTCGTCGGTTCGTCCAGCAGCAGCACCTTAGGCCCGCTCACCAGGGCACGACCCAGCGCCGCTTTACGCAGCCAGCCGCCGGAGAGCGCCGACAGCTCCATATCCGCTTCCAGGCCAAGCTGGGCTAGCACTTCGTTAATGCGGTTTTCCAGCTGCCACAGGCCGTGGTGATCGAGCATCTCCTGCACTTTTGCCAGCTCGTTGAGATTCTTGTCGCTCGGGTCCGTCATCACCAGATGCGAAATCTCGTGGTAACGCTTGAGGTATTCCGCCTGCTCTGAAATCCCTTCGGCCACAAAATCGTACACGCTGCCGGTGACGTTACGCGGCGGATCCTGTTGCAGACGAGAGACGATCAGATCCTGCTCGTAAACAATACGGCCGTCATCCAGCCCCTGCTCACGGTTGAGGATTTTCATCAGCGTCGATTTACCTGCGCCGTTACGGCCCACCAGACAGACGCGCTCGTTATCTTCGATATGCAGCTCTGCATTATCGAGAAGCGGTGAGTCGCTGAAAGAGAGCCACGCGCCGTGCATACTAATTAAAGACATTTATTTTTCCTTTCAGACCGCGGAGATCAGCCAGCAGTTGTGGATTTGACGGTTACGGGCAAAGTCCTGAGACAGCGTTTTTTGGCTGATTTCTTGTGCTTTCAGTCCCAGTTCGGCCAGGCCGTCGTGATCCATGCGGAATCCGCGCTTGTTATTTGAGAACATAATGGTGCCGCCTTTACGCAGCAGACGCTTCAGGTCGGTCATCAGGCGCAGGTGATCGCGTTGAACATCAAAGCTATCCTCCATACGCTTGGAGTTAGAGAAGGTCGGCGGATCGATAAAGATCAGGTCAAACTGCTCGTCGGTATCGCGCAGCCAGCCCAGCACGTCGGCCTGTAACAGGCGATGCTGACGGCCGGTTAAGCCGTTAAGACGCAGGTTGCGCTCTGCCCACTCCAGATAAGTCCGGGACATATCTACCGTTGTGGTGCTACGCGCGCCGCCAAGCCCCGCATGAACGCTGGCGCTGCCGGTATAGGAGAACAGGTTCAGGAAGTCTTTGCCCTTGCTCATCTGGCCCAGCATGCGGCGGGCGATACGGTGATCGAGGAACAGGCCGGTATCAAGGTAGTCGGTCAGGTTAACCCACAGCCGCGCGTTATATTCGCCCACTTCGATGAAGTCACCCTTCTCGCCCATCTTCTGATACTGGTTTTTGCCTTTCTGACGCTCACGTGTTTTCAGCACCAGCTTGTTTGGCGAAATGCCGAGTACGGCGATGGTGGCCGCAATCACATCCAGCATACGCTGACGCGCTTTTTGCGCATCGATAGTTTTCGGCGGGGCGTATTCCTGAACCACCACCCAGTCCGCATAGCGGTCAACCGCCACGTTGTACTCGGGCAGGTCAGCGTCGTACAGGCGATAACATTCGATGCCTTCTTGCTTCGCCCACTTCTCAAATTTCTTCAGGTTTTTGCGCAGGCGGTTGGCGTAATCTTCCGCCACGCCTGACGGTTTGCTATCCGCCGCTACCTCTGCCAGATGGTAGTTTTTCTGCACGCAGTCCAGCGGGCCGTTTTTCGCTTTGAACTGGCGATCGGCACGCAATTGCAGGCAGCTCAGCAGCTCCGGCGAGGCGCTAAACAGGGAGAGGTTCCAGCCGCCGAAATGCGCTTTCATGTTGCGGCCCAGCAGGCTGTGCAGTGCAATCAGCGCCGGCTCGCTGTCCAGACGCTCACCATACGGCGGGTTGCTGATCACCGTACCGTACGGGCCTTTTGGCAGCGGATTGGTCAGATTCGCCACGTCCTTCGCCTCGAAGGTCACCAGCTCGCCGATACCGGCACGACGGGCGTTGCTGCGCGCGCGTTCAATCACCCGTGCGTCGCTGTCCGAACCGTAAAAGTGAGAGGTGTACTCCGCCAGCCCTTTACGGGCGCGGGTCTGCGCATCGTCTTTGACCTCTTTCCAGATGGCTTCATCGTGCTGCGCCCAGCCTTTGAAGCCCCAGTGGCCGCGGTGCAGCCCTGGCGCACGGTCGGTGGCCAGCATCGCGGCTTCAATCAGCAGCGTACCGGAACCGCACATCGGATCGAGCAGCGGCGTACCTGGCTGCCATCCGGAGCGCATCACGATAGCGGCAGCCAGCGTTTCTTTGATCGGCGCCATCCCGGTGCGATCGCGATAGCCGCGCAGATGCAGGCCTGCGCCACTCAGATCCAGGGAAATACTGGCCGTATCGCCGTTCAGCCAGACGTTGATACGCAGATCCGGGTTTTCACGGTCAACGTTCGGACGTTCTTTATTGCGACGCGTGAAGCAGTCCACAATGGCATCCTTAACACGCAGGGCACCGTACTGGCTGTTGCGGATCTCATCGTTGACGCCGTTGAAATGCACCGCAAAGGTGGCGTCCGGGGTGAAGATCTCTGTCCAGTCGATCATCTGTACGCCGGTGTAGAGATCAAGATCGCTGTAGACCTTGCACTCTTTCATCGGCAGCATGATGCGCGACGCCAGACGGCTCCACATCAGGCTCTGGTAAATAAGCCGCGTGTCGCCCTCAAAATGGACACCACCCTGAACCACCCGGCACTCTTTCGCGCCCAGGGCTTCCAGTTCAGTTTTTAACAGCTCTTCCAGCCCACGGGCCGTACTGGCAAACAGAGAATTCATATCGTCACTTTTACTCATAGAAAATTGTCGCGCATTATAGCTAATATGGCGTGTATGTCATAAAGTTGAAGGCTTATTTTCTTTAGCGGGAGTGTGCAGTGGCGACGTTATCCAGGCTTTTTATTCATCCGGTGAAATCCATGCGCGGCATCGGCGTCTCTCACGCGCTGGCCGATATGAGCGGATTCGCCTTCGATCGTATTTTTATGGTCACCGAGCCTGACGGTACGTTTATCACCGCACGTCAGTTCCCGCAGATGGTTCGCTTTACCCCTTCCCCGCTTCATGACGGGCTGCATTTGACTGCGCCGGACGGTTCAAGCGTCGTGATCCGCTTTGCTGATTTTGCGCCGCTTGATGCGCCAACGGAAGTGTGGGGCAATCATTTTACCGCGCGTATCGCGCCGGATAACATTAACCAGTGGCTGAGCGGCTTTTTCTTCCGTGACGTTCAGCTGCGCTGGGTTGGGCCTGCGCTGACCCGTCGCGTGAAGCGCCACGATGCGGTTCCTCTCTCCTTCGCGGATGGTTTTCCCTTCCTGCTGACCAGCGAGGCCTCGCTGCGTGATTTACAAAACCGTTGCAAAGCCAGCGTGCAGATGGAGCAATTTCGCCCGAATCTGGTGGTGACCGGAGCGAATGCCTGGGATGAAGATACCTGGAAAGTGATCCGCATCGGCAGCGTTATTTTTGATGTCGTGAAGCCGTGCAGCCGCTGTATTTTTACCACCGTCAGCCCGGAGAAAGGCCAGAAACACCCTTCCGGCGAACCGCTGAAAACCTTGCAGTCATTTCGTACCGCGCAGGATAACGGCGATGTCGACTTCGGCCAGAACCTGATCCCCCGCTCCAGCGGCGTGATCCGCGTGGGCGACGAGGTCGAAATTCTCACCCGCGGGCCTGCCAGGGTGTACGGCGCAGGTCAGGAAGAAGAGATGGTTGACGTTGTCACCAACGTCGCTTCCGCGGTGGATATTCACTGGGAAGGCAAAGTTATCCGTGGTAACAATCAGCAGGTGCTACTGGAACAGCTGGAACAGGCAGGTATCCGCGTACCGTATTCCTGTCGCGCGGGGATTTGCGGATGCTGTCGCATTAAACTGGTCGATGGTGAAGTAAGTGCCCTGAAGAAATCTGCGATTGGCAGTGACGGCACGATCCTGTGCTGTAGCTGTGTCCCGAAAACATCCGTACAGCTGGAAGCTTAAACTGCCTGTTCAAGGCTGAAGGAATCAACGCGCAGCTGTGGCTTCAGCCTGTCATTCATCACTTTGATGGCATCACCTAACTGCATAACTCGCCCGGCAATGGTCACGCCGGGTTGGGCCAGCAAACAGAGCGCAGCGTTTTCACCGGGTTCAACCACCAGCAAATTCACCTCTTCTTCGGTATCGCTCAGATTGACGCTCGCCGCATCGCCGATAGCCGGGGTCCAGCACATGCCGTGGGCGAGAAAATGCCAGCTTTTCGGCATTTGCGGTTTCAGGAAACGGATCGCCACCAGCGCATTTAGTACCAGTTCAGCGCGCTGTTCTTTGGAGAGATCGAACTCGCGGCATTTTTCTTCAAAAGAGAAATAGAGTGCAGCGTCGTCAACGCAAAAGCCTGAGGGAGCAAACGCGTCTGGCGTTAACATTCGGCGCGCAAAACGAGAGCGAAACAACATGCCATTGGCTAAGTCGAGCATCATACGGTCATGCTCGTCACAAAAATACCAGCGCCAGTTATCGTCAGGTTTAATTCGCATGTTTCTCTCCCGTCCCCTAAACGTCCTGTACTAAAAATGTCCTGTTTGCCGCTTCGCTTATAACACTAGTAATAAAAGACTATAATGTTTAAATAAGCAACAATGACGGAATATAAAACAACCAGGGCTGGAAATAAAGCCCTGGTTGTCTGATTAAGAGAAAAGATTAGATATGCGTGACGATTTCTTTAATCAGCGGCGGCCCTTTAAAAATAAAGCCGGAATAAATTTGCACCAGCGATGCACCTGCCGCCATCTTCTCACGTGCAGCGATGACAGAGTCAATGCCACCCACGCCAATAATCGGCAGCTGACCTTTTAATTCTGCGGAGAGTGCGCGAATAATTTCGGTGCTTTTTAATTGTACCGGACGGCCACTTAATCCACCCGCTTCGTCACAGTTTTTCATTCCCTGAACGAGAGAGCGATCGAGTGTTGTATTGGTTGCAATCACACCATCAATATTATGGCGAACTAAACTGTCGGCAACCTGGATCAATTCTTCTGCCGAAAGATCCGGGGCGATCTTAACCGCGACCGGAACATATTTATGGTGGATCGCCTGTAGCGCCGTTTGTTTATTTTTAATGGCGCTAAGAAGATCGTCGAGCGCTTCGCCATATTGTAATGAACGCAGCCCTGGGGTGTTAGGCGAAGATATATTCACCGCAATATAACCGGCATAGGCATAGACTTTTTCCATACAAATCAGATAGTCATCTTTACCCTGCTCGACCGGCGTGTCTTTATTTTTGCCAATATTAATACCCAGCACGCCATCAAAATGGGCTTTCTTAACGTTCTCAACCAGATGATCGACGCCAAGGTTATTAAAGCCCATGCGGTTGATCAGCCCCTCGGCTTCAACCAGGCGAAACAGACGTGGCTTGTCATTTCCCGGCTGCGGACGCGGCGTCACCGTCCCGATTTCGATCGAGCCAAAGCCCATCGCACCGAGTGCATCAATGCATTCGCCATTTTTGTCCAGACCGGCCGCCAGGCCCAGTGGATTTTTGAAAGTCAGGCCCATGCACTGAACTGGTTTTTCCGGCACGTTTTGACGCACCAGCGCGGCCAGAGGCGTTCCTGTAATACGGCGTAACTGCTGAAATGTAAATTCATGAGCGCGCTCAGGATCGAGCTGGAAAAGGGCTTTACGAACGAAGGGGTAGTACATGAACTCTCCTGGATTCCCGGTGTGCAAACCGGGAGGGGATTATGTGCGATTCCGCCCGGAAAGGGAATTGACCTGTGGCAAAAAAAGCCACGTAAAACGCAATCGTTTACTTATCGGTTCGCTTCTTATGCATTTTTCTGCATTCATCCTGAGGATAAATCATTTAGTGGAATAACCACGCAATGTCACACTCCTGAAAATTGTTATGAATGTTAGATAAAAGCAAACAATTAGTTATAAGGAGCAACCATGCGCGTCATTACCCTGGCCGGAAGCCCCCGCTTCCCCTCTCGCTCCAGCGCACTGCTGGAATACGCTCGCGAAAAGCTTAATGCTCTGGATGTCGAAGTGTGTCACTGGAATTTGCACAATTTCGCGCCTGAAGATCTGCTCTACGCCCGTTTCGACAGCCCGGCGCTGAAAACCCTGATCGAACAACTTAAGAGTGCTGACGGGCTGGTCGTCGCGACACCGATTTATAAAGCCTCTTTTTCCGGCGCACTGAAAACGCTGCTCGATCTGCTGCCCGAACGCGCGCTGGACGGTAAGGTCGTCCTGCCGCTGGCCACAGGCGGTACGGTAGCTCATTTACTGGCGGTGGATTATGCCCTCAAGCCGGTTCTGAACGCGCTGAAAGCGCAGGAGATCCTGCATGGCGTCTTCGCTGACGACTCACAGGTAATCGACTACCAGCATAAACCCCATTTCACGCCGAATCTGCAAACCCGCCTCGACAGTGCACTCGAAACCTTCTGGCACGCCCTGAACCGTCGGGATCGCCACGCGGCAGCATTTCATCAATCACAAGGAGTGGCGCATGTTTAAAACAGTTACCCGTATCGGGCTGGCAGGTCTGCTGGCAGTGGCGTCGCTGGCTCAGGCGGCGGAGAAAGCGCCGGAGAGCCTGCGTATCGGTTATCAGAAAGGCAGCGTCAGCATGGTGTTGGCGAAAAGCCATGCGTTGCTTGAGAAGCGTTTCCCGGAGACCAAATTCTCATGGGTCGAGTTCCCTGCCGGACCACAGATGCTGGAGGCGCTGAACGTCGGGAGTATTGATTTAGGCAGCACCGGCGATATCCCGCCGATCTTTGCGCAGGCTGCCGGGGCGGATCTGGTTTACGTTGGCGTTGAGCCCGCCAAGCCGAAGGCAGAGGTTATTTTGGTGCCCGAAAACAGCGAGATCAAAAGCGTCGCCGGCCTCAAAGGCCATAAGGTTGCTTTCCAGAAAGGTTCAAGCTCGCACAACCTGCTGCTGCGCGCGTTGCAGGAGGCCGGCCTAAAATTCACCGATATCCAGCCCGTTTACCTGACGCCTGCCGATGCGCGCGCGGCGTTTCAGCAAAAAAATGTTGATGCCTGGGCTATCTGGGATCCGTACTACTCCGCCGCACTGTTGCAGGGCGGTGTGCGGGTGCTGAAAGACGGCACCACCCTGAAGCAGACCGGTTCGTTCTACCTGGCGGCACGTCCTTACGCTGAGAAAAATGGCGCATTTATTCAGCAGGTGCTGGATACCTTCTCTCAGGCCGATGCGCTGACCCAAAGCCAGCGTCAGCAGAGCATCACGCTGCTGGCAAAAACCATGGGCCTGCCTGAACCGGTGATCGCCACCTATCTTGACCACCGTCCTCCCACCACCATAGCACCGATTGACGCCCACGTTGCCGCTCTCCAGCAGCAAACGGCAGACCTCTTTTATCAAAACCGCCTGGTTCCAAAGCAGGTGAATATTCGCGAACGCATCTGGCAACCCGCTGGCATTGAAGGAAAAAAATCATGAGTCTGAATCTTTTCTGGTTTTTACCCACCCACGGTGATGGACACTATCTTGGCACAGAAGAAGGCGCCCGCCCGGTCGATCACGGCTATCTACAGCAGATCGCCCAGGCGGCAGACCGCATCGGTTTTACCGGGGTACTGATCCCGACGGGCCGCTCGTGTGAGGATGCGTGGCTGGTTGCCGCGTCAATGATCCCCGTCACCCAGCGTCTGAAATTCCTGGTAGCCTTGCGCCCGAGCGTGGTGTCGCCCACCGTCGCGGCGCGTCAGGCGGCAACGCTGGACAGGCTTTCCAACGGCCGTGCACTGTTCAACCTGGTGACGGGCAGCGATCCGCAGGAGCTGGCGGGCGATGGCGTCTTTCTCGATCATACCGAGCGCTATGAAGCCTCCGCAGAGTTCACCCGCGTCTGGCGACGTCTGCTGGAAGGGGAAACCGTCACCTTCGAAGGGAAACATATCCACGTTCGCAATGCGCAACTCTACTTCCCGCCGGTACAGCAGCCGCGCCCTCCTCTCTATTTCGGCGGATCGTCGGACGTGGCGCAGGAGCTGGCGGCTGAGCAGGTCGATCTCTATCTGACCTGGGGCGAGCCACCGGAGCTGGTGAAAGAGAAAATTGCTCAGGTACGCGCTAAAGCCGCAGAACATGGCCGTACGGTACGCTTCGGCATTCGCCTGCACGTGATCGTCCGCGAAACCAACGACGAGGCCTGGCAAGCCGCCGACCGTCTGCTCGCTCATCTGGACGACGACACTATCGCTAAAGCACAGGCAGCGTTTGCCAAAACCGACTCCGTGGGCCAGCATCGGATGGCCTCCCTGCACAACGGCAAGCGTGAAAATCTTGAGATCAGCCCGAACCTGTGGGCCGGGGTAGGTCTGGTGCGCGGCGGTGCCGGCACGGCACTGGTCGGCGACGGTCCAACCGTAGCGGCACGCATTAATGAATACGCGGCGCTGGGGATCGACAGCTTTATCCTGTCTGGCTACCCACATCTGGAGGAGGCGTACAAGGTGGGTGAACTGCTGTTCCCGCATCTGGATGTCGCTATCCCGGAAATTCCGCAGCCACGTCAGCTTCAGTTGCAGGGCGAAGCCGTGGCGAACGCGTTTATCCCGAGAAAAGTCGCGCAAAGCTAAGGAGCCACCATGTCTGCAACCGCACAAAAATGGCTGCTGCGCGCCGCGCCGTGGTTTCTGCCCGTCGGCATTGTCCTCGTCTGGCAACTGGCGTCTTCAACTGGCTGGCTGTCGAGCCGCATTTTGCCCTCTCCGGAGGGCGTTGTGGAAGCGTTCTGGTCGCTAAGCGCCAGCGGTGAGCTGTGGCAACATCTTGCCATCAGCTCCTGGCGCGCGGTAATTGGCTTTTCGATTGGCGGAAGCATCGGCCTGACGCTGGGGCTGATCAGCGGCCTGTCACGCTGGGGTGAGCGGCTACTGGATACCTCCGTTCAGATGCTGCGCAACGTGCCGCATCTGGCGCTTATTCCGCTGGTTATCCTGTGGTTTGGCATTGATGAGAGCGCCAAAATTTTCCTCGTGGCGCTGGGAACGTTATTCCCGATTTATATCAATACCTGGCATGGGATCCGTAATATCGATCGCGGTCTGGTGGAGATGGCCCGCAGCTATGGCCTGTCAGGTTTTGCCCTGTTTACCCATGTGATCCTGCCGGGCGCCCTGCCCTCCATTATGGTTGGGGTGCGTTTTGCGCTCGGCCTGATGTGGCTAACCCTGATCGTGGCGGAAACCATTTCGGCTAACTCCGGCATTGGTTATCTGGCGATGAACGCCCGCGAGTTCCTGCAAACGGACGTGGTGGTGGTTGCCATTATCCTTTATGCCCTGCTCGGCAAACTTGCGGACGTCAGCGCCCAGTGGCTGGAACGTAGCTGGCTGCGCTGGAACCCGGCCTACACCGCTCAGGAGGCGAAAGCATGAATACTGCACGACTGAACCAGGGAACACCGTTACTGCTGAACGGCGTGACCAAACGCTACGGCGACAACACCATTCTGAATGCACTGGATCTGCATATTCCTGCCGGACAGTTTGTGGCCGTTGTCGGCCGCAGCGGTGGCGGCAAGAGTACCCTGCTGCGTCTTTTAGCCGGGCTGGAAGCGCCAAACAGCGGTGACATTCTGGCAGGCACTACGCCGCTGGCCACGATTCAGGATGATACGCGCATGATGTTTCAGGACGCGCGTCTGCTGCCGTGGAAAACGGTGATGGATAACGTCGGGCTGGGCCTGAAGGGCAGCTGGCGGGAGGACGCCCGGCAGGCACTCGCTGCGGTAGGGCTGGAGAATCGCGCGGGAGAGTGGCCTGCGGCCCTGTCGGGTGGACAAAAGCAGCGCGTAGCGCTGGCACGCGCGCTGATTCACCGTCCCGGCCTGTTGCTGCTTGATGAACCGCTCGGCGCGCTTGATGCCCTGACGCGGATCGAGATGCAGGATCTGATTGAAACCCTCTGGCAGACGCACGGCTTTACGGTACTGCTGGTGACGCATGATGTCAGTGAAGCCGTGGCAATGGCAGACAGGGTGCTGTTAATAGAAGAGGGCAAAATTGGTCTGGATCTGACGGTAGATATTCCACGTCCTCGCCGCGTGGGATCGGCCAGACTGGCGGAGCTGGAAGCCGAAGTACTGGATCGGGTGATGAAACGTGGGGAAGCGGAGATTCAGCGGATAAAGGCTAATGCCTGATGCCCTCACCCCGGCCCTCTCCCACAGGGAGAGGGAGAAAACCGATGCCCCGCGACCCCACGTAGGCCCGGTAAGCGTAGCGCCACCGGGCTTTTTTACATCAGGCCAGCGCCTTAGCAATCTTCTCGTACAGATCGCCAGACAGATTTTCCAGCCCTTTCAGCTGCTCAAGCGCGGCGCGCATTTTCGCCTGACGCTGCGCATCGTAACGTTTCAGGCGGATCAGCGGCTCAATCAGACGAGACGCCACCTGCGGGTTACGGCTGTTAAGCTCGGTCAGCATTTCAACCATGAACTGATAACCGCTGCCGTCTTCGGCATGGAACGCGGCCGGGTTGCTGCTGGCGAAGGCACCAATCAGAGAGCGGACGCGGTTCGGGTTGCTCATGGTGAACGAACGGTGCTTCAGCAGGCTGCGTACTTTGCTGAGTACATCGGCTGCCGGGCTGGTGGCCTGAAGGATGAACCACTTGTCCATCACCAGACCATCCTGATGCCACTTGTCGTCGTACTCCTGCATCAGCGCATCGCGACACGGTAGCTCGGCGGCAACGCTTGCGGCCAGCGCGGCCAGGGCATCCGTCATGTTATCGGCTTCGTGGTACTGCTTGCTGACCAGCGTGTTCGCCAGCTCTGCCTCACCAAACGCCAGATAGCGCATGCAGGTATTGCGCAGGGAACGTTTACCGATATCCGCATGTTCCACCCGATACGCGTCCAGCTTGTTGGCGTTGTAAATGGCGAGGAACTCATCTGCCAGTTCGGTCGCCAGCGTGCGGGTCAGCGCTTCACGCACGGCGACGATGGCAATCGGGTCGATGATGTCAAACAGCTCGGCGATTTCAGTCGCAGAAGGCAGCGTTAAAATTTCAGCCGCCAGCGCCGGGTCAATGTTCTCATCCAGCAGGATGGCACGGAACGCGTCTGCCACATGAACCGGCAGCGTCAGCGGCTGGCCCTGCTGGTAACGGTTGACGTTCAGCTTGATGTAGGTCGCCAGCAGACTTTGTGCGGCATCCCAGCGCGAGAAATCGTTGCGCGCGTGACGCATCAGGAACGTCAGCTGCTGATCGCTCCACTTGTATTCGAGTTTCACCGGCGCGGAGAACTCGCACAGCAGGGCAGGAACGGGCTGGAAATAGACGTTATCGAAGATAAAGGTCTGCTCTGCCTGGGTCACGTTCAGCACGTTATGCACCGGGTGGCCGCCCTTCTGTAACGGGATCACGTTGCCTTCGTTGTCGTATAGCTCAACGCTGAACGGAATGTGCAGCGGATGTTTCTCTTCCTGCTCGGCCGTTGGCGGCGTGCGCTGGCTGATGGTCAGCGTGTACTGCTCGGTTTCCGGGTTGTAGTCGTCTTTGACCGTCACGATCGGCGTACCGGCCTGGCTGTACCAGCGGCGGAAATGAGACAAATCGACGTTAGAGGCGTCCTCCATCGCCTGGACGAAATCGTCGCAGGTGGCCGCACTGCCGTCGTGACGCTCAAAGTAAAGCTGCATCCCTTTCTGGAAATTCTCTTCGCCCAGCAGGGTGTGGATCATACGGATAATTTCAGCGCCTTTTTCATACACCGTCAGGGTGTAGAAGTTATTCATCTCAATGACTTTATCCGGGCGGATCGGGTGCGCCATTGGGCTGGCATCTTCTGCAAATTGCAGACCACGCATGGTGCGCACGTTGTTGATGCGGTTCACCGCCCGCGATCCCAGATCGGAGCTGAACTCCTGATCGCGGAAGACGGTTAAGCCCTCTTTCAGGCTCAGCTGGAACCAGTCGCGACAGGTGACGCGGTTCCCGGTCCAGTTATGGAAATATTCGTGGCCGATAACGCGTTCGATATCGAGGTAATCTTTATCCGTGGCGGTATCGGTACGCGCCAGCACGTATTTAGAGTTAAAGATGTTAAGACCTTTATTCTCCATCGCGCCCATGTTGAAGAAATCGACCGCAACGATCATATAGATGTCGAGGTCATATTCGAGGCCAAAGCGCGTTTCATCCCACTTCATGGAGTTGATGAGGGAAGTCATTGCCCACGGTGCGCGGTCAAGGTTGCCACGGTCCACGAACAGCTCCAGCGCGACTTCACGGCCAGAGCGCGTTTTAAAGGTGTCGCGCAGGACATCGAAATCTCCCGCCACCAGCGCAAACAGATAGCAGGGTTTCGGGAACGGATCCTGCCACTGTACCCAGTGACGGCCATTCTCCAGTTCCCCTTCACCAATCCGGTTGCCGTTGGAAAGCAGGTACGGGTACAGCGTTTTGTCGGCAATAATTTTGGTGGTAAAGCGCGCCAGGACGTCCGGGCGATCCAGATACCAGGTAATGTGGCGGAAACCTTCGGCTTCACACTGGGTACACAGGGCTACGCCTGACTGGTAAAGTCCTTCCAGCGCGGTATTGGCGGCAGGGCTAATTTCATTCACGATGCGCAGGGTAAAGCGTTCCGGCAGGTTGTCGATGACCAGCTGGTTGCCTTCTTCTTTATAGTCTGACCAGGCTTCATCGTTAATATGCAGGGAAACCAGCGTCAGGTCTTCACCATCCAGACGCAGCGGCACGGCAGTCGCGCTCTGGCGCGTCACCTGGCTTACCGCCGTCACCACGGTTTTTGTGGCATCCAGGTCGAAAGTCAGATCGATATCGCTTATCAGGTATTCCGGCGCACGATAGTCGTGGCGGTATTTAGCTTGTGGCTGTTGTGTCATAGAAAACCTTATGCATCGTTTGTCGAGTAACGATTCAATATATTCCTGTTGTGTAAAACGCGCTATGCAGAATGTTCATCTTTTCAGGCACAACGCCCTTTTTAGCTACATTTTTATAACACGGGGCACGAAATGCTCTCGACCATAAAGTGTGCTTATGTTGTGATCGGGGTTCAATAAATCACTAAACAGGGTATACTCCGGAGTTGTTTATTGTACTAAACGCTCCCGTGAGAGGATGCTACAGCGCACCTATGACTCAATTCGCTTCTCCGGTTCTGCATACGTTGCTGGATACCGACGCGTACAAGCTGCATATGCAGCAAGCCGTGTTTCACCACTATCATGATGTCCATGTTGCGGCGGAATTTCGCTGCCGGGGTGACGACTTGCTGGGTATCTACGCAGATTCCATTCGTGAACAGGTCGAGGCCATGCAGCATCTGGCGCTCACCGATGACGAATATCAGTGGCTTTCAGGCCTGCCTTTCTTTAAAGCGGATTATCTGAACTGGCTGCGTGAGTTCCGCTATAACCCGGAACAGGTCACCGTCACCAATGATAACGGCAAGCTGGACATTCGTCTGACCGGCCCGTGGCGTGAGGTGATCATGTGGGAAGTGCCGCTTCTGGCCGTGATCAGCGAGCTGGCCCACCGCTATCGCTCCCCTGAAACCGGTGTGACGCAGGCGGTTGCCGCTCTGGAGAATAAACTCGTTGAGTTTTCCAGACTGACCGAAGGGCTGGATATGTCCCGATTCCGTCTGATGGACTTTGGCACGCGCCGCCGCTTCTCTCGCGAGGTTCAGGAAGCCATTGTCAGACGTCTGCAACAGGAGCCGTGGTTCGTTGGCACCAGTAACTACGATCTGGCACGTCGCCTTGATTTAACGCCTATGGGCACCCAGGCGCACGAATGGTTCCAGGCGCACCAGCAGATCAGCCCTGACCTTGCCAACAGCCAGCGCGCCGCCCTCGCCGCGTGGCTAAAGGAATACCCGGATCGGCTGGGTATTGCCCTTACCGACTGCATTACCATGGACGCGTTCCTGCGCGACTTTGGCCCTGAGTTTGCCGAACGCTACCAGGGTTTGCGCCATGATTCCGGGGACCCGGTTGAATGGGGTGAGAAAGCCATCGCCCATTACGAAAAACTGGGCATCGACCCCATGAGTAAGGTGCTGGTCTTCTCCGATAACCTTGACCTGGCGAAAGCCGTCGACCTTTATCGCCATTTCTCATCGCGGGTGAACCTGAGTTTCGGGATTGGTACGCGGTTAACCTGTGATATTCCTCAGGTGAAACCGCTGAACATCGTCATAAAACTGGTGGAATGTAACGGTAAGCCGGTCGCGAAGCTCTCCGACAGTCCGGGCAAAACCATCTGCCATGACAAAGCGTTTGTCCGCGCATTACGTAAAGCCTTCGATCTGCCTCAGGTTAAAAAAGCCAGTTAACGGCTTCGGGGGAGCCTTCATGGCTCCCCTTCTCTTATTAATTTCTTATTTCTTCTCATAAGACGGTGAAATTTACTTGTCTGATAGCGGATGGCAGGTAACATAGATATCCCCCCTATAAGGGCGGACAAGTGTTTATTTTTTCCGACTATTAACAGAGAGAATATTATGAGCGTTGTGCCTGTAGCCGACGTACTCCAGGGCCGTGTCGCCGTTGACCAGGAGGTCACCGTGCGCGGATGGGTGCGTACTCGCCGAGATTCTAAAGCTGGCATCTCCTTCCTCGCCGTCTATGACGGTTCCTGCTTTGATCCTGTACAGGCCGTCATTAATAATTCTCTGCCCAATTACAATGATGACGTTCTGCACCTGACAACCGGCTGTTCCGTGATCGTCACCGGTGTTGTGGTGGCCTCTCCGGGCCAGGGTCAGAGCTACGAAATTCAGGCGACCTCGGTGGAAGTGACCGGCTGGGTTGAAGATCCTGACACCTACCCGATGGCTGCAAAGCGTCACAGCATCGAATATCTGCGTGAAGTCGCGCACCTGCGTCCGCGCACCAACCTGATTGGTGCGGTTGCCCGCGTGCGTCATACGCTGGCGCAGGCGCTGCATCGTTTCTTTGACGAGCAGGGTTACTTCTGGGTTTCTACTCCGCTGATCACGGCTTCCGATACCGAAGGCGCAGGTGAAATGTTCCGCGTTTCAACGCTGGATATGGAAAACCTGCCGCGTACGCCGGAAGGT
This sequence comes from Enterobacter sp. DN, assembly GCF_046054285.1. Lineage (NCBI taxonomy): Bacteria > Pseudomonadati > Pseudomonadota > Gammaproteobacteria > Enterobacterales > Enterobacteriaceae > Enterobacter > Enterobacter sp. DN. The sequence continues at coordinate 200,689 of NZ_JBJJTG010000002.1, forward strand.
AAAGTCGATTACGACAAAGACTTCTTTGGTAAAGAAGCCTTCCTGACGGTTTCCGGCCAGCTCAACGGTGAAACCTACGCCTGTGCGCTGTCTAAGATCTACACCTTCGGCCCAACCTTCCGTGCGGAAAACTCCAACACCAGCCGTCACCTGGCGGAATTCTGGATGCTGGAGCCGGAAGTGGCCTTTGCCGATCTAAATGACGCGGCAGCCCTGGCAGAAGCGATGCTGAAATACGTGTTTAAAGCCGTTCTCGAAGAGCGCGCAGACGACATGAAATTCTTCGCTGAGCGTGTCGATAACGACGCCATCGCCCGTCTTGAGCGCTTCGTCTCCGCAGCCTTCGCGCAGGTGGATTACACCGACGCGGTCGCAATCCTGGAAAAATGCGGTGAGAAATTCGAAAACCCGGTTTACTGGGGCGTGGATCTCTCCTCCGAGCACGAACGTTATCTGGCAGAGAAGCACTTTAAAGCACCGGTTGTGGTGAAAAACTATCCGAAAGACATTAAGGCGTTCTATATGCGCCTTAACGAAGACGGTAAAACCGTTGCCGCGATGGATGTCCTCGCGCCGGGCATCGGTGAGATCATCGGTGGCTCCCAGCGTGAAGAGCGCCTGGATGTGCTGGACGCGCGTATGCAGGAGATGGGCCTGAACCCGGCGGACTACAGCTGGTATCGCGATCTCCGTCGCTACGGCACCGTTCCACACTCCGGCTTTGGCCTGGGCTTCGAACGTCTGATTGCTTACGTAACAGGTGTTCAGAACGTACGTGATGTGATTCCGTTCCCACGCACACCGCGTAACGCAAGTTTCTAACCGACCAAATCATTAATGGCCAGCAAATGCTGGCCATTATTTTATCCTGCAATGTCAGTTTTCGTCAGTCAGAAGTAAGCGTCTTTAAACCACAACCCCGCCATTACCTCTACCTGTTACGTTTTGTTTCCATGAAATATCCTGAGACAAAAAAATAACCCCATTCTTATTGCGCTTAAAACAATTCTTACGCATTAGCATAAAAAACAACCAATTTCACAGCCATCTGGATGGCTTTTGTCGATCATAAGAAAAAATGAGCCGTTTAACTTCTGTTTATACGAAAGGCCTTTAGCTAAATTAAACATAAGGAAATCATATATATAAGAATAAAGCGGATGTTTAATTCGCCAGGCGACACTGAAATTTGAGGTGCTTCACAAAGTTCCCAAAAATACATATTTAGTTACACATATTTTCTTTTGGTAACTGAATCTTGAAGATTGTAGCACTTTCAGTGTAGCGAAACGGTTCTATGAATGGAAAGATGCCTGTCAGACACATAAAGACACCTAACTCTCATCAATAGTTCCGGAAATATTTATTGACAGAATTTATTGGCGGCAGTGGCGAGTGTCATAAAAAAACCAATGAGGGTAATAAATAATGATGAAGCGCAATATCCTGGCAGTGGTAGTCCCTGCCCTGCTGGTAGCCGGTGCAGCAAACGCTGCTGAAATCTATAACAAAGACGGCAACAAATTAGATCTTTACGGGAAAGCAGTTGGCCTGCATTACTTCTCTGATTACGCGGGCAACGATGGCGACAACACTTACGCGCGTCTGGGCTTCAAAGGTGAAACTCAGATCAACGATCAGCTGACTGGCTACGGTCAGTGGGAATACAACTTCCAGGGTAACAACTCTGAAGGTGGCGATGCACAGAACGGCAACAAAACCCGTCTGGCATTCGCAGGTCTGAAATTTGGTGACGCAGGCTCCTTCGACTACGGTCGTAACTACGGTCTGGTCTATGACGCAATCGGCATCACCGATATGCTGCCTGAGTTCGGCGGCGACACCGGCGCGAGCGATAACTTCTTCGCAGGCCGTACGGGTGGTCTGGCGACTTACCGTAACAGCAACTTCTTCGGCCTGGTTGACGGTCTGAACTTTGGTGTTCAGTACCTGGGCAAAAATGAACGTGATGACGCAGTACGTTCCAACGGTGACGGCTGGGCAACCTCTCTGAGCTATGATTTCGACGGTTTCGGCATTGTGGGTGCTTATGGTGCAGCTGACCGTACCAACAACCAGCAGACGCTGGAATGGGGTAAAGGTGACAAAGCTGAACAGTGGGCAACCGGCCTGAAATATGACGCGAACAACATCTACCTGGCAGCTATTTATGGCGAAATGCGTAACGCAGCGCGTCTGGGCAGCCGTGGTTTCGCTAACAAGTCTCAGGACTTCTCTGTCGTCGCTCAGTACCAGTTCGACTTCGGTCTGCGTCCATCCATCGCTTACTACAAATCTAAAGCGAAAGACGTAGAAGGTATCGGTGACGAAGACTACATCAACTACATCGACGTTGGTGCGACATACTACTTCAACAAAAACATGTCTACCTATGTTGACTATCAGATCAACCAGCTGAAAGACGACAACAAGCTGGGCATCAACAACGACGATATCGTGGCTCTGGGTCTGGTTTACCAGTTCTAATCAGCACACCTCGTTGTTATATGCTTAATGAACAGGGCTTCGGCCCTGTTTTTTTATTCCTGAGAGAAAATAATAGCGACTTTTGAAAAGCCGCACGCTTTTCGTCGCAAACGGTTGGCATTTTGTAAATCTACCGTTAACCTGATAGCGGATTTCACTTCTGTAATCACAATGGAACTTCGTCATGTTTGAGAACATTACTGCCGCTCCTGCCGACCCAATTCTGGGCCTGGCCGATCTGTTTCGTGCCGACGACCGCCCTGGCAAAATCAACCTGGGTATTGGTGTATATAAAGATGAAACCGGCAAAACTCCGGTACTGACCAGCGTCAAAAAAGCTGAGCAGTATCTGCTGGAAAACGAAACCACCAAAAACTACCTCGGTATTGATGGTATCCCTGAATTTGGTCGCTGCACCCAGGAGCTGCTGTTCGGCAAAGGCAGCACCATTGTGAGCGAAAAACGCGCCCGCACGGCGCAGACCCCAGGCGGTACCGGCGCACTGCGCGTGGCGGCAGATTTCCTGGCGAAAAACACCTCTGTGAAGCGTGTGTGGGTAAGCAATCCAAGCTGGCCGAACCACAAGAGCGTTTTTAATTCTGCGGGTCTGGAAGTGCGTGAATACGCCTACTACGACGCGGCAAACCACGCGCTGGATTTCGACGGTCTGCTGGCCAGCCTGAGCGAAGCCCAGGCGGGCGATGTGGTGCTGTTCCACGGCTGCTGCCATAACCCAACCGGTATCGATCCTACGCTTGAGCAGTGGGAACAGCTGGCTAAGCTGTCCGTTGAAAAAGGCTGGCTGCCGCTGTTCGACTTCGCTTACCAGGGCTTTGCCCGTGGTCTGGAAGAAGATGCAGAAGGTCTGCGCGCATTCGCCGCCGTCCATCAGGAGCTGATTGTCGCAAGCTCCTATTCCAAGAACTTTGGTCTGTATAACGAGCGTGTCGGCGCCTGTACGCTGGTGGCTGCTGACGAAGCAACCGTCGATCGCGCATTCAGCCAGATGAAGTCCGTGATCCGCGCTAACTACTCTAACCCACCGGCACACGGTGCGTCTGTGGTCGCGACGATCCTGAGCAACGATGCGCTGCGCGCAATCTGGGAGCAAGAGCTGAACGATATGCGTCAGCGCATTCAGCGCATGCGTCTGCTGTTTGTGAACACGCTGGCTGAGAAAGGCGCTGACCGTGACTTCAGCTTCATCATCAAGCAGAACGGCATGTTCTCCTTCAGCGGCCTGACCAAAGAGCAGGTGCTGCGCCTGCGTGAAGAGTTTGGCGTGTATGCCGTTGCCTCTGGCCGCGTGAACGTTGCAGGTATGACGCCTGACAACATGGCGCCGCTGTGCGAAGCCATTGTCGCGGTGCTGTAACCTGCACCCATAAAAAAAGCCTGCATCGCGCAGGCTTTTTTATTTTACCGGGTTTACCAGACAGGCATTTCATCCTGAAGGAACGGGTTATGCAACCGCTCATCGCCCAGCGTCGACATCGGTCCGTGTCCAGGGATAAACGTCACATCATCACCTAACGGCAATAACTTCTGCTTAATCGACTGAATCAGCTGACCGTGATCGCCGCGTGGGAAATCACTGCGTCCTACGCCCCCTTTGAAAATCACGTCACCGGAAATCAGCAGGCGCGACACGTCATCAAAGAAGACAATATGGCCGGGCGTATGCCCGGGGCAATGCAACACCTGTAAAGTTACATTCCCTACGTTAACGCGATCGCCTTCGTTCAGCCAGCGGTCCGGTGTCAGTGGCTGACACTCATCCAGACCAAACATACGGCTTTGGGCAGGTAGCCCCTGAAGCCAGAACTCATCTTCTTTTTCCGGGCCGATAATCGGCACACCGTAGTGTTCAGCCAGTTCTGCCGCTGCACCCACATGGTCGAGATGGCCATGGGTGAGTAAAATCTGCATCAGCGTTACACCGCTGGCAGCGACTTCCTGCTTGATTGTCCCGGCGTCTCCACCGGGATCGACAAGCGCGGCCAGTTTAGTTTGTTCACACCAGATCAATGAACAGTTCTGTGAGAACGCGGTAACCGGAATAATACGATAGTTCATACTGCTCCTGTGTTTCGTTATTACCAGTGCCGAACCGGCCCGGTATCAATATGCACAAAGTTGCTACGTGGGTAGTATCCTACACCACCTGCGCGCATAGATAACGCCGCTTTGCGAATATTGGCTAACGAAACGCCTTCAATATGGAAATCCATCGCCTGCCCTTTAGTGTGATAGCTTTTTTTCGCTACCCCACGGCTGTGGGCGCGCAGTTCATTGTTGGTATCCAGAGAGCGATAGCCAGAAATGAGTTGCACCGGCCTTTTGGTCCCCAGCAGTCCCTGCAAGCGGTAAAGCTGATCGAATAATCCAGGGTCGATGGCTTTGATTTTATTCGCGCGGAAATCACGGAAAAAATGGTTGAGTCTTGCTAATTCATCCTGAATATAGCCTCTGCCATCGAAAAATTCCGCTTTAAGCGTCTCACCAGTATGCAGATTGTTGAGCGTTAAAATACGCGGACGAGGTGTCGAGAGGGTGGCAAATGCTGGCGTCGGAAGGATGGCTGCTGCGCCCAGCGCAACGCCACCTAACGCCAGCAATTTGCGGCGATTAGCGTCAAATTTGTCCATGATAATCAGGTCTACAGGTAAAAGAAATTGTCAATATGCTTAGCGCACGAAGGGCACCATAACTGGCAAAGCTTGCTACGTCAAGGCGCCCAACCCCAGTGAATACGCGGCTTGCAGACAGATCGCCTCATATTCACCATAACTTACGACAATCATTTTTACCGAACTACTTCATTTACCTGATTAATTGTTCCGCTTTTGGCAAAATTTGTGCGCCGGATCGCGCTGTCAGATCATAATTGTAAATATCTGTACGATACTGGGTGCGTCCGTCCGCGCCTACAAACGCCGTCAGATAGTAAAGATTGACCGGAATATTGTGGCGAATATTGACGTAACGCGTATCCCCCTGCTTCAGGGCATCTGATATCCGCGTATCGTTCCAGCCTGCATCCTGCAACAGCATATTCGCCAGCTCGGAGGCCTTATTCACGCGGACACAGCCCGAGCTGAGCGCGCGTGCATCTTTCTGAAACAGATTATGGTTCGGGGTATCATGCAGGTAGATAGCGTCCGAACTTGGCATATTGAATTTGTAACGTCCCAGCGAGTTATGTGCGCCCGGTGCCTGCTGGAAACGGAACGGCAGGTTCGAAGGCGTAATCGTTGACCAGTCGACCATCCAGGGGTCAATCGCTTCTTTGCTGTTCCAGCCCCGCATCACCGTATAGTTGTGTCGCTCCAGATAACCCGGGTCATTCCAGACCTTAGGCAGGATATCTTTGCGCGCCAGCGTCGGCGGCACGTTCCACGGCGGGTTAACCACCACGTTATTCAGCGCGCTGCTCATCATTGGCGTTTTACGGTCAGGTCGGCCGACAATCACGCGGGACGCCAGCACTTCGCTACCGTCCTGATAGTAGACCAGGGAGTACGCCGGAATGTTGACCATAATGCCGGTGGATAACGTGCCCGGCAGCAAGCGCAAGCGCTGGATATTCAACGCCAGCACCCCTGCCCGCTGGGCCGGAGAGACGTTCAGCCAGTCGCGAGTAGATGGACCAATCACGCCGTCAGCGCCAAGCCCCTGCGCGGCCTGGAACTGCTTCACTGCGGCGACCAGCTCGCGATCGTAAGCGGCGGGCTTATTGCTCAACGCAACGGCCGTTTTCTCTTTTACCGGCGCCGACGGGCTGACGACCGCATTTTGCGTCTCGTCACCGGGCAGAGCAATTTTAGGGCCGCTGTCAAGAATGCCGGAGCGTTTCATAATTTCGCGGATCGCAGGCACATCGCTGCTCCACTGCCCCGGACGCAGCGTTGTGGTGCCACGCAGCTGAGGCCACGGGCGGGAATCCGCAACCAGCTCAAGAAGCGACTGATGCATCGTGGCATATTGCGGATGGGCAGGCGCAAGGCTTGCGATAAAGCGCGGCAGTTCGCCGTTATCCAGCGACAGCTGCCACTGATTAATGACGGACAGCGCAGGCGTCGCCAGCTTGTACGGTTTACTGCTGTATAACCAGCGGTTGCCGTTCACCGAAATCCCCGCCACAAACTGTAAGTAGCCCATCATGGCATCAGACAGCACCACGTCACGCGCCTGTCCGGTAACAGCAGGGTCGGTCAGGAGTTCAACCCAGGTCGTGAACTGCGGCTGAAAACCTGCAATCGCCACTTCAGCCAGCTGCTGCTGGAAGGCACGTACCGCCTCGCGATTTTCCCACATCGGTTTCATATCGCGCGCAGCGTAAAGCAGCGTGAGCTGGTTAATATAAGCGGGAGTATAGCCCGAGGGCAGGCCGGTCATAAGCTGCTGGCGTAATGATTCAGTATCGATGCCTTCCGGCAGCGGTTTAATGCCGGCCATGATGGCCGTCGCCGGAGACTGATCCAGCGGTTGTGACAGCGACGTCGGCTGCGCGCCCATCGTCGCGGAGCTGTCAGTCGGTACAATTTCAGGCTCATCGGCCTGAGCGGTAAACAGTGGAGCAAACATCACTGTCAGGCACAAACTCAGCGCAGACAGCTGACGACCACGATTTTTCTTAAGCAACATCCCTTGCCCCCTGTTTTTCACGACATGCCCATTATTCTGGAGCTTTCCTTCAGTATAGAAAGGCATACTCGCTGCTGCCTTACCTTATGTAAAGAAGTTTAAAGATAACGCAGCCCTGAACACAAGTTAAGTGAATAAAAAAAGCGGCGCCTGAGCGCCGCCCTTTATCACACCCCGCGTTAAGAGGCGTCAGCCGTGCCCGGTAAAGACTCCGGTGGCTGCGGGGCGAAACCACGCAGGCCCACGACGTGTACGTGTTCACTGTTCTGAAACACCTTACGCACCAGCTTATAGGTTGTCCCTTTTTCCGGACTGATGTTTTCCGGCGCCGCGATAATGAGCTGCATATCGAGTCGCTCGCAAAGCTCAAACAGCGTGGCGATGGAGCGGGCGTCGAGACGCGCGGCTTCATCGAGGAACAGCAGACGGCATGGTGAGATGTCTTTGCCGCGCAGACGACGCGCTTCATCTTCCCAGCTCTGCACCACCATCACCAGAATCGACATACCGGTACCGATGGCTTCACCGGTAGAGAGCGCACCGGATTCCGCGCGCAGCCAGCCGTCTGAGCCACGGTTAACCTCAACTTCCATTTCCAGATAGTTGCGGTAGTCCAGCAGCTCCTCGCCGATGGTTTGCGGCGTACGCTGGCCCATGTCAATCTGCGGATTCAGACGCTGATATAGCTTCGCCAGCGCTTCAGAGAAGGTCAGGCGGTTACTGTTGAACAGATCCTGATGCTGTTCGTGCTGTTCAGACAATACGTCCAGCAGCGTGGAGTGCGCCTCACGCACGTTCACGTTCAGCCGCACGCTGTTGACCTGGCCAAACGACACGCTTTGCAGGCCCTGGTTCAGCTGGCGGATACGGTTCTGCTCGCGCTGAATGGTTTTGCGAATGATGTTCGCCACGCTGCGGGAGCTGATCGCCAGCTTCTGTTCACGGGAAGTCAGCTCCTCCGTCAAACGGCCCAGCTCGATCTCCATCTGTTCGATCGCTTCCACCGGATCGTCGGTACGGATGATGTCCTGACGAATACGCTCGCGTAAGTGCTGATAAACCGCCACGAAGAACTGAATTTTGCGCTCAGGACGCTTCGGATCTTCGGACATACGCAGCACGTCGCGCAGGTGTTCGTTATCCGCCACCGCCAGACGCAGCGCGCCCAGCGCCTTATCCGACATAGAGCGCAGTTCATCGGCTGACAGGTACGCCAGCTCGCGACGATGCAGACGACGCTCCACGTTGTTATCTTTCACCATGCGCATCACCGCGCACCACCCCGCCTTCGCGGTCACAACCTGTTCACGCATCTCGTGATAGTCACGCTCCAGCTTGCGCAGGCGTCGCGTCAGGTTGTCCATCTCTGCTTCACAGAAGGTCAGCGCTTTTTCCAGCTGATTACGACGCGCGCGGTTGTTACTGAGCTGAGCATGCAGCTCATCGCGGCGAATACGCGCCCGCTCTTCTGCACCGCTGTCGGCGCGCACGCCGATGTCCTGCAACTCTTTATGCAGATCGTTTAACAGCTCTTTCTTGGTGTCGAAGGAGCTTTTCAGCGAGGCCATGACCTGGCTGTACTGGCTCAGCTGTGCGGCGTGAGTACGCATCGCTTCACGGGCGCGCGTACGCTCTGCTTCGGCCTGCTCAAGACGCTCGCGCAGCTTTTCATTAAGATCGCTGTTCCCGCTCAGCATTTCTGCTGAATCGGAGTAGCCGAAGTGTGCGCGACGTTGCACCACTTCCGTCAGGGCAAACGCCTGCTGACGCGCTTCGCGCTGCACCTGCTGTGACCAGGCATAATCCTCTTTTAACTGCTCAAACTGTTCCGGGTCGCTCTGGAGAACGGAAACCATCGGCTCCAGTTTTGCCAGCTGATTGCCGTGCTGCTGCACAAAGCGCGCCGCTTCCTGCGCTTCGTCCAGACGTTCCTGAATTTCGTCCACGCGGTCGGCGAGCGTATCGTCCGCCAGCAGGTTCAGGCGCGGCAGGATGCGGTTAAGGGCCGCAACGCCCTCTTTCGCCTGCTCGAACTGCACGCGGCTTTGCTGGTTGTCATTTTCATGGCTGGCAAGCGCACGCTCCAGCTCACCACGGCGGGTGTTGAGCTTGCGGATTTCAGCTTCCGGATCGGGCTCAAAGGCAACGCCCAGGTGGCTGCCGATAAAGCGGCTGAACGCCTGATGCAGACGTTGCGTTTTTTGAACATCAAACGACAGGGTTGCAAAACGCTCAGAAAGCGTTTCGCGCTCGGCGTGCAGGCTTTCAATACGGTTTTCACGCGCGGCGCGGCCAAACAGCGGCAGTTCCGGGAAGCGCGAATAGCGCCACTGGCGATCGGCGATTTTCACCACCACCGCTTTTTCCAGCTCGTCGACGCTGAATACGCTGTCATCAAACGACTGCGGATCCCCTTCGATGAGGTAGAGATCTTCCGGGCAGTCTTCCAGCCCTGCAAGCTGGTCCGAAATCAGCGACAGATCAGGCACCACAATCGCGTTACGGGATGGACCGTACAGCGCGGAGAAGTACGGCGCATCGTCCAGGCCGACATCGTCGTAAATTTCAGACAGCAGCACGCCGCCGAAACGCTCGGCTAAGGCATTCAGGCGCGGATCTTCTGAGCCGCCAGGCTGGCTTAAACGCTCAATCTCTTCATCGACGTCAAGCTTGCGCGCACCCACTTCGTCACGCTCAACAATCGCTTCACGCTCGCGCTCCAGCAGCTGTTGCATGTATTCGGTGACGTCCTGGCTGGAGGAAAACTCCTGGCCACACTGTTCGCTGAGCTGGTTCAGGCTGCTTTGTGCGGCCAGCCAGATCGGCGCACGCTGTAAGAGCGTCTTCGAACGGGACTGAAGCTGTTCCAGCTCCTGACGCAGCGTCATGCGCTGTTCGCTGGCGTTCGATACGGTATCGGACAGGGCCGCAATACGCGCTTCCAGCTCCTGGTGCAGGGCCTCAAGCTCGTCGAAATCGTAATTTTTACCCTGACGCTTGCAGAATTCCGCCAGCAGACGCTCGGCTTCCTGCTGTTCACGCAGACGCTGTTCCAGCTCGTTCAGGCGCATGCGCAGCGGCTGCACCTGCTCGGCCAGATGGCGTTGATTGACGCCGTCGCGCAGCAGCTCACGGGCAACGTCCCACGCTTCGTTACGCGCCAGCGGACCGTTAATCGCCACCACCAGCTGGTACGCCTGCTCAAACTGGCTATGCGCCGTTTGCGCCACGCTCATTTTCTGATCGAGAGAAAGCAGTTTCTCAGTGGCTTCCTGCTCTTTGGCCTGGAAGGTATCCAGCCATTCGTCAGCGCTTTCCGGGGTCAGGTCCGGCAGATGGCACAGCTCTTTGGCACGCTGCAACGCCTGCAACGCCTGGTTGTACTGAATCGCACGCGTCTGCTGCACGTCCAGCGCCTGCTGGTAGTCAGCGAGCTGGCTTTTCAGCTCATCCACTTCCAGCTCGGCGGCTTCCGCGCGGGCTTCGTTCTCTTCCTGCAAATCGGCGGCTTCGGCCACCACTTCATTTTGCTCTTCAAGACGTATTTGCAGCTCATCCAGATCGGCTTCATAGCGCTCGATTTTTTCCTGCTGACGCAGCGCGGTCTGCACCAGGTTCAGATGATCGCTGGCAGCCTGGTAATCGGCTTCCAGATCCCCTTCCGCACCGTTGTGCTCGCCCAGTTCGCGCGCCATTTCGACATGCTTATATTGCTCGGCCACCAGCTGTTTGCGAGAGGTAAACAGCTCGCGGCGGTATTCCAGCGCCTGATCGAGATGAATACGGCGCTCGTTGGCGTGGCGCATATAGTCCGCCGCCACGTAGTTGGTGGCTTCGCTGATCAGGTGCTTAAACAGGTCGCGGTCAGACTGTGTGACGCGAATCGCTTCCAGCGTCATGCGGTTTTCACGCAGCGCGGCTTCCATATCCTGGAAAGCCTTACGCACGCCGCTGTTTTCCGGCAGCAGGTAGTCGCGCAGGGAGCGGGTAATGGCGCTGGAGATACCGCCGTACAGGGAGGCTTCAATCAGACGGTAGTATTTACTACGATCTGACGCGCTGCGCAGACGACGGGCTACCACACCGAGATCGAACATCAGAGAGTGGTAGTCGGTAATGGAGTTAAACTGCTTAAACTGCACGCCTTCGATGGCTTCCAGCTTGTCTTTCAGCTCCTGGAGCGTGAGGACGCGCGCCTGACGTTCATTCAGGGTTTCCGTCAGCAGCGCGGTCGGCTGTACGGAGGTTGGCAGCCCCTGGATCGCAAACGGTTTGATATCTACTTTACGGTCGCGACCGGCAACCTGTTGCAGGCGCACGCCTACAACCACGCGCTGATGACGGGAGTTGATCACGTCCAGTACGGAATAACAGACGCCCGCTTTCAGCTTACCGTGCAGACCTTTATCGCGGGAGCCGCTCGTGGCGCCCGCTTCGGTGGTGTTACGGAAGTGCAGCAGGGTCAGGTCAGGGATCAGCGCCGTCACGAAGGCCGCCATGGTGGTGGATTTACCCGCCCCGTTACCGCCGGAGAGCGTTGTCACCAGCTCATCCAGATCGAAGGTTCGGGCAAAGAAGCCGTTCCAGTTAATCAGCGTTAGTGAGCGAAATTTACCGCGTTCAATCATTACTCTTCCTCCCCGCTATCCGGCTGATTCTCTTCGTGCTCATCATTGAGCTGCAAATGGTTTTCCACCGGCATCGCTTCACCGTCACGGATCATGCGCAGCTGCGCTTCACGCGCATCGTCACCCGCACGCACGTCGGCGCCAAAGCGGAAGACCGATTCGGTAATACGGAACTTGCTGCTGTCGTGCCCCATGAACCAGACCATTCCCAGACGGCGCAGACGGTTCAGGGAAGAGCGAACTTTTTCCTGTAATTTCTGACGGTCCAGATCGGACCCCGTTGAGCGGTTATTCACCAGCTTGAGCAGTTTGCTTTCATCCGCCAGCGACAGCAGCTCATCGTAAAGCTCCTGCTGGGTGAAGATCCCTTCATTCGCCAGACGTTCCGGGCTGAGATAGAGGTAGCAGAGAATTTTGCCGACCATCATATCCAGTTCGGAAAGCACCGAGCGCGGAATAAGCGTGGTAGAGCGCGGACGCAGGTAGAAAAACCCTTCCGGCGCGCGGATCAGCTCAACGTTATAGCGAGCGTAAAACTCTTCCAGGTACTCCTGAAAGTCCATCAAAAAGGCGTGATTATCCAGCTCGTCAAGGCCAATGTGACGACCGGCACGCAGCTGGCTGTCCAGCGCCGGAAACAACGGATTCGCCAGCGCCTGTGCCAGCTTAACTGGCATCACGTGTTCAATATTTGTCAATGACATGCGCCTGTACCTTGGCTCCGTAATCGTTAATCGGCTGCCACTTCGGCGGCAGTCCGGTGAAATCGGCTTGTGCGATGCCCAGGCGCACCGCCTGGTCTACAACAATGCGGGCAACATCGAAGTGGCGCGCGCGCGGATACTGCGCCAGATAGTCGCGTACCACGAGGCCAAGATCCAGCGGTGCTTGTCTGGTTTTGTAGACAGCAAGCTGTTCTTCGATCATCGCCGCAAGCTGCTCGCGAATTTCGTTAAATTCTTCGTATTCCAGATCCGGCGGCAGTTCACCGGTGACCTCTTCATCACGCAGCGCCATCTCTTCGTCGCGCATATCCAGCAGACGATCGGCGTTGGCGTAGGTCAGCGCCCACGGCGCATCGAAGTAGGTCTGTACCGACTGGCGCAGACGTTGAGCAAAGACGCGATTCTTATCCATATCGATGGCGGTACGGATAAATTTATGCACGTGGCGGTCGTAACCGATCCACAGGTCGATCGACTGCTGGCCCCAGCTGATAATGCGGTCAAGCTTGCTCTGCAAATCAAACACCAGACGGTCGATAAAATGCAGATCGTCGTGCGCCATCGTCGCGTCCTGAATGCGTAGCAGATTGGCCTGTAGCTTATCTCCCGCCGCCTCCAGCGTATCCTGCAACTCACGCAGCGTACCCGACGTTTCTGACAGCAAGAGTTCACAGCTGGAGATGGCCGCACGCCAGTCTTTATTAAGCAGTTGAGCGATATCGTCTTTCACCTGCTGCTGCTGTTCGTCCATCAGACGTTGAGTCAGATCGATACTGTCGAAAATCTCTGCAACCGAATATTTCAGCGGCGCGTAAACGTTGCGATGCCAGTGGAATTCGTCACCGTTTTCATCAGCCGCGTCGGCGGCACGCTTCAGCTCGCCTGCAACAATAGAGAGCTGCATGGAGAGACGCAGCGTGGAAAATTCGCGCTGGCGGATGTAATAGTCGGTAATGCCAATGCCCAGTGGCGTAAGACGATAGATGGCGTTTCCTTCCGCCTGCTCGCTGGTAAAGCGGTTCAGCAGACGTTGACGCACCATATCATTGATTGCGTTGTTGGCACGCACGCTAATGGTTTCGCTGGTTTGCTCAAACGCATCACTGACGTGGCGGAACGCATCCACCAGTTCGCCTTCACTCATTTCGCCATCCAGGCGTTCGCCGTTTAGCGTCGCAACCGCCAGCAGGAATGAGAGTCTGTCTACCGGCAGCGAGATGGAGAAATCGTTTTTCCTGGCCCAGGCAACCAGTTCGGGGACTGTCTGGGAAAATTCACTCATAGATTATCCTTGCATCTGCGGCTTGCGCGCGGTGACGTGTATATAGCGGCCAAGGCTCAGATAAGGCTCCTGGCGGCAGTACCGCGTCTCTATTTCTGTTAAGGCGTCTAAACAGTCATCCTGTTTTTGTTTATCACGCAGATAATCATGAAACACCCTCACGCCGGTTTTGCCAGTAATTTCCCAACCGATCTCCTCCAGCCAGCCATAGACCTGCTGCGGTTCACGGGGGAAATCCGGTGAAAGCGTGCGTCGTTTCTTTTTATACATGCCCTGCTGTACATAGCCAAAATTGCCGACCAGCACGTTTCGCATTAGCAGGCCGTTGGCATTGTAAAACATCAGCGATAACGCACCGCCCGGGCGCAACATCGACCACAGCGTTTTTAACATCGCTTGTGGTTCAGCTACCCATTCGAGCACAGCATGAAACAATATCAGATCAACCTGCGTTTCCAAATGCTGCGGAATGTCCTGAGCGGCGCAATGTATAAAATGCATGTTGTCGCTCACACCTTTCTCTTCTGCCGCTCGCCCTGCGCGCGCAACCATCTCGGCAGAAAGATCGCAAAGCGTGACGTGATGTCCCCGCTGCGCCATCAGAATTGCAGTCTGACCTTCCCCACCGCCGGCATCCAGCACGCGCAACGGTCGGTCACCGAATTCAGCCAGCAGCTTGTCCAGATCCTGCCAGAGGATCGTCTGACGAAGCTGACCTTTGGTGGTGCCATAAATGTTGCGCGAAAACTTTTCCGCGATGTCATCAAAATTGCGATCCCGCATTGGGAGGGTTCCACTCACTGCAAAACCGCTATTTTGTCACACCCGCGCGGAGAATGAACCACTCTGGTGTAATATCACCGACAATCGCCTGCTGTATGGTTAAAAAAGGAACCAAAAAGGATGCTTTTTACCCTAAAAAAATATATTGGAGGCATGATGCTTCCCCTTCCCCTGCTGTTGCTTCTCATCGCGCTGGGGCTGGCATTGATATGGTTTAGCCGCTTTCAGAAAAGCGGTAAATCCCTCGTTACCATGGGCTGGCTGGCGCTGCTGTTACTCAGCCTGCAACCGGTCGCTGACGGTTTATTACGTCCGATTGAAAACACCTACCCGACATGGCAGGGAAATCAGAAGGTGGGCTATATCGTGGTGCTGGGCGGCGGGTATACCTGGGATCCGAACTGGGCGCCCAGCTCAAACCTGATCAACAACAGCCTGCCGCGCCTGAACGAGGGGATCCGCCTGTGGCTGGCCAATCCGGGATCGAAGATGATCTTCACGGGCGCTGCGGCAAAAACCAACCCGGTCAGTACCGCTGAAGCAGGAGCAAGAGTGGCTGAATCGCTTGGCGTACCACGTTCCGCCATCATCACGCTGGATAGCCCAAAAGATACCGAAGAAGAGGCAGCGGCGGTGAAACAGGCCATCGGTGATGTACCGTTCCTGCTGGTGACCTCTGCTTCACACCTGCCGCGCGCAATGATTTTCTTTGAGAAGCAGGGCCTGCATCCGCTTCCTGCTCCGGCAAACCAGATGGCTATTGACGCCCCGCTCAATCCGTGGGAACGGATAATCCCGTCCCCGGTATGGCTGATGCACAGCGATCGTGTCGGCTACGAGACGCTTGGCCGCCTCTGGCAGTGGCTCAAAGGTTCGTCAGGCAAGCCAGGGCAGGAGTGATTTTGCGGCCAGATCGAAACTGGCGCGATTAAAGCGCCCGGTGTTGACCAGCTGCGCCACCTCATCCCAGAGAAGATAGAGCCAGCGTCGCCAGAGAA
Organism: Enterobacter sp. DN; assembly: GCF_046054285.1. Lineage (NCBI taxonomy): Bacteria > Pseudomonadati > Pseudomonadota > Gammaproteobacteria > Enterobacterales > Enterobacteriaceae > Enterobacter > Enterobacter sp. DN. Next base: position 216,239 of record NZ_JBJJTG010000002.1, read on the forward strand.
AGGCCTCCGCAACGGGAGCGCGCTGAAGATAGTGCCAGAGCAAATCTTCCGCCGCCCCGCCCTCGCTCAGCCTGAACAGTTCGTACTCGCGCGGCGCCCAGAGCATGATCCCCGGCCCGACCATCGCCAGCAGCTGGTCGCTGCGCGAGTCTTTAAGCATACTGCGCAGCGTGAAATTGCCGTGAACCAGCACGCAGTTGTCGTTAAAGCCCTCAAACAGCGTCGGCAGACACTCCCGGGTGCGGAATAAAATACGTTTGTCCTGCATCGTTAAACCGGTGTTGTTGAACTGGTTCAGCGTGCCCCACAGCACTTCAACACGCTGGCGATACCACAGCGGCCACAGGTTTTCCTGGGTGCTGTCCACCGCGCCAACAAGACCCCGGCTGTCCTGCCGATGCCAGGCAAGCAGAGCCTCGACAATCTGATCTTTCAGCTGTTCCCAGCGCTCCGGTGTACGCGTCGGGGCTTCAACAGAAACCCCGCGTAAACGCTCGATAAGCAGAACATCCGGGCCGGGATGCTCCTCATGGGTCATCACGCCGTAGACCGTCGGCATACGGACTGTCCCTTCTCGCGCCAGCATCGACATTTTCCAGGCCAGCTGTCTGGCGACGCCCGGCGAGGTAAAACTTCTGGCCATCAGCGGCATGGGGTTTCCCTGACTGTCGTACAACGACCAGAGTGCGGTATCGGCCTTTTCATTCACGCATTCCACCCGGCTTAGCTTTTCGCCAAGGAGATGGCTGAGTTCAGCACGCAGCTGTTCCATATGAGATTACCCCCATTAAGACTACTGCTTTTATAATGAGCGCGCGAAACCCGGATGTCACCCGGTAGAGATCAATAATGAAAAAGAAAAGGAAAATAGCCTGGCGGGAGAGCATCCCCCCAGACGAGGGGATGCCAGCGAATTAACGCATTTCGACGCGTACGCGCTCGAGATCTTCAGGGGTATCCACGCCGGTGCCTGGGATTTCCTGGGCAACCGCAACGTGAATTTTCTCGCCGTACCAGAGCACGCGAAGCTGTTCGAGCATTTCGATATGCTCCAGCGGGCTTGGTGCCCAGCCGACGTAGCGACGAATAAAGCCGGCGCGGTAGCCGTAAATACCGATGTGGCGCAGGAAGGTTTCGCCGATTGTCTCTTTCGATTGCGCGAAACGATCGCGATCCCACGGAATGGTGGCGCGGGAGAAATAGAGCGCGTAGCCCTCTGCGTCCATGACCACTTTCACCGCATTCGGATTGAACGCCTCTTCAGCGTGGTGAATCGGCACCGCGAGGGTCGCCATCCCGACCTGACGCTGTGCCAGGTTGTCGGCCACCTGACGGATAATCGCCGCCGGGATCATCGGCTCATCGCCCTGCACGTTCACAATCACCGTCTCGTCGCTGAAACCGCATTTTTCGACGACTTCCGCCAGGCGCTCGGTGCCTGACTGATGATCGGCACGGGTCATGCACACTTCCCCACCCGCGGCCTCAACCGCGCGCGCAACATCCGGGTGATCGGTGGCGACGATGACGCGTCCGGCGCCCGATTCGCGTGCCCGTTCAAGGACATGCACAATCATCGGTTTGCCATTGATATCCACCAGTGGTTTACCTGGCAGGCGTGTTGAAGCATAACGCGCAGGGATAATGACAACAAAACTCATGGTTTGATCTCTTCTGCCACCAGTGAACGGGCTTCATTTTCCAGCAGGACCGGAATACCGTCACGCAGCGGGAACGCCAGGCTGTCCAGTTTGCAAATCAGCTCTTGTTTATCCTGGCTGTAATACAGTTTGCCGTTGCACACCGGGCAGGCAATAATTTCAAGTAAACGGTGATCCATAGTTCCTCCGTATGGGTAATCGCTAAAGCTTATCACATTCCCTTTTCAGGGAGTGCCTGTTTCCCAGCCACCTCGACGGGTCGCAAACAGCCCCGCAGGCACGCGACCGAGTACAATTTCATGCGCCCCCTGCCAGCGCGCAAATTCACTGAGCGCAGTCGTTAACCCTTTTTCCAGGCCAGCCGTCACCTTTATGCCCTCTTCAAGCCAGAGCGCGATAATTTCAAGTATGCCGGTTTTACGATGCATTTTAGCGTCCATGCGCCCGACTAGCTGGCCTTCGTGCAGCAGCGGCAAAACAAAATAACCATATTGCCGCCTGGGCGCCGGGGTGTAGCATTCCAGACGGTAGCTGAAATTAAACAACTGCCCGGCCCGCTTTCTGTCCCAGACAACGGGGTCGAACGGCGACAGCACGGCACTGTGGGTCGCCTGGAGTTTGCCCTCCTGCGCCTGCGCCAGCAGTGGGAATAAATCCGCATGCAACCACATTTCACCTAACGACTCTACCGAGACCGGCATGACGCGCTGTTCGCGCTGCCACGATTCCAACAGTGGTTTTAGCTGCGGCTGACGCAAACGATAATAATCCGCCAGCCACTGTGGGCGGAAGATGCCAAGGCTGCGGGCGCTATTCCCGAGCATGATGGCTTCGGCTGCGTCCTGAGACAGCAGGTCACGCGTATCGTCCCAGTGAGGCATAACGCGGTGTGTGAGGTCATAGACGCGCTGAAAGTTGCGACGCTCGACCACCATCACTTTGCCCGACGTAAACAGCCCTTCAAGATGGCGTTTGTGCGGTTTCCACTCCCACCATCCACTTGCCCCTTTTCGCGGGTGTTCAAAATCCGCGGAGCGTACCGGCCCGTTTTCCTGAATATGGGCAATCAGTTGCTCTATTTCATCCGCGTGTTCCACCATCCACTCCTGACGGTATTTCCAGCCCATTTTGTCCGGGGCGAGCATGCGGTGACGCACCAGTGCAAAATCGCTGCGCGGGAGAAAACAGGCTTCATGCGCCCAGTATTCCATCAGTTCGCCCTGACTTAGCGCATTATCCAGCCACTGCGGAGGATAGTTTCCCAGGCGGCTAAACAGGACCAGATACGGGCTACGCGCCACGATGTTAATGGTGTCGATTTGCAGCAACGACATGCGTTGCACGGTAGAGAGGATATCCGCTGGCTGCGCGCGGCGGCGGGGCTTTTTCAGAAGCCCCTGGGCGGCAAGATGCAAGTTTCGTGCGGCTGCAAGTGAGAGTTGCGGTAGAGACATGCGTTTTCCTGTCAGTCAAAGCGCCACCGGAACCGCGTAGAAGTTACTGCACTAACGCGAGCAGTTCCTTGAGCAAATGTTCCGGCTGTTCGCCGCTGAGTTCGGCGTCAACCGGCAGATACCACCAGTTTTCTTTCGCAAAGGCCCGGCATTTTACCGCGTCTTTTTCCGTCATGATCAGCGTCTGACCCGGCGCTGCCAGCCTTTCAACCTCTTCGGCAACTAACGCCTGGTGATCGGCAAGCGGTACTCGTTTTTCCAGCCGCGCGCCGCACTGCTCCAGCGTTGCGAAAAAACGCGGCGGATGACCTATACCGGCCATCGCAACCAGATGTTCCAGTTGCGCGACGTCTATGCGCTCGCCGGTCAACATATTCACGGCCTGTCCGGGACGAAGATACATCGGGATTTCGCCCGCTCTGGCTTCACCACCGTTCACAATCACGGCATCGACGCTCTTCAGGCGCGACGCTCGCTCACGTACAGGACCGGCTGGCAGCCACCAGCCGTTGCCAAAACGCCGAACGCCGTCAATGACCACGATCTCTTTGTCTCGCGCCAGCGCGTAATGCTGCAAACCATCATCGGTAATAACGATTTGTACGTTATGCTCCGCAAGCAGTGCCTTCACGGCATCACTGCGCACCGGCGATACCGCAACCGGCGCGCCGGTACGCTGGTAAATTAGTACCGGCTCATCACCGGCTTCAGCGGTTGTCGTAGCTGGGCTCAGCACCAGTGGATACTGCGCCGCTTTACCACCGTAACCGCGTGAGACAACTCCCGGGCGGATACCGCGCCTCTGGAGCTGTTCTACCAGCCAGATCACCACTGGGGTTTTGCCGTTTCCACCCGCCGTCAGGTTGCCGACCACCACCACCGGTACCGGTGCGCGCCAGGCGCGCTTGATCCCGAGGCGGTAAAGCAGACGAATAGCACCGCTCACCAGGCCATACAGCCAGGAGAGCGGGAGAAGCAGCACCCACAGAGGGGATTCACCCGACCAGATGCGTGCAATCATTGACCGAACTGCATTTTATGAAGCTGCGCGTAAACACCACGCTGTTCCAGCAGGTCCGCATGGCTGCCGCGTTCAACGATCACGCCATCTTCCACCACCACGATTTCGTCAGCCTGTTCGATGGTCGACAGGCGGTGCGCGATAACCAGCGAGGTACGGTTTTTCTGTAATTCATCCAGAGCAGACTGGATAGCGCGTTCAGATTCCGTATCCAATGCGGACGTTGCTTCATCGAGGATCAGAATCGGGCTGTTGCGCAGCAGCGCGCGGGCAATCGCGATACGCTGACGCTGACCACCGGAGAGCAGCACCCCGTTTTCGCCAATGATCGTATCCAGACCGTTATCCATTTTGTTAATGAAGTCCATCGCATAGGCCATACGCGCCGCATTCTCAATCTCTTCACGGCTGTACTCTTCGGTACGGGCATAGGCAATGTTGTTCGCCACCGTATCGTTGAAGAGATGCACGTTCTGCGAGACCAGCGCGACCTGGTTACGCAGCGACTGGAGGGTATATTCCCGCAGGTCGTGACCATCAAGCAGGATCTCGCCCTGGTCGATATCGTAGAAACGGGTAATCAGGCTGGCAATGGTCGACTTGCCCGAACCGGAACGACCGACCAGCGCAACGGTTTTACCCGCCGGGATGGACAGGCTGATATCACGCAGCGCCGGCACTTCACGGCCTGGATAGGTAAAGGTGACGTTACGGAATTCCAGGTCGCCTTTAGCGCGCTCGATCACGCGTGTTCCTTCATCTTTTTCCTGTTCGGAATCGAGGATGCTGAACAGCGTCTGACAGGCTGCCATCCCGCGCTGGAACTGGGCGTTGACGTTAGTCAGCGATTTCAGCGGACGCATCAGCGCAATCATGGATGAGAACACCACCGTAATGGTACCCGCAGTCAGGGTTTCCATGACGCTCGGGAAGCTGGCGGCATACAGGACGAAGGCCAGGGCCAGAGAGGCAATCAGCTGAATGATCGGATCGGAAATCGACGAGGCCGATACCATTTTCATTCCTTGCAGGCGCATTCTGTTGCTGACCTTGTCAAAGCGTTTGGTTTCGACTTCCTGACCGCCGAAAATCAACACTTCCTTATGGCCTTTCAGCATCTGCTCGGCGCTGGTAGTCACCTGCCCCATCGTATTCTGCATATTTTTACTGATGTTGCGAAAACGCTTTGATACCACGCGGATCGCGATGGAGACAATCGGCGCCAGCACAATAAGGATCAGCGAGAGTTGCCAGCTGTAATAGAACATCATCGCGAACAGGCCGATGATGGATGCGCCTTCACGCACAACGGTAATCAGTGCGCTGGAAGAGGACGACGCCACCTGCTCTGAATCGTAGGTAATACGCGACAGCAGGGTGCCGGTTGACTGTTTGTCAAAGAATGAGACCGGCATCCCCATCATATGGCTGAATAACCGACGGCGCATGGTCATCACCACTTTACCGGATACCCAGGAGATGCAGTAGCTGGATACATAGCTGGAGATTCCGCGTAAGATCATCAGCCCAATAACCACCAGCGGCATCCATAGCAGCACTGAACGATCCGTTTTACCGAAACCGTCATCCAGTAACGGTTTGAGAAGCGATAACATAAACGTATCGCTGGCTGCGTTGAGGATTAACGCTACGCCCGCCACGATCAAGCCTGTTTTGAAAGGAGCAATCATCGGCCAGAGCCGGCGGAACGTTTGCCACGTGGAGAGATCTTTGTCGTTATGCATTCAAAAAACCAGCATTTGTTGAAATAGCCGCATATTCTACCCGTTATCTACGGGCGCGCCAAACCACTGATGATACCAACGCGGTAAATAGTGTTCGCGTAAGCGACGAATTTGCCGACTATGGTGCGAAAAGGTCACAGATATCTGCCCGGAATGCGGGGTATCAAGCCAGAGATATCCCTCCGTTCGATAGCGCCGGACCACTTTAATAGAAGGGAAACGCCACGCGTTATAGCGAGCCATCGAGGCCAGCGAAACCTGCCCCTCTACGCGCTGTAGCAACGGTGTTGAAGATGACGTGTTACTTCCATGATGCGGCACCTGAATCAGTGTAGACGCAAGCTGACGCCAGCGGTGGCTAAGCATTGCCAGTTCTGCCTGCGCTTCAATGTCTCCGGTCAGTAAAACGCTCTGTTCGCCGTCATCGATTTTTACCACGCAGGAGCGGTTGTTACCTTTCGCCGAGGTGTTTTCGGGTGGCCAGTGCACGGAGAACGTTAAACCCTGCCACTGCCATCGCTGTCCTCGAAAGCACGGAAGATGTCCGGACCAGGATAAGGGGCTCCTGATCCACATTGCGGGCCAGGCAGCTTTTAGCGATGCCAGTCCCCCCGCGTGGTCGAGATGTTCATGGCTCAGGATCGCCCCTTCCGGTTTCAGATGATGCCAGCGTAGCCAGGGGATAATCAGCTGCTGCGCACTGTCCCCACCGGGCCATGCCAGCCCGGTGTCATACAGAATGGCCTTCCCGTGACGCTCAATGACCATCGCCAGCCCCTGCCCTACATCCAGCATATGCAGGGACCAGCTGTCTGTTTTAACCCTGTGCCAGAGGGGAAAGGCCAGCACCACGCTGCCTGCCAGACAGACTGCGGGTGCTGCGCTGAAGGCCCTGAATCGCCAGCCAATGACCAGCAGCCACGGCAGTAACGTCAGGTATTGCCAGCGTTCATCAACGTCCTGCCAGCCATTCGGTAAACGCATTAATAGCCAGAAAAGCCCTGCCAGAGATTTATCAGTAGCCAGCCAGACGATACTTTCCAGCACAGCGACCGGAAACAGATGCAGAAACATGCCGAGCAGGATCAGCGGAACTGAGATAAACGTGACCAGAGGAACGGCAAACAGGTTCGCCACCAGCGAGGAGAGGCTGAAACCATGGAAAATCAGGACCTGAAGCGGCAACAGAAGCAGCAGCATTCCGACCTGCAAATACAACAGCGTAACCAGCGGCCGCAGGCACCGGCCACGTTGCCAGTGCGGGAGAGGCAACCACTGATACCAAAAAATAAGCGCGGCGACCGCAAACGCTGACAACGCCAGGCTTTGTGACAGGACCGCCAGTGGATCGAAAACCAAGATCGCCGCCACGCAGGTAAGCCATACCTGCCAGGGCGACCACTGGTGACCGCTCATTTTTAATGCTGCCAGTACCACAAGCGCGATAACCGTGCGCAGCGCGGGCGGCTGCAAGCCCGTTAGCCATGCGTAAAACGCGGCAAAAATCAGCCCTGCCAGCAAGGGGATTTGCCAGATAATCCAGCGGCCCGGCAGGAAGAACTGGATGCCCCGCGCCAGAAACCAGATGACAGAAGCGGCCAGCGCAATATGTAATCCCGAGATTGCCATCAGATGCATCGTTCCGGTATCACGCATCAGGTTTTTTATCTCCCGCGAGACCGACAGCCGCTCCCCCATCCCCAGCCCCAGGATCACGGGTCCCCACTGATATGCTGAAAGAGTATTCTGTAGTGATGTCAGGTATTGCGCACGCAGACTACAGCCTTCGTCAACGAGCGCCGCATGGGTAAACCGTCCACTCAGCGTCTGGTGTCGGGCAAAGGCATTTTTCTGTGAATCATAGCCGCCATCGTTGAGTTCTCCGTGTACCGCCCTGAGCCGCAGGGTCATTGCCCAGCGTTGACCCACGCAGACGTTATGCGGCAAATAGTTGCCATACAGCGCCACGCCCATGGCAGCCCACACGCGTTCTCCATTGAGGCTGACAATCCTTCCCTGATGCATCGTTGCGCCGTCCGTTGCGGTAATGACCACCTCGGCCTGCTGCGGTGCTTGCGTTAAATAGTTCATCTGCCACACGCTTTCCTGAGCGGCCAGGATCCCCCAGCACATAAAAAGCAATGCGAGGCCTGAAAACCTGAGCCATTTTCTCTGCTGTACGGATAACGCAATTCCTGCGGCAATCAGCAACCAGACAATATGCAAATCAGGCAAAACGGGTAACCAATAGAGCGGGATTATGGCCAGAATGGCGCACATACTGATAACGTGGATCCCCATCTTCACCTCCATGTTTCAGGCGATTATGCGGCGGGACTGATGCGTCGTCAGACAGAAAAAACGTGATTTACAGCGGGCGCTGCAACGTTTTAAGCGCTTACAGCAAAGAGAAAATTTAAATGCGGCGCGTATTCAGAAATGCAGGGGCGGGATACAAAAAAAGCACCCTAAGGTGCTTTCTTTAAACTCAGTTTAACCCTGATGATTAAACTCAGTTACCGTAAATATTGGCGCGATCGCGCAGTTCTTTACCCGGCTTAAAGTGCGGAACATACTTTCCTTCCAGCTCCACTTTATCGCCAGTCTTCGGGTTACGCCCGGTACGTGGTGCACGATAGTGCAGAGAAAAACTACCGAAACCGCGGATTTCAATGCGCTCGCCCTGGGCAAGAGTGGTAGCCATATGCTCCAGCATCTCTTTAACGGCATCTTCCACAGCCTTGGCAGGGATATGCGGTTGCTGACTGGCAAGTCTTTCAATCAATTCTGACTTGGTCATGATTCCTCCGGTTCCTTTCAAACCCATTAGCTGAACAGCTTATTAAACAAGGGCGGCCGTAGCCGCCCTTTGTTATTGATTACAGGACGAATCCTGCAATCTGTCAAGTCTGCTCTCCATCCTTCGCGCTGTAAATGCGTTACAGCTCAAATGATGGTGCGAACCTGAACTTACTCGCCTTTAGCTGCTTTGAAAGCTTCAGCCATTGCGTTGTTAGAGAAGTTTGCATCTTCCTGTTTGTTCACAGTTGCGATTGCATCTTTCTCATCAGCTTCGTCTTTAGCACGAACAGACAGGCTGATTGCACGGTTCTTACGGTCAACACCGGTGAACTTAGCTTCAACGTCGTCACCAACGCTCAGAACCAGAGTTGCATCTTCAACGCGGTCACGTGAAGCTTCGGAAGCGCGCAGGTAACCTTCAACGCCGTCAGCCAGTTCTACGGTTGCGCCTTTAGCGTCAACAGCAGTCACTTTACCGTTTACGATTGCGCCTTTCTTGTTCAGTGCAACCCAGTTGTTGAACGGATCTTCTGCGAGCTGTTTAACGCCCAGGGAGATACGCTCACGCTCTGCGTCAACTTGCAGAACAACTGCTGCGATTTCGTCGCCTTTTTTGTATTCACGAACTGCTTCTTCGCCTGCAACGTTCCAGGAGATGTCAGACAGGTGAACCAGGCCATCGATGCCGCCGTCCAGGCCGATGAAGATACCGAAGTCAGTGATAGACTTGATTTTACCTTCAACACGGTCGCCCTTGTTGTGGGTTTCCGCGAACTGCTGCCATGGGTTGTTTTTGCACTGCTTCAGGCCCAGGGAGATACGACGACGTTCTTCGTCGATATCCAGAACCATCACTTCCACTACATCACCAACGTTAACAACTTTGGATGGGTGGATGTTTTTGTTGGTCCAGTCCATTTCGGAAACGTGCACCAGACCTTCAACGCCTTCTTCGATTTCAACGAAGCAGCCGTAGTCAGTCAGGTTGGTAACGCGACCAGTCAGTTTAGTACCTTCTGGGTAACGCTTAGCGATAGCTACCCATGGATCTTCGCCCAGCTGTTTCAGGCCGAGGGATACACGAGTACGCTCGCGGTCGAACTTCAGCACTTTAACAGTGATTTCGTCGCCCACGTTCACGATTTCGCTTGGGTGCTTAACGCGTTTCCACGCCATGTCGGTGATGTGCAGCAGGCCATCAACGCCGCCCAGGTCAACGAATGCGCCGTAGTCAGTGAGGTTCTTAACGATACCTTTGACTTCCATGCCTTCCTGCAGGTTTTCCAGCAGCTGATCGCGTTCTGCGCTGTTTTCGGATTCGATAACGGCACGACGGGAAACAACAACGTTGTTACGCTTCTGGTCCAGCTTGATTACTTTGAACTCAAGCTCTTTGCCTTCGAGGTGCAGGGTGTCACGGACTGGACGAACGTCTACCAGAGAACCTGGCAGGAACGCACGAATACCATTCAGCTCAACAGTGAAGCCACCTTTAACTTTGCCGTTGATAACACCGACCACAGTTTCAGCTTCTTCGTAAGCTTTTTCCAGCGTGATCCATGCTTCGTGACGTTTAGCTTTCTCACGAGACAGCAGGGTTTCGCCGAAGCCGTCTTCTACTGCGTCCAGAGCAACGTCAACTTCGTCACCAACCTGGATTTCCAGCTCGCCCTGGGCGTTTTTGAACTGCTCAGCCGGGATGGCAGACTCAGATTTCAGACCGGCGTCAACCAGTACAACGTCTTTGTCGATAGCAACAACAACGCCACGAACGATGGAACCCGGACGGGTTTCGATTTCTTTTAAGGATTCTTCAAACAGTTGAGCAAAAGATTCAGTCATGTTTAATCTTCAGGTTAATATTAACGTCCACCTGGCTCCGTGCCGGATGGGGTTGTTTCACATACCCGCCGTCAATCCATTGCAGCGGGGGTACTGCTAAATCGGTCGCGATTACGCGAGTGCCAGTTTTTGGCGCGCATATTGTAGCGCTTTTTCAATCACTTGCTCAATAGTTAAACTGGTTGAATCCAGCACTAATGCGTCTTGCGCGGGAACAAGTGGTGCGACGGCGCGGTTACGATCGCGGTCATCGCGCTCTTTTATCTCGGATAAAAGGCGATCAAAGTTAACACTAAACCCCTTTTCCTGCAACTGAAGCATGCGGCGTTGAGCACGTTCTTCTGAAGAGGCGTCAAGGAAAATTTTCACTGGCGCATCGGGGAATACCACGGTTCCCATGTCGCGGCCGTCGGCGATCAGCCCCGGCGCTTCACGGAAACCGCGCTGGCGACGTAACAGCGCTTCACGAACGCGTGGGAAAGCCGCCACCTGAGAGGCCGCATTGGCCACTTCCTGGGTACGGATTTCACCGCTGACATCTTCCCCTTCCAGGATCACTTCAAGGTTGCCATCGGTCGAGACAAAGCGCACATCCAGATGCGCAGCCAGCGGTACCAGCGCTTCTTCAGACGCAACATCCACATGATGATGCAGCGCAGCCAGCGCCAGCACGCGATAGATTGCTCCCGAATCTAAAAGATGCCATTGCAATGCTTCCGCCATCGCTTTGCACAGAGTACCTTTCCCTGCGCCACTTGGCCCATCAATGGTGATTACCGGGGCAATTGCCGTCATCTTTTTCTCCTTAATTAAGGCATACCGTTTACATGAACGCCGCGCATTATACGCGCCAACGTGCGCAACTGTTACCTTTGCGTGCAAATTACGGAATGATTGAAGCAGAGTGTAGAAGAAATGAAAGAGGATGAGTGTCAGAAAGCGTAAGGAAATGCCGCATCAGGTGATGCGGCATACCATCATCAGGCCAGGGTGCTAATGCGCGCCAGCTGTTCGAAGTAGTCCGGGAACGTTTTTGCCGTACACTTCGGATCAAGGATAGTGACTGGCGTATCTGACAACGCCACCAGCGAGAAACACATCGCCATGCGGTGATCGTTGTAGGTGCCAATTTCTGCAAATTGCAGTTTTGCCGGCGGCGTGACGCGAATGTAGTCTTCGCCCTCTTCTACCTCAGCCCCCACTTTACGCAGCTCGGTTGCCATCGCGAACAGGCGGTCCGTCTCTTTCACACGCCAGTTGTAAATGTTTCGCAGCGTGGTGGTGCCTTTCGCAAACAGCGCAGCGGTGGCAATGGTCATCGCCGCATCCGGAATATGGTTCATATCCATATCGATGGCGTTCAGCTCACCGTGGGTACAGGAGATGAAGTCATCGCCCCAGGTCACCACCGCGCCCATTTTTTCCAGCACGTCAGCAAAACGGATATCGCCCTGCACGCTGTTGCGGCCAATGCCCGTCACTTTTACCGTACCGCCTTTAATCGCACCTGCGGCAAGGAAATAGGAGGCGGATGAAGCATCGCCTTCAACCAGGTAGTGGCCCGGGGACTGATACTGCTGCGCTCCGCGCACCACGAAACGCTGATAAGACTGGTTTTCCACCTCAACACCAAAGGTGTTCATCAGGTGCAGGGTGATATCAATGTACGGCTTAGAAACCAGGTCGCCTTTAATGTTGATGACGGTGTCCTGTGGTGCCAGCGGTGCGGTCATCAGCAGCGCGGTCAGGAACTGGCTGGAAACGCTACCGTCAACCTCAACATTGCCGCCAGTGAATCCCCCGCGCAGACGCAGGGGCGGGTAATTTTCCTGCTCAAGATAATCAATCTGCGCGCCGCCCTGACGCAGGGCATCCACCAGATGGCCGATCGGACGCTCTTTCATTCGCGGCTCACCGGTCAGCACAATATCGTTACTCCCCAGACACAGCGCAGCGGCCAGAGGACGCATCGCGGTACCGGCGTTACCCAGGAAAAGCTCCAGCGCTTCAGCAGAATGTAACGCGCCGCCGTTACCGGTGACTTCACAACGGGTACGATCGTCAGACAGCGCGTACTGAACGCCCAACGCTTTCAGTGCATTGAGCATATGGCGCACGTCATCGCTGTCCAGCAGATTAGTGAGGACGGTGGTGCCGTTTGCCAGAGCTGCCAGCAGCAGAGCGCGGTTCGAGACACTTTTTGAACCAGGCAGATTAATGGTGCCATCTACCCGCGCGATAGGTTGTAACGTCAGGGATTCCATGAAACTCAACTCTCAACTCAACATAATAAAAACCCCGCAGGAACGCTGCGGGGGTGAAAAACAGCCAATTAACCGTGACGACGTTCGAAGTCGATCATGAAATCAGTCAGGGCTTTAACGCCCTCCAGCGGCATGGCGTTATAGATAGAGGCGCGCATTCCGCCTACCACACGGTGGCCTTTCAGCGCATGCAGACCCGCCGCGAAGGACTCTTCCAGGAACACGTTATCCAGGTTGCTGTCCGCCAGCTGGAACGGCACGTTCATGCGCGAACGGTTAGTTTTGGCGACATCGTTACGGTAGAAATCGCTCTTGTCGATCACGCCGTACAGCAGTTCAGCCTTTTGCTGATTGATCTTATCCATCTGCGCCACACCGCCTTTTTGCTTCAGCCATTTGAAGACCAGGCCGGAGAGATACCAGGCAAACGTTGGTGGGGTGTTGAACATGGAATCGTTGTCGTTCAGGACGGTGTAATCCAGAATTGACGGGCAAGACTTATGGGCTTTCCCCAGCAGGTCTTCACGCACAATAACGATAGTCAGACCCGCAGGACCGATGTTTTTCTGGGCACCCGCGTAGATGACGCCGTAGCGGCTGACATCCAGCGGGGTGGACAGAATGGTTGAAGAGAGATCCGCCGTCACAATGACATTTTCGCCAAAATCTGGCTCTTCGTGAATGGCAATACCGTCGATGGTTTCGTTCGGGCAGTAGTGAAGATACGCGGCGTTGTCAGAAAGCTGCCACTCACTCATCGGCTTCACGGCGCGCAGACCGTCAACGGTCACTTTGGCATCGATGACATTCGGCGTGCAATATTTGTGCGCTTCTTTTACCGCACTGGCCGCCCAGTAGCCGGCATCAACGTAATCAGCGGTGGTTTTGTCGCCCAGCAGATTGAGCGGGATACCCGCAAACTGGCCGCGTCCACCGCCGTGACAGAACAATACTTTGTAGTTCGAGGGAATGTTCAGCAGATCGCGAAAATCCTTTTCTGCTTCTTCCGCCACCTGAATAAACGCTTTACCCCGGTGGCTGACTTCCATCACCGACGTACCCAGACCGTTCCAGTCACACAGCTCCTGTTGAGCCTGTTTGAGCACGTCTGCCGGTAACATTGCCGGACCTGAACTGAAATTAAAGACTTGAGCCATTTCCCCTCACCACGCTAAAAGCCATAAGTTATAACTGTGGATATCGGTTTTATCATTCAGTGACACGCGCCGCAATGTCTAAAACTGATGGCCGAAGAAATGTGCCCCTCGTCACACAATACAATCTGCCGTACCGTTGTCACAAAACCGACAAAATCGCTGTCAGGTGTTACGTTTAGCCCGGCTAACCTTCGTCCATTCTGGATTCGTACAGCGGGGGCATAATTGATGATCGCCCGCCTGCATAACCACGACATGACTACATTTTATGCAGGCGTACTCGCCCGCTTCAGGTACAGTTTTGTATCGCTCGATGAGCATATCCGGCAGGATGCACAGGCCGGGCTTCACCTCATCGTCGGAATAGTAATAGACGCTGATTTGACCATTCGTTTCCATAATCGCCAGACGCACCTGCCCCAGTTGCTCAACGCTGCTCAAACGGAGTTCCATAAAGAACTCAAACTCCGTCATATTGGCGCTTTGCACATTCTCCCAGGCCAGTTGACCATCTTCGACAATCACCACCGGCTTCCCTTCGAGCAGATCTTCCAGTTTCTCACTTTTCGACATCAGCCACATGACCAGCCGGTACAGCAGTGCAAGCGTCACGAAGACGATAAAGACCGGCACCATCGGCACATCGTCATAAAAGGCAACGTCCCCTGCCGCCGACCCCAGCGTCAGGATGATCAGCACTTCAAACAGCGACATCTGCCGCACGCCGCGACGTCCGGTGATTTTCAGAAACAGGAAAACGAGTACAAAGGTGTACAGGCTGCGCAGCGCTACTTCGCCTAAAAACTCAGGAGGGACTTTATCAAACGCCATCCGCTGGAGATCGAAAGCTTTCATTTTTTTATGCCTTAACAGTAGGTTACTGCTTATAAGCATAGTCCAGCCATTTATTTTCGCCGGAGATAGCACCCGTCACGCAAAACCCGTATCATTGCGCGCTTTACGTACGATAAAAGTGAACGCCATGACTCAAACGTTTATCCCCGGCAAAGACGCCGCTCTGGAAGATTCCATCGCTCGCTTCCAGCAGAAACTGACCGACCTGGGCTTTAATATCGAAGAAGCCTCCTGGCTGAATCCGGTGCCTCACGTCTGGTCCGTGCATATTCGCGACAAAGACTGTGCGCTGTGCTTTACCAACGGTAAAGGCGCGACCAAAAAAGCGGCACTGGCCTCTGCGCTGGGTGAGTATTTTGAGCGTCTGTCCACCAACTACTTCTTCGCCGACTTCTGGCTGGGCGAAACCATTGCCAACGGTCCGTTCGTTCACTATCCGAACGAAAAATGGTTCCCGCTGACCGAAAACGATGAACTGCCGGAAGGCATTCTCGATGCCCGCCTGCGCGCGTTCTACGATCCGGAAAACGAACTGACCGGCAGCATGTTGATCGACCTGCAATCCGGCAATGAGGATCGTGGGATCTGCGCCCTGCCGTTCACCCGTCAGTCTGACGAGCAGACCGTTTATATCCCGATGAACATCGTCGGCAACCTGTATGTGTCTAACGGCATGTCTGCCGGTAATACCCGCAACGAAGCGCGCGTGCAGGGATTGTCTGAAGTTTTCGAGCGTCATATCAAAAACCGCATTATTGCTGAATCCATCAGCCTGCCGGAGATCCCGGCTGACGTGCTGGCGCGCTACCCGGGCGTGGTGGAATCCATCGCCAAACTGGAAGCAGAAGGTTTCCCAATCTTTGCTTATGACGGCTCTCTGGGCGGCAAATATCCGGTTATCTGCGTGGTACTGTTCAACCCGGCAAATGGCACCTGTTTCGCCTCCTTCGGCGCGCACCCGGACTTCGGCGTGGCGTTGGAGCGTACCGTAACCGAACTGCTGCAAGGTCGTAGCCTGAAAGATCTCGATGTCTTTACTCCGCCAACCTTTGATGACGAAGAAGTCGCCGAGCACACCAACCTCGAAACGCACTTCATCGACTCCAGCGGTTTGATCTCCTGGGATATGTTCAAACAGGACGCGGACTATCCGTTCGTGGACTGGAGCTTTGCCGGTACGACGGAAGAAGAGTTCGCCACCCTGATGGCGATCTTCAACGCGGAAGATCAGGAAGTCTACATTGCCGACTATGAACACCTCGGTGTTTACGCGTGCCGTATTATTGTGCCAGGTATGTCGGACATTTATCCGGCAGAAGATTTATGGCTGGCGAACAATAGCATGGGCGCACATCTGCGTGAAACCCTGCTGGCCCTGCCAGGCAGCGAGTGGGATAAAGAAGATTATCTGAACCTGATCGCCCAGCTGGACGAAGAAGGACACGATGATTTCACCCGCGTGCGCGAACTGCTGGGTCTGGCGACCGGAAAAGATAACGGCTGGTACACCCTGCGCATCGGCGAGCTGAAAGCGATGCTGGCGCTGGCGGGCGGCGATCTGGATCAGGCTTTGGCCTGGACCGAGTGGACGATGGAGTTTAACCAGTCCGTCTTCTCCGCCGAGCGCACTAACTATTACCGTTGCCTGCAAACGCTGCTCCTGCTTTCTCAGGAAGACGACCGCGAGCCATTGCAGTATCTGAACGCCTTTGTACGTATGTACGGTGCGGATGCCGTTGAAGCTGCCAGCGCGGCGCTGAGCGGTGAAGAACCATTCTACGGCCTGCAAGCGGTTGACAGCGATCTGAAAGCCTTCCCGGCGCATCAGTCACTGCTGAATGCGTATGAAAAATTGCAGAAGGCAAAAGCCGCTTACTGGTCAAAATAAGCGCATGTAACATTAATGGCTGTAGGCGTATTCAATCGCCTGAGCTATATTACGGGGCAATTTCATTGCCCCTTTTTTTTTATTTTTCCGCAATGACGTTTAATTGTAATAATTAAGTTAATCACGGGTAAATATAAAAACGCTTACCTGAGCTTTACTGTTACTAATTATAATAAATACTCCATTTTAATTAACTGTTCCACGGGAGGCTGAAGGAAAAAATTCAACTCTTTTCATAACTTTTAAAATTTATTTTTATACGGATAATCAAATACTTACTCCGCTTTTGCTGTAAAACCATACACACTGCGGGCCTATAAGCCAGGCGAGATATGATCTATATCAATTTCTCTTCTATAATGCTTTGTTAGTATCTCGTCGCCGACTTAATAAAGAGAGAGTTAGTGTGAAAGCTGACAACCCTTTTGATCTATTACTCCCCGCTGCGATGGCGAAAGTTGCCGAAGAAGCGGGTGTCTACAAAGCCACGAAACATCCGATGACGACGTTCTTTCTGGCCATTACGGCTGGGGTGTTCATCTCCATCGCTTTCGTCTTCTATATCACAGCCACCACCGGCACTGCCGGGATGCCTTTCGGCGTAGCGAAACTGATTGGTGGTATTTGCTTCTCACTGGGCCTGATTCTCTGCGTCATCTGCGGCGCCGACCTCTTCACCTCAACGGTGCTGATTGTGGTGGCAAAAGCCAGCGGAAGAATTACCTGGGGTCAACTGGGGCGCAACTGGCTCAACGTTTACGTTGGCAACCTGATTGGCTGTCTGCTCTTTGTTCTGTTGATGTGGCTCTCTGGCGAGTATATGACCGCCAACGGCGGCTGGGGGCTTAACGTCCTGCAAACCGCCGACCACAAAATGCACCATACATTTATCGAAGCTGTTGCTCTCGGCATCCTCGCAAACCTGATGGTCTGCCTGGCGGTCTGGATGAGCTACTCTGGTCGTAGCCTGATGGATAAAGCCATGATTATGGTTCTGCCGGTTGCGATGTTTGTTGCCAGCGGCTTTGAGCACAGTATTGCGAATATGTTCATGATCCCGATGGGTATTGTTATCCGCAACTTTGCAAGCCCGGAGTTCTGGACTGCTGTAGGTTCAACCCCGGAAAGTTTTTCACACCTGACTATTATGAACTTCATTACTGATAACCTGATCCCCGTCACTATCGGGAACATTATCGGTGGGGGTCTGTTAGTTGGGTTGACATACTGGGTCATTTACCTGCGTGGCGGCGATCATCATTAATGGTTGTCTCAGGCAGTAAATAAAAAATCCACTTAAGAAGGTAGGTGTTACATGTCCGAGCTTAATGAAAAGTTAGCCACAGCCTGGGAAGGTTTTACGAAAGGTGACTGGCAGAATGAAGTCAACGTCCGTGACTTCATTCAGAAAAACTATACCCCGTATGAAGGTGACGAATCCTTCCTGGCTGGTGCGACTGACGCAACCACCAAGCTGTGGGACAGCGTGATGGAAGGCGTTAAACTGGAAAACCGCACTCACGCGCCAGTTGATTTTGACACCTCCGTTGCTTCTACCATCACTTCTCACGATGCTGGCTACATCAACAAAGCCCTTGAGAAAATCGTCGGTCTGCAAACTGAAGCACCACTGAAACGCGCAATCATCCCGTTCGGTGGTATCAAAATGGTTGAAGGTTCCTGCAAAGCGTATAACCGCGAGCTGGACCCAATGCTGAAAAAAATCTTCACCGAATACCGCAAAACCCATAACCAGGGCGTATTCGATGTTTACACCAAAGACATTCTGAACTGCCGTAAATCTGGCGTTCTGACCGGTCTGCCAGATGCCTATGGCCGTGGCCGTATCATCGGTGACTACCGTCGCGTTGCGCTGTACGGTATCGACTTCCTGATGAAAGACAAATACGCGCAGTTCGTCTCTCTCCAGTCTGACCTGGAAAACGGCGTAAACCTGGAAGCGACTATCCGTCTGCGTGAAGAGATCGCTGAACAGCACCGTGCGCTGGGTCAGATCAAAGAGATGGCGGCTAAATACGGCTGCGATATCTCTGGTCCTGCTACCAACGCTCAGGAAGCTATCCAGTGGACCTACTTCGGCTACCTGGCCGCTGTTAAGTCTCAGAACGGTGCAGCAATGTCCTTCGGCCGCGTATCCACCTTCCTGGATGCGTACATCGAACGTGACCTGAAAGCAGGCAAAATCACTGAACAAGACGCTCAGGAAATGATTGACCACCTGGTCATGAAACTGCGTATGGTTCGCTTCCTGCGTACCCCAGAATATGATGAGCTGTTCTCTGGTGACCCAATCTGGGCAACCGAATCTATCGGCGGTATGGGCGTAGATGGTCGTACTCTGGTAACCAAAAACAGCTTCCGCTTCCTGAACACCCTGTACACCATGGGTCCTTCTCCGGAGCCGAACATCACCGTTCTGTGGTCTGAAAAACTGCCTCTGAACTTCAAGAAATTCGCCGCTAAAGTGTCCATCGACACCTCTTCTCTGCAATATGAGAACGATGACCTGATGCGTCCTGACTTCAACAACGATGACTACGCTATCGCTTGCTGCGTAAGTCCAATGGTTGTTGGTAAGCAAATGCAGTTCTTCGGTGCGCGTGCAAACCTGGCGAAAACCATGCTGTACGCAATCAACGGCGGCGTTGATGAAAAACTGAAAATGCAGGTTGGTCCTAAGTCTGAACCGATCAAAGGCGACGTGCTGAACTATGACGAAGTCATGGACCGCATGGACCACTTCATGGACTGGCTGGCTAAACAGTACGTGACCGCGCTGAACGTTATCCACTACATGCACGACAAGTACAGCTACGAAGCCTCTCTGATGGCGCTGCACGACCGTGACGTCGTTCGCACCATGGCGTGTGGTATCGCAGGTCTGTCCGTTGCGGCTGACTCCCTGTCTGCAATCAAATATGCGAAAGTTAAACCAATTCGTGACGAAGATGGCCTGGCTATCGACTTCGAAATCGAAGGCGAATATCCGCAGTTTGGTAACAACGACGCTCGCGTTGATGACATGGCGGTTGACCTGGTAGAACGTTTCATGAAGAAAATTCAGAAACTCACTACCTATCGTAACGCTATCCCGACTCAGTCTGTTCTGACCATCACCTCTAACGTTGTGTATGGTAAGAAAACCGGTAACACCCCAGACGGTCGTCGTGCTGGCGCGCCATTCGGCCCAGGTGCTAACCCAATGCACGGTCGTGACCAGAAAGGTGCGGTTGCCTCTCTGACCTCCGTTGCTAAACTGCCGTTTGCTTACGCGAAAGATGGTATCTCTTACACCTTCTCTATCGTGCCAAACGCGCTGGGTAAAGACGACGAAGTGCGTAAAACTAACCTGGCGGGTCTGATGGATGGTTACTTCCACCACGAAGCGTCCATCGAAGGTGGTCAGCACCTGAACGTGAACGTGATGAACCGTGAAATGCTGCTCGACGCGATGGAACATCCTGAGAAATATCCTCAGCTGACCATCCGCGTATCTGGCTACGCAGTACGTTTTAACTCCCTGACGAAAGAACAGCAGCAGGACGTTATTACCCGTACTTTCACTCAGTCCATGTAAGTGGAATTGACTGAAATCACGCGTTAAAAAGCGTACAATAAAGGCTCCACGCAAGTGGGGCCTTTTTAACACCCTCGCTTCATCAGTCTCTTTTGTCCGCTATCTATACTTAATGGATAACAGCCAAAACAGACTCGACATAGCCTTTGAGCTGTGCATCTACATAGGCCCCCGGATGGGCCAAATTCGGAGATATCACCGCAATGTCAATTATTGGTCGCATTCACTCCTTTGAATCCTGTGGCACCGTCGATGGCCCGGGGATCCGCTTTATCACTTTCTTCCAGGGCTGCCTGATGCGCTGCCTGTACTGCCATAACCGTGACACCTGGGACACCCATGGCGGTAAAGAAGTCACCGTTGAAGATCTGATGAAAGAGGTGGTGACCTATCGCCACTTCATGAACGCGTCCGGCGGTGGCGTGACGGCATCCGGCGGTGAAGCCATTCTTCAGGCTGAGTTTGTGCGCGACTGGTTCCGCGCCTGCCACAAAGAAGGCATTCATACCTGCCTCGACACCAACGGCTTTGTGCGCCGTTACGATCCGGTTATTGATGAACTGCTTGAAGTGACCGATCTGGTCATGCTCGATCTCAAGCAGATGAACGATGAGATCCACCAGAATCTGGTTGGCGTTTCAAACCACCGTACCCTGGAATTTGCCAAATACATTGCCAACAAAGGCGTCAAGACCTGGATCCGCTACGTGGTGGTGCCGGGCTGGTCAGATGATGATGACTCTGCACATCGTCTGGGTGAATTTACCCGGGATATGGGTAACGTGGAGAAAATTGAACTCCTGCCCTATCACGAGCTGGGTAAACATAAATGGGTGGCGATGGGTGAAGAGTACAAACTCGATGGCGTGAAGCCGCCGAAAAAAGAGACGATGGAGCGCGTCAAAGGTATTCTTGAGCAGTATGGCCACAAGGTCATGTATTAACGAAAAGGCCCGGTGAAAACCGGGCCTTTTTATATTCTATTTAAAGACGCCATTAATAACGGAAGTCACAATCGCCGTACTCAGCGCAATTAAGACCAGGTCGTCACCTACTACGCGCCATTCATAGCCCGGATAGGAAGGAAGCTGACCCAGCATATCGGCTGGCACGGTTTTCTTCGCAATGCCCGGAGGCAGTGGCTTACCGCGCGCCAGGTTTTTCGCAATTCCCGGAGGCAGAGAGTCGTAGCCCGTTAAGCCGTAATTCAGTGCCAGATGGCGGGCATGATCGAAGCTCACGCGAGCATCCACATCATTACCGACATCTTTGCTGTTTTTAAAGCTCTTATCCGATTTCCCAGGGTTATCCTGACCGTTATTGTGTTTATTACCATGGTTACCAGCGTTCCCGTTACCATGATTGCCGCTATTACCTTGTCCGCCACCGTTTCCGTGACCACCACCATTCCCGTTTCCAGGATTAGCCATGGCCGGAGCCGTTGCAAACGTTAAAGCCAACACTACGGCAAGTGCGGTAGTGGAAAAACGACGAGTAGACATGATTGCTGCCTTTTAGTGGTAAACTCATTTGAATTATCGCCAGGCAGTAAAAACTCACAATAAGTAAAAGTCTTATATGTGACAGGGACAAAAAAGCCTGTCATCGACAGGCTTTTAATAAGTCATGCATGGGCCACTGGCGTTGGATGTTCGCCCACTTTGCGCAGCAGCATTAACAGATAAATAAACGACACGCTGGCGATCATAATAAACAGCAGATTGTCAGAATAATTTTGCATGAGCATAGCGGTAAACGTCGGACCCAGTAAACTGCCGATGGTGTAACTCAGCAACAAAGCCTGGTTCATTGCAACCAGCTGGTGATGCTCAACTTTCTCACAGGCCCAGGCCATCGCGACCGGATAGAGCGTAAAGCCCGCAGCTCCCAGAATGAACAGCGCAGGCGCCATTGCGGCGTTGCTGAGCATGGCGAGACAGCCCATGATGACCACGAAAACCTGGACGCGCAGCACCAGCAGACGACCAAAGCGGTCCGCCAGGCGGCCAATCGGCCACTGGCCGACAATCCCCGCGCTGACCATCACCGCCATCCAGAAACCGATCCCGGAATCACTGACGCCCTGATGGTTAAGATAGAGCGGCATCAGGCCATAGAGCGAGCCCAGCACAATCCCGGAAATAATGCAGCCGTTAACCCCCAGACGCGCCTGGCGCAGTCTCAGCATCGGCCAGACGTGGGTAGCTTCCTGATGCTCGCTGTTTTGATTCACAATGCGGGTAAAGAGCAGCGGCAGGATCGCCGCCAGAACCATGCCCGTCACCCACGGCAGCACGCTCATCAGGTCTGTTGGCAGTTTGCTGACCATCAGCTGTCCCAGAACGGTACCGACGTAGTAAACCATCATATAGGCCGCCAGCAGACGCCCGCGATTACGGGACGTTCCGCTGCACATTAGCGCACTTTCAACCACCACCCAGATCATGGCGCAGCCGACGCCCGCAATAAAGCGCCAGACCATCCAGCTCCAGAAGCCGACCATAAGGCCTAAACCGGCGCAGCCGACGGCAAAGATCAGCGACGCCAGATAATAACTGCGGTTAAAACCAAAGCGCTTAATAAGGCTGCCCGTTAATAAGGTGCCCAGCAGATTGCCCGTAAAAAAGGACGAGCTAACCATACCCACCTGCCAGGTCGGTAAGTTTTCATGGGCGAGCCATAGCGGGACGAGTGTGTTTAACACCGCGATCGCCAGGGTCAGCAAAAGCAGGCCACAGAGCAACAAAAGCACCGGGCGGGTATAGGTGGTCATGGATTAAAAACCGTGAGGAAGTTCAGATTTCGTGCGCATCATGCCACTGGCAAAAACAAAGTCAATCCACCGGTTCAGGCGTCACGCACGTTATGCGCCTTGTCGATTTAAAAAACTCATCCTGCTAATGCAAAGCCTGCTACTGATATTAATTATCTATTTGTTTTTATTTATTTCCGGGAATTTTTACAACGAAACATCAGTCGAAAAATTTCATGAATGAAAAAAGAAAAGCCGGGCGCTATGTCCCGGCTTTTTATAACAAAATCTAAAAATTAGCTGGCGATAGCCATACCGACCGTCATATGCAGACCGTAAAATACGCCGCGACCAATTAACTCCCCTACCAGCACCAGCACAAAGGCCAGGGACAGTAACGGCAGCGCAGGCGAGTAACCTTTAAGCTGAGGGGCAATCCAGCACACCAGCGCCGCCGTCAGCAGCACCACACGCCAGGCCATCAGCGAACCGTAATCCGGCACCAACGCCGAAGCCTGCTGGATAGAGCTGTGAATGGTCGCCAGCTCCGCTCCCTGCATGAGCGCGACAACGGTACTGATTACCAGCGCCAGCAGCGAGACCGCGGGCAGCAGGCGCATCGCCCAACCATTAATGCCAGCCACACGCAGCAGCAGATAACCCAGCAGCGGCCCGCCAATAAACATGGTCAGGAAGAAGCTCATCGGCGTCCAGACGCTGTACCAGGTCGGAACGGTATCGATGGTGTTGTACACCCGGACCATCATCCAGACGAAGACAACGCCCAGTACCATGGTGACGATGAGCCACAACGCGCGTAACCCTGACGGCAGCTTTTTCACCGCTGCCAGTAACCACCCCAGCCCGCCAACGGCAAAGAAGATTGCCCCGCTGGCAATCTCGTTACTCAGCGAAGAGGCACCTACGCGGTTCAGGGAGTTGAACGCGCGCATCGGTGAGCCCAGGTGCAGCGTAGAGGCGATAAACCCAATGCCCATCAACACCCACAGGCCAAACATGCTTAACACCAAACGCTGCTGCTGTTCAGCATTGAGGTTCCCTTTTAACAGCGCCAGCGCAAGGACGATAAACCCGCCCGCCACGCACTGCCCAAAGACCGTGAAGATCATTAGCGGCCATTCATGCCATCCACTTCCCATCTCACACCTCCTTCGGGTTTGCCAGGTAGCCGGTGGTGTCACCCGTCGGACGGCTGTTGGCGTTAGGTTTAATCACAATACTCGGCTTCGTGAAGTGCGCAGACGGCAGCGGCGCGACGGCAGCAAGCTGACCGTGTTTTTTGCGCAGCTCTTCAATCGGGCCAAAGTCCAGCGCGCGCAGCGGGCAGGATTCGACGCAGATGGGCTTTTTGCCGTCCGCCACGCGGCTATGGCAGCCGTCGCACTTGGTCATGTGGCCTTTGGCGGCATTGTACTGCGGCGCGCCGTACGGGCAGGCCATGTGGCAGTAGCGACAGCCGATGCAGACATCCTCGTCCACCACCACAAAACCGTCGTCGCGCTTGTGCATTGCCCCGCTCGGGCAGACCTTGGTGCAGGCCGGATCTTCGCAGTGGTTGCAGGCAATCGACAGGTAATAGGCGAAGACATCCTGATGCCAGACGCCGTTGTCCTCCTGCCAGTCGCCGCCCGCGTATTCATAAATACGACGGAAGCTAACGTCCGGGGTCAGATCTTTGTAATCCTTGCAGGCCAGCTCGCAGGTTTTGCACCCGGTGCAGCGGCTGGAATCAATAAAAAATCCATACTGGGTTGTCATCGGTTACTCCTTACGCCTTTTCAACCTGAACGAGGTTTGTGTGGGATGGGTTGCCCTTCGCCAGCGGCGACGGACGCTGCGTAGTGAGAACGTTGATGCAGCCCGCCTGATCGATACGGTTCGCATCCGGGTTATACCAGGCCCCTTCCCCCAGCGCGACAACGCCAGGCATCATACGCGGAGTCACTTTAGCTTCGATATGCACTTCGCCACGTCCGTTGAAGATACGTACGCGATCGCCATTACTGATGCCGCGCGCTTTCGCATCCATCGGGTTGATCCACATCTCCTGTCGGCAGGCCGCTTTCAGTACGTCAACGTTGCCGTAGGTGGAGTGAACACGCGCTTTGTAGTGGAAACCGGTCAACTGAAGCGGGAATTTCGCCGTCAGCGGATCGTTGTAGTTTTCGAAGCCTGGCGTATAAATCGGCAGCGGATCGATAACATCCCCTTCCGGCAATTCCCACGTTGCAGCAATTTTTGCCAGCTCTTCGGAGTAGATCTCGATTTTGCCCGACGGCGTGGTCAGCGGATTGGCCTGCGGATCGTCGCGGAAGGCTTTATACGCCACGTGATGCCCTTCGGGATCGCGCTGCTTGTACATGCCCTGCTTGCGGAAGGTATCGAAGTCCGGCAGGTCAGGAATGGCTTTGCGTGAGAGCTCGTGCAGATGGCGCATCCACCCTTCCTGAGTACGTCCTTCAGTGAACTGCTGCTCAACGCCAAGACGTTTCGCCAGCTCGGAAGTCATCTCATAAATGGTTTTGCACTCGAAGCGCGGTTTGATGGCCTGGTCAGTGAAGATCACATAGGACATGTTGCCGCAGGAGGCGTCCAGCGCGAAATCCATCTGCTCAGACGCGGTGCAGTCTGGAAGCAGAATATCGGCATACTTCGCCGATGAGGTCATGTGGCAGTCGATCACCACAATCATTTCGCACTTCTTGTCGTCCTGCAAAATTTCATGGGTGCGGTTGATTTCAGAGTGCTGGTTGATCAGGCAGTTACCGGCGTAGTTCCAGATCATTTTGATCGGCACGTCCAGCTTATCTTTGCCCCGAACACCGTCACGCAGCGCGGTCATTTCCGGGCCGTGCTCGATCGCGTCCGTCCACATAAACATGGAGATGCTGGTCTGAACCGGGTTATCCAGCGTTGGCATACGTTCAAACGGGACTTCATACGAGCCTTCACGCGCCCCGCTATTACCGCCGTGAATACCAACGTTGCCAGTCAGAATCGAGAGCATAGAAATAGCGCGGGTGGCAATTTCGCCGTTCGCGTGACGCTGTGGTCCCCATCCCTGGCTGATATAGGCCGGTTTCGTTGAACCAATTTCACGCGCCAGCTGAACAATACGTTCGACTGGAATGCCGGTGATGGTGGATGCCCACTCAGGGGTTTTCGCTACCCCGTCGCTGCCCTGACCAAGAATGTACGCTTTGTAATGCCCGTTAGCCGGTGCGCTGGCTGGCAGGGTCTTCTCGTCATAACCCACGCAGTATTTATCCAGGAACGGCTGATCGACGAGGTTTTCAGTGATCATCACATAGGCCAGCGCATTAACCAGCGCCGCATCGGTACCAGGGCGAATAGGGATCCACTCATCTTCACGTCCCGCACCGGTATCGGTATAGCGCGGATCAACGATGATCATACGTGCGTTGGATTTGGCGCGCGCCTGCTCAAGATAATAGGTTACCCCACCGCCGCTCATGCGCGTTTCGCCTGGGTTGTTGCCGAACAACACCACCAGTTTACTGTTTTCGATATCCGACGGACTGTTACCGTCTGCCCAGCCGCCGTAGGTGTAGTTCAGCCCCGCAGCAATCTGTGCGGAAGAGTAGTCGCCGTAATGATTGAGATAGCCGCCGCAGCAGTTCATCAGGCGCGCCACCAGCGTTTTACCCGGCGGCCAGGAGCGGGTCATGGTACCGCCCAGCGTCCCGGTGCCGTAGTTGAGGTAGATGGATTCGTTGCCGTACTCTTTGATCAGGCGCTGCATGTTGGTCGCGATAATATCGTAGGCTTCGTCCCAGCTAATGCGCTCGAACTTCCCTTCCCCACGCTTACCGACGCGCTTCATTGGGTATTTCAGACGATCCGGATTATAAACGCGACGGCGCATGGAACGACCACGCAGACAGGCACGAACCTGATGTAACCCTTCGTAGTTATCATCGCCGGTATTGTCGGTTTCGACATATTTGATTTCACCGTCCACAACATGCATACGCAGGGGACAACGGCTACCACAGTTAACGGTACAGGCACTCCACACCACTTTTTCCGGGGCTGAAGCGGGAGACAGAGCCTCCGCCGCCGACGCCAGACGGGTAAAAGGGAGCGTAAAGGCGCTGCTGGCCACCGCCAGGCCACCTATTGCCGTGGTTTTCATCAACCCACGGCGAGTGACCTCGGCAGCCATTAACGCTTCAGGCGCTTTGATTTTCATAAAGACTCACTTTGGTTGCTCACAAAGAAAAGAGAGGCGGCACAAACCGCTATGTAGTTTTATTTATAACGAATTACAACGTTACTGGTGTTTTATGCTAACTTTCGTTCGGAGAAGTATTACTACTTTAGAGTGAGGAGGCATTGCGTCGTATCAATTCAGAGGGATAAAAAAAGCGCCCGAAGGCGCTTTTGTGCGTGAATGCAAAATCATTAGCCGATGTACTGCTGACCTTTCATGTAAGGACGCAGCACTTCTGGGATCTCAATACGTCCATCAGCCTGCTGGTAGTTTTCCAGCACGGCAACCAGCGTACGGCCGACAGCCAGACCAGAACCGTTCAGGGTATGAACCAGACGGGTCTTCTTGTCGGACTTGCTGCGGCAACGCGCCTGCATACGGCGAGCCTGGAAATCCCAGACGTTAGAGCAGGAGGAGATTTCACGGTAGGTATTTTGCGCAGGCACCCAGACTTCGAGGTCGAAGGTTTTGCAGGCGCCGAAGCCCATGTCACCGGTACACAGCGCCATACGGCGATATGGCAGCCCCAGCAGCTCCAGCACTTTCTCTGCGTGACCCGTCATCTCTTCCAGCGCGTCCATAGACTCTTCCGGACGAACGATCTGCACCATCTCAACTTTATCGAACTGGTGCATACGGATCAGACCGCGCGTATCGCGACCGTAAGAACCGGCTTCAGAACGGAAACATGGAGAGTGTGCGGTCAGTTTGATTGGCAGATCGTCTTCGTCGATGATCTCATCACGCACGAGGTTGGTCAGCGGTACTTCCGCGGTTGGGATCAGCGCGTAGTTGCTGCTGTCAGCTTCTTCGTCCAGCGGACGGGTATGGAACAGATCGCAGGCAAATTTCGGCAGCTGGCCTGTACCGTACAGCGTATCGTGGTTAACCAGATACGGAACGTAGGTTTCGCTGTAGCCATGCTGCTCGGTGTGCAGATCCAGCATGAACTGCGCCAGCGCGCGGTGCAGATGGGCAATCTGACCTTTCATGACCACGAAACGAGAACCGGTCAGCTTAACCGCAGCCGCAAAGTCCAGGCCCGCGTGCATTTCGCCCAGCGTGACGTGATCGCGCACCTCGAAGTCAAACTCGCGAGGCGTGCCCCAGCGTTTCACTTCAACGTTGTCGTTTTCGTCTTTGCCGACAGGCACGCTGTCGTCAGGAATGTTCGGGATCGCCAGAGCGATATCACGAATTTCAGCCTGAAGAACGTCCAGTTCAGCTTTCGCCTGATCCAGCTCTTCACCCAGTTTGTTCACTTCCAGGCGTAATGGCTCAATATCTTCCCCGCGCGCTTTCGCCTGGCCAATGGATTTCGATCGAGAATTACGCTCTGCTTGCAGATTTTCAGTTTGTACCTGCAAAACTTTACGACGCTCTTCAAGAGCGCGCAGCTTATCTACATCCAGCTTAAAGCCCCGGCGTGCCAGTTTTTCAGCGACTGCGTCTGGCTCATTACGCAGCAGATTGGGATCGAGCATGCTTATCCTGTGCTTATCGAATTAAAAGAGGAAAAAGTGACCACAGCCTGCGGCCACAGAGATATATTGCCAACATTACCGCAACGATTGAACTAACGGTAGCGTTTTATAGGGCTATTTTGATCCTGTCCGGCAAGCCAGGCGAGCTTTTCGCCAATCTTACCCTCAAGACCTCTGTTTGTGGGGTGATAATAGCGGGTTTGCGCCATCTCCTGCGGAAAATACTCTTCCCCGGCGGCGTAGGCGTTGGGTTCATCATGGGCGTAGCGATACTCCTGCCCATACCCCATCTCTTTCATCAATTTGGTTGGCGCATTGCGAAGGTGTACCGGCACATCGTAGTCCGGGCGCTCACGCGCATCCGACATCGCCGCTTTGAAGGCGGTATACACCGCGTTACTTTTCGGCGCGCAGGCCAGATAGACAATCGCCTGCGCAATGGCACGCTCGCCTTCCGCGGGCCCGACGCGGGTAAAGCAGTCCCAGGCGGAAATAGCGACCTGCATGGCGCGTGGATCGGCATTTCCGACATCTTCCGACGCAATGGCCAGACAGCGACGCGCGACATATAACGGATCGCCACCGGCGGTAATGATACGCGCGTACCAGTAGAGCGCCGCATCCGGGGCGCTGCCGCGCACGGACTTATGTAATGCAGAGATCAGGTCGTAAAAACGATCGCCTTTATTATCGAAGCGTGCGCTGCGCTCACCGGCTATTTCGGTCAGCAGCTCCTGCTTTAGCACCCGCTTTCCGGCATCATCCACTTCGGCCATATCGGCCATCATTTCCAACGTATTCAGCGCCCGACGCGCATCGCCGTTGACCAGTTCAGCGATCGCACGACGCGTGTCGTCCGGCAGAACGATATCCTGTCCGCCGTAACCCCGCGCTTTGTCCTCCATCGCCTGGGTCAGAACCTTTTCGATATCCTCTGTGGTCAGGGATTTAAGCAGGTAAACGCGGGCGCGGGAAAGGAGCGCAGAGTTCAGCTCAAACGACGGGTTTTCCGTGGTTGCGCCGATGAAGAAAATCGTGCCGTCTTCAATGTGCGGCAGAAACGCATCCTGTTGGCTCTTGTTGAAGCGGTGGACTTCATCGACAAACAGAATGGTGCGGCGCCCGGCATTACGGTTTTGCCGCGCGCGCTCGATCGCCTCACGAATCTCCTTCACGCCGGAGGTAACCGCCGAGATGCGCTCAACGTCCGCGTTAGCATAGCGGGCGATCACTTCAGCGAGGGTTGTTTTGCCGGTGCCGGGTGGCCCCCAGAGGATCATGGAGTGCAGATGCCCGGCCTCTATGGCGCGCGGCAAGGGTTTCCCCGCAGCCAGAAGGTGTTGCTGGCCGATGTACTGCGCTAAATTTTCTGGCCGCATACGGGCGGCCAGAGGTTGAAACGCATTATCTGAAAAATCGAGCGAAAGGTTGCTCACTCATGCCTCTTACTTATTACGTTGGTCGTCCACCGTTACGCCCTGCGGCGGGGTAAAGGTGAATTTCGAAGCATCTACGGCGCCGTTTTGCTGAGACTTAAGCTGATAGCTACTGCGCTGATCGTCCTGCTCAACCGCACCGAACTGATTAATGGTACCGTTGCTACTCACGTTAATGGTGAACTGCTTCAGGTTACCGTTGCTGCCTTTTGGCGTCAGGACGAACTCATCACCGTTTTGTTTAATGTTGTACTGCTGCCAGTCGCTGGACTGGTTACGGGCAATGAGCATAAACGGCGTATTGCTGGTCGCGTCTTTCAGCCAGGTGGCGGTCGCCTGCTCAACAAACGGGTTGTAGAACCATAAGGTTTTCCCGTCGGACACCAGCACGCTTTCATCCGGCTGGGTCATGTGCCAGTTGAAGAGATTCGGGCGTTTCACCCACAAATCCCCCTGACCTTCCTGCACCGCGTTGCCACTGCCGTCAGTCACTTTTTGCGTGAAGCTGGCGTGGAAGCTGCTCACTTTATCCAGTCGGCTTTTAAGGTCGCTGGCTGCATCAGCCCAGACGCTGCTGGCAACAAAACTGGAGAGTAATGCACAGGCGATGGCGATTTTTTTCATTGTTATTCCTTAAAATACGTCTTCCCGATATGGGGGTTCCGTTTCTATTCTGGACCTGCCCGAAGGCAGGCGACAGAAGAATATGCTTAATTTTTGCTGATTTACCCTTCTTTGCAATCGCTGAAGGTTAATCAAACGGCGGTGGCGCCAGCACCTCACGGTTACCGTTATGCCCCTGTTCGCTCACAATACCCTGGGCTTCCATCTGCTCGATAATACGCGCCGCGCGGTTGTAGCCAATACGGAACTGGCGCTGGACGCCGGAGATGGACGCCTTACGTTTTTCGGTAACGAAATTAACCGCCTGGTCAAATAACGGATCCAGCTCTTCGCCGCCGTCAAAACCACCGCCGCCACCTTCGCTTTCACTGTCGGAGGTGATGCCGTCAACGTATTGCGGCCGACCGCGCGCTTTCCAGTCCTGCACCACCGCATGCACTTCCTGGTCGCGAACAAACGCACCGTGTACGCGCACCGGCGAGGTGGAGTTCGGGCCGGAATAGAGCATATCGCCCATACCCAGCAGCGACTCTGCACCGCCCTGGTCAAGGATAGTACGCGAGTCAATTTTACTCGACACGGTAAACGCGATACGGGTCGGGATGTTTGCCTTAATAAGACCGGTGATAACGTCTACGGACGGACGCTGCGTTGCAAGCACCAGGTGGATGCCCGCCGCACGCGCTTTCTGTGCCAGACGCGCAATCAGCTCTTCCACTTTC
The DNA here is from genome assembly GCF_046054285.1 of Enterobacter sp. DN. Taxonomy (NCBI): domain Bacteria; kingdom Pseudomonadati; phylum Pseudomonadota; class Gammaproteobacteria; order Enterobacterales; family Enterobacteriaceae; genus Enterobacter; species Enterobacter sp. DN. The sequence goes on from NZ_JBJJTG010000002.1 coordinate 247,799, forward strand.
TTGCCAACGGTCATCATCAGGTCGGCGAATTCATCCACCAGCACCACGATGTAAGGCAGTTTTTCCAGCACCGGATGCTGGGCATCCATGCTGTCACCCGGCTTCCAGTATGGGTCCGGAATCGGACGGCCCATACGTGCCGCCTCAACGATTTTCTCGTTATAACCGGCCAGGTTACGCACGCCCAGCGCAGACATCAGCTTATAGCGACGCTCCATTTCATTGACGCTCCAGCGCAATGCGTTGGCGGCGTCCTTCATGTCGGTCACTACTTCCGTTAACAGGTGCGGAATGCCTTCGTAGACGGACAGTTCAAGCATTTTCGGGTCGATCATGATGAAACGCACATCTTCAGGCTGCGCTTTGTAGAGCATACTGAGGATCATGGCGTTCACCCCGACCGATTTACCGGAGCCGGTGGTACCCGCAACCAGCAGGTGCGGCATCTTCGCGAGATCGGCAACCACCGGATCGCCAGCGATATCTTTACCCAACACCACGGTCAGAGGGGACGGGTTGTCGCGGAATTTGGTGTTATCCAGAACTTCACGCAGATAAACGGTCTGGCGTTTCTTGTTTGGCAGCTCAAGGCCAACGTAAGGCTTACCTGGGATCACTTCCACCACGCGTACCGCCACGGTCGACAGAGAACGCGCCAGGTCACGGGACAGGTTAGAAATACGCGCCGCTTTTACGCCTGGCGCCAGGTTCAGTTCGAAACGGGTGATCACCGGGCCAGGGGAGTAGTTCACCACGTCCGCTTTAATACGGAAGTCAGCCAGACGCGCTTCCACCAGACGGGCCATCTGCTCAAGAGCAAAAGTATCCACCGGTTCGACTTCCGCTGGCGGCGGCGTTAACAGATCCAGCGACGGCAACGGCGTACTTGGTCGTTGCAGCGGACGGCTGTCTCCGTTACGCATCAGCAGCGGGTGAATCAGGCTTTCCTGCGGCTGTGGTGCTGGCTGCTGGAACTGCGGCTGCGGCGGTTGGGCCGGCGGTGTATGCGGCTGCGCATAAGCCTGCGGCGCTGGCTGTTGTGGCTGCGCATTAACCTGCGGCGCTGGCGCCTGACGCACCGGTTCCGCTTCTGGCATCACGCTCGGCGTGAACAGCGGTTCGCTCGGACCGTCATCCACCAGATCTTTCATCGGTGAAAATTCAAAATCCGAGAGCGAGAACGGGTTTGCCCCCGAAGGCTGCTCACCGGAATAACGTTGCTGTTGCGTGGCCGCAAACTGACGCGCTAATTCCGCTTCGGCAGCATCATCTTCATCCTGCTGAGAATGAACATCGTGTTGGTACTCATTCCCGTAGCGTTGAGTCTGCTGGGCGGCAAACTGACGCGCCAGCTCATCCTGATGCAGTTCGTCGGCATCATCTTCGTAGTCGGACTCACGGGCTTTCTCTTCCGCCATACGCTGGGAAGGCAGTTTAATGCCATAAGAGGCCAGCTCCCGGCGCGTCGGTACGCGCACGCGATTAGGACGCGGCAATTGTGGACCAATGCCCTCTTTTACCTGAGGACGCGGCGCACCATCGGTTGCCGGGCTGAATAGCGGAGCGGACGCGGCAGCGGCTGCCGTTGCCTGCTTCACGGTTTCCGCTCTCGACGCAACGGCTGGCGCTGGGTCTACAGGTGCAACGCTCGCAGAAGGCGCTTTTACAACAGGCTCCTGCACCGGCTCAGGCACGGGCTGATACCAGGCGGCAAGCTGCTCGCGCTCTCGGGCACGGCGCTCTTCCACCTCTTCAAAATAGTACAATGGCGGACGGGATGGCTTCGCTTCCTCCACCATTTCGGGTTCAGACACCGGCGCAACGTATGGCTGTTCAGGCTCAGCAGGTTCGGGCGTATAGGCCTGATACGGCTGTTGCGGCTCGCTGGCAGGCTCAGGCGGCTGATACGGTTGCTGCCACTGTTCCTGCTGCACAGGAATATAGCTTTCAGGCTCCGGCGCAATGGTCGGTTCAGGCGTATGGACGCCTGGCGCAGTCTGCCAGTCCACCTGCGGTTGCTGGATCGCGGACTCCGGTGCCGGAACAGGCGAGGACGGCATCACGGCTTCAACAGGCGCAACATGGGCCTGCGCAGCCGTCGTTGCGGCAGCAGCAGCGGCTACCGGTTCAGTCACGGAATGACCATGCAACAGCGGATCGTATTCGTCATACTCACCCGGCGTAGCTCGATGACCAGAGAACAACACATCATCAGGATCGACGGCCGCGCCGCGATACTCAATCTGCTCCTCTTCATCCATACGTTTGCCGGAGAAAAGCGCGGCATCCGTTTTACGGCCTAACGGGTTAGCGAATTTTTCAGCAACGCGCTGGCGGCGCGCCAGAGCACCGCGCAGAATACGGGCACGGCGGGATTCACGACGCTGCACGGGTGCCTCGTCTTCCTCTTCGTACTCATCTTCATATTCATCTTCATCGACCCACGTATCGTCACGACGGGTGCGATTGCTGGCAAACGTCAGCAGAGTCAGAATAAAGCTGCCGATTTTTTCGGCAATGCTCACCCAGGACCAGCCGGTAAACAGCGTCAGGCCCGCTGCCCAGATACAAAGCAGCGCCAGCGTGCCGCCGCTGCTGTGAAGCATCGGTTGCAGCGCGGAGCTCAACAGGCTGCCAATCACCCCGCCGGAGGCGAAGTACCAGATGTCATCGGCGTTGATCGCCGCCAGTCCGCAGGAGGTGAGGATCAGCGCCAGGGCGCCAATCAGGCGCAGCGAAACGGCAAAATAATCGATGTAGTCGTCGTTCTGTCGATGACGCCAGGCAAACCAGCATCCGCCAATAATGATGACGGGAAGGGTATAGGCCATCACACCGAAAATGAAGAAGAGTGTGTCCGCAAGCCAGGCGCCGGGAACGCCACCTAAATTATGGATAGGCTCATGCCATGCGGTTTGCGACCAGCTGGGGTCTGAGGGGTTGAAACTGAGTAAGGCAGCCATCAGCCAGACGGCAAAAAGGGCAATAACAATCAGTAACGCCTCAAGGAGACGACGTCCGCTGCTTAGCTTAGATAATGTGACTTCTTTGTCTTCAGTGTATTCCTGGCTCAAGAAAGGCTCTCCAGGTATCAGGCATGTCCTGCCTGTGTGCTAAAACGGACAACAGCGCCGGGACTCCCCGGCACTGTTGCTGTATGGATTAACAGGAGTGTAATCAAACTACACTGATTTTGCACCTGTTCCGTGTTAGCGCGTCTTAATAACCAGACGATTGCTCTGTTTGACCTCTTCCATCACCACATAAGTACGGGTGTCGTTCACGCCTGGCAGACGCAGCAGGGTTTCACCCAGCAGCTTACGGTAGGCGGACATATCAGGCACACGGGTTTTCAACAGGTAGTCAAAATCACCGGAAACCAGATGACACTCTTGAATTTCTTCAAGTTTTTGTACAGCGGCGTTAAATTGCTCAAACACATCTGGTGCACCACGATTCAGAGTAATCTCAACAAATACCAGAAGTGAGGCATCCAGATAATGCGGGTTCAGCAGAGCCGTATAGCCCTGAATAAAACCCTGTCTTTCCAGTCGACGCACACGCTCAAGGCACGGCGTCGGGGAAAGTCCCACACGTTTTGAAAGCTCGACGTTGGAAATACGCCCATCCTTTTGCAATTCATTAAGAATGTTACGATCGATACGGTCGAGATCTTTGCCAGGGCGCTTCTTGCTATCTACCATTATTATTGTCTCTCTGTATTCCTTCCCTACTCCTGCCTGGACCCTGTGCACATCACTGTTCAGAGCCTGGACCCGTTATTCATCACATCGCCTGGTTATGTATTAGACGCGATGTAGATTCGGGTTCTGCGGTAAGAAGACCGTTGCCCGAAAGCAGTCACAGACATCACGTATGGCGTCTGTCCACACCATGCGTAGATTTCACTGACCCGGTAAAAATGGCATTTCCGTGCATGTCTATGCGGCATGCAGTTCGTGCGTCTTTTTTTCTTCCTTGAATGTTTTCGCAAAAGCGCAGGGGATTGTCAAAGCAAAACATCGATTTTTAGTACAACATGCCGGATATTCATTACGGAGGGGTATTAATCCTCATTTTATTGCCTTATAAACGCGCGGTTTTCAGTAGCAGAAGTGATGTGACCGCCTCTGACCCATTGGGCGCGTCTATTGCATATATCGGAAGCAAAACTCTCCTGCTCTTTTTTTACGGCAACAAATTCCCTACAATCCAGCCCATTGCCTGCCAACAACAATGGGGATCTCATGGGCACGACCAAACACAGTAAGCTGCTAATCCTTGGTTCTGGACCTGCGGGATATACCGCAGCGGTCTATGCTGCACGCGCTAACCTGCAACCGGTACTGATCACCGGGATGGAAAAAGGCGGTCAGCTGACCACCACCACGGAAGTGGAAAACTGGCCTGGCGACCCGAACGACCTGACCGGGCCGCTGCTGATGGAGCGCATGCACGAGCATGCCGCCAAATTCGAAACCGAAATCCTGTTCGACCACATCAATAAAGTGGATTTGCAGAACCGTCCGTTCCGCCTGACGGGTGACAGCGGCGAATACACCTGCGATGCGCTGATCATCGCCACCGGCGCCTCTGCCCGCTATCTCGGCCTGCCGTCTGAAGAAGCGTTCAAAGGCCGCGGCGTGTCAGCCTGCGCGACCTGCGACGGTTTCTTCTATCGCAACCAGAAAGTTGCGGTTATCGGCGGCGGCAACACCGCTGTGGAAGAAGCGCTGTATCTGGCAAATATTGCCTCAGAAGTACACCTGATTCACCGTCGCGACACCTTCCGCGCGGAGAAGATCCTGATTAAACGCCTGATGGACAAAGTGGCGAGCGGCAACATTGTGCTGCATACCAACCGTACGCTGGAAGAAGTGACTGGCGATCAGATGGGCGTGGCGGGACTGCGTATCCGTGATACCCAGAACACCGATAACGTCGAAACGCTGGAAGTGGCAGGCCTGTTTGTGGCAATCGGTCACAGCCCGAACACGTCTATCTTTGAAGGCCAGCTGGAGCTGGAGAACGGCTACATCAAAGTGCAGTCTGGCATTCACGGCAACGCCACCCAGACCAGCGTTCCGGGTGTCTTCGCAGCTGGCGACGTGATGGACCATATTTATCGTCAGGCGATCACTTCTGCGGGCACCGGTTGTATGGCCGCGCTGGACGCAGAACGCTACCTGGACGGGCTGGCTGAACAAGGCAAATAATCTTTACAAGTCAGTAACAAACGTAAATAAAGGCGGCCACTGGTCGCCTTTATTTTTGCTCGCGTGTAACATGCAGAGGTCTAATTTCTTATAACGTCACCTGCAAAGTACGCAATGGAAAAAACCCGTCAACAAGAGTTAACCCGCTGGCTGAAACAGCAAAGCGTTCTGTCCCGCCGCTGGCTTATGATTTCCCGCGTTCTGGGATTCATCAGCGGTCTGTTGATTGTTGCCCAGGCATGGCTGCTGGCCCGCATTCTCAATCATATGATCATGGAGAACATTCCGCGCGAAGCGCTGCTGTTGCCGTTTATCGTTCTGGTGCTGGTTTTCGTTCTGCGTGCGTGGGTGGTCTGGCTGCGCGAGCGGGTTGGATTCCATGCCGGGCAGCACATCCGCTATGAGATCCGCCGCAAGGTGCTCGACCGGCTTTCGGAAGCCGGGCCTGCGTGGATCCAGGGCAAACCGGCTGGTAGCTGGGCGACGCTGATCCTTGAGCAAATCGACGATATGCACGATTACTACGCGCGTTATCTTCCCCAGATGGCGCTGGCGGTGTTTGTGCCCCTGATGATTGTTATCGCCATCTTCCCTGTTAACTGGGTGGCGGCGTTGATCCTGCTGGGCACCGCCCCGCTCATCCCGCTGTTTATGGCGATGGTCGGCATGGGTGCGGCAGATGCTAACCGTCGTAACTTCCTGGCGTTGGGTCGGTTGAGCGGTCATTTCCTGGACCGTCTGCGCGGAATGGAAACCCTGCGGATCTTCGGTCGTGGTGAAGCGGAAACCGAAAACATTCGCCTGGCGTCGCAGGATTTCCGTCAGCGCACCATGGAAGTGTTGCGCATGGCCTTTCTCTCATCTGGCGTGCTCGAATTTTTCACCTCCCTGTCGATTGCGCTGGTGGCGGTTTACTTTGGCTTCTCCTACCTCGGCGCGCTGGACTTTGGCCACTACGGTACGGCGGTCACGCTTTCCGCCGGGTTCCTGGCGCTGATCCTGGCCCCGGAATTTTTCCAGCCGCTTCGCGATCTCGGCACCTTTTACCATGCCAAAGCGCAGGCGGTGGGTGCTGCCGACAGCCTGAAAACCTTCATGGAAACGCCGCTGGCGAATCCGGAGCGTGGTGAGGTAACGCTGAATACGAACGATCCAGTGACCATTGAAGCACAGGATTTTTCTGTTCTGTCGCCTGAAGGCAAAGTGCTGGCCGGTCCGCTGAACTTTACCCTGCCTGCCGGGCAACGTGTGGTGCTGGTGGGTACCAGCGGCTCAGGTAAAAGCTCATTGTTGAATGCGCTGTCAGGTTTTATGGCGTACACCGGATCGCTGCGTATCAACAAAACGGAGCTGCGCGAGCTCGATCCGGATGCCTGGCGTAAACAGCTGAGTTGGGTGGGGCAAAACCCTCAGCTGCCAGCTCCGACGCTGCGCGAGAATGTGCTGCTGGCACGCCCGGATGCGCGTGAAGATGAGCTGCAATCGGTCCTCGACCGCGCCTGGGTCAGCGAGTTTCTGCCGCTGCTTGCGCAGGGTGTCGATACCGTCATTGGCGATCAGTCTGCCGGGCTGTCAGTTGGCCAGGCACAGCGCGTCGCGGTCGCCCGTGCGCTGCTGAATCCCTCTTCGCTAATGCTGCTGGACGAACCTGCGGCCAGCCTGGACGCTCACAGCGAGCAGCGCGTGATGGATGCGCTTAACGCAGCCTCACGCCAGCAAACCACCATGATGGTGACTCACCAGCTGGAAGGGATTGCCGACTGGGATCAGATCTGGGTGATGGAAAACGGACACATTGTTGAACAAGGCGATTACGCCGCGCTTGTTGCCGCGCAGGGGCCGTTTGCGACCCTGCTGGCGAACCGTCAGGAGGATATCTGATGCGCGCCCTGCTTCCGTATCTTGCACTGTATAAACGCCACAAATGGATGCTGACGCTCGGGATCGTGCTGGCGATCGTTACTCTGCTGGCCAGCATCGGTCTGCTTACGCTTTCCGGCTGGTTCCTCTCCGCGTCTGCGGCCGCAGGCTTTGCCGGGCTGTACAGCTTTAACTACATGCTGCCTGCCGCCGGGGTGCGCGGCACGGCGATTACGCGAACTGCCGGACGCTACTTCGAACGTCTGGTCAGCCACGACGCGACCTTCCGCGTGCTGCAACACCTGCGTATTTACACCTTCAGCAAACTGCTGCCCCTCTCCCCTGCCGGGCTGGCACGTTTTCGACAGGGCGAATTACTCAACCGCGTGGTCGCAGATGTGGATACGCTGGATCACCTCTATCTGCGCGTCATTTCACCTATGGTGGGCGCGTTTGTAGTGATTGTCGTGGTCACGCTGGGGTTGAGTTTCCTGGATGTTCCCATCGCACTGACGCTCGGCGGCATCATGCTGATGACGCTGATTATTCTGCCGCCCCTGTTTTATCGTGCAGGTAAAACCACCGGGGAAAACCTGACGCGCCTGCGAGGGGAATATCGCCAGCAGCTCACCGCCTGGTTGCAGGGACAGGCCGAGCTCACCCTTTTTGGTGCCAGCAAACGGTACCGCGCCCGCATGGAAAATACGGAGCTGAACTGGCATGAAGCCCAGCGGCGCCAGTCTGAACTGACCGCGTTCTCCCAGGCGCTGATGATGTTAATTGGTGGGATTGCCGTTATCGCCATGCTCTGGATGGCCTCCGGTGGCGTGGGCGGTAACGCGCAGCCTGGCCCGCTGATTGCGCTGTTTGTTTTCTGTGCCCTGGCAGCCTTTGAAGCCTTAGCCCCGGTCACGGGCGCCTTTCAGCATCTCGGCCAGGTGATTGCCTCTGCGCTGCGCATTACGGATATTGCCGAGCAGGAGCCGGAAGTGAAGTTCAGCGCGGGTCAAACCGCTGTGCCAGAGCAGGTCGCGCTGACGCTCAGCAATGTCACTTTCGCCTACGACAAGCAGGCGCAAAACGCGCTGGAAGACATCACCCTTTCTGTTGATGCCGGGCAGCGCATTGCGATCCTTGGCCGTACGGGATGTGGGAAATCGACACTTCTGCAACTTCTCACGCGCGCGTGGGATCCACAGCAGGGCGAGATTCGGTTTAACGACGTTCCGCTGTCTGGTTTTAGCGAAGCGGCCTTGCGTAAAACGGTCAGCGTCGTGCCCCAGCGGGTGCATCTGTTCAGCGCTACGCTGCGCGATAATCTTCTTCTGGCGGCACCAGACGCCTCCGACGATACGCTGCGGGCAATGCTGGAGCAGGTTGGGCTGCACAAGCTGCTTGAAGACGACGGGTTGAACAGCTGGCTGGGTGAAGGGGGTCGACAGCTTTCCGGCGGCGAACTGCGTCGTCTGGCCATTGCGCGTGCGCTGCTGCACGATGCGCCGCTGATGCTGCTGGATGAACCGACAGAAGGACTGGATGCCACGACAGAGAGCCAAATCCTTGATTTACTGGCGAATGTGATGAAAGGTAAAACCGTGCTGATGGTCACGCACCGTCTGCGCGGGCTGGTGAATTTCGATCAGATAATTGTGATGGACAACGGACACATAATTGAGCAAGGTAGTCACGCAGAGCTGCTGGCAAAACAAGGTCGCTACTACCAGTTTAAACAGCGCCTGTAGACTATATTTGTAGCGTCCTCTCTCGCGTACTGGAGTTCTGTTGTCATGCGCCTGGTGCAGCTTTCTCGCCATAATATTGCGTTCCCTTCTCCGGAGGGGGCGCTGCGTGAACCTAACGGCTTGCTGGCTCTGGGCGGCGATCTCAGCCCGGCACGGCTCTTAATGGCTTACCAGCGCGGCATCTTTCCGTGGTTTTCTCCTGGCGACCCGATCTTATGGTGGTCTCCCGACCCGCGAGCCGTGCTGTGGCCTGGGCAGTTTCACCTGAGTCGCAGCATGAAGCGTTTTCATGCAAAATCACCCTTTCGCGTCACGCTTAATCACGCCTTCGGCCAGGTTATCGAAGGCTGCGCTGAAGATCGTCACGAAGGCACCTGGATAACCCGCGATATCATTATCGCCTATCACCAGCTTCATGAGCTGGGTTACGCGCATTCGATCGAAGTGTGGAGCGGGGACGACCTCGTCGGGGGCATGTACGGCGTGGCGCAGGGTACGCTGTTCTGCGGCGAGTCGATGTTCTCCCGCTCCACGAATGCGTCGAAAACCGCGCTGCTGGTTTTTAGCCAGGAATTTGCCCGACGTGGAGGACAGTTAATGGATTGTCAGGTGCTGAATGAGCATACCGCCTCGCTCGGCGCCGTTGAAATCTCCCGCCGACACTATATCGAACACCTGGAACAGTGCCGAAAGGAGACCCTACCACGCGATTTTTGGGTTCCCAGAACGCTCTTTATACCCAATGCCTAAATGTTTTCCGCATATTTTTTATGAGGGTGTTATAATTACGCCGCAGAGTAGCTTCTGCCTGTTGCCCCGCCGCCGTTTGGGACCCTCGCTTCAGATAACGTCCTTACGTTTATCCTGTCGTCTCCCCTTTACGAATGCGCTTTCCGTTCGGTTGTACCGTGACGCTTGGGCAATACGCTGAGACTGTTTTGCTGCGTTTTAAACGCGCAATTCTTTACTTAATTGAGGAATTTCGGCATTATCTTGCCGGTTCAAAACTTGGTAGTGATACCCCAGAGGATTAGATGGCCAAAGAAGACAATATTGAAATGCAGGGTACCGTACTTGATACGTTGCCTAATACCATGTTTCGCGTAGAACTGGAAAACGGTCACGTGGTAACTGCGCACATCTCCGGTAAAATGCGCAAAAACTATATCCGCATTTTGACGGGCGACAAAGTGACTGTTGAACTGACCCCGTACGACCTGAGCAAAGGCCGCATTGTCTTCCGTAGTCGCTAATTGTTTTCGCCTGTAATGGCAGATGAATATTAAATAAGGCCGGGATATTCCCGGCCTTATTTTTTGTTAGTACAGTCGATTATTTGAACGATTGGTTGGGTTTTGTTTCGGCTTTAGTGTTGGTTGTGCGGTGGTGCACACAATAAAATCACACAGCCTTACACTCGATGATTTCTAAGCTGCCTGTACGGCAGTGCACGGATGATTCAGACGCGCGGCCGCCCGGTAACCTTTCTAAGCTGCCTGTACGGCAGTGCACGCTTCATCAACAAGCTTATGAGCAAAGCCGATTTTCTAAGCTGCCTGTACGGCAGTGCACTTTGCCCTAACGGCATAGTCGCTGTCGCTGTTTTTCTAAGCTGCCTGTACGGCAGTGCACATTCGCAGCTGCAAGGATGCGTCACTCAGCATTTTCTAAGCTGCCTGTACGGCAGTGCACTGAAATAATATCTCTCCACCATCATGATTTTCATACAAAAAAAGCTAAAATCTCTGCTCAAACCCTTTTTTTGCGCTACAGGATATTTTACCGAAAAATCAATGCATTACATTTTGGTCAAAAATTAGGGTCAACTCCCATCCTTCTTTTACCCCACCCTGAACAAAAAACACCCGTTCCATACCCCCTAACAAATGGCTATACTTACTCATGACAAATGACATCACTCAGGAGGTATCATGAGAACATGGGTTCCTGCGCAAAGGCCGGCTGATAACACGCTGTGGCGCTACGCCGGTTTACCTGCAAGCAGAGGCATGCGGCTGATTGAATATCTCAATCAAGGATTACCCGTCAGCGTCCTCGACAATATTCACGAGTGGACGGACATGTCGAAAGCGGAGATTTTACGCGTCACGGGAATTAACGAGCGTAACGTTGCCCGCCGCAAAAGTACGGGCCGGACGCTGACGCCCGACGAGAGCGAACGTGTGGCGCGTTTCGTTCGGGTACTGGATGCGGCCGTCGATTATTTCGGCAGTAAAGAAGAGGCATGGAACTGGTTGCAGTTACCGGTACGTGGGCTTGGCAATGTTGCGCCTGTCGATCTGATTGCCACGGAAACCGGTGCGCTGGAAGTTACCGATTTGATTGGTCGGCTGGAGCACGGAGTGTTCGCATGATTTTTTATCGTCTGGTGACAGGACGTTTTGCCAGCGAAGCGTGGAGTGGCAGTGGTGCAAACCAGTATGGCGGACGCTGGAATCATAAAGGCCATCCTGCCGTGTATGTCTCCACCTCCATCTCGCTGGCTTCACTGGAAATTCTGGTGCATGTCAGAAAAGACACCGTGCTGAACCAGTACCAGCTTTTCAGCATTAATATCCCGGATGATCAGATTGATTACCTGGATAAAGCGTGGCTGCCCGAGGACTGGCAGGAAAATCCGGCGCCCGTATCAACGATGGATTTGGGTACCGGTTGGTTGCAGGCTAACAGCGCTCTCGCACTCATCTTACCCTCCTGCATCATTCCCTATGAAAACAACGCCATACTTAATCCATTGCATCCGGCATTCCGCAAAGCACTTAATTCTGTTGAGTTACTGCCTTTTAATTTTGATACCCGTCTCGCAGAAAAAACCGCACCCTGAAAGCTGATGCGGCTGTGATTTATCAGAACCAGGGAACTGTCGCTGTCGCGCTGAGTCCGTAGGTTGAAAACATGCCAACCACCGGTGCGGAAAGCAACTCACCATGACGGATAAAAAGCCTGAAAGACTGGCCCGTCGAGAGGCTACGTAAATTGAGCCAGGGTAAATCGGTCCTCGCTTCCTCCATTGTGCGTATCCTTTGCTGCGCCTCTTCTTCGGTTATCCAACCTTTTTTTACCGAACGACGCATAAGCCGCGGCGCGCTGCTTTTCACCTGGACACGGGATACGCATCGCCAGTGATATACCTCTGGCACGGCTTTAATTGCCGAGCACAGACAGTAATCGCTCAGACCTTTTCGCCATGCCAGCGATTCGAGTTCGCTTAACGCCTGGTGTTCGCCGTGCAGGCGTAACACCGCGCCGGGCTTAATACCGTGCGCAGGGAAGCTAACGCCAATATCCCCTTTCCCTCGCTGACCCAGCGCACGATGAAGTTTGGCCATCAGCGCGGCCATTAGCATCTCCTCGCTAAACTCCGGGTCGGGCAGCACGCGGATCTCAATGTAGTGATCCATAATCACTCCTTACTCGCCCTTCTCGCCGAAGACACCGCCACGGATCAGTACGGCCATCACATAATGCTGCTGCTCAACGTCGGGTTCCTGCCCTTTCGTCACCCAGTTATCGAGAAGCGTGTAGAAGTCCATTTTCTCTTTTGGCTGACGGCAGGCCACGCCGCGGCTGGTGACCGATCCATACGGTTCAACGGCTATCGCGCCAAGTTCATCCACCTTTGAATGCCAGGTATCGATCGTCCGAATCGCATTGCCGATTTTCTGCGAGTGCATGCCAGCCACATTATCAACCTGATACAGCAGGCGACTCTTACTGCTGTTGCTGTCAAGAACCAGCTCCTGCGACGGGAAGATCTCCTGTCCGGCACCGAGCAACACCTGCGCCTCTACGTTCAGCAGCACAAATCCCTCACCGCTAAGCCCTTTTTCAATTTCCTGCGCCAGCGCTTCAAGATCCTTATCGCTTGCAGAAAAATCTCGCAGTGCGTAGCAATAAGCATCAAACGTCCACGTTTTACAGCCCGTCACACGCACGATAATTTTTTCAGCGCCGACGCGGTTACGCCATAAAAAACGCCCGTTCGCCAGGTTAGTTGCATAGCGGCGCGCCAGTTCTGCAAAGCCGTGTTCACTGATATAGCCGTCAATAACCTGCTGAAGCGCATCCTGATAGGCGCGGTCATTACACACGGAAGGCGTGGACAGGTTGCCCAGCACGCGTAGGGTAAACTTCACCTGTAAGGTGTCGGCGTCTGCGGGCAGCGCAGCCACATCCACCCTCTGGAGGTTAGCTTTCTGGATCTCGGCATCCAGTTTTGCCGGATCGTTAGTAAGCGCGTTCTTCAGGCGGTTGGAAATCGTGCCACGCACTGCTTTTTCCTGAATGCAGATGGGTTGCCAGGTTTCCCCCTGCCAGCTTCCGGAATACATCACTGCATCCGACGTCGCCAGTTTACGTTCAAATGCCAGAACAGATGCCGTTTTAACGGCAGTTGGAGCCTTTGCCATAGCTAAATCCTTTTTATTTTAAATGTGCAGATGTCACCGGCGCGCCCGCGCCCTGACAGTAATAGCCCGTTTCTGTCGTATGAAAACGCCAGAAAATTTCATTAAGAGACTGAATCCGGTGCAGACCGCACCACTCGCCCACGCCATACACCGCCTCCGTAAACGCAAAGGGTGTTTCTGCATCACGTGCGTTAGTTACCATGCCGGGGGAATAGAGTTCAGAAATCCGCTGATAGCCAGTCATTAAGGGCACCAGATACCCGGGGTTAGGTTTCGGAACATAGTGCCAGTTTGCCGGTTCGCCCTCACGGATGTCGCCCTCCTCTGGCGTTTCAGCCTGAAACTTCAACGCAGCGAAATCGAGCCAGGCATCAAGCAGCGAGGTATTGGGGTCGCTCTCAAGAAGCGTTTGATAATGTTCCCCCAGCCAGCTGCTGCGATCGCGTAAGGCAAATCCGGGCATCAGCTGCCACTGCAACCGACACATGTCACGACTGTCCGACGGCATTGCCATGACGGTAATAGCCTGAATATCGACGATGATGCCGCCCGCCAGCCTGAGCGTCGGGCAAACCTGGCTGAGATGCTCTGCCAGATCGCGCTGCCCGTACTCGCCATTAGGGATTTCCCCATGGCATTCCAGCAGCAACGAAACCGTCATATGCATCCGGCCCTCTTCATTAAAGGAGGCTGTTTTCGCGTCCCGAGTGAGCGGATTGCGCGTCAGGGCAAACTGATAATCACGACCGGATGTATGCGCGTGGATCTGGTGCTCATGGCTGACGACAGCACAGCCATCGATTTTTAGCCCGTGTGTTTCCGTCAGCTTGCGTGATAACGCATGGGAAAATCCCAGAAAATGGGTGATGGCGGGAAAACCATACGTCAGGCCAGCAATGGCGTTGGCGTTTTCAACTCTGATGCGGCGAAGCAGGATCAGTGAGCTCATTTCAGCGCCTCCTGAATGATTTTTTCCATCTCGCGGAGGTTAGAGCGTAAACGTTCGCGAGTTTCCCATTCACGTTTTTCCACGGCACCTAAATCCGGCATCGCCTTGCGCAGACGTGCGTTCAGCCACAGGGCAAAATCTTCTGCCACAGCGCCCTGCCAGTCGTCCTTTTCTCTCTCAAGTCGGAAGGCTTCGTCTGTTTTTGTGCGCCAGGGATCGAGCCAAAGCTGTTGATGAGGTTTCAGATTGGGGCAGTTAAGCGTCCAGTTTTGCCAGGCTTCGCGTTGAAGTTCAGATGCAATTTCGAACAGCAGATCGATAAGCATATTGATATAACCATCACGAGCCTCGCGAATACGAAAACTGGTGTAACTGCCCGTTTTCGTGAGCAAGGAAACCAGCAACTGAATTTGACTCCTGGCACGACGGTCAAACTGCCCACCCGAGGTGAAAACAGAACGTAGATTTGTTGGCGCCTTTTCTGCTCTTTTCCCCTGCGGAGGCTGACAGGATAGTAGCCAGCACCGCCCACCGCGCACGCTGTTGAGATAGGAAATATTTTGCGGTTTAGTACCGCCGAAGTGTATTTCCGCCGCATCCGGGAATAGCGTCAGCGGAGTGGGATGCCATGTTTTCTCACGTCGTGCTTTCCAGATGGCTTTAACTTCATCGCCAAAACGGAAGGCAATCATTTTCTGATGCATGGCGTGTACAAGCGAGGTAGCGAATAACGGGCTTAAGAGGTGATAACCTTCCCCTACCGGAAAATACCCCTGTTTCGCCAGCTTGTGCGAAGCTGGTTCTCCGGGGATTAACGCACGGGAAAACCCCGCAATCCACTCCCTCAGTTGATTCTCGTCATCGGCAAAAGCGGCCAACGCAGCGTGATCGCCCCGTTTCAGGCTTGCCAGAAGGGAGTCGCCACCGTCAACCCGCGTTTGCAGCAGCTTTGCGACATCCAGCGCAGCGGCGTTTCCCACCGCATCCGGTTCCAGACCTGACAACGCAGCGGTGCTGAGATACCCTTCCTGCGCCACTGCCTCGCTGTAAATACTGCTACTTTTTGAATCCCCGTGGGTAAATTTCGCCGCATGGGTCACGAGGTTAATTTGTCCGGCCCGCTTCGCGGCATCCGTCAGCCATGCTTTCGGTTCATAGCGAAGCTCCAGCTCCCGGCGTTCTGCCGCAAGCGTTGCGCTATCTGTATCGCTGCGCTTTGCGGCCTCTTTATCAAATGCTTCCAGCTTTGTTTGCCGTCGTCCGGCAATGTACTCAGCGATGAAAGCGCTTAGTGCTTCAACTGACATACTCGCTCCTGGCTCTTTATAGATATTCCCTGAACACACCCAATACCGGGTGATACAGCCATTCCTCTGTCTCTTCTTTTCTTTCGTCCCTCAGCGTGATTTCGCCATAACGACGCGATACCGCCCCCAACTCCATCTGCTTTTCATCCGCCAGCGCCTGTAATACCTCGGCATAATCAATTGCAATCCACGGCTCAACGCCATCAGCCATGAATAACGGCTGTATGCAAAATCGTCCCGCAGGTTTTAACACCCCGTCTTCCTGCATCAGGCAAAATTCAGGTTCATCGCCCTCCTCTTCCATACTCAAAAAGAACGAGGCCTGAGCTGAAGCGCGTCGAAATGGTGTCCGTTTCTGAAGCTCACCGTTCCAGGTCAGCGGCAACCGCCACCACAATGCGGCGACCGCATCTGAGTTATCGCCGCCTTCCAGCAGTGCGGCACGCAACCGGGTGTGCTCCAGCGCCGCAAGGGCATTGCCGGGGACATCCTCAGCGATGCGCGGAATCGCATTCAGGGTGCGATAGCCTTCTTCATCGATCAGTGCATGGAGGTCATGATGAGGCAGCAGATGCTGCCCGGTTTCAAAACCGGGTCGGCAGTAGGCAACCTTTTCCCCGCGAAGCGCGCGGACGTTGCGATCCAGAATTACCAGGTTTTCGCTCTCAGGAGCGATCTGACGATGGCGCTGAATACGTCCCGCAAACTGAATAAGTGAACGCATTGAGCTCGGCTCAATAATCCCCCAGTCGGCATCAAAATCGCGCCCGACCTCCAGAACGGATGTTCCGAGCACGACAAAAAGATGATGTTGTTCCTGCGATGCCAGCGCCTGCTTAACTTCAGGCAACTGCCAGATCCGCTCCGGCTCGTGCCGCGTAAATGCACAATCGAGTCGTTTTTCAATCGCCGCCCGCACCGCCAGCGGATGCTGGCTGTGATAAACGCAGTAATGGATGCAGTAATTATCCGGGGAGGGTAATGCCATCAGCGTTTGCGCGACGGCAACCAGCGGATTGATATTGGCCATCCGCACCAGACCAAACGACACGCTTTTGCCTGCGTTATGCGTGCTGTGATGAAGGCCGTGCAGCGCTATCATTTGCTGGCGTAGCGTCTGAGCCAGCGCGGAGACAACATCTGTCTTGCTGGAAGATTGCGGCTCCACGGCTGCCAGTTTCCCCAGACGAACCCGCGGCTGCTCAGGCAGACGTTTGATCCGCTGGCGAACAAAATCGCCATGCGTCCGGCGAAAATGCGCGTCGTCGGCCACATCCTGCGACTGCGCGCCATACTCATCAAACCAGGCGCAGCAGATATTCATCGGTCTGTCAGACTGACCGCATGCGGCCTGCCAGGCTTTGCGCCCTTCCCGATAGGCTTCAAACAGCGCTTCCGTTAGCGCGGGCGGCAGCGTCGCGGAGGAAAGCAGCACCCGGGAACCGAGCATTCCGGCCCAGTTCACCAGTCGACAAAGGGCGTGCAAATCATCAATGTCGAAATCGTCAGGCTCATCAAGCACCAGATCGCTGGTCAGCAGACGCAGCATGGCAGGGATCTGCCTGCCGCCACGCACGCCTTCCGTTGCCGGCATCAGGTGATCGATCGTTGTCACCAGCACCGGCGCGCTGACCAGGCGATTAAGCGCGGGTTCTTTCGACAGCCACTGCTGCGCCGTGCCGCCGCTCGTCGCGCCTTCATAATGGACATAATGATGGCTGGCGAAAAACGCTTCATCGCTGGCGCTGTTGTTATCTTCCGTATCGTTCCCCTGGTAAAGCTCCTTCACCGCTGCCGCACCGGTCACGACGGCCAGTGTGTCATCGTCCAGCCCCAGGCGAGACTGCAACGCATGTCCCGTCTGTAGCGTTAAGGTCCGCAACCCCAGCGCGACGCTAAAGCGGCATCCCTCCTGCTCGTCTGCCAGAGCGTACATAATCCGGGCGTTGGCAAAGGTTTTACCGCATCCGGTCGAGGCCATATTGATGCCAAAAAAGCCCTGCTCAGCACTTTTATCCCGTAGCGAAGAGGCGACATCCCAGGCCTTGTTTTGCCAGAAAAAACGCGGATCTTTCGCCCTTTCCCTGAACGCTTTATGTCGGGCGATGGCGGGTAATGCGCGCCGTAATGTGGGAAGGGAACGACCCATCAGCAGAGCATGATGCGCCACGCCCACGTTATGTTCATCCAGCTTTTGGTTAGGCTCGGGATTACTGTTGGCCCAGATCTGGACAGCGTAGTCCTGCCAACCTGAATACGCAGGCTGCGACGAGTAGAAATGATCTGCCAGCATCAGCGACAGACGCGAAAGATGGAGAGTAAACAGGTTATCAAGCGACCCAAAGTCAAGTAACGCGGGGGTATTCCTGATACGTTTGCCAATCTGTCGGGCTTTCTCGCGCCAGGTTTTACTTCTTAGCGGCGTGCCGTGAGGGAATTTCCAGACATTTTTTAAATCACGCTCTTTCCACTGATGTTTTTCGGTGGATTTATGATTAAGCGAGTTCCAGTCTGCGTTCAGCTGTCGCTCAAGCCAGCCATCGCAGTACAGTAATTGTGGCTCTGCCGAATGGGACTGCGGTAAACGATGGTGCGACAGCATCAGCCAGGCCACCACTCGCGCCAGAGGGGGCAGGTGACCCAGCGGACTGCCGCTTTTTTCCGGCGTATCCATCGTCAGGGCTTTCAGCATGGCTTTTTCGTCAGTTGCCTTGAGATGTTCCAGCGAGGCCAGCCACTGCGCATCGGTTTGTTGCCCGACAAAAGCCTGAAACAGACGCACCGAAATCCATTCGTGTCGGTATGGCTGAAAACGGTGCTTACTCTCTTTCAGCAGCGTTTGCTGGAAGCACATCCCCGCTTTGCCAAAATCGTGAAACAGCCCGGCAATCGCCGCCAGCAAGGCGATGCTTTCTGCACTGTGCCAGCGGTGTTCGCTGTCATTGCGGATAATTTGCAGCGTCGTACGATTTGTTGGCACGCGCCCTTGCGCGTTAAAGCGACGCAAATTCCCGACTATCCACAGCAGTTCGGTTTGACCGTTTTTTTTCAGCCAGTGGCAGGCCACAGCGGTATTACGTCGCGCAGTTTTACGCAGCAGCTTGCGCAGTGTTATGGCACCTTCCATCGTAATCGTCGTCTGCCACGCCGCGTCTCCAGTGCGCTCAGCAAACTGATCGATAATCTGACAGCTTTGCTCGCGCGCACGTTTGGTACACCGAGAGATAATCAGCACATTCATTTTGTGCTCCCCGCCAGCGACTGCGAGGTTTCCTGCAACGTGGTAATCATCACATCCAGCGCATCGGCCTGCTGAAAGGCATTAATACAGCGCTGGCGAAACTGTTGATTATCTTCACCCTCCATAGCCGCAATAAATGCCTGCGGCATAACGAGGGCGTCTTTGATTAAATCGGCAATATCAAAAACCAGCCCGCCGCGTCGGGTTTTGCCATGCATCACCGCCAGACCGTGCGGAATGCCCGTCACCCAGGCCGCGACCGCCGCCAGCCCGTAGGCCAGATAATTACCCTGATCGAGAAAACGGTTTGCCATATCCGCCCCGCCACCCCGTTTGGCTCGGGTAAAATTGCCGTAACCTGTCGTCTGGCTGGTTAGTTTATAGAGCGATTTCGTGAGCTGGGCTTCCTGGAGCATCAGAGAGGTGTGGTCCTGAGCCTTTTCCATACCCTGTCTGGCACGTTCGAGGAGAGTATTCAGAGCATCTTTATCTGGCTGAAAGGCCATTTCGCGCTGCATCCGCAACCCTGACCACTGTTTTTCAATTTGTTGTAATCGAATAAACTGAAAGTGTTTTGCCGCCTGCAAGCGCTTTTCTTCGTCAAACCAGAAGGAGACCCAGTTCTGTAAATATCCCGTCGAGCGATATTCACTCTGCGGGCATAGCCAGGAGACATCAATATCCACTTCATTCGCGGAATAAAGTGGCGTGCCATCCGTGCCACAAAAACCGACCATTACTCCCGCTCGCGCGAACTCCCGCATCGCCATTTGCGTAACGGATGTTCCCATTCCCAACATTACCGCCGTCGTATTAGCGATGGGAATATTCCAGTAAAAAGACTCTTTACCTTCCTGAGTGACATATTCAACGCGTCCACCATTTACCTGAATACGACATTTCTCCAGGTAATAGATATTGGCACGTTTTGAATGAAGAATGGTTTTTAAGTCGGATGGGGTAATGCTGTTCGCTGGCATAGCAAGTGCTTTTTATTTCAATGTGTTGAATGCGGGGTATGTTAGCGGAGATAAGATGAAGACAAATGTGACGCGTATCAAATGAATAATAATTATCGGAGTGTCGAGATAAAAAATCTCTGACATATTTAATGTATTATTTTTATGAATAATATATGTGAGGGAATATGGTTGTCGGATGAATGAGTATTGAGTTTATTAAAAATACAACGAGGATTGTGGTGATGATTGTGGATTTTAAAATAGTTGGAGTGAATGTTTGGGGAGTATGCAGCCTGTACGGCGGTGAACGTGCTCAGTAACTAACATCCAGCAAGACAAATTTTCTAAGCTGCCTGTACGGCAGTGAACGCCAGCGGGCATGGAACATGTTAAGCGTTCGTTTTCTAAGCTGCCTGTACGGCAGTGAACATGCCGGTTTCGGTCAGGTTGCCGTGGCCAACTATCTAAGCTGCCTGCACGGCAGTGAACTTAAAAGAGTGGATGATTTATGGAACGAGACTTTTCTAAGCTGCCTGCACGGCAGTGAACATCGCGTATCCAGCCAGGCGAGTATGGTTTTCTTTCTAAGCTGCCTGCACGGCAGTGAACAAATTCATCAGTCAGAGCTGCTACGTTTTCGATTTCTAAGCTGCCTGCACGGCAGTGAACAATTCATCAGTCAGAGCTGCTACATTTTCGATTTTCTAAGCTGCCTGCACGGCAGTGAACGGGAGAAAAGAGAGGCTGCCTGGTAACGACGATTTCTAAGCTGCCTGCACGGCAGTGAACCCGATACGGACCTGACGCAGCTTCATGCCCTTTTTCTAAGCTGCCTGCACGGCAGTGAACCCAGCTCACAAAGCGCCAGGAAAAGTTAAAACTTTCTAAGCTGCCTGTACGGCAGTGAACTCCCACGCCAGCAGTTGAACGATGAATCCAGTTTTCTAAGCTGCCTGTACGGCAGTGAACCAGTTCTCGCATGGCGTTCTGGAGCTTTTGCATTTCTAAGCTGCCTGTACGGCAGTGAACCATTGGCCAGCGCCTGTAATATCTCGGCATAATTTCTAAGCTGCCTGTACGGCAGTGAACAAAAGGCGAAAATTAGCGGACAGTCTGAATGTTTCTAAGCTGCCTGTACGGCAGTGAACATATCATCTGCGGTTGGCTTCGCGCTGGCTGATTTCTAAGCTGCCTGTACGGCAGTGAACAGCGACCAGGTGAAGCGTAGGATGGGCTACAATTTCTAAGCTGCCTGTACGGCAGTGAACACTTACCCCGCGCCACCGTACCAGAGGGGATCTTTCTAAGCTGCCTGTACGGCAGTGAACTCATGTGCGGCTCCGTAGGTTTTGCCGATACGTTTCTAAGCTGCCTGTACGGCAGTGAACGTTATGGGCTCCGTTTCGTGGAGCTGACGGCGTTTCTAAGCTGCCTGTACGGCAGTGAACGACCGCCAGCGTTCAATGCCCTTACCTGTTATTTTCTAAGCTGCCTGTACGGCAGTGAACTGGAAGAAATCTTCGCCATCTTATTGTTCGAAAAGAAAATAATCAACATATCTACCTCAAACCCTTTTTTCTGCGGCCTTTATTCGCACAATAAAAATCAATAACTTAAAGAACTACTCGAAAAAAGGGTTTCGCCATACCGCGCCGGAGTCCCTTCCCCGACGCACGAGACTAAACTTAATTAATGATATGAACTACAGGCTTTCCACATTCAGGTGCAGCCACATCTGCCGCCATCGAATGTGTAATGTCATGCAGCAATCCTGTCAGATGGGGCAGCATCTCGCGGTCAAAATGCGACACCAGCAGCACGTGGTTTAATGCCCGGCAGTAATCGCATTTGGTTTCGGTATCCTCCAGAAGCCACTCTTTTTCCTTCAGCCGTTCCGTCTCGTCGTCAAATTCAACCACCCGGAAATCACTCATTGATTCTGCGAGTTCGGTTTTGACTACGTCCAGATAAGCACCGAGACAACGGCAAACGGGCTGCGTTTGCGGGAGCGAATTACAGTCCAGCAGGATTTCCGTGAGCAGATTACAGCGCTCGACGAGGGTTGGGAGATCGGGATTGAGAGAAAGTTCGCTATAGAACTGGGAGAAATTGATTTCTGTATTCATTGGGTAATTCCTTCACACACATGAATTTACCACCGCAGGAAACGCCAGATTCGCTGGCGGCGGACGAAAAGGAATTGGCGTACCAGTGTGTGCACCTGGCGCTTCAAAAGAAGCTTCCGATTCGCCCGCCAGATGCAGAATTATACCCTTTTCCTTAGGGCGAACGAAGCCTACAGCAATACTGCTGGTCACACACTTTCAGGACGCCAATCCCGACACCTGATTTTGCAGGTGCGCCGCCATTTTATGCCTGTGAATTTATCCAGCAATAAGCCTCGAAAGAAACTGGAAAGCGCCTCGCAAAATTTCGTTGCGGTCTGATGCCCTCACCCTGACCCTCTCCCACAGGGAGAGGGAGAAAAGCGGACACAAAAAAGCCGGGTTAAAAACCCGGCTTTTACACTAAAGAAAATCAGTGAGCCGCTTCCGGCTTGTGCTTCGCCGCACTCTGGAAATCGTACGTCAGTTCGTTCTTCGCCTGATCCAGCCCCACCGTTACCTGGCCGCCGTCCACCAGCGAGCCAAACAGCAGCTCGTTTGCCAGCGGTTTCTTCAGGTTGTCCTGAATCACGCGCGCCATCGGACGGGCGCCCATCGCACGGTCGTAGCCTTTCTCAGCCAGCCAGTTGCGGGCCTCCTGGCTCACTTCCAGCGACACGCCTTTCTGATCCAGCTGAACCTGCAACTCGACGATGAACTTGTCCACCACCTGATGAATCACCTCGGTAGACAGATGATCGAACCAGATAATGTTGTCCAGACGGTTACGGAACTCCGGCGTGAAGATCTTCTTGATCTCTTCCATCGCATCGGTGCTGTTATCCTGGTGGATCAGGCCGATGGATTTACGCTCGGTTTCCCGCACGCCCGCGTTGGTGGTCATCACCAGCACCACGTTGCGGAAATCGGCCTTGCGCCCGTTGTTATCGGTCAGCGTCCCGTTGTCCATCACCTGCAACAGGATGTTGAACACGTCCGGATGCGCTTTCTCGATTTCATCGAGCAACAGTACCGCGTGCGGATGCTTGATAACCGCGTCCGTAAGCAGGCCGCCCTGGTCAAAGCCCACGTATCCCGGAGGCGCACCAATCAAACGGCTGACGGTATGACGCTCCATATACTCGGACATATCAAAGCGCAGCAACTCAATGCCCAGCGCTTTGGAGAGCTGAACCGTCACCTCGGTTTTCCCCACGCCGGTCGGACCGGCGAACAGGAAGGAACCGACAGGCTTGTGGTCATGCCCCAGGCCAGCACGGGCCATCTTGATCGCTTCGGTTAAAGCCTCAATGGCTTTATCCTGACCAAAGACCAGCATTTTCAGGCGATTGCCGAGGGTGCGCAGCGTATCACGGTCGCTCTGAGAAACGCTCTTCTCAGGAATACGCGCGATGCGGGCCACCACGGACTCGATATCCGCCACGTTCACGGTTTTCTTACGCTTGCTGGCTGGCATCAGGCGCGCACGCGCACCCGCCTCATCAATCACGTCAATCGCTTTATCCGGCAGATGACGATCGTTGATGTATTTCACCGCCAGCTCCACCGCCGCACGTACCGCTTTCGCGGTGTAACGCACGTCGTGGTGTGCTTCGTACTTGGTTTTCAGGCCATTGATGATCTGCACCGTTTCGTCAACCGACGGCTCGGTAACGTCGATTTTCTGGAAACGACGCGCCAGCGCACGATCCTTCTCAAAGATGTTGCTGAACTCCTGGTACGTCGTGGAGCCCATCACGCGGATCTTGCCGCTGGAGAGCAGCGGTTTGATCAGGTTAGCGGCATCCACCTGGCCACCGGAGGCCGCACCTGCGCCGATGATGGTGTGGATCTCATCGATAAACAGGATGCTGTTGGTGTCCTGCTCCAGCTGTTTTAACAGCGCTTTGAAACGTTTTTCGAAATCACCGCGGTATTTGGTGCCCGCCAGCAGCGAGCCAATATCCAGCGAGTAGATGGTACAGTCGGCAATCACTTCCGGCACGTCGCCCTGCACAATGCGCCAGGCCAGCCCTTCGGCAATCGCGGTTTTACCCACGCCAGATTCCCCCACCAGCAGCGGGTTGTTCTTACGGCGACGGCACAGCACCTGGATGGCACGCTCCAGCTCTTTGTCGCGGCCAATCAGCGGGTCGATACCGCCAACGCGAGCAAGCTGGTTAAGGTTGGTGGTGAAGTTTTCCATACGATCCTCCCCGCCTGCTTGCTCTTCATTGCTGTTGATCTGTCCGCTGGGATCCGATGCCTGGTTAGGCTCGTCTTTTCGCGTTCCGTGAGAGATGAAGTTGACCACGTCGAGCCGGCTGACTTCGTGTTTACGCAGCAGGTAGGCCGCCTGGGACTCCTGCTCGCTGAAGATGGCGACCAGGACATTGGCACCAGTCACTTCGCTACGTCCGGAAGACTGGACGTGGAAAACCGCGCGCTGCAACACGCGCTGGAAGCTGAGCGTCGGCTGCGTGTCGCGCTCTTCTTCACTGGCTGGCAGCACCGGTGTAGTTTGTTCGATGAAGGCTTCGAGTTCCTGACGTAGCGCCACCAGATCCACGGAGCAGGCTTCCAGCGCTTCGCGGGCAGATGGGTTGCTAAGCAGTGCGAGCAGCAGGTGCTCGACGGTCATAAACTCATGTCGGTGCTCACGCGCTCTGGCGAAAGCCATGTTTAAACTGAGTTCCAGTTCTTGATTGAGCATAGGCACCTCCCCCAATTTTATGCCTTATCAGGCCTTTTCCAGCGTACACAGCAACGGATGCTCGTTCTCCCTTGCATAGTCGTTCACCATCGCTACTTTGGTTTCCGCAACCTCGGCAGTAAAGATGCCGCAGATCGCTTTGCCACGATAATGAACGGTAAGCATCAGTTGCGTTGCACGTTCAACATCATAAGAAAAGAACTTTTGTAGCACGTCAATAACAAATTCCATCGGCGTGTAATCATCGTTCATTAACATAACTTTATACATAGATGGCGGTTTTAGCGCGTCGCGCACTTTATCTTCCGCCAGCTGGTCAAAATCCAGCCAATCGTTGGTCTTACCCATTATGCATAACCACTTTGAATCTACCTCAGATGTTAGATAACAATCATCTATTACTGTCATCCGCGATGTCTGTCACAAACTGTTGCAATAGCGTTAACTGCCTCAAATTTTGGTTGATTATTGTCCCAACTCCAGCGCCAAACGCTTGACGGCTTCTTCCGTTTCTCTAAATTGTACAAGCGTGAGTTGGCGAGGTTTTGAACAGCCCCCACTCCACCACCGGTTCATTCCATCTTAATTTATAAGATTTACGAAGGATGTCGAAGCATGGAAATGGGTACTGTTAAGTGGTTCAACAACGCCAAGGGGTTTGGCTTCATTTGCCCCGAAGGCGGCGGCGAGGATATCTTCGCTCACTATTCCACCATTCAGATGGATGGTTACAGGACGCTCAAAGCCGGGCAGTCCGTCCGGTTCGATGTACACCAGGGGCCAAAAGGCAATCACGCCAGTCTTATCGTGCCCGTTGAAGCAGAAACGGTTGCATAGCTCTCTGATTCATTGTGTACACCCCGCAGGCAAAATGCCAGCCCGATCGGCTGGCATTTTTATTTTCGGGTTATTCCCGCGCCAGCGCATCCACCGGATCCAGCCGCGCCGCGTTTCGTGCCGGCAGCCAGCCAAACAAAATGCCGGTAAAGGTGGAGCACAAAAACGCGGTGAGGATCGCCATCGGTGAGAAGCCAATCTCCCACCCCGGTAAAAAGAGCTGGAGCGCGAAGGCGATCATCATTGAGAGCGCAATCCCCATTGCGCCTCCCACCAGACACACCAGCACCGCTTCAATCAAAAATTGCTGGAGCACATCGCTGGCTCTGGCCCCGACCGCCATGCGAATGCCGATCTCCCGCGTACGTTCGGTCACCGACACCAGCATAATGTTCATCACCCCTATCCCGCCGACGACCAGCGAAATCACCGCCACCAGCGTCAGGAACAGCTGAAGAGTACGTGTGGTCTTTTCGGCCGTTTTCAAGAGGCCGTCCATGTTCCAGGTGAAGAAATCCTTTTTCCCGTGGCGCAACGTTAACAGCCGCTCGAGCTGCTGTTCCGCCAGCGCGCTGTCGTAGCCCTCTTTCACTCGCACGGTAATGGAGTTGAGCCAGGACTGTCCCATAATGCGCCCGGAAATGGTGCTGTACGGCAGCCAGACGCGCAGGATCTTGCTGCTGCCAAACATGGACTGTTTCTCTTCCGCCACACCAATCACCGTGGCGGGCATGTTACCCACCAGGATCACTTCCCCCACCACACGGGTTTTATTGGGGAAAAGCTGTCTGCGCGAGTTAGCGTCTAACACCACCACCTGCGCCCTGCCCGCCAGCTGTTCCGCGTTGAAGGTCGCCCCTTCGCTGAAGGTCATGCCGTAGACGTTGAAGTAATCTCCGCTGACGCCGTTAGCGCTGGCCGCCACGTCGATGTTGCCGTAGCGCAGACGAAGGTTTTGCGACACGGCAGGCGTGGCGGAGTTCACCCACGGCTGCTTCTGAATAGCCGCCAGATCGTCGTATTTCAGCGCCTGCTGATACTGCGGCTCGTCGTCGCCAAAATCTTTGCCGGGGTAAACGTCGATGGTGTTAGTCCCGATGGCGCGAATATCCGCCAGCACCAGCTGTTTCGCCGCATCGCCCACAACCACAATCGACACCACCGAGGCAATACCGATAATGATGCCGAGCATGGTCAGCAGGGTGCGCATTTTGTTGGCCGCCATCGCCAGCCAGGCCATGGTCAGCGCTTCACGAAAGCCGCTGGAGAACTGTCCCCAGCCGGTGGACGCAGGTAAGGCTTCTTTCGGCGCCGCCGCTCTGGACTGACGTGGCGGCGGGTTGCTGACCAGCTCGCCGTCGTGGATCTCAATGATGCGTTCCGCCTGCGCTGCCACCTGCGGATCGTGGGTGACAATAATCACCGTATGCCCCTGATCGCGCAGCTGATGCAGGATCGCCATCACCTCTTCACCGGAATGGCTGTCGAGCGCACCGGTTGGCTCATCAGCGAGGATCACCTGTCCGCCGTTCATCAGCGCACGGGCAATACTCACGCGCTGCTGCTGACCGCCGGAAAGCTGCGAAGGCTGATAATCAACACGCTCCGCCAGCCCAAGACGCGTTAACAGCGCCTTCGCGCGTTCAAGGCGTTTTTTGCGCTCGACGCCCGCATACACCGCCGGCACCTCCACGTTCTGCGCCGCGCTCAGGTGTGAAAGCAGATGGTAACGCTGAAAAATAAAGCCAAAATGCTCGCGACGCAGCTTCGCCAGCGCGTCGCCGTCCAGGGTGGAAACATCCGTCCCGGCCACGCGATAGGTGCCGCTGGTGGGCTTATCCAGACAGCCAAGAATGTTCATCAGCGTTGATTTACCCGAGCCCGACGCCCCGACAATCGCCACCATTTCACCGGCTTCAACGCGCAGGGAGATGCCCTTCAGCACCTCCACCGGCCCGTCGCCGGACGGATAGCTGCGACGAATGTCATTCAGCTCAAGCAGCGCCGTCATTGCGCGGCTCCGGGCAGGGTTTCGCTGGTGACCACTTCCTCACCCTCTTCCAGCCCTTTTACCACCACCACATCGGTGTCGTTACGTGCGCCAATCACCACTTCCCGCTCGCGGGTTTCGCCGTTGCGCAGCACTTTCACCTTGTAGCGATTGTCCCCGGCGGATTCACCCAGCGCGGAGAGCGGAACCGTCAGCACGTTTTTCACGCCGGTCAGCTGGATATGCACCTGGGCGGTCATGTCCAGACGCAGAACGCCCTGCGGGTTTGGCACCTCAAAACGCGCATAGTAGAAGATGGCGTCGTTGACCTTCTCCGGCGTCGGCAGGATATCTTTCAGCACCCCTTCATAGCGGGTTTGCGGATCGCCCAGCACCGTAAACCAGGCTTTCTGCCCCGGCTTAAGGTGAATGACGTCCGCTTCGGATACCTGGGCTTTCACCAGCATGGTGCTCATATCCGCCAGGGTCAGGATGTTTGGCGCCTGCTGCGCGGCGATGACCGTCTGGCCTTGCAGGGTGGTTATCTGCGTCACTTCCCCGGCCATTGGCGCAACGATTTGCGTGTAATCGAGGTTGGTTTTCGCCGTATCCAGCGAGGCCTGATTCCGTTTGATTTGCGCATCGATGGTGCCAATCTGCGCCTGCTTCACCGCCAGCTCCGTGGCGGCTGTGTCCAGATCCTGTTTCGAGATAGCCTGCGTTTTCGCCAGCGCCTGCTGGCGCGTCAGGGTGACCTGAGCGAGATTACGCTCCGCCTGAGCCTGCGCGCGCTGCGCGCGCAGCTCCATCAGCGTCGCTTCCACTTCGCGGATTTGGTTTTGCGCCTGCTCAGGATCGATCACGCCCAGCAGCTGGCCTTTTTTAACCTTATCGCCAATCTCAACTGACAGGGTTTTAAGCTGACCGCTGACCTGCGCGCCCACGTCAACCTTACGCAGGGCATCCAGTTTCCCCGTCGCCAGCACGTTTTGTTGCAGCTCGCCCGGACGAACAATCAGCGTTTGATACTGTGGTACCGGCGCGTTCAGTACCTTCCATAACCAGAATCCGCCCGCTAACACCACTACCGCCAGCAGCAGAAACAGCTTTCTGCGTTTTCCCTTCAGGTTCATAAATATTCCAAATAATTGTTCTGGCTATCATCACCGTTGATTTTATCTAAACCACTCCTCAACGAAACCCCCGATCCCCGTAATCGTCGGGAATTGTTTACCCGATGTTGATAAAGCGCCTGCTGAAATAGCGATATTCCACCAGAAGCAGGATCTAACATGTATTCCATCGTCGATACACCTTATTCAACGCTGCCCCAGCCTAAATCGGGCTGGCAACTGTTTAAAAGCCTGGCATCGGGTTCCCTCACGCCGGGGCTGGCGTGGCAAAATCCGGCCTATCGACGTAAGTTTATGTTGCGCTCGCTGGCAACGCCGTTCACCACTGCGCGCCTGCTTGGAAACCTTGCAAAACAGCCCCGTCTGATGCAGATCCTGCGCGTGCAGCCCGGCCTGCCGTGCCGCCTGCACCGGCCGTGGCTGACCGTCAATATGGGCCGCCAGACTACGCTGGACGCACTGAACGATCACTATGAGATGATGAGCCGCCATCTTCCGGCGTCGCTGCTGAACGGCTACCTCTCCAGCCAGGGCATCACGCTGGTGACGTTAACGGGCAAAGAGGAGCAGCAGTTTAGCGTTCGCCTGAGCGCGGATGCGTTTCTGGACAAAGAAGGGGAAGCGACCCTCACTTTTTGCGACCACCAGAACACGGTGCTGGCCGAGCTGACCTTTACGCTGTGCACATACCAGGGCAAGCCAACGCTCTTCATCGGCGGAATGCAGGGGGCGAAAGCGCATGTCCCGCACGAGCACATTCAGCTGGCGACCAAAGCCTGTCACGGACTGTTCCCAAAACGTCTGCTGGTTGAAGCGGTCATGACGCTGGCAGGCGCCTTCCCGGTCGAGCAGATCCTCGCGGTGAGTAACGCCACCCACATCTACCGCAGCTGGCGCTATCGCAAGAAAAAAGAGGGAAAATTGCTGGCTGACTATGACAGCTTCTGGCGCTCCCTTGGCGGACAGCAGCAGGATAACGGCAACTTTGCCCTGCCACTGACCATGCCACGCAAACCGATGGAAGAGATTGCGAGTAAAAAACGGTCCGAATACCGCCGCCGCTATGCCCTGCTTGATAGCCTGATCCAACAGGTTTCGCAGGCGACTGCCCGTTAATCGGCCCTCCCGCGAGCCAGCCAGAGGACGCGGGAGAACATTTTACGCAGCAGCGTGGGCACCGACTCCACGCCTCGCCTGCCCGCTTCCGTCGCAACTTCAATGGCCAAATCCGGTTTTGACGACCGATGGATAGCTTTGGCAATCACCCGGCGCATATTCATGGGCACATCTACCGGGATCATCGCCACGCGGTGAAAGACGTCGTCAAATCCCTGGCGGTACATAAAGTGCTCCATGTCCATCGCAGGCAGCGCGGTCAGATGTTCCCGCTCCTCTTCACGATCGTTATTGAGCAGGCTGCGCACGGTCGCCGCATATTTTTTACCTGCCTCATCGCCATCCACCAGTACGTGCCACTCTATCCCCATCCGGCGCGCAAATTTGATCAGCGGTTTTAAGCCAGACTGAGCAAATTCGATCACTTTGATCCCTTCGGCATCAAAGTGGTGTCCGCACTGGCGAGCCAGCTCGTTTATCACCCAGGTTTCCGTTTCCCCTTCCACCAGCAACCAGCAGCGGGCAAACAGGGAAGAGGCACGGTTAAAACGGATATGAAACGCAATTCGTCGGCCATCTTCGGCATTTAACCCGCCGGGCCCGAGCCGGTAGGCGGTGACCCGCGAGGATTCACGCACCAGGCGGCAGACATACTCCACCGGCGTCAGAGAGAGCAGCTCTCCGGAATTCGTGGTGGTGACTCGCTGCAACGGCAGCAAATTAAGAAGATGCCACGCCACGGAAAGCATAATCGGGTGCAGCCGCGTTTCCGGATCTTCCACCAGCAGCAGCGGGCGCGCGTCCCGATCCAGGCGCACCGTCCCTTTCGCCTGTAAAAGCGTGGAGAATAATCCCAGCAGGATCACCCGATGCGTGCGCCCGCCGGGGCGGTCGATCATGCGGTTGATAATATCGAGATAGCGCCAGCTTCGTTGTTCATCGTGCGAGCGGCGACGCATCAGACGGTGGCGCGCCTGCCCCGTTCCCTGCTCGGAGAAATAGTGCTCCAGCAGTTGCACCATGGCAGACAGTCCCTGACGGATCTGGCCGTCGGTGAGGTTCTGCGGCCGTGAGACCAGTTCACGGGCGAGGAAATCCAGTTCGCGGGCGGTCACCTCCACCTCGGGCATATTCGGCACGGTGCCGTTACGGATCCGCCGCATAAAGCGCGCGTCTCGTAAGCGCAGCACGGGGGAGAGGCGGATAAGATGGCGGGCAAGCTCGTCAATATTATCGAGCGGGATCGGATTTCCCTTCTCATCAAGAAATTCACGCAGGGTTAACACCCCGTCGTTTTGCGCCATTTCGCCCTCAAGGCGATAGAAAATACGCTGGAAACCATCTTCACAGGGCACCCAGCAGGGCGACATAGGGCGAAAACGACGCACGCGATGGCGACCGGGCTCGGATTCGCGGAAGGTCAGAATGATATGCAGGTGTTTCTCGCGTCCGTTGACATCCCCTGGCGGAAACCAGAAGTCATCATGAACGAAGTGGTACAAGTTCTCTTCGGGCGAAAGCAGCAGCGTCAGGGCATCTAGCAGGCTGGATTTACCCCAGGCGTTTTCGCCTATCAGGACGTTGTTCTGTTCCAGTTGTAGCGACAGGCGGTTAATCCCGCGAAACCCGACAATCTCCACACGTTCGAGTAGCATACATCCCCCGCAATTCGGCCACTTTTTCCTTCAAGTTATCAGCAGTATAGCGGCAGGCTGCGGGTCACGACAGCAGAATATACGCCCCCTTAATTATTGGGCTATGCTCTTATTACCTCCGATCTGAACAAGGATTGACATCACATTGCCTTAAATCAAATTTAGTGAATTTATTTGAGTGGCGAAGGGATGTTGATGGTTTCAAAATACTGGCTCTTTGAGTCGTCATCCCTTTATGGCGATATAACCCGCGCGCAGGAATGGGCGCGGACGTTTATTATTGAGGTGGTTATGTTCAGAAAATTAGCGGCAGAATGTTTTGGTACATTCTGGCTGGTGTTTGGTGGCTGCGGTAGCGCAGTACTGGCAGCCGCATTTCCGGAATTAGGTATTGGCTTTGTCGGCGTCGCGCTGGCATTCGGTTTAACTGTATTAACCATGGCATTCGCCGTGGGGCATATTTCCGGCGGTCATTTCAACCCGGCCGTCACATTAGGATTATGGGCGGGCGGACGTTTCCCGGCGAAAGATATTATTGGCTATATTATTGCCCAGGTTATTGGCGGTATTATTGCCGCGGCGGTGCTGTACGTAATTGCCAGCGGAAAAGCCGGGTTTGACGCCGCGGCCAGCGGATTTGCGTCGAACGGCTTCGGCGAACACTCTCCAGGCGGCTACTCGATGCTGTCTGCCATCGTGATTGAAATTGTGCTCACCGCAGGCTTCCTGTTGGTGATCCACGGCGCAACGGACAAATACGCGCCTGCGGGCTTTGCCCCCATCGCTATTGGTCTGGCGTTGACGCTGATCCACCTCATCTCCATTCCGGTGACCAACACCTCCGTTAACCCGGCGCGCAGCACCGCGGTGGCTATTTTCCAGGGCGGCTGGGCGCTTGAACAGCTGTGGCTGTTCTGGGTGATGCCTATTATCGGCGGTATTCTGGGCGGCGTGCTGTATCGCACCCTGCTGGAAAAACACGATTAATGGTTTTCCCCCTCTCCCTGTGGGAGAGGGCCGGGGTGAGGGCATCAGGCCGCACCACCCCAAATAGACAAGCCGGGTAAGGCGTAGCCGCCACCCGGCTTTTTTTGTAGCTTTACCTCACAGCCTTTATTGGGTAGTGTCTCTGGCGCTTAACGAAAACTCAAAAGGACCGGCTGTTCATGTTCTCAGGACTCCTCATCATTCTTCTGCCCCTGATTGTGGGCTACCTTATTCCGCTGCGTCATGAATCGGCCTTAAAGCTTATTAATCGTTTTCTCAGCTGGATTGTTTACGTCATTCTGTTCTTTATGGGGATCAGCCTGGCCTTCCTGGATAATCTGGCGACGAACTTGCTTTCCATCCTGCATTATTCTGCGGTTACGGTAGTGGTTATTCTGCTGTGCAATATTGCTGCGCTGTTCTGGCTGGAACGCACTATTCCCTGGAAAAATCACCACCATCAGGAAAAGCTTCCCTCCCGTATTGCGATGGCGCTGGAATCATTAAAACTGTGCGGCGTGGTGGTACTCGGTTTTATACTGGGGCTGACCGGCTGGGCATTTTTACAGCACGCAACGGAAGCCAGCGAATATACGCTTATTTTCCTGCTCTTCCTGATTGGTATTCAGCTGCGAAATAATGGCATGACGCTGAAACAGATTGTCCTTAACCGCCGGGGCATGATGGTTGCCGTTATCGTTGTGGCCAGCTCACTGGCGGGGGGAGTGATTAACGCCTTTATTCTCGATCTGCCGCTGAAAACCAGCCTGGCGATGGCGTCCGGTTTCGGCTGGTATTCGCTCTCCGGTATTCTGCTGACCGAATCGTTTGGTCCGGTAATCGGCAGCGCAGCCTTCTTTAACGATCTGGCGCGCGAGCTGATAGCCATCATGCTGATCCCCGGCCTGGTACGCCGCAGCCGCTCTACTGCGCTGGGCCTGTGCGGGGCCACCTCAATGGACTTTACCCTGCCGGTGTTACAGCGCTCGGGAGGGCTGGAGATGGTTCCTGCCGCCATCGTACACGGCTTTATTCTGAGCCTCCTGGTACCCATTCTGATGGCGTTCTTCTCAGCCTGATACTGCTTTGGCGGTAGTGAACCTGCCGCCAAAATTGCGCTAAATCAATAACCCTCCACTTAGTATAAGAAAGCACTTTTCTCTGCTGTGGCACAGGCATAACCTTAAACATGTATCTCAAATATAACTTTAACAGGTGTGATTATGTTTTGTGTGCAATGTGAACAAACCATCCGTACCCCAGCAGGCAACGGCTGCTCTTACGCGCAGGGTATGTGCGGCAAAACCGCAGAAACGTCCGATCTCCAGGATCTGCTGATTGCGGCGCTGCAAGGCTTGTCCGCCTGGGCCTTCAAAGCCCGTGAATATGGCATTGTTGATCACTATGTCGACAGCTTTGCGCCGCGCGCATTTTTCTCCACGCTGACCAACGTTAACTTCGATTCTCCACGCATTGTGAGCTATGCCCGCGAAGCGATTGCCCTGCGTGAATCCCTGAAAGCGCAGTGCCTGAATGCCGACGCCAGCGCCCGCGTGGACAACCCGATGGCGGAGCTACAGCTGGTGAGCGACGACCTGGGCGAGCTACAGCGTCAGGCCGCAGAATTTACTCCCAATAAAGACAAAGCAGCGATTGGCGAAAACATCCTCGGCCTGCGCCTGCTGTGCCTGTACGGTCTGAAAGGTGCTGCGGCCTATATGGAACACGCGCACGTACTCGGCCAGTACGACAACGCTATTTACGCCCAGTACCACAAAATCATGGCCTGGCTGGGCACCTGGCCTTCCGATATGAACGCCCTGCTGGAATGCTCGATGGAAATCGGCCAGATGAACTTCAAAGTGATGAGCATTCTGGATGCCGGTGAAACCAGCACCTACGGCCACCCAACGCCAACGCAGGTCAACGTCAAAGCAACCGAAGGCAAATGCATTCTGATCTCCGGTCATGACCTGAAAGATCTCTACAACCTGCTGAAGCAGACCGAAGGCACCGGCGTTAACGTTTATACCCACGGCGAAATGCTGCCTGCGCACGGTTACCCGGAGCTGCGTAAATTTAAACATCTGATCGGTAACTACGGCAGCGGCTGGCAGAACCAGCAGGTGGAGTTCGCCCGCTTCCCTGGCCCAATCGTCATGACCTCTAACTGCATCATCGACCCGACCGTCGGCGCGTATGACGACCGTATCTGGACCCGCAGCATCGTCGGCTGGCCGGGCGTGAGCCACCTTGAAGGCGACGATTTCGGTCCGGTTATCGCTCAGGCGCAGCAGATGGCAGGCTTCCCGTACAGCGAAATTCCGCACCTGATCACCGTCGGTTTTGGTCGTGAAACTCTGCTGGGTGCGGCGGATTCCCTGATTGACCTCGTCAGCCGTGAAAAACTGCGCCACATCTTCCTGATCGGCGGCTGTGACGGCGCGCGCGGTGAGCGTAACTACTTCACCGATTTCGCCACCCGCGTACCGGAAGACTGTCTGATCCTGACCCTGGCGTGCGGTAAGTACCGTTTCAACAAGCTGGATTTCGGCAACATCGAAGGTCTGCCGCGCCTGGTGGATGCGGGTCAGTGTAACGATGCGTATTCAGCCATCATTCTGGCGGTCACGCTGGCGGAGAAACTGGGCTGCGGCGTGAACGATCTGCCGCTGTCGCTGGTGCTCTCCTGGTTTGAACAGAAAGCGATTGTCATCCTGCTGACCCTGCTCTCTCTCGGCGTCACCAATATCGTGACCGGCCCGACCGCGCCAGGCTTCCTGACGCCAGACCTGCTGGCGGTGCTGAACGAGAAATTCGGTCTGCGTTCAGTAACAAATGTAGAAGACGATATGAAGCAGCTGCTGAGCGCGTAAGGAGAGATTCATGACCATGCCAACCTCACAATGCCCGTGGCGGATGCAGGTTCATCACATCCATCAGGAGACGCCGGATGTGTGGACGCTGTCGCTGCTGTGCCATGACTATTACCCGTACCGCGCGGGCCAGTATGCGCTGGTGAGCGTGCGTAATTCGGCGGATACTCTGCGCGCCTACACGATCTCCTCCACGCCGGGCGTGAGCGAGTACATTACGCTCACCGTTCGTCGTATTGATGACGGCGCAGGATCCGAGTGGCTGACCCGGGACGTGAAGCGCGGGGATTACATCTGGCTGTCTGACGCGCAGGGCGAGTTTACCTGTGACGACAAGACGGAAGATAAATTCCTGCTGCTGGCGGCGGGTTGTGGCGTGACGCCGATTATGTCGATGCGTCGCTGGCTGGCGAAATACCGACCTCAGGCCAACGTGCAGGTGATTTTCAGCGTTCGTTCCCCGGAAGATGTGATTTTTGCCGAAGAATGGCGCAACTATCCGGTGACGCTGGTGGCCGAGCACAACGCGACGCACGGTTTTGTCGCGGGGCGCCTGAGCCGCGAGCTGCTGCAAAGCGTGCCGGATATTGCGAACCGCATCGTGATGACCTGCGGCCCGGCGCCGTACATGGAGATCGTGGAGAAAGAAGTGAAAGCGCTCGGCGTGACCCGCTTCTTCAAAGAGCAGTTCTTCACGCCTGTAGCGGAAGCGGCGACTAGCGGGATGAAGTTCACGAAGCTGCAACCGGCGCAGACCTTCTTTGGCCGCGTGGGCACCACGCTGCTTGAAGCGCTGGAAAGCAACAACGTACCGGTGGCAGCGGCCTGTCGCGCCGGGGTGTGCGGATGTTGCAAGACCAAAGTGGTTTCCGGTGAGTACACGGTCACCAGCACCATGACGCTGACCGACGCAGAAATCGCAGAAGGCTATGTGCTGGCATGTTCGTGCCATCCGCAGGGCGATCTTGTGCTCGCATAATCTGTCGTGGTTCACCTGTAGGCCCGGTAAGCACCAGCGCCACCGGGCTTTTTTGTCCGTGCAGGCCAGCTCATTTGCCTTTGTAACTCCTGTAGGCCCGGTAAGCGTCAGCGCCACCGGGCTTTTTGCCGGGTGGCACTAGGCCTACATTGTGCCTACTGCCTGTGCGGCAGCCCGTTATTTGTTTGACTTTGCCAGGCGCGTCGCGCAGAAAAACCACCTGTACTTAAGGAATACCGAGCAGGCAATACAGCGACTTTCTTCTAAGCTTGTAAGCTATATCACAAAAAGGAGACGGACAACCATGAAACAAACTGTGGCTGCATACATAGCGAAAACCCTTGAGCAGGCTGGCGTAAAGCGTATCTGGGGCGTCACTGGCGATTCTCTGAACGGACTCAGCGATAGCCTTAACAAGATGAAAACTATTGAGTGGATGCCCACCCGCCATGAAGAAGTCGCCGCCTTTGCCGCCGGTGCCGAAGCGCAGCTTACGGGTGAACTCGCCGTCTGTGCAGGTTCCTGCGGACCGGGAAACCTGCACCTCATCAACGGTCTGTTCGACTGTCACCGCAACCATGTTCCGGTGCTGGCGATTGCGGCTCACATTCCGTCATCTGAAATCGGTAGCGGCTATTTTCAGGAGACGCATCCGCAGGAGCTGTTCCGTGAATGCAGCCACTATTGCGAGCTGGTCTCATCGCCGGAGCAGATCCCACAGGTGCTGGCGATAGCCATGCGTAAGGCGATCCTGAATCGCGGGGTTTCGGTGGTTGTGCTGCCGGGGGACGTGGCGCTGAAGGCCGCACCTGAAACCGCCACCACCCACTGGTACTCTGCGCCCCAGCCAACCATTACCCCTGCCGAAGAAGAGCTGAAAAAGCTGGCACAGCTGCTGCGATACTCCAGCAATATCGCCCTGATGTGCGGCAGCGGCTGCGCCGGCGCGCATAAAGAGCTGGTGGAATTTGCCGGCAAGCTGAAGGCGCCAGTTGTGCACGCCCTGCGCGGGAAAGAGCACGTTGAATACGATAACCCGTACGATGTCGGCATGACCGGGCTGATCGGTTTTTCCAGCGGCTTCCACACCATGATGAACGCCGACACGCTGATCCTGCTCGGCACCCAGTTCCCGTACCGCGCGTTCTACCCGACGGATGCCAAAATTATCCAGATCGACATTAATCCCGGCAGCATCGGCGCGCACAGCAAGGTGGATATGGCGCTTATCGGCGATATCAAATCCACCCTCGCCGCCCTGCTGCCGCTACTGGAAGAAAAAACGGACCGCAAATTCCTCGATAAAGCCCTGAGCGATTATCGCGATGCGCGCAAGGGGCTGGACGATCTCGCCAAACCGAGCGAAAAAGCGATCCACCCGCAGTATCTGGCGCAGCAGATCAGCCACTTCGCCGACGACGATGCCATCTTCACCTGCGACGTAGGAACGCCCACCGTCTGGGCCGCGCGCTATCTGAAAATGAACGGCAAACGTCGCCTGCTTGGGTCGTTCAACCATGGCTCAATGGCCAACGCCATGCCGCAGGCGCTGGGCGCAAAGGCGACGGCACCGGAACGTCAGGTGGTGGCGATGTGCGGCGACGGCGGGTTCAGTATGCTGATGGGGGATTTCCTGTCGGTGGCGCAGATGAAGCTTCCGCTCAAAATCGTGGTCTTTAACAACAGCGTTCTGGGCTTCGTGGCGATGGAGATGAAGGCCGGAGGCTACCTCACGGACGGCACCGAACTGCACGACACCAACTTCGCCCGCATCGCCGAAGCCTGCGGTATCACCGGTATTCGGGTGGAGAAAGCCTCAGAGGTGGACGACGCCCTGCAACGCGCCTTCGCCATCGACGGCCCGGTGCTGGTGGATGTGGTGGTCGCCAAAGAAGAGCTGGCGATCCCGCCTCAAATCAAGCTGGAACAGGCCAAAGGTTTTAGCCTCTACATGCTGCGCGCCATCATCAGCGGGCGCGGTGACGAAGTGATCGAACTGGCAAAAACCAACTGGCTCAGGTAAAACATTTCACAAGACCTCTTAAATTAAAGGGATGTGAAATGATTGATTTACGTAGTGATACCGTTACCCGTCCGGGCCGCGCCATGCTCGAAGAGATGATGGCCGCCCCGGTCGGGGACGACGTCTACGGCGATGACCCGACGGTCAACGAACTCCAGCGCTATGCGGCAGAGCTGAGCGGTAAAGAGGCTGCCCTGTTCCTGCCCACCGGCACGCAGGCTAACCTGGTGGCGCTGCTCAGCCACTGCGAGCGCGGCGAGGAGTATATCGTCGGCCAGGGGGCGCATAACTACCTGTACGAAGCCGGCGGTGCGGCGGTGCTTGGCAGCATCCAGCCGCAGCCGATCGATGCCGCACCGGACGGTACGCTGCCGCTGGACAAAGTCGCGGCGAAAATCAAAGCCGACGATATTCACTTCGCCCGCACTAAACTGCTGAGCCTCGAAAACACCCATAACGGTAAAGTCCTGCCGCGCGAATACCTGAAAGCGGCATGGGACTTTACCCGCGAGCGTAAGCTCGGCCTGCACGTTGACGGCGCACGTATCTTCAACGCCGTGGTGGAGTACGGCTGCGAGCTGAAAGCGATCACCCAATATTGCGACTCGTTCACCATTTGCCTCTCTAAAGGGCTGGGTACGCCGGTAGGTTCTCTGCTGGTTGGCAGCGCGGACTACATCAGGCGCGCCAACCGCTGGCGCAAAATGACCGGCGGCGGGATGCGTCAGGCGGGTATTCTGGCGGCTGCCGGACTGTACGCCCTGAAAAATAACGTGTCACGCCTGAAAGACGATCACGACAATGCGGCGTGGATGGCAGCGCAGCTGCGTGAAATCGGCGCTGATGTCATGCGTCACGACACCAACATGCTGTTTGTCCGCGTCGGCGATGAGCATGCTGCCGCGCTGGGCGACTTTATGAAAGCCCGAGGCGTGCTGATTAACGCCTCCCCTGTCGTGCGTCTGGTGATGCATCTTGACGTTAACCGCGAGCAGTTGACCGAGGTGGTGGATCACTGGCAGGCATTTTTACAGCGTTAAGGAGCATACCGTGCCGCAACGTATTCTGGTGCTCGGCGCCAGCGGGTATATCGGTCAGCATCTGACCACTGCGTTAAGCCAGCAGGGGCACCAGGTGCTGGCAGCGGCACGCAACACGGAACGCCTGCAAAAGCTACATTTGCCTGGCGTGACGTGTCACAACGTTGACCTTAGCTGGCCGAAAGCGCTTCCTGCGCTGCTGGAAGGGGTCGATACGCTTTACTACCTTGTCCACAGCATGGGCGAAGGCGGGGATTTTATCGCCCACGAGCGTCAGGTGGCGATGAACGTTCGTGATGCGCTGCTGCAAACGCCGGTGAAGCAGGTGATTTTTTTAAGCTCGCTCCAGGCGCCTGAGCACGAGCAGTCGGACCATCTACGCGCCCGACAGCTGACGGCAGAAACGCTGCGGAGCGCCCGTATCCCCGTTACCGAACTGCGGGCAGGGATCATCGTCGGCGCGGGTTCCGCCGCGTTCGAAGTGATGCGCGATATGGTCTACAACCTGCCCGTGCTGACGCCGCCGCGCTGGGTACGCTCGCGCACCACGCCCATTGCGCTGGAGAATTTACTCCATTATCTGGTGGCATTGCTGGATCACCCGGCGGAGCAGCATCGCGTGCTGGAGGCGGCAGGTCCGGAAGTGCTGAGCTATCAGGCGCAGTTCGAACATTTTATGCGGGTGAGTGGCCGCCACCGCTGGCTGATCCCCATCCCCTTCCCGACCCGCTGGATATCGGTGTGGTTTTTGAATGTGATCACCTCCGTGCCGCCGACGACCGCCAAAGCGCTTATCCAGGGGTTGAAGCACGATCTGCTGGCGGACGATCGCGCGCTGCGCGCCTTAATTCCCCAGGAACTCATCCGCTTTGACGACGCGGTGCGCAACACGCTGAAAGAGGAAGAGAAGCTGGTGAACTCCAGCGACTGGGGTTATGACGCGCAGGCGTTTGCCCGCTGGCGGCCCGAGTACGGCTATTATCCGAAACAGGCGGGCTGTACGGTAAAAACCACGGCCAGCCTGGCAGCGCTGTGGGAAGTTGTGAACCAGATCGGCGGCAAAGAGCGCTATTTCTTCGGCAATATTCTGTGGCAAACGCGCGGCGCGCTGGATCTGCTGGTCGGTCACCGGCTGGCAAAAGGCCGCCCTGCCCATCCCTGGCTGAAGGTGGGCGATACCGTCGACAGCTGGAAAGTGATTATTGTTGAGCCGGAAAAACAGCTGGCGCTGCTGTTTGGCATGAAGGCGCCGGGGCTGGGGCGGCTCTGCTTCACCCTCAAGGACAACGGCGACCATCGTGAACTGGACGTTCGGGCATGGTGGCATCCGCACGGAATGCCGGGTCTGTTTTACTGGTTGCTGATGATCCCGGCACACCTGTTTATCTTCCGCGGAATGGCGAAACGGATTGCGCAACTGGCAGAAGAAAAGCGGGAAAATAACTAAATAAAACTCTTAATCTTTCACCTTTCCCATTGCAACACATCGTAATTCACGAAAGAATGCGCACGAAATTCTTTTCAACACAGTGGATTGTTATGAAGGTACTGGTTACCGGGGCGACCAGCGGCTTAGGCCGAAATGCGGTCGAGTTTCTGCGCAACAAAGGCATCAGCGTGAGGGCCACCGGTCGCAATGAGGCGATGGGTAAGCTCCTGCAAAAAATGGGCGCTGAATTTGTCCATGCCGATCTGACGGAGCTGGTCTCCTCTCAGGCCAAGGTGATGCTCGCCGGTATCGATACGCTGTGGCACTGCTCCAGTTTTACCTCCCCGTGGGGTACCCAGGAAGCTTTTGATCTCGCTAACGTGCGCGCCACGCGTCGTCTGGGCGAATGGGCCGTCGCCTGGGGCGTGCGTAACTTTATTCATATCTCCTCCCCGTCGCTCTATTTCGACTATCACCACCATCGTGATATTCAGGAAGATTTCCGCCCGGCGCGCTTCGCCTGCGAGTTTGCCCGCAGTAAAGCGGCGGGCGAAGAGGTGATCGACCTGCTGGCCCAGTCAAACCCGCACACCCGCTTTACCGTGCTGCGTCCGCAGAGCCTGTTTGGGCCGCACGACAAAGTCTTTATCCCGCGACTGGCCCAGATGATGCACCACTACGGCAGCGTGCTGTTACCGCGCGGCGGCGATGCGCTGGTGGACATGACCTATTACGAAAATGCCGTTCACGCCATGTGGCTGGCGAGCCAGCCGGAATGCGATAAGCTGGTGTCGGGCCGCGCGTACAACATCACCAACGGCGAACCCTGTACCCTGCGCAGCATTGTGCAAAGGCTGATTGACGAGTTAAAAATCGACTGCCGGATCCGTTCTGTTCCTTACCCGATGCTGGACATGATTGCCCGCAGCATGGAGCGCTTTGGCAGTAAATCGGCGAAAGAGCCTGCGCTGACGCATTACGGTGTATCGAAGCTCAACTTTGATTTTACGCTGGATATTTCGCGGGCGGAGAACGAGCTGGGATATAAACCGATTGTATCGCTGGATGAAGGGATAGTGCGTACGGCGGCGTGGTTACGGGATCACGGGAAACTTCATCGTTAGCCTTTTGCCCGGTGGCGGCTGCGCCTTACCGGGCCTACAACTGCACCGTACTGTCCCCTCGCCCCCCTGGGGAGAGGGTTAGGGTGAGGGGAAAGAGCAGACACTAAAACGGCAACCCTGGGGGTTGCCGTTTGCTGTTTATAATGCCGTCCAGGCTTCAGCCCATGCCAGACCTGCGCCAGGTTCATAGTACGTCGGCGCATTGTTACACCAGCCGCTGTACGGGAACGGTTTGCACTGGAACAGTTTACCGTGGTTGTTCACGATATCACCGGCGTTGTACTTGCTGTTCGCGCTCCATGCCGGGTAAGACGTATCTTCTCCGGATGGCGTTGCCGCTTTCGCTTTCACGTTCAGCAGGTAAGACGTGGTGCTGCTCAGTTCGCCATCGCTGACGGTCAGGCTCACTTCATACTGCTGCGCCGTCGCAGACTCTGGCGCTGTAAAGGTCACAACCGCTTTGTCCTGACCAGTAACAGTCTGACCATCCTGGGAACGCCAGGTATACGTCAGCGTGTTACCATCTGGATCGGTAGAGCCTTCGGCGCTCAGAGAAACCTGCGCACCCGCTTCCACTGCACCGATCGGACCGGCAATCTGCGCAACCGGCGCGTGGTTCACCACAACCGGCGTTTCATCCGGCCCTGGGGTTGGTGCCGGCGTTTCATCGTCGGATGGCGTCGGTGTTGGCGTGACCGGCGTTTCGTCCGGGGTCTCGGAAGACCCCTCGTCGTTAACAATTTTCACGTTAAAGAAGTGCTGCACGCACTTGCTGTAGTCACCGTCTTTAAATGCGCTGAACGGGGTCTGGTAACCCACCAGCTGGCAAGAGTAGGTTTTGCCGTCCGGAGTATCCGCGCTCCATCCCCAGTCCTGTTCCCAGTAAATCTTCAGGGTGCCTGCGCCACCTTCGTCGAACTGCTTCATGTTGGCGCAACCCAACACTTCGTTCGCCGGAACAGGCACTTTCAGGTAGTTCGCGAACTCTTTGTAGTACTTGATACGGTTTTGAGACTGCGCAATTTCAGTCGGGCCGCCGCACTCAACGCCGCCGTTGATGATCTGGGTGGTCACACCAAAGCCCGGAACCAGACCGTTGGCTTTATCGTGGTCGTTCGGCTGCCATGTACCGTCGATCACCTGCAACATGCTTGGTTTTGGCGGCTGCGGATAGGCGAAGAAGAAGATCGCACTCGCCAGGTTCAGCCAGGTGTCCGCCACCAGCTCAGGTTTGTCGAGCAGCGTACGCACGTCACCGTACATCGCTTCAGAGAATGGACCGTAGTTGTAATTGTAGGACAACTGTTTCGCACCACGACCGAAGTAGCTCAGGAAATCGCCGTCTTTATCTTTACCGCAAGGCCAGGTCTGCCCCTGCCAGACGTCCGGGTTACATTCGCCGTTATAACCGCCCTTCTGCCCTTCGCTCCAGCCCATTTCACGTACGTGGACCAGCGCCTGACGCCATTCGGCTTCCGGACGCCAGCTTTCGTGGCCGCCGGTCTCCTGGGCAAAGTGGGCAAACATGGTGGCCAGCTCTTTGCGGCAGATGGCGTCGCTGTCACGACCGTCATTGTAGGTCTTACACAGCGCCGGGAATTTACCCACGGCTTTCAGGAAGTTGCTGTAGGTATAGGCCTGCGCGCGCAGCGGGAAGAGATATTCCCAGTCGCTGGCTTTCACAATCCCTTCAACGCGCTTAACGTTGTCCGGGTTCGCCGCCCGGCCTGGCTCAATCAATTCAACCTGCGCGTTATCCAGCGTCTGGATGGTCTCTTTAACCGAAGCCATCAGCGGGAAGTCCGTCAGTTCCTTCTCTTTCTTCGCCAGATCGCTGGCTTTGATGGTGTACGGCTCACTGCTGGTCTCCTTCAGGTTAGCAGCCTGAGCCATGAGTGGCGCCACGCAGGCTCCCGCAATGAGTACACTCAGTAACGTCCTTTTGTTCATTTCAGTTTTCCTGTTCGTTTAAAATTAAATGTTAAAATCCCGGCTTAGGTATTACTCCGTTAATACATAAACCACATTCAGCTGTTTTCACTTTTCGAAGAACACCTTCAGGAATTCTTCAAAAATAAAAAACGTTAATAACGTGCTGCTAATTTCAGTTGCTGATATTTGGCCCAGACCTTATGGGCATATTTCATCCTCTGCGGATAATTTCTTTTTTCAGTCCGGCGTTATACGCGCCAACGGCTTCCCAGTTATAGCCATACACCCTGATCATCCCGGCAAGGATAGAAGCCCCGACCATGATCGAGGTACACGGCTCCGTGATTAACCGGTATTCGTCGATTCCTCTGCTTTCCAGCGCGGTAAAATGCGAACTGTTGATTTGCATCAGCCCGACATCCCGCGTGCCATCGCGGTTTTGCCCAACCGCATACGGGTTCATTCCGGATTCCACATTCGCTATCGCGTACAGTAAATAAGGGTCGACATGATAATAATGCGCCGCTTTATTCCAACAGTTTGCCAGAGCGCTTTGGCTTATTATCAATAACAACAAAATCAACTTTTTCATTTTTACCTGCTGACAGTTTCGGTTATTTCTCCTTACCAACATCCTGTAAAATGAATTTTGAATCACTCCCCCTCTAAAAGGGGGAGTCATTAATGGGTTAGATTATTTGCAGTCTGTTGATGCGCCTTCTTTTACCCATACGTCGCTGTTGGCTGGATTATCACCACGGGTCCACCATTTCGCACGGTAAACGTTTCCTTCATAGGTGGTGGTGTCGCCGCCGTTGTAGACCAGGTCAGAACGCCA
This sequence comes from Enterobacter sp. DN, assembly GCF_046054285.1. Taxonomy (NCBI): domain Bacteria; kingdom Pseudomonadati; phylum Pseudomonadota; class Gammaproteobacteria; order Enterobacterales; family Enterobacteriaceae; genus Enterobacter; species Enterobacter sp. DN. Next base: position 292,283 of record NZ_JBJJTG010000002.1, read on the forward strand.
GTTCATCTTCACGTTGCTCACCAACTCCCATGCATCCACACCGAAGCCAGGCTGATTGCCCTGAGTCCAGTACTTCGCTTTCCACACCAGATGGTCGAAGCTTACGGTATCGCCACCGTTGTAGATTTTGCTGGATTCCCATGCCGCATATTTGCTGGCGTTAGCATCCACAGGTGCATCGCAGCTCCCTTTGTCAGACGGTGGAGTCACATCATCAGCCGGGTTAGTGTCTTCGTCATTTGGCACAGGTGCAGGCGCCGCTTTCGGATTCACGGTGACCTGGACGTTAGACTGCACGCTGGTCTTACCGTCGCTCACCACCACGCTCAGGGTGTAGGTAGACGTCGAGCTCACTTCCGGCGCAGTGATGTTCACGTTCGCGGAGTCAGTCCCGGTAGCGTGCATATCTGCTGGTACACTCCAGGCGTAGGTCAACGCATCTCCGTCTGGATCCGCGGCCTGGGCATGCAGCGCATAGGTTTCACCTGATTCAAGCGTGATCGCTTCCATTGGGTTTAAAACCGGTGCCTGGTTAGCTTTCGGCGCCTTGTTCACCACCTGGACATCAATCGCGTTGCTCAGGCCTTTTGCATCGGTCACCGTCAGGCGGAACACCATGGTCTGGTCGGACGTCGCGGCGGCAACGTTAAAGGTCGCTTTCGCTTTGGTGCTGTTGGTGATGGTGACCGACGGACCAGAGACCTGGGTCCATTTGTAGGTAATCGCATCGCCATCAGGATCGCTTGAAGCAGAGCCATCGAGCGTGACGGTTACCGGGCCAGACACGTTCTGGTCGGCAGAGGACGCGATTGGCGCGTGGTTGGTGACCACCGGATCAACCGGCGTAGCGTCGCCGCCCAGCAGGCTTTCGTTCATCGCGTTCAGGATGTCACCGGTGTCAGAGTCGATAGACCATGCGAACAGGCCACCCAGTTTATTCGCCAGAACATACTTACCTTTCGCCGTGGTTGAACGCGCATCTTCATACGTGATCAGGTCGCCGGTAGTTTTGTTGAAGACGTAAGGGGCTTCCGCATCAGCGTCGTAGCCGTATTCCCAGCCTGGTTTGCCTTTGTATTCGTTAACGATCTGACGATAGTCAACCACACCGGGTTCCCAGGTCCCTTTCACCATACCTGTAGCGGTGCCGGTGAAAGGATTGTTACCGGTGTAGCCATGCACGCCGGTCCAGCCGCGGCCATACATTCCCGCACCCACCACGATCTTGCCTGGTTGTACGCCCTGGGAAAGCAGCGCGTTAACGCCATTTTCAGTGGTGTAGTCAGTGTCCGGACGCCATGCTGGCGCGCGCAGCGCCGCCTGGTGGCCGAGAACGGTGTTGCTCCAGCCGCCGTAGAAGTCATAGCTCATCAGGAAGATGTGGTCGAGGTACTGCTGAGCGGCAGTGTAATCCACGTCTTCGATCTTATCGCGGCCTGCACCGATGGCGCTGGTCAGTTCATAGGTACGGCCCGTCTGTGCAGACAGCTCGTTCAGCATGGTGCGCAGGTCATGCATCAGCGCGGTATAGGTCGCTTTATCCTGCTGCGGATTGCCCAGGTTTTCGCTCACACCGCCGCCGCCAGGGAATTCCCAGTCGATATCCACGCCGTCAAAGAATTTCCAGGTCTGGAGGAACTCTTTCACAGAAGAGACAAAGCGTGCGCGGATAGCCGGGTCACCCATGTGGAAGAAGGGATCGGAGAGCGTCCAGCCGCCGATAGATGGCAGCACTTTCAGGTCCGGATGCGCTTTTTTCAGCGCCATCAGCAGGCCAAAGTTACCTTTATACGGGTCGTCCCAGCCGGAGACGCCAGCCTGTGGTTTTTGCAGCGCAGCCCATGGGTCGTGGATCGCCACGGTATAGTCAGGTCGGCCCTTACAGTCGTTCTGGAGCACGCGGAAGCTGTTGCCGCCTTCAATGGTTTTCAGGCCGTCGTTGATGCCGTCACCGCCACAAATTGGAATGAAGCCGTAAAGAATGTGGTTGAGGTTTGCCGCAGGGATCTTATCAACCGGGAAGTTACGGTCATAAACGCCCCACTCCGGGAAGTAGGCCGCAACCACTTTATCGGTATGCTTCGCAAACGCTTTGTTATTCTCTTTGAGAGACGTATTCAGCGGCAGCAGGTGGCTACCGTCGGTGTCTGCCACAATAATCAGCTTGCTGGCGCTTTTCGCACAGCCGCTGGCGTTACAGACTTCAACCTGCTCCTGATAACGCCCGCCTTTTTTCACTTTAAACGTTGCAGAGCCCGTCGCGCCGGCTGCGCCGGTCCATACGGTTTGTCCGTCCAGCAGAACTTTCGCTGAAGTTGGCGCATCACCACTCCAGACGTTCCACTCAACTTTTACATCCACGCCATCGTTATGCACTTTGACAAGATTGTTATAATCCTGGGCTGCCTGATCCACTTCCACCAGGGCAAATTTGTCATTGCCATAGCCGATCGTCGGTGCCCCTGGCGCTGCTGCAAATGCGGAGCTGGTTGCCGCCGCAATAAAGAGCGCCAGATATTTTGGCTTCATAAATTTCATTTTTATTTCCTGATAAATTTATTCGTAACGTAATAACCCATGTCTTCCGTGAGATCATGGATGCGTTTCGCGTAATGCGTATTTAACCAACGTGAGTGCCGTGAACAAAAAATTGTTGCTGCGTTGTATTCCTCCATTAAAAGATACAAGCTGAAATTCCGTGTAGCTTATATCTCTTACGATACACTGAGCGTAAAGGGTCGTCCTTCCCTTCCTCCATCAAAAAGATTTATAAAAAATCTTGACCTGTATATTTAAAATGTGAAAGCAAATTGCTGGCTCATAAACACCACTATTCCAGCAAAGGCGAGATAAGGACCAAAAGAAATAGTGAGGTTATTTTTATTTAAATTATTTACGGCGAAATAACCGACAATACCGCTTAACGCTGCCGCCAGTTCAATGGAGGGCAACACCTGCCAGCCGCACCAGGCGCCCAGCGCCGCCAGTAGCTTAAAATCCCCGTAACCCAGACCTTCTCGTCCCGTGATCAGACGAAAAGCCCAGTAGAGCAGCCAGAGCGACAGATAGCCCGCCACCGCGCCGAACAGCGCATCGCGTAGCGGCAACGTGTGGTCAAACGCATGGAGCACTAACCCCGCCCACAGCAGCGGCTGGGTCAGGCAGTCCGGAAGCAGCTGATGCTGCCAGTCGATCATGGCCAGCGGCAGTAAAAAAGCCGCCAGTAACCACAAAGAGAACAGCGCCTGAACGTCCGGCATGCACCAGGCCGTGATGCCAAAAAACAAGGCGGAGATCAGTTCGACCAGAAAGAGTCGCAGCGGGATCGCGCTGCCGCACTGGTGGCAGCGTCCCCGTAATAACAGCCAGCTGAGCAGCGGGATGTTTTCCCACGCGGCAAGTGCGTGCTGGCACACCGGACAGTGCGAGGCCGGAAAGAGCAGATTGCCACTCCCCTCCTCATCCATCACCATCCCCGGTACGCGTTCGGCGACAACGCCTAGAAAACTGCCCACAATGCCGCCCAGGATCGCACTCATTATCGGGAACCCTACCGGGCAGGCGTCCCGCATCAGCGAAAAGGTATTCATGCGTTTCTTGACCAGGTGAGCTGCACCTGCGCTTTCACGTCGCTGAGGTGGTCCACCGGCGTGAGGTTTATTTTTTGCAGTCTCACGCCGGAGGTCTGATTAATTTCACGCAGCCAGCTTTTTAATTCATAAACATTCACCCGATTCACCACGAACGATAAAGTTTGCCCCTCCTGGCGCACATCCGTCAGTGAAAGGTTAATTTCATGGGCGCTATTCTCGACCACCGTACGCGGATTATTCGTTTTGACTATCTGGACCTGAAGATGATTTTTATCAATTTCACTGCGCATCCAGTTAAGCGTCTCTTTTTGTCTTTTAAGCGTCGATTTACTATTTTGAATCATATTATCCAGGGGGATCACTCCCGTGTAATACACCGCTGCCCCCACAATGGCAACGGCACATATTTTTAAAATAATTTTTTCCCGGGCGCTGTAATTCTGATAGCGTGATTTCAGCTGCGCGATTCGCTCTTTCATTTATGTTTTCCTGCGATCATGGCGGTATACGGTTCGGTTGTTGAAACAGGCTGTAAGGTAAAATCAAAATTCTCACTGGTCTGGTTAACAAACGCCTGCAACGCGGGCTGGTTTTGCGCGCTGACGCTGAGCGTCAGGGTGTTTTGCTGCGCATCGTATTCCAGCAGATCGATCTCCATCGCAGGGACTGCCTGCCGGGCTTTCTCCAGCTCATCAAGCTGAAGAAAGAATCCCTTGCTCTGTTTTTTCAGGCTTTGACCAAAGTGATATTTGATATTGGTCTGCTGGCGCATGCTGGGGAAATGGTGCTGATAAACCTGGACGATCTCCTCCTGCACCCGATTTTCCTGCTGCACAAGCATCCAGGCCATTGCAATACGTGGCCCCAGCAGCAGAGCAACAGACAGCACACCCACCGCCACCATCGCGGCTTTCATACTTTTCGCCGCCCGCCCATGACCGGCCTTAAGGCTGAATTCACCGTGAAGCAGGTTAACGCGGCAGGTTTGCCACTGCGGCTGAATCAGTGCCAGCGGATGCTGCCAGGCATGCTGCACGTCAACGTGCACCTTCGCAGGCGCATCGCCGTAACACCATACTTCCCCGACCCCGGCTTTCTGCATTAACAGCGGCAACAGGGTTGCCTCCATTTCACCTGCCACATGGGGCGATAAACGCAGCCAGTAGCTATCATCCTGTGCGACCAGCGTGCTGCCCCCTGTCGCCACGGGCAGCAGCCAGGCATCAGGCAGGGCCTGAATCACGTTTAATCCGGCCTCCTGAAAGCGGGTTAATGCCGCGCGCAGGCGGTCGGCGTCAATGGCCACGGCGTCGACGTCGGCGCCTTTTTTGTGGAGTACCGTCCAGTGGAGGTTGTCCACGTCGCCAATCAGCGTCTCTTCCGCCATCCACGAGAAGGCCATCGCCTGAGAAGCCACCTTTTTCGGCAGCGTAAAATGGCGGAAAATCATGTCGCTGGCGGGCAACAGGAGACAAACGCGCGTAGCCAGGGGGTGTTCGGCCAGCATCTCCAGGCTGTCGACCACCTCGACGCGCTCGCTGCCGGACTCACACCACATTATTTTCCCGCCCTCGCGGCTGTCGGGACGAACAAAAAGTACCTGTTTCATAACGTTCTACTTTTCTTATTCAATCATTCGGTAACGACGCTGCCACGTCACGATCTCACCGGCTTCGTTATTCACCTGAAGCTGGCTGATCACGCGAAGCGTTAATTCATCGGTATTGCCGGTGTAATTCACGCGGAAGTACCGGCTGTTTATAGAAAATTGATCCGCCACCTGCGGGAGATCGTCTTTCAACTGCGGGAAGGCCTGCTCCAGCGCTTTGCTGAACGCTTCCATATTTTCCCAGCCCGATTCCGGACGCGCATCCAACAGGCGAACGACGTCATCCCGCGTCAGTTTTCCGGGGAACATGGCCGCCAGCACGGCGGCCTGTTCCGGTTGCAGGGTGTTGACATCGACCTTGCTGGCAGCGTCCGGCAGCGCGCATAACAGCTTGCTCACCTTCGGATACGCCGTAACAGGGAACGCCGGCAGCAGTTTGATTTCCGCGATGCTGCGCATCATCTGATTTGCCGGTTGCCGCGCGGGCACGACGCCAGCCCACGCATCGCTTTCGGCCCCCTCCTTCGCCGTGGTGCTGTCACCATCGAGATAATCCACCAGCTGGAAATAGACCGCCTCCGCCGTGCCCGGGCTGAGGCCGCTTTCCGTCAGAAGTTGTTCAACAATCCGCGCTTTACGCGGTGTTTCCGCCACCGCGGGAGCGCTTTGCCCCTGGGGTGCGATGTCGGCGGTCAACAGGTTATTGACGTTAAAGCAGTCCTGCGCATCTTCCACCTGGCTCACGACCGTATAGTCCTCACCCTGCGTCTCCAGCGGCTGATGCCAGTCGCCGTCCAGGGCCAGCGGCTTGCTCTCGCCGCTGGCGTCGGTCTGTAACCGGTCCTTCACCACTTTTTCCTGGGTCTGCATCGCCCAGCGCAGCTGCTGCTGGCTTACCTGATAATGCGTTTTCTGCAAATTACGGCAGAACTGCTGGCTGATTTTGGCGGCCAGCGCCGACATCATCACCAGCAAAATCAGCACCACCAGCAGGGCGACGCCCTGTTGTTGACGGATCCGTTTCATGGTCTGGTCTCCGGCGAAGGCGCTGGCGCTGCGGCAGCGGCCACCTCCGGCATATCACCCGGTGTAGTGAACACCCAGCGCCAGGTATCCCCGTTTTCCATCGTCAACGTAACCTCCACGCCGTCCGGCAGATGGGCGGCGTCGTGCCAGGCTGTCAGCCAGCCCTGACGATAAAACCGCCACTGCAATGATTTTACGCCGCTGACAATCGGCACTTCGTCAGGCTTAACGTCCGCCGGGCCGTCAATGACCGGCCAGACGTCGCGATACAAACGCCCCTCTTCCAGCCGCCAGCGCACGCGCTCCAGCTGGACCGTTCCGCTCACGCCATTCAGGGTGGTCAGTTCAAGAGCATCGCCCTCCTGACGAAACAGCTCCGGCTCATTACGCGGGGCGCGCGCCTGAAGCTGGAAAAAATCACGCTCCATCAGACTCCAGGCGCGCTGAAGCTGGTTGAGCTTTGCGGCGCTGGCATCGGTGGCCGAGCTGGTACGCATCGCGCCGTCCAGAATTTGCCAGGCCAGGGTGCTGATCACCGCGAAGATAGTCAGCGCAATCATGATCTCCAGCAGGGTAAATCCGCGCTGGCGTCGCGTTTTCTTCACTTGCTCTCTCCCGGCGGAATGATGCGCAGGGAAATAACCGGCTGGCTCTCATCGCCTTCCGCATACACGCGTATTGTATTCGCCCAGACGTTGTCGGCGGTTTTCACCCGCTGCTTACGCCAGTTCCAGCTGCGCCCGCCCATGATTTCCGTCCCCTGCTGTTCAGTATCCGGGAAGTCGGTTCGGGTGAGCTGTGCTTCCGCCAGCTGATTTTCCGCCACCCAACTGGCCTGCAAGGTATCGGCCAGGCCATGGGTAAAACGCACGTTCAGGGAGACCGAGTACATCAGCGCCAGCGCGGCGGTGGAGAAAATCACCAGAGCAACCATCACCTCCAGCAGCGTCATCCCCTTTTGCTTTTTGTTGCCGTTAGCCATCATTTTCTACCGATACCGGCGCCGCGCCCTGCGACACCACGCGGAAATGGTGCTGTTTGTCGTAACTTTGCAGCGTCAGCGTAAAGCGGCTGATTTCACCGTCCGGTAAAAAGATCACCTGCGGCTCGGAGGTCACCGTCGCGGCCAGACGCTGCGGCGAAAGCGACACATGCATCTCTTCCGGAAAATCACCTTTGGTGTTAATGCGTCCGGCAGATAATGGCATCCAGTGACGCTCGCCTTTTTTATCGGCGATCGTCACCAGCTGATATTTATCGGTGGCGATCACCAGCCCGACAATATTTCCGTCCATCACCGCACGGTCTGAACCATAATCAACGAGCGCTTTTAATTGCTGGCCAAATATATCCACGCCGCTGCGCGAAGGAATGGTGGACACCACCATCATGGCGCAGCTGGCAAATATCACCAGCGCCAGAATAATTTCCAGCAACGTAAAGCCGCGTTGATTTTTCATTATTTCTCTTTCTTATCCAGAGACCAGTTGGTAATGTCATCGGCGGTATTGGCTTCGCCGTCCGGACCGGCTGAGAAGACGTCCACCGCGCCGTGTTCACCCGGGCTCACCAGAAGATAATCATTGCCCCAGGGGTCCTGCGGCAGGCGACGGATATAGCCGTCCGTGCGGTAGCCGTTCGGGATTGGCGCGATTTCAGGTTTGGTCACCAGCGCCTGCAAACCCTGCTCTGTGGTCGGGTAGCGGTGGTTATCCAGCTTGTACATATCCAGCGAGCCTTCGAGCGCGACAATATCGCTGGTCGCCTTTTGCTCATCCGCTTTTTCTTTATTTCCCATTAAGTTTGGCACCACCATACTTGCCAGAACGCCGAGAATAACAATCACCACCATTAATTCGAGCAAGGTGAAGCCCGCCTGGCGAGCCAGGTTTTTACGTTTTAAAGCCATGATTTAACCTACCATATTATTAAGTTGCAGAAGCGGTTGTAATATCGACAGCACGATGAATAAAACAATCGTCGCCATGGATACCACCAGCGCCGGTTCAAAAACCGACAGCGTTAATGTAATTCGATGTTGTAAAGCCGATTCCTGATTTTCCGCCGCGCGATCCATTAAATTACCTAATTCCCCGCTCTCTTCACCGGAGGCAATCATATACAGCATGGTGGGGGGGAATAATTTCGCCTGTTCCAGCGCCGCATACAGCGACGCCCCCTGGCGCACGGTGTCGGCGGCCTGCTCCAGCACCTGCCGGGCATAGCGGTTTTCAATACCGTCCATCGCGATATACATTCCCTCCAGCAGCGGCACGCTACTGGCCTGCAAAATGCTCAGGGTACGGATATAGCGGGCACTGTTGATGGCGCAGACCAGCTTTTTAATCGGCGAGCCGTTCACCAGCCAGCTGTGCCAGCGAAAACGGTTTTTGGCATTCCTCAGCCAGGTTTTGAAGCCGATAAAGCCGCCGCCCAGAATGCCCACAATATAAATGCCCCAGGCTTGCAGGAAATCACTTACCGCAATCAGCGTCCGGGTGGTGATCGGCAGCTGCTGCTTCATGTGGGTAAACTGCTCGATCACCTGCGGCACCACCGCCACCAGCAGGATGCTGATGACCGCGATGGCGACCACGGTGAGAGTTATCGGGTAGACCATTGCCTGCGTCAGCTTGCTTTTCATCTTCTGGCGCTGCTCGTTGTACTCCGCCAGCTTTTCCAGCACGTCGCCCAGGTGACCGGTTTTCTCCCCGGCCATCACCAGCGTGCAGTAAAGCTTGTCGAAGGTGCGCGGAAACTGGCTGAAGGCATCGAACAGGGTGTGGCCTTCCACCACCTTCTCGCGGATCTCCACCACCATCGCCGCCAGCTTTTTGTCTTCCGTCTGCTTCGAGATCGCTTTCAGCGCGCTCTCCAGCGGCAGCGCGGCGTTGACCAGCGTCGAAAGCTGACGGGTAAACATCGACAGCACCGGAGTGGAGAGCTTCACCCCGGTTTTCGCTTTCCCGCCAGCCGCCGTTTCGCGGGTTTCGGTGATGCTGACGGGCATCAGCTTTTGCTCGCGAAGCCACTGGCGAACCTGCTTCTGCCCCTCGGCCTGTAACGTCCCGCGCTGTGTTTTCCCCGCGGCATCCGTTGCCGTCCAGGCGTAGAAAGCCATTACGCATCCCCCCCACGTTCGGCGGTGACGCGCATGACCTCTTCCAGAGACGTCACGCCGCTAATCACCTTCAGCAGCCCGTTTTCACGCAGGCTGTAGGCATGCTTAAAAAGCTGCGTTTCGAGGGACATTTCGTCCTTATCTTCATGGATGGCACGGCGCATGGCGCTGTCCACCACCAGGAATTCATGGATACCGGCGCGGCCCTGATAGCCGCTCTGACGGCAGTGTTCGCACCCCACCGCGCGGTAAATCGCGTCTGGCGGCGCGGCCATAAAGCTGAACAGCGCTTTTTCATTGGCGTCCAGCGGACTGGTGGTCCGGCAGTGCGTACACAGCCGACGCACCAGACGCTGGGCAATGACACCGAGCAGCGATGAACCGATTAAGAAGGACTCCAGCCCCATATCCCGCAGACGGGTTATCGCCCCTGCGGCACTGTTGGTGTGCAGCGTCGACATCACCAGGTGACCGGTCAGCGACGCCTGCACCGCAATCTGGGCGGTCTCACCGTCGCGAATTTCCCCGATCATCACCACGTCCGGGTCCTGACGCAGAATGGCGCGCAGCCCGCGGGCAAAGGTCATGTCCACGCGCGGGTTAACCTGCGTCTGCCCCACCCCTTCCAGCTCGTACTCAATCGGGTCTTCCACGGTCAGAATGTTGCGTTCGTGGCCGTTCAGCGCCGAAAGAATGGCGTACAGCGTGGTACTTTTACCGGAACCCGTCGGGCCGGTAACGAGGATGATCCCGTGCGGGCGGTCGATCAGCCCTTTCAGCTTCTCCAGCTCTTCATCAATCAGCCCCAGCTTGTTGATGTCGGGCTTGAGATTGCTTTTATCGAGCAGGCGCATCACCACGCGCTCGCCGTACTGGGACGGAATGGTCGAGACGCGCACGTCGATGGCCTTGCGACCGATGCGCAGGGAGATACGGCCATCCTGCGGGAGGCGTTTCTCGGCGATGTCGAGTTTCGACATGACCTTGATACGCGACACCAGCAGCGGGGCGAGCTTACGCGCCGGTTGCAGCACCGGGCGCAGCACGCCGTCAACGCGAAAGCGAATGCTCAGGGTGCGCTCGAAGGTTTCGATATGAATATCCGACGCGCCGTCCTTCACCGCCTCGCCGAGAATGGCGTTGATCAGGCGGATCACCGGCGAGTTTTCGTCGTTATCGAGCAGATCTTCGTTATCCGGGATCTCCTCGGTTAACGCCATCAGATCGATATCCGCGTCCATGTCGTCCACCAGCTGCTGCGACACGCCACTGCTCTGCTGCCAGATTTTAGCCAGCATCTCGTCAAACGCTTCCGGCGCCAGGGTGATCGGGACGAATGCGCGTCCCAGCACCCGGCGCACCTCCAGCAGTGCTAATGCCGGGGTGTCCTCACGGATATAGACGTCATTGTTGTAAAGCAGAACGCCGTTATCTTTTGCGTAGTTGCTGCTACACAGGGTTTTAGTCAGTTCGTCCACGTTTCCCCTCCGCCTTACTCTTTAAACGGATTGCGTGCCGCGTGGGTTTTCACGGGTGCAGTGCTGGCGGCAGGAAACGCTGGCAGTACGGCGTTGTCGCTCGGCTCGACAATACCGAGCTTTTTCTCTTCCACGCGCTGCATCTGGCGCACCCGGATCTGGTCGTATTTCTCTTTCGAGGCTGCGCTGTAGTTGTCGTCGTCACGCAGGACGGTGGTATGAATAAACACCATCAGGTTGCGTTTAGAGGTATCCTGCGAGGTGTAGCGGAACAGCTGCCCGACCAGCGGGATATCGCCGAGCAGCGGCACTTTGGAGACCGACTGTTTGGTCACATTTTCCATCAGGCCGCCGAGCACCACCGTCTGGCCACTGTGGACCATCACTTCGTTATTAATCGTGCGCGTGTTGAAGGTTGGGCCGAGGCTGGAATCTTCCGTTGCGCTGTTGTCGACGCTGGATACTTCCTGCTCAATCTTCAGGTGGATCATGTCGCCATCGTTGATTTGCGGCACAATCTTCAGCTTGGTCCCCACGGTTTTACGCTCAACCGAGTTAAAGACGTTGTCGCCGCTGGTGGTTTGCGAACCGGAAAGCACCGGCACATCCTGACCGACGTTGAACGACGCTTCTTTATTATCCAACGTGACCACGCTTGGCGTGGAGAGGATATCGTTTTTACCGTCGGTGGAGAGCGCGGTCACCAGCGCACCGAAATCACCGTTAAAGAAGCCGGTCGCAAGGCCCGTGAAGCTCGCCCCTTTCATGGTGCCATTTTTAATCTGGCTGATTGGCAGGCCGGTAGCGCCAAACTGCACGCCGCCGTGCTTGCTGGTCCACTGCACGCCAAGATCCAGGCCGTTGCCGTCCTGCACTTCGGCAATGATCGCTTCCACCAGCACCTGCGGACGGCGAATATCCAGCTTGTCGATCACCTTCTCCAGGGAGTTCATCACGTTAGGCTGCGCGGTGATCACCAGGGAGTTGGTCGACTCGTCGGCGGTAATGTTCAGGTCGGTTGAGGCGCTCGCGGTTTTCGCTTTGGCCGCGCCCGGCTTGTCTTTCAGCTGCTCGCCAATCCCCGTCAGCACCGGTACCACTTTGGTGGCGCTGGCATATTTGAGGTAGAAGACGCGGGTGTTCCCCTCGTTATTCTGCTCGCGATCCAGCTGATGGATAAGGGAACGGGTACGCGCCCGCGCATCTTCCGAGCCGCTGATCACCAGGCTATTGGTTTCGTCATCCGCCACCACCTTGGTCGCCAGCTGCGGCGCATTCTGCCCCTTCTGCTCTTCGTTGTTGAGGTTATTCAACATATCCGAAAGCTCTTTGGCAGAGGCAAAGCGCAGCGGGATGATTTCGCGGCGCTGAATACCGTCTTTATCGACGCGCTGCACCAGATCCACCAGGCGGTTCACCACCGAGGCTTTACCGGTTAACAGCAGGACGTTGGACGGCTCAAAGTGGACCACATTCCCGATGCCGGTGGCATCGTTGAGCTGACGCAGCAGCGGGGCCAGCTCGCGAACGGGTACGTTTTCCATGCGCACCACGCGGGTGATAATCTCGTCACCTTTGCCCGGGTTTTTGCTGTCTGCCAGCGGCGCACCGGCGGTACGCGCCACGCTTGAGCGCACCACTTTGACCATGCCGTTGTCCATCGGGATCACCGACAGGCCGTAGAGATCCAGCACGCTCAGGAAGAACTGGTAATACTCATCCTCCGTCAGCACGTTGTAGGTTCTGACCGAGACGGTTCCCTGGACGGACGGATCGACCAGAATAGTTTTGTTGAGATTGCGACCTACCGTATCGATAAACTCGCGAATATCAGTATTTTTAAAACTTGCGCTAAAGTTAGCTGCAAGCAGCGAACTGGAATATAACGACAATGCGGTCAGCGCCACGCATGCCCAGGGAAATTTTTTCATGTCTGCACACTTATTAATTGTTTAGAACATTAACCCGAATATTTTCAAGGTGAGCGTGACGTCGTACGATGACCTCCGCTTCTTTCATTTTCGACCAGTTGGCAATAATGCTTTTCGCTTTTGCTTCATCGGTCATATCGACAGAGTTAACCTGAATCGCCACATCGCCTTTTTCCAGACCTGACTGACTGTAAAAGGCGGAGGCATTCCTTGGGTTTATCCGGTAGCCTTCCAGTCGGCCTTTTTCAATGATGGGTTTTAACACCAGATAATCATCAAGATGCACACTCTCTGCGCCAGCATCTTTCGTCGATTTTGTAACCGGGCCGCTCTCCACGCCCCCCTTAAAATAGTCCGGTTTATTTAACGCCAGTACCTGCGTAGCACCTTCATAATTAACCACCACATTATCTTTGTTTATTTCCTGAATAAATGCGTCGTTAAACCCGGCGAGCGGTTCACCCTCGCGGTAGCTTCGCTGGCCGCCCGGGGTTTTGATGACAGCGAAGGAGAGCCAGGCGTCATCACTGCGCACAATGCCTTCAATCTCCGCCGCCAGCGGGGGTTTTGCCGCAGCCGATAAGTTCTCCTGACGGACGGCAGCCGTAAAAAGCGTGAAGGGTTTGTCTTCGCGCGTTTTTTTCAGCGGCTGTAGGTCAGAATTAGCAAACTTATTCGTAACTTTTTTATAATCTTTAAAGGTGAGATAGCCTTGCTGGCCGCAAAAAATGAGCAGCAAAAACATAATACAAGGCGTTATCCACCGTGACAGAAATGAGAACCTCATTTTTTATCCGGCCTATAGCAAAGCAAAAATAAGCAGCGTCATACTGCGCCAATATGGAGGAAAATAGTAATAAGCTGTTGCAAACGCGACCACTGACTTCGCCACCAACTTTCATAAAGAAAAATATTGACCGTATAAATTCCAGATGTTAGGCGCAGCCGGCTGGATATTTTTACTCTGTCTGCAAATTGACCGCTCAGGGGCATTACCTTACTTTCTGCTGCTGTTGCTATTCCTAATCAGAGACGGTAAGTCGTTATGTATCAGAGTCACTTTAATTTTAAAAATCCGCCATTCAGGACAATCACCCGTTTATCCGGTGATTTTCTGGTGCCTTATCATCAGGACGTGTTCAACCTGCTGAAAGAGAAAACCCAGCTGGCGGGAATTATCGGGCTTTTTTGCGACGACGCTCCGCTTCTGGGTCAGTTCATCGACGCGCTTAAAGCCAGCAACAATACCGTTCTTGCCATCAACGCGTTTCCCAAACTGAGTGCCAGTAGCCTGCTGTACAAACTCAACCCGGGAACGAAAGCGATTAAAGATCGCATGCAGGCATTGGATGCCGTCCTGCGCCAGTGGCAGGAGGGGAAAGCAAAATCCAGAGTGCTGACGATCGCCCATGCCGAAGCCATGAAGGAGAGCTGCCGTGAAGTCCTGGGAACGCTGCTCACGCGCGCCCAGGAGCTGAACTTCCGGCTCGCCGTGGTACTGACGGGCAATGCGGATCAGGAGATCCTGCTAAAGCAACCTGAACTGCGCGAATATACGCACACGCATCATGCCCTGCGCCCCCTGACCTGCCGCGAATACCTGAGCTATGTTCAGGCCCAGTGCGAAGAACACGGCTGCGAAAACTCGCCGTTGCCGCCTGCCCGCGTGCGCAAAATGCACACGCTAACCAAAGGCAACATCAGCAAACTGAACGCGCTGGCGCACCTGTCAATGCTCGCCGCCTGGACGGAACGCGCGGCCCAGGTCAGCCCACGTCATTTACGTCTGGCGGCGGGAGAGATCCTGCCCGCCCAAAAACACGGTAAGCGCCTGGCGACCGTGGGGCTGTTTGCGTCCGTGCTGTTTGCCGCCTGCGGCTGGTATTTGACCTCATCGATCGGTGCACGCCTGCCGATCCAGCTGCCGGTGCCCGTCAGCTGGAAACAGCAATCGCTAAAAGTCGAAGCGCCCGTAGTGCCGGTTATCGACAACGAAATAGTTAATCAGCCGGATGCGATGCATCAGCTGTATCTCATGTGGGGGTATGACGCCTCGGCCGAAGATGCGCTGTGCCAGAACGCCGCCAAAGTGAACCTGATGTGTAAACAGGGGAACGCGTCGCCGGAGACGCTGGCGCAGGAAGGGTATCCGTGGGTCAGTGAACTGAAAACCAGCGGCCATCTTAACTATGCGGTGATCGCCAGGGTCGGGAACACGTCCATTGACCTGTTAATGAATAACCGGACCTGGCAGGTGAGCCGCAGCTGGTTTAACCGGCACGCGACCGGCAACTTCACCCAGCTGCACCGCCTGACACCGGAAGGTAAAGACGCGATCGGCGCGGCCAGCGACAGCAAAGATATGGCCTGGCTGGATCAGCAATTAAGCCTGGCGCTGAGCCAGCCCGAAACGCATGCCCGGATCTGGACCACAGAGATGATGAAACGCACCCGCGAGTTCCAGCAAAAAATGCATCTGCACGTGGATGGCATCCCCGGCGAAGATACGCTGATGCAGCTGATGCGCGTGACCAACAGCACGCCGGGCGTACTGATTCAGACCACCCGCACCACCCCGGACGCGAAAATGCAGGAGAAGAAAGCCTAATGTCGACCATCTGCCTTGCGGCCCAGCGCAGCTATACAACCGGGGAAGCGGTCTGGTTTTCGTACCGTCTCCCCAGCCTGAAAAACGTATTCGGCAAAACAGCGTTATGGCTGGTCGGGATTTGCGTCATGCTGGTTGTCGGCCTGTATATGCACGTCTACTGGAACCTGCACCACCCGGCGCCTGAACCGGTCAACGCCAGCGTTGCGAAACCGGAAACGCAGCTTTCGGATATGCATTACGTGTACGTGAGTAAACCGTTCCCGCATCCGCAACCTAAAGCTGCGCCAGTGCCAGTTGATGTTCCATCGATGCAGGATCTGCCGATCAACAGTGATGATGGCGACTGGCAGCAAGCGCCCGACGGCGCAGTGCCACACGACGCCTCGCGGGATACCTTACCCGGGACCGAAGCGCATGAGCACGATAACGCTCCCGCCAGCACGGGCAGTGAAGAGTCATCATTAACGGAATTATTTAAGCAGGCGCTAAAAGAGCAGGAGCAGGATTATTCTCAAGGAAAAATTCCCGCGCCGCCGGTTGACGAAACGCAGGATAATTCACAAGCCAGTGTAAAAAACAGTGGAAATAGCCGTTCTCCTTTCAGTGAAAAAGGAGACGGCGGGAGCAGGTATTAATATTTTTCAGGCAGTGCGGTAAGGTTAAGCAGTCGACCTTTTTCCACCACAATATATTGACCCTTTTTCAGATCGGAGAGGATTTTAATAATAGTGCTACGTGCCAGGTTAGTGTATTCCTGAATGTAATCATAAACGTTAATATCACGCTGTTGTTGAACAATCAGGTCGTTAATCTCATATAAAAATTCGCGGACAACGGAATACGCACTGCGGGCAACCAGAACATCATCACGTTTGCTCAGCATGCAGATGTACCAGGAAAGGACTTTGGTCAGTTCTGGCCACAGATTTTTTTCGGTCATCAGCTGGGCGAAGACCTCTTTCTTGATCGAGCGAACAACCGTATTCGTCCGAACAAGGCCGTACATATGGGTGGCGCTGTAATACATTGACGACAGGCCGAAAATGCATTGCCCGGTGACGGTGAACATGCACAGTTCGTCAGATTCACGTCGAAATTCGACTTCACCGCTGACGATAATATGAATATAGCCGGAATCAGAGGTGGAAATTTTCTGCCATTTTTTTAACGTTCTTTCTTCAACGCCTGAGGTTGCAGAAATGATCTTTTCCATTTCATGTTGCGGACGTAATTTTTTTCCATAGATGCTTAACATTGTTATACCCGATTTAAGATGTGATTTTTAAAAAGCATGGCCACGGTGTTGTTACCGAGCCATAAATATTTTTCCTGATGAAAACGTCAAGAATAAACAAAAAAAGAGTGAAGCTTTTTATTAATTCGCCAAATTACTTAGCGCGCTATGTGTCCATCTTAAATCGGGATAATTTTAAGTCAATTAACTAAAAATGAAATGAGTTTGTACTTAGGATTAATCTGATAGGAACTTACGAAAATATACTCATTCGGGGGTAATCCGAAGGTTTACCCCTGTCCGTATTTCTCTAAAAGTGCTTCGGCAATCGCCATGGTTTCCACATCCGCTACGCCATTCCATAACTGCGGACGGAAATGCATCTGGAAAACCATGATGATGCGTTTTTGCTGTTCGGGCGTACTGTTTTCTGGCACCTCGTAACCGTAGCGCGCCAGCAAATCGAGCAGTGCTGCGGTATCAACCTGCTGATAATGTGGTCGCCCGTTGATATAAAAATTCACGCGCCCCGGATCGGGCCAGGCTCCGATACCCTGCTGCGCCAGTTCGCGCCAAGGAAACAGTGGCCCAGGATCGTCTTTACGCTGCGGGGCGATATCCGAGTGTGCCACCACGTTCTGCGGTTTAATGTCGTAGCGGGCGATGATGTCTCTGGCAAGCGGGATCAGCGCCGCAATTTGCCCCGGTTCGAAGGGGGTAAAGGTTTTCACGCCATCGGTTTTCCGCCAGCCGCGGTTTTCCAGCTCAATGCCGACGGAGGTATCATTTATGCGGTTGGTGCCACGCCAGAAGCTGATGCCCGCATGCCAGGCCAGTTCGCTCTCCGGGACCAGCTGCCAGATACGCGGTTTGCCCTGCGGAGCTGGCGGCTTTGCGGGGATGAGATAGTGAGAGCTGACGTTTTTATCGGTCAGGGTCGCAAGCGAGGTGTCGAAATCATCGGCGGTGTAGTGAATAACCAGCACCTTTATACGCGGGTAGGCCGCCTGCGCCTGATGGCGCGTATCCAGCTCGTAGGCGCCTTTATCAACAATGCCCTCTTCCGAGGCGCATCCTGCCAGCAACATCGCCAGCAGGAGGGTTGAGAGCGAACGCTTCATCGACGGGTTTTCACCGCCGTACCGCTTACGCTCACCATCAGCATGCTGGCATCTTTTCCGACCGTTTCGTAGTCGATATCAATGCCCACCACCGCATCCGCGCCCAGCGCTTTGGCCTGCTCGCCCAGCTCCTTAAACGCAATCTCGCGCGCTTTACGCAGCTCTTTCTCGTACGCGCCGGAGCGTCCGCCGACGATATCCCGAATGCCGGCAAAAAAGTCGCGGAAAATGTTGGCGCCCAGTATCGCCTCACCGGTGACCACGCCGCAGTACTCGGTAATCGGTTGACCTTCCAGGGTTGGCGTTGTTGAAAATTGCATACTTTCTCTCCTTCTTTAGCGTTCAATGCGTTAGCGACAGCATTATCGGTTCGTTACGCTATGATTGAAAGGATAGTTAATAAATAAGGAAATCAACATGCGCTACTCTGCTTTAACGCTTTTAGTGCCATGCGCGCTGGTGCTCAGCGCCTGCACAACGCCGGTCACGCCAGCCTTTAAGGATATCGGAACCCGCAGCGGCCCTTGTATTGAGGGTGGCCCGGATGCCGTGGCGCAACAATTTTATGATTACCGTATTCAGCATCGCGGTAATGACCTGACCGCCCTGCGCCCGTACCTGAGCGATAATCTGGCGAAACTGCTCACCGACGCTTCGCGCGATCCGCAGCACAACGCCCTGCTGTCATCCGATCCGTTCTCCAGCCGCGCCACGCTGCCGGACAGCGCCGACGTCGCCAGCGCGTCCACCATTCCAAATACCGACGCACGCAATATTCCCCTGCGCGTGAAGCTTACCCGGGGGACGCAAACCTGGCAGGATGAGGTGCTGATGATCCGTGAAGGCCAGTGCTGGGCAATAGACGATGTGCGCTATATTGGCGGCAGCGTTCATGCCCCGGCGGGCACCCTTCGCCAGTCGATTGAGAACCGCTAACGCCTCCGTTCAATAAACGTTAACCCCGTAAAATGTCCGGCATTTCCTGCGGAATGCCGACATTTATACTCGCCCCCCATTCCCGTCGCTATTTTGTGCTATGTTTAAGAGTAAATACGGGTTATATTTAACTTTTAACGCAGAAATATTGCATAACTATTCTGTCAACGGTACTATCTGCGGCCTCAATTGCTATAGATTGCCTGGATGAGTAAAGACTGCCCCGATGAGTATTAAACTAAACGGCATTAACTGCTTCTACGGCGCACACCAGGCGCTGTTCGACATTACGCTGAGTTGCCCGGAGGGCGAAACGCTGGTTTTGCTCGGCCCAAGCGGCGCGGGAAAAAGCTCCCTTCTGCGTGTTCTTAATCTGCTTGAAATGCCCCGTTCGGGGACGCTGGCCATCGCCGGTAACCATTTTGACTTCGCGAAGACCCCGTCTGATAAAGCGATTCGTGAACTGCGTCAAAACGTGGGCATGGTTTTCCAGCAATACAATCTCTGGCCGCATCTGACGGTGGTGCAAAACCTGATTGAAGCCCCGTGCCGCGTGCTTGGCTTAAGCAAAGACCAGGCGATGGCGCGTGCGGAAAAGCTGCTGGAACGTCTGCGTCTGAAACCGTACAGCGACCGGTATCCTTTACACCTCTCTGGTGGTCAGCAACAGCGTGTGGCGATCGCCCGTGCGCTGATGATGGAGCCGGCAGTGCTGCTGTTTGACGAGCCAACCGCGGCGCTGGACCCGGAAATTACCGCCCAGATCGTGAGCATTATTCGTGAGCTGGCGGAAACCAACATTACCCAGGTCATCGTGACCCACGAGGTGGAAGTGGCGCGCAAAACCGCCAGCCGCGTGGTTTATATGGAAAACGGGTATATCGTTGAGCAGGGTGACGCGAGCTGCTTCACTAACCCGCAAACCGATGCCTTCAAAAACTATTTATCTCACTGATGTGTTAGGGAAATTATAATGAAAAAAGTTTTGATTGCCGCGCTGCTTGCTAGCGTCAGCCTTTCCGCTACCGCAGCCCAGACCATCCGTTTCGCCACTGAAGCGTCCTACCCTCCGTTTGAATCCATTGATGCGAACAACAAGATTGTTGGCTTCGACGTGGACCTGGCAAACGCCCTGTGTAAAGAGATCGACGCGACCTGTACCTTCAGCAACCAGGCGTTCGACAGCCTGATCCCAAGCCTGAAGTTCCGCCGTATCGACGCCGTAATGGCCGGAATGGACATCACTCCGGAGCGTGAAAAGCAGGTTCTGTTCACCACCCCTTACTATGACAACTCGGCCCTGTTCATCGGTCAGAAAGGTAAATACGCCTCCGTTGACCTGCTGAAAGGCAAGAAAGTCGGCGTGCAGAACGGCACCACGCACCAGAAATTCATCATGGATAAGCATCCGGAAATCACCACCGTGCCGTATGACAGCTACCAGAATGCGAAGCTGGACCTGCAAAACGGTCGTATCGATGCGGTGTTCGGGGACACGGCTGTCGTGACCGAATGGCTGAAAGCGAACGACAAGCTGGCCGCCGTGGGTGACAAGGTGACCGATAAAGACTACTTCGGTACAGGTCTGGGTATTGCCGTACGTCAGGGCAATACCGAGTTGCAGCAGAAATTCAACGCTGCGCTGGAAAAAGTGAAGAAAGACGGCACCTACGAAACCATCTACAAAAAATGGTTCCAGAAGTAATTCCTGATGAATGAAATTTTTCCTTTAGCAAGCGCCGCCGGGATGACCGTCGGCCTTGCCGTTTGTGCACTGATTATCGGCCTCGTACTGGCGATGTTCTTTGCGGTGTGGGAGTCCGTTAAGTGGCGCCCTGTCGCATGGCTCGGTTCAGCGCTGGTGACTGTGCTGCGTGGACTGCCGGAAATTCTGGTGGTCCTGTTTATCTATTTCGGCTCCTCACAGCTGCTGTTAACGCTGTCGGACGGCTTCACGATTAATCTCGGCTTTGCGCAGATCCCGGTGCAGATGCAGATTGAGAACTTCGACGTCAGCCCGTTCCTGTGCGGCGTGATTGCGCTCTCCCTGCTCTATTCGGCCTATGCGTCACAAACGCTGCGCGGCGCGCTGAAAGCGGTACCGCAGGGTCAATGGGAATCCGGCCAGGCGCTGGGTCTGTCGAAAGCGGCGATCTTCTTCCGCCTGGTGATGCCGCAGATGTGGCGTCATGCCCTGCCAGGGCTGGGTAACCAGTGGCTGGTACTGCTGAAAGATACCGCGCTGGTGAGCCTGATCAGCGTGAACGATTTGATGTTGCAAACAAAAAGTATCGCCACCCGTACGCAGGAGCCGTTTACCTGGTACATCGTCGCGGCGGCTATCTACCTGGTGATCACGTTGCTGAGCCAGTACGTTCTGAAGCGTATTGATCTGCGCGCAACGCGTTTTGAACGGAGACCAGGCTGATGCTGGATTATTTACCCGAACTGATGAAAGGGCTGCACACCAGCCTGACGCTGACCGTCGCGTCTATCATCGTGGCGCTGATCCTGGCGCTGATCTTCACCATCGTCCTGACGCTGAAAACGCCGGTGCTGGTGTGGATTGTACGTGGCTACATTACGCTCTTCACCGGAACGCCGCTGCTGGTGCAGATCTTCCTGATTTACTACGGCCCGGGCCAGTTCCCGTCGTTACAGGAATATCCGGTTATCTGGCATCTGCTCTCTGAGCCATGGCTCTGCGCCCTGATTGCCCTCTCCCTGAACAGCGCGGCCTATACCACGCAGCTGTTCTACGGTGCCATTCGCGCGATCCCGGAAGGCCAGTGGCAGTCCTGCGGGGCGCTGGGCATGAGCAAGAAGGATACGCTGGCGATCCTGCTGCCTTATGCCTTTAAGCGCGCCCTCTCTTCCTATTCCAACGAAGTCGTGCTGGTGTTCAAAAGTACCTCCCTGGCCTACACCATCACCCTGATGGAAGTGATGGGCCACGGACAGCTGCTGTACGGACGCACCTACGACGTGATGGTGTTCGGTGCGGCGGGTCTGGTCTATCTGGTGGTCAACGGTCTGCTGACCCTGATGATGCGTCTTATCGAGCGTAAGGCGCTGGCGTTTGAGCGCAGAAATTAATCGACCTAATGCATAAAGCTGTTTTCGTAGTGCGGGTAACCTGATGGGTCACCCGCATTTTTTTATGCATTAAATAATATTTAATCATCTTTATTGCATATAAATTCATTGAGTGGCATTGTACATCCATGCCGCAGACACGGCGCATAATGACAAGATTGACAGACGGGAGCATTACAATGAAAAAGTTAGTTCTGGCCGCATTACTCGCAACCTTCGCCGCTGGCGCATCCGCCGCCGATAAAATCAATTTCGGCGTTTCTGCCACCTATCCGCCGTTTGAATCGCTGGATGCCAGCAACCAGATCGTCGGCTTCGACATCGACCTGGCGAAAGCGCTGTGCAAGCAGATGCAGGCCGACTGCACCTTTACTAACCACGCATTTGACAGCCTGATCCCGTCCCTGAAATTTAAAAAGTACGACGCGGTGATCTCCGGCATGGACATCACGCCAGAGCGCAGCAAGCAGGTCGCGTTCACCGACCCGTACTACGCGAACTCTGCGGTGGTGATTGCGAAGAAAGGAGCTTATAAATCTTTCGACGAGCTGAAAGGCAAGCGCATCGGCATGGAGAACGGCACCACGCACCAGAAATACCTCCAGGACAAGCATCCTGAAGTGAAAACCGTGGCCTACGACAGCTACCAGAACGCCATTATCGACCTGAAAAATGGCCGTATTGATGGCGTATTTGGCGACACCGCGGTCGTGAATGAGTGGCTGAAAACCAACCCGCAGCTGGGTACAGCGACGGAGAAAGTGACCGATCCGCAGTATTTCGGCACTGGCCTCGGTATTGCCGTGCGTCCGGATAACAAGGCTCTGCTTGAGAAACTGAACGGCGCGCTGAAAGCGATCAAAGCTGACGGCACATACCAGAAAATCAGCGAGCAGTGGTTCCCGCAATAACCTTTTTTGCCGGGTGACCTGGCCTACGGGGGTAGTCTGTAGGCCGGGTAAGGCGAAGCCGCCACCCGGCAATTTCTTAAAGCGGCACAAAGAACCTGAACCGTGCCCCGCTCACGGACTCCATCAGCCTGATCCCCCCGCCGTGCAGCTCCAGCATTCTTTTCACGATTAACAACCCTAACCCGCCCCGGTGCTCCCGCGAGGCCTGTGGATTTAACGCTGACGGACGCTGGAACAGATCGTCCCGTAATGCGGCATCAACACCCGTTCCGCTGTCGGCCACTTCAACCTGTAACCGGTCGTTCTCCTGCCACACCGCCAGACGAATGTCTCCACCTGCTGGGGTATGGCGTATCGCATTATCCAGCAGATTCGTCACCACCCGTTCAATCATGGAAACATCGGCCAACACCTGCGGCAGCGGACCCGGGACGTCAATGTGCAGATTTAACTCACGCGTGCGGGCAGCGAGTTCAAACTTTTGCGCCACGTCGGAAATCAGTTCAGCCATGGCAAAACGCTCGCGCTGGGGCTTGATGCCGCCGTGCTCAAGACGCGCCAGCTCGAACAGCTGCTGCGACAGATGGCGTACCTTTTGCCCCTGACGCAGCGCGGTAGCGAGGTACTGCTGATGCTCCTGCGGCGACAGCGTTGCGGATTTCAGCGACAGCGTTTCCAGATAACCCAGCAGCGACGTCAGCGGGGTGCGTAAGTCGTGCGAAATGTTGGCGATAAACTCCCGGCGCTGGCGGTCGCTGTCGGCCAGCCGATCCCACTGAGAGGTGATTTTGCGCGCCAGCTCGATAAAGGTATTGCGCAGGATCGCCACTTCATCCTGGCCGGCAGGCTCAAGCGGCTGGGCCGCCAGCTGCTTAATCGCGCTGATGCTGTCCTGCTCCAGCCCGGCCACGTCCAGCGTGAGCTCTTTAACCGGGCGCGTCACCCAGTACCAGAGCAGCAACCCCGCCAGCAGACCAAACAGCGCCACCAGCAGCATCGACCACAGCGCCGTACTCCAGAGCGCTTTGTGCCAGGCCATCTCCGCCAGCGCGTTGGACTCCTCCCCCTGCAAAATAATGTACAGATACCCCTTCAGCTCACCGTCCTGCCGCAGCGGGGTGGCGCTGAAGACTTTCTTATTCTGGCTTCGGGGATCGTCGCCAAACACCGGCATCACTGTCCCGCTGAGGAAATTCTGTATCGGCGCAAGGTCAATTTTTTGCCGCTGAATGTGCCCCGGCGGGGCGGCATCGGCCAGGATATCGCCATCTGGCGAGACAACATACAGCTCGACGCTCGGATTAAAGGTCATCAGCCGGTCGAACAGCGGTTTTAAGGCGCTGCGATCCACCCTGCCCTGCGCATCCAGAATCGCTTCCCGCTGCACAATCTGCTGCGCCAGCCCACCGGAGAGCCGCTGCACCATCGCATTGCCGTACTGCATGCTACTGTAGAGCTGCACCGCACAGGCGACGGTGGCGCAGAGCAGCAGTAACGCCGTAAACAGCAGCGTCAGGCGCTGGCTCAGGCTAAAGCGACGCATCATGATTCTGCTCCGCAAATTTGTAGCCTTTGCCCCAGACGGTGCGAACGATCTCCGGCTCGGCGGCATCTTTCTCTATTTTAATGCGCAGGCGGTTAATGTGGGTATTGACGGTGTGTTCGTAGCCTTCGTGCTGATACCCCCATACCTGCTCCAGCAGTGCCAGCCGCGAAAAGACCTCTCCGGGATGGCGGGCAAAGAAATAGAGCAGTTCAAATTCGCGCGGGGTGAGATCGACGTGTTGACCGTTAAGGCGCACGGTGCGCGCCAGCGGATCGATAGTCAGTCCGTGCGCCTGAATAATGCCGTCCGTCTGCGCCTGGCCCATCGCCTGCTGACGGCGAAACAGCGCCTTAATGCGGGCAATCAGCTCCTGCACCGAGAAAGGTTTTGCCAGATAATCATCCGCCCCGGTTTCCAGGCCGGTAATACGGTCAGTTTCACTGCTGCGGGCGCTAATGATGATAATGGGCAGGTAGCGGGTCATCTGGCGGATACGGCGGCAAATCTCCAGACCATCGACATTCGGCAGCATCAGATCGAGGATCACCGCGTCCCACGGCTGTGTTTCAAGACGCTGTAAGGCGTTGCCCCCGTCGGGCTCGTGGGTAATGGCGTAGCCTTCATCTTCCAGATTAAGACGCAGGAGTGCCGCGATATCGTGGTCGTCTTCTACCAGCAGGATCTGCTTCATGGGTAAGCCTTCAATCATTTGTTATGACGTAAGCTTACCTGATTTCGAGCGGGGGAAGAGTTCACATTTTGTTGAACATTGTGCGGGGTTTATGCCGGGTGGCGGCTTCGCCTTACCCGGCCTGCGCTTTGGTTAACAACGTCAACACTTCATAATGGGCGGTATGGGGGAACATATCGAAAAGCTGAACCCGCGCAATGCGGTAGCCCGGCAGGCTGGCGATATCCTTCGCCATGGTCTGCGCGTTACAGCTGGAGTAGACAATGTACTCCGGCGCCATCTGGCTCAGGTAGTCGCAGAGCGCCTGGCCGATACCCCGGCGCGGCGGGTTCACCAGCACCAGCTCCGGCACGTTGCCCTGTCCGGTGGCGAACCGGGTCGAGTCCAGCGCCTGAAAGTGCAGATTCGTCAGCCCCAGCTCTGCGGCGGACTGCTTCGCGCAGGCAATCGCTTCGGCGGAAATCTCAATTCCGGTGAGCTGCATGTCTGGCGTGGCACAGTGCAGGCCAAAGCCGCCGACGCCGCAGAACAGATCCCACATGTGATGAACCTGTAACGCACGCACCCAGTCGCGCGCGGTGGCATACAGCGCGCTGGCGACGGTGGGGTTAGTTTGAAAGAAGCTTTGCGGACGGATCCACAGCGGCACGCCGTTAAAGCTCTCCGCCAGCGCATGCTGTTCGGTGAAGAAAATCTCTTTTTCCCCTTCCATGATCGCCATATGCACCGGCTGAATATTTGCGGTGATCACCTTGAGCTGCGGAAGCTGTTCCTGCAACCCCGGAAGCGCCGCGCGCAGCTGCTCCAGCTTGTTTTCCGAACGCAGCACAAAGCGCAGCATCATCCCGCCGTCGATCTGGCTTTCGGTCAGCAAAAGGTATTTCAGCTCGCCGCGCCTGCGGGCAACGTTATAGGGCGTTAACCCCGCCCGGGCGATAAACGGCTTCAGCGCGCTAAACACCGGCTCAAACGAGGCGGGATACAGCGGGCAGTCGGTTAAATCTTCCGGGGTGCCGTCGCGGTGCAGCATCCCCAGCAGCGGCTTTTCAACGCTGCCGCTGACCACCATTTTGGCTTTATTGCGAAAGCCCTGTTCCGGGCCACTGACGGGTGCGCACCACTCGCCCACCGCATGTGCTGTCAGCAGCTGTTGCAGGTCGGCCATTTTGGCGGTGAGTTGTTGAGAGACCGGCTGTTCTATCCACTGACAGGAGCGGCAGCGTCCGGCGTCATAGAGTGCGCACTGCATATGAAAACCTTAAGAAACACGAGGGCTGCGATTATACACATTATTGCAGGCGGAAGAACCGCCGACTGGAAGCCGGGAGATAAAGCAGGCAGAGCACCAGCATATCCGGCAGTTTTTGCATCACCAGTGAATGGAAAATCTCACGTCGCGACTCACCGGGTATGCTGAACAGCTCCGGATAGCCATAGCCCAGCGAGGCGGCCCACAGGTAGCTGGCGGCGGTGATCTGCGTCAGCAGATACACCCAGCGCGCCCAGTTGCGGCCTTTCACCAGCGAGAACGCACAGTAGATCTCAATAAACACCAGCATCAGGCTGCTGAGAAACACCAGCGTCAGATTCCACGTCTGCGCGCTGCGGTGAATAAATTCCCCCATTCCGCGCGGACCCAGCGTGTTCATTATCATCAGCACATCCAGGCAGCGGATCATAATAATGGCGAGCGCCGCCACCTGCACCAGTGCAGGGACGTTCGGACGAGCGTGCGAATGACGTGTTTTTTGTAAGAATCCCAATGTTTTTACTTCCCTGAAAAACAGTGCCGCGTCATACGCGGCACATCACTGGAAATAGTAATTCCTTCAGCCGCGTCTTGCACGCTGGATATCGCGCACACGCTGTTTTTCCGCGCGCGCCATCAAATACCAGGCGATAAATCCGACAATTCCGACCACGCCAAGGATGATGGACGCCAGGGCGTTGATCTCCGGATTCACCCCCATCCGCACGCTGGAGAAGACCAGCATCGGCAGCGTCGTCGCGCCCGGCCCCGACACAAAGCTGGCGATAACCAGATCGTCGAGCGAGAGCGTGAACGCCAGCAGCCAGCCGGAGATCACCGCCGGCATAATCATCGGCAGCGTGATGATGAAAAAGACCTTCAGCGGCGTTGCGCCGAGATCCATCGCCGCCTCTTCAATGGAGCGATCCAGCTCGCGCAGCCGCGAGGAGATCACCACCGCCACATACGCCGTACAGAAGGTGACATGTGCCAGCCAGATGGTGAGCATCCCGCGATCCGCTGGCCAGCCGATGGCGTGCGCCAGCGCGACAAACAGCAGCAGTAGCGACAGGCCGGTGATGACGTCCGGCATAACCAGCGGGGCGGTGATCATAAACGCGAAACCATTCGCCCCGCGGAAACGGCCAAAGCGCACCATCACCAGCGCGGCGATAGTGCCCAGCACGCAGGCCATCGTCGCCGCCAGCGCCGCAATGGTCAGGCTCAGCCCCACCGCGCTCATCATCGCATCATCGTGGAACAGCTCGCTGTACCAGCGCGTGGACCAGCCCGCCCAGACGGTGACCAGCTTAGAGCTGTTGAACGAGTAGATCACCAGCATCAGCATTGGCGCATACAGGAAGGTAAAGCCGATAATCAGGATCGCAATTCGCCACGGGGAGCGTACTACCGGTAAGTTGTTCATCCGTGGTCTCCCATCTGTTTCTGCTGATGTTTGTGGAACCACATGATCGGCACGATCAGCAGCAGTAACATGACGATCGCCACCGCCGAGGCCACCGGCCAGTCGCGGTTATTGAAGAACTCCTGCCACAGCACGCGGCCAATCATGATGCTGTCCGGGCCGCCGAGCAGTTCCGGGATCACAAACTCCCCGACCGCCGGGATAAACACCAGCATCGATCCGGCGATGATCCCGCCTTTGGTGAGCGGCACAATGACGCTGAAGAAAGTCTTCAACGGGCGTGCGCCGAGATCCAGCGAGGCTTCCACCAGCGAGTAATCGATTCGCGTCAGCGCAGTATAGATTGGCAGCACCATAAACGGCAGATAGGCATAGACAATCCCGATATACACCGCAAGGTTGGTGTGCAGGATCGTCAGCGGCTGGTCGATGACCCCAAGCCACAGCAGGAAGTTATTCAGTATGCCGTTATTCTTCAGGATCCCCATCCACGCGTACACGCGGATCAGGAACGACGTCCACGACGGTAAAATGACCAACAGCAGTAAAATATTTCGCGTCGACGGCTTGCTGTGCGCCACTGCCCACGCCAGCGGGTAGCCCATGAACAAGCAGCAGATCGTTGAAATAGCCGCAACCTGTAACGACTGCAAATAGGCTTCGAAATAGAGCGGATCGTCGGTCAGTTGCAGGAAATTACCGAGGTTTAAGGTCAGCGTCAGCTGCCCGTCGGCCCACTCCCACAGATCGGTATACGGTGGGATCGCCCGCGCCATCTCCGCCAGGCTGATCTTAAAGACGATCAGGAACGGCAGCAGAAACAGCAGGATCAGCCAGATATAGGGCATGGCGATGACCAGCTTGCGGCCATGCGCCATCTGCATGCGCGCCAGCCAGAGCGCGAAACCGCCCGGTTTTTTGACGCGGGCTGGAGGTTCAAGTGTGCTCATGACCGCTCCTTATACCGTCAGGACTACGCAACTGTCCGCATCCCAGCAGAGGCTCACTTCGTCGCCCCAGGTTGGCTGTCCCTTGCGATACCTGTGTTCGTTCTGTAACTGGGCGCTGAGCATCTGGCCGCTTTTCAGGCGCACATGGTAAATCGACAGATCGCCGAGATAGGCAATGTGCACCACTTCGCCCACGGCAAAGTTATAGCCATCGGCGGGCGGCTCATCGCAAAGCATGATTTTTTCCGGGCGCAGGGCAACGTAAACCGGCACGTTGTCCACTACGGAGTTATCAGAATCAACCTTCAGCGGGTGCACCAGCCCCGGCGATTCAATCACCAGACCGTCGTCCTGGCGTTCCTTCAGTAGCCCTTCGAAGACGTTTACCGAGCCGATGAACTCCGCGCTGTAGCGGGTTGTCGGGTGTTCATAGATCTCTTCCGGCTCGCCGATCTGCACGAACTTACCGCGATTCATGATCGCAATGCGCCCGGCCATGGTCATCGCCTCTTCCTGATCGTGGGTCACCATCACGCAGGTCACCCCCACGCGCTCGAGGATATCCACCACTTCCAGCTGCATCCGGTCGCGCAGCTTTTTATCCAGCGCGCCCATCGGCTCGTCGAGCAGTAATAATTTTGGTCGCTTCGCCAGACTTCTTGCCAGCGCCACGCGCTGACGCTGGCCGCCGGAAAGCTGATGCGGCTTACGCTTCGCAAACTCCTGCATATGCACCAGGCTCAGCATCTCTGCCACGCGCGCGGTGATTTCGGCTTTCGGCAGTTTGTCCTGCTTCAGGCCGAAGGCGATGTTCTGCTCAACGGTCATGTGCGGGAACAGGGCATAGGACTGGAACATCATGTTTATGGGCCGCTGGTACGGCGGCACGCTGGAGAGGTCTACCCCATCCAGCACGATCTGCCCGGCGGTAGGCTGTTCAAAGCCTGCCAGCATACGCAGCAGTGTGGATTTGCCGCAGCCCGATGCGCCGAGCAAAGCAAAAATTTCACCTTTGTAGATCGTCAGGCTGACATCGTCCACGGCATGCTGGCCGTCGAAGGATTTGGTGAGGTTACGAATTTCAAGAAGCGGGGTCAGCGCTTTACGGACTTTCGCCTGCGGGCGGGGGATCGCGTCATTCACGGGGTGCTCTCCGGCATAGATCAACACTGGTGCAAACGCACCGTCAGGGTGCGCATCGCCGGGCGGCACTAACGCTTGCCCGGCCTACGGGATCTGTCGGCCCGGTAAGCGACAGCGCCACCGGGCAACGATATCAAACGCCGTTACTTACCGCTTTTCACCTTCGTCCACGCGCGGGTACGCACACGGTCAATTTTCGGTTCCTGCACTTTCAGGGTGAAGAGCTTGGCAAACACATCGGCTGGCGGGTAGATCGCCGGATTATTGCGGATTTCTTCGCTCACCAGCGGCACGGAGGCCTTGTTACCGTTGGCGTAGTAGACGTGGTCGCTGATGTGGGCAATCACCTCCGGACGCATCAGGTAGTTGAGGAACTGATACGCTTCCTCTTTATTTTTCGCATCAGCCGGCATCGCGAAGACGTCGAAGAACGCCAGCGCCCCCTCCTTCGGAATGAAGTAGGAAACATTCACGCCGTTTTTCGCCTCTTTCGCGCGGTTCGCCGCCTGCCAGACGTCGCCCGCCCAGCCGATGGCCACGCAGATATCCCCGTTAGCCAGGTCGTTGATGTACTGAGAGGAGTGGAAGTAGCGAATATTCGGACGCAGCTTCAGGAGCAGGTCGGTTGCCGGACCGGTGTAGTCGTCGGCCTTGCTGCTGTTTGGATCTTTGCCGAGATAGTTAAGCACGGTGGCGAAAATCTCTTCCGGCGCATCGAGGAAAGAGACGCCGCAGCTTTTCAACTTCTCGAGGTTTTCCGGCTTCAGCACCACGTCCCAGCTGTCCAGCTTGACGTCCGGGCCCAGCGCCGCTTTGACTTTATCCACGTTATAGCCAATACCGGTGGTCGCCCACAGGTAAGGCATCGCGTATTTATTCTCCGGATCGTGCTTCGCCACCAGCTTCAGCACGTCCGGATCGAGGTTTTTCCAGTTCGGTAATTTGCTCTTGTCCAGCGGCTGGAAGACACCGGCGGTCAGCTGACGCTCCAGGAAGCTTGCCGACGGCACCACCAGGTCGAAACCGGTGCTGCCCGCCATCAGTTTGCCTTCCAGCACTTCGTTGGAATCGAATACGTCGTAGACAACCTTAATGCCGGTCTCTTTTTCAAAATTCGCGACGGTGTCCGGCGCAATATAGTCAGACCAGTTATAGACGTGCAGCGTTTTTTGTTCCGCAGCGAGCGTGCCGGCAGAGACGGCCATCAGAGCACCCGCAACCAGACCCGATAACCATTTTTTATTCAAGGCGATCATATTGTTATTCCTTCTGAAAGTTCGTTAACAAACGAACCAAAACTGTGCAGCCTGAAGATATGCAATAATCATGCATAGTTTGTCGCTCTGCCCGAAATAAAATACCCCCCTCTTCCCGGCAGGTTCCGCTCGCTTTTCTAAGCACCGCAAGAATAACTCTAGCCCGTGTCTCCGGCTATAGCCCAGACGAAAAAACGCCTTTTATCAATTTTTTATGCAGATTATGTCTACGTGATAAGCCTAAACGGCCGGAGAGGAGGTGAAAAACTCTTTAAAGAAAGGTTAAAAGCAGCAGAAAAAATGGTGTTATGCAGCCGCTCTGGCAGCGACTGCGCAAAAGTCAGACAGGCTTAGTGGAGAAAATTGGGAGATGCATCATTATTCTCGGCATCATCTTCCGCGCTATACAGCAGGTGATGTGCGTTGGCTTCCATCATTACCATGGAAATTTGCTCTTCGCTCAGGCGCATAAACCAGGCGAACTGCTTGAAGGAGAGCCCCGCGCCGGAGAATAAAGACTGGCAAACCACCAGCTTTGGCAGATTATCATCCTGTATGTCGAGAAACGCTTTCACCGTCAAAGAACTGGCGTTGATCGCTGACAGATCAGACGCCAGCGCCAGCAGCGCAGAAGGCTTTACTTCAGCCAGCGCCGAGAACAGGATCACGTCGTTAATCAGATCGATTTTGGCATCGAAAATGCCATCGAAATTTTGCATGTGAGGCAGATGCAGCGCCTGGCAGGAGTCGCATTCGAAGAAAGTAATACCGGCATCATCGAGCCATTGACGTAACGTATCCAGTGTAGGTACGACCTGTAAATCCATCGCTGTGCAGCCTCTTAAATAAAAACGTTGTCCAGATTACGCAAAAAGTGCGCGCCGATCCATTTAACCGCCCGTTTTCAGGCAAAATCCCGGCGTCGCATGGCGTTCAATCCATGCGATCATTTTACCTGCAATATCGACGCCTGTGGTTTTTTCCACCCCTTCCAGCCCCGGCGAGGCGTTGACTTCCATCACCAGCGGCCCGCGCCCGGCACGCAGCAGATCGACCCCCGCCACGTCCAGGCCCAGCGTCTGCGCCGCTTTCACCGCAATCTCGCGCTCGCGCTCGCTAATAAGGGCCACCCGCGCGATACCGCCGCGGTGCAGGTTAGAGCGGAAGTCTCCCTCTTTTGCCTGCCGCTCTATGGCGGCCACCACCTCATCGCCCACCACAAAGCAGCGGATGTCGCACCCGTTGGCCTCTTTAATATACTCCTGCACCAGAATATGGGCATTCAGACCGCGAAACGCGTCGATCACGCTTTCCGCCGCCTGACGCGTCTCCGCCAGTACCACCCCAATACCCTGCGTACCTTCCACCAGCTTAATAACCAGCGGCGCACCGCCCACCATGTCGATTAAATCGCTGGTGTCGTCCGGGGAGTGGGCAATCCCGGTGACGGGCAGATCGATCCCCTGGCGCGCCAGCAGTTGCAGCGAGCGCAGCTTATCGCGGGCGCGGGAGATCGCCACGGACTCGTTGAGCGGATAGCTTCCCAGCATTTCAAACTGGCGCAGCGCAGCCGTGCCGTAATAGGTTATCTGGGAGCCAATGCGGGGAATTACCGCATCAAAATGCGGGAGTTTGCGGCCTTTGTAATGAATCGACGACGCCGCAGGGTCGATGTTCATATAGCAGGACATCGGATCGAGGATTTCAATCTGATGTCCGCGTTTCGCCGCCGCTTCTCGCAGGCGTTTACATGAATAGAGCGTTCCATCCCGGGACAATATGGCAATTTTCACCCTGCACCTCTCTAAAGACATGGTAAAAGCCTGCCTATCATACACGAGGCGCAGGAGGAATGGACTACCGCGTTGCCCAGCCCTGTTTGTGCAGGTAATCAAGAATGAACGGGCGGTTCTCCTTGATGATGGTGCGACGAATATGGTCGCTCCAGGTGTCGCGGCGGTTGTTGCTGTCGCGCGTCAGATAGTAGTTCGCCAGCTCTTCATCGTATTGATGCAGAACGTCCTGGTCGACCGGCTGGTAGTGGTTTTCATGCACCAGCATCGCAGCAGGAATGCGCGGCTTCAGATCCGGGTTATCCGCCGGCCAGCCGAGGCACAGACCAAACAGCGGCAGCACGTGTTTCGGCAGCTTCAGCAGTTCCGTCACGCTTTCGATGTTGTTACGCAGCCCGCCAATATAGACGCCGCCAAGCCCCAGCGATTCCGCCGCCGTGAACGCGTTTTGCGCCATCAGCGCCGTATCCACCACGCCCAGCAGCAGCTGTTCCGCCAGCCCCAGCTCGGCCTCGGGGCAGATTTGCAGGTGACGGTTAAAATCGGCGCAGAACACCCAGAACTCAGCCGCCTGGGCAACGTGCTTTTGTCCGCCCGTCAGCGTTACCAGCTGCTCACGCATCGCCGGATCGGTGATGCGGATAATGGAGCTGCACTGCAAAAAGCTGGAGCTGGAGGTGCCTCTTGCGCTGTCGATGATCGCTTCCCGCTGCGCCTGGGTAATCGGCTCATCGGTGAAATGGCGAATGGAACGGTGGGAACGAAGCAGGTCAATGGTTGGCGTCATTTTGTCTCTCTTTGTGTTGCGTAAAACGTATGGCAGCCAGTATAGGCAATGATCTACCTGATGTAATTGGCGAAACATAGCCTGACTGTATCAAAGTGACAGGTGAAACCTTCTTTCCATGACGGCAGGTTATCGTGCACTATAGGCGCTATTCGCCGTCAGGCTTGTTTTTTTGAGGAGAGAGAAATGTTTGCAGTAATTTTTGGTCGTCCAGGATGCCCTTACTGTGTACGCGCGAAAGAGCTGGCAGAGAAACTGACTGAAGAACGTGATGATTTCAACTTCCGTTACGTGGATATCCATGCGGAAGGCATCACTAAAGCCGATCTGGAAAAAACCGTGGGTAAACCGGTTGAAACCGTGCCGCAGATCTTCCTCGATCAGAAACACATCGGCGGCTGCACCGATTTTGAGGCCTACGCCAAAGAACACCTGGGCCTGTTTGCGGCTCAGTAATGCGAAGACGCCCTCCCCCTGAGGGCGTTTTTATTTACGGTGCTTCCTCTGTTGCAGCAGGCTGCGCGTAAATAAGAAACAGAGCGCGCCCAGCGCACACCAGAAAACGCCACTCAGTAGCCACGCCACTTCCTGCCAGACGCTTCTCGACGAGAGAAACAGCACGCGCATCAGAAGCAGGCAGAGCGGGGCCGCAAGCATTGCCCCAATAAGCGGCATCACCACCTCGCCTTTACGCGAGAGAAAACCAGCGACTACCCCCGGCAGGATGAAGAACAACAGGCCCAGCTCGGGATGACCGGACGCTCTGAAGGCGCCTTTCACGTTAAAAGCGAGCGACATGCAAACGACCGTAAACAGCAAAAAACAGCTGATTACGCCAGCCCAGTTTCGTTTAAAGTTCAAACTATCCTCCTGACTTATCTCTATCAAATACAAAAATCGTCCGGTGGACGCCCAGTCAGATAAAGCAATGCGGCAATCCTTGCCAAAGCACGCACAGAAGTCGTGCGATAATAGGTGGCTGTCGGTAGCTATTACGATTAAACTAACCGACTGCTAGTGTTTAGGGTATTTATCAGGAAGCAGGGAGATGCAAAGTGATTCCCTGACTCTGAAAACAGTAGCCCAAATAGTCCTTTCATTCAACAACTTACTGGTAAACAAGAAGTTAGCCTCCGTGAATATAAACGTCGCAGACTTGTTAAATGGGAATTACATCCTGTTATTATTTGTGGTACTGGCGCTGGGCCTTTGTCTGGGTAAATTACGCCTGGGTTCAGTTCAACTTGGTAATTCCATTGGCGTTTTAGTCGTCTCCCTGTTATTAGGTCAACAACATTTCAGTATTAACACGGACGCGCTTAACTTAGGTTTCATGCTGTTTATTTTTTGCGTAGGCGTGGAAGCCGGTCCGAACTTTTTTTCCATTTTCTTCCGAGACGGCAAAAATTACCTGATGCTGGCGCTGGTGATGGTCGGCAGCGCCCTGCTGATTGCGTTAGGGCTGGGCAAACTGTTTGGCTGGGACATCGGCTTAACGGCCGGTATGCTGGCAGGCTCGATGACCTCCACGCCGGTGCTTGTTGGCGCGGGGGATACGCTTCGTCATTCTGGCATGGCAGGCATGCAGCTTTCCTCCGCGCTGGACAACCTGAGTCTGGGCTATGCCCTGACCTATCTGATTGGTCTGGTGAGCCTGATTGTTGGCGCGCGCTATCTGCCAAAACTTCAGCATCAGGATCTCCAGACCAGCGCCCAGACCATCGCCCGCGAGCGCGGCCTGGACACGGACTCCAAACGTAAAGTTTACCTGCCGGTGATCCGCGCCTACCGCGTCGGGCCGGAGCTGGTTGCCTGGACCGACGGGAAAAACCTGCGCGAGCTGGGGATCTACCGTCAGACCGGCTGCTACATCGAACGTATCCGTCGTAACGGCATTCTGGCAAACCCGGACGGTGACGCGGTGCTCCAGATGGGCGATGACATCGCCCTTGTTGGCTACCCGGACGCCCACGCGCGTCTCGATCCGAGCTTCCGCAACGGGAAAGAGGTGTTTGACCGCGACCTGCTGGACATGCGTATCGTCACCGAAGAGATTGTGGTGAAAAACCACAACGCCGTGGGCCGCCGTCTGGCACAGCTGAAGCTGACCGACCACGGTTGTTTCCTCAACCGCGTGATCCGCAGCCAGATTGAAATGCCTATCGACGATAACGTGGTGCTCAATAAAGGCGATGTGTTGCAGGTCAGCGGCGATGCCCGACGGGTTAAAACCGTTGCCGACCGTATCGGCTTTATCTCGATCCACAGCCAGGTGACGGACCTGTTAGCCTTCTGCGCCTTCTTCATTGTCGGCCTGATGATCGGGATGATAACCTTCCAGTTCAGCAACTTTAGCTTCGGCATTGGTAACGCAGCCGGTCTGCTGTTCGCCGGGATCATGCTGGGCTTCCTGCGAGCGAATCATCCCACCTTCGGCTATATCCCTCAGGGGGCGCTGAACATGGTGAAAGAGTTCGGTCTGATGGTCTTTATGGCGGGTGTCGGCTTAAGCGCCGGGAGCGGCATTGGCAACGGCCTGGGCGCGGTCGGCTGGCAAATGTTGGTTTCCGGACTTATCGTCAGCCTGGTACCGGTGGTGATCTGTTTCCTGTTCGGCGCCTACGTGCTGCGCATGAACCGCGCCCTGCTCTTCGGCGCGATGATGGGCGCGCGCACCTGCGCACCGGCGATGGAGATCATCAGCGACACCGCGCGCAGCAATATCCCGGCGCTGGGCTATGCAGGCACGTACGCAATCGCCAACGTGCTGCTGACGCTGGCGGGTACGCTGATCATCATTATCTGGCCAGGACTCGGATAAATCTCAAGTTTGCGTGTGGCTGAAAAAATTTTCGTTACGCGCAGAACTTTTTACGCAGGGTGCAGTCATAACTAGTGCCACTGCTTTTCTTTGATGTCCCCAATTTGTGGAGCCCATCAACCCCGCCGTTTTGGTTCAAGGTTGATGGGTTTTTTGTTGCCTGAATTTCGTGTCCTTAGGGAAAAAGCTACAGGCAAAGTCTTTCTACGCCGTTTCAATCGCATATATTAGTTCAACCAGCTCAACCGCACTCACATCCTCCCAGCGCAGGTAGCTCGTCAGTGAGCTTGTTCCCGAATCTTGCCCTAAAACACGCTGGCATATTGCCTGGTGGTCGACGGATGCAGATACCCATACAGCACCGCTCTACTGACAAAAGTAGGTCGAACCTTTTAACCCATCCCTCTGAATACGCTTCTTCCACGTATCAACCTGCTGTGTCGTCACTTTTAAGCTCATATATTCCCCTAAGTAAATCAAATAATCCCAGTTGATGATCCCATAAAATGCCCGTATAAATTAGTGCGGGAAATATCAATGTTTAATTTTTATTCTGACAAAACATTTAACAGAGCGGAGGTTATGAGTCGACCGACACCCATTCCCGCAATCAACGGAGTCTATTTTTGGTGGTTCATAGAAATCCCGGCAAGCGTTCCCATAGAAGGTTGCCTAACTCATGATGGGCTAACTCTGTTTTATGTCGGTATTTCTCCCGACAAAAAAGGAAACCTAATAGTAGAGCCAATCTCAAAACACACTACAGTGGAAATGCCGAAGGCTCTACGCTGAGACGCACACTAAGTGTATTGCTTGCGGCAGTGAGCAATTATCCTCTTCGTCGGGTTGGAAGGGAAACAGAACGACGCTTACCTATGTAGGGGAACAATGGTTCGATCTTTGGATGGAAAAGATTGCAAAAGTATACTGGGTAGCATACGAAGAACCTTGGATGCCGGAAGAAGTGCTGATAAGTAGTATTCCGCTCCCATTAAACATTCAAGGTAACACTCATCCTTTAAAGCCGTCGCTCTTAGCAATGCGCAGCAAAGCTTTGGCAGAAGCCAAACTAATGGAGATCGCGAACGAAACAGGATTTAGCAGACGTAAGGTCGTGGAGATTGTTGATTAAACTGTGATGACAGAATAGTTGGCTAAGAAGCCCGCTGCTGCGAGTTGAGAAAGATAAAAGGCACAGCGCAAGCGGCGAACTAGGCGCATTAAGTTAACTGTTCTGACATTCCTTTCGAGTTTGTGCAGCACGATATGTCCACACAGCCCTATCAGCTCAACAATGATATCATTTTCACCTTATGGAGCAAGACCTGAACCTAGAAATTTATGGTCTGCCGGAATATTTGTCCGCTATTCCTTCAGCCCGGCTGAACGAGTCCTCCACCATGTTACGCCGCAAGTATTACACCAACGGCAGCAATGCGGGCTTAATCATGTACATGACCGACGCCACGCAAAAACAGTAGGACATGAACAATATCCGCTAGGCCATGAAAAGCGCTAAAGGCCCGGCAACTTCCGCACCTATTTATGTACTCGTCCAATGGCAAATAGGATGGCATTCAGATCATCCTGCTATCAGAGGTAGCTGTAAAGGATGAGTTTCTGAACATCAAGAACGTGAGCCGCGAAGACATGATGGCGGCACACCGAGTGCCGCCGTAGATGATGCTGATTATGCCTAGCAATGTTGGTGGGTCAGGAGATGTGGAGAAGGCGAGTATGGTATTTGTTAGAAATGAATTATCACCATTACAGAAAAAGTGAAGAACTCAATATATAGTTAGATATGAATGTTATAAAATTCGAGGATTATTATTTTAAATAAAAATTAATACAAAATACAGATGCCTTTCGGCATCTATATTAAATAAACTACATTAAGCAGCTAATACTTTTTGCCACTTCTCATTTAACTCATCAATTTTAACAACATTTCTTTCATTTACCCATTTATTCATAAGGGTAATCAGGTTAGGTCTAGATATACGCTTATAATAAATTATGCGATCGCGATTGTATTGTTGAACTATATGTTGCCCAACTTTAGCCAATAGTGAGTGGTCAATCCCAACTAAGTCTCTATGCTCATGATTTATATCGGTAAATTTACTACTACCCATTGTCGCTTCGATGATTACTCCGGCTCGATTTAACCATTCTGGCTCGAGCCAAATAAGGTCTATTGTATCAGGAGTCTGCATGGTGGTTGCTAAAGCAACAATTAGTTTCTCAACATCCTCTGAAGCGAAATCCATTGTTTCAGAATGCCAAACGGAAAGAGTATTTCTTGTTGTTCTAGTACATCCGGTAATAGCATCTGCGGTATAATGCTGAGGCTCCAAGCTAAGGTTTGGCTGCCACTTCGTTATAGATATCTTCCTCAAAAGATAGCTCATTTCAAATGCTCCAAATATTGAATGACGCTTTTTTTATAGTCATTTAACCAATCAAATTCGAATTCTCTGAGTTTCTCAAAATATATTAAAAACTTCGGATCAGACCAGGCCTCTGCTGCTCTTAAAGCTGCTTCATTGACAAAAGGATCAGCATGGGACGCTCCCCCGAGCACGAGTACATCTGCTTTATCCTTAAGCATTTGATAATCCATACAAGAGGCTATGCACAAATATTTCCGCAATTCATAATTATTGCCATATAACTTTAGCCATACATTCTGAAAAACTTCACCAAACAAGTTAGCGCTTTTACTAAATAAAGATTCTAAAAATATTTGGCTTTTTGTGACCTCACCTTCTATATAGTCCTCTGACTTAATAAGATCTAATGTCATGTTTATATTTAACTTCACATCTCGTTCAAACGCAGCATTATCGGGATCATAAGAAACTTCAGTGGCACTTAATTTATTAGAACCAATATAATTTTTTAAATACTGAAGACGAGTATTCCCTGTGTTTATCCCATCCTTTCGATTAGAATAAAACTTAAACGCATCAAAGCTACGTAATAAAACTTCATTATCTGAAGAATCATAAAGCAATTTTTGTTTATCATCCGTAGGGATGATGTAATTTCCAATCATAAAATCCATATCACCCCCTCATTTTAAATATTTATGTATCGAGAGAAACCATTAACTAACTCATTGTTTTTACTATATAATTCCCTAAAGACAGATATTGATGAATTGAAATCAAATCTATTATTGACATTTTCTGGGATAGTATTGGTATCAACTTCAAAGTTGATAACGTCAACAAGATTACCATTATCTAGCATTGGATGTTGTACAGTACATCTTTTAGCACTGCTAACCATATTCGCTATTTCACCAAATGAACCGAACACTTTTCTTTCGACAATTCTATTTTCCCATTCAATCGGGTCAACTTGGTGATAGGTAAACATTTTTTTATAAAGTTCACTATATGACGACTCACTTGCTCTGTAAAATGATGAGTTAACAATAGCTAATCGATTAGATTTTTTATCAGGAAAAATACTCTTTAATGCTTCTATTGCTGATTCAACTTTATTGAAAAAATCACTATTCTCAATATTATTTCCCGTAAAAACTATACTATGTATAGGGAATTCTATTCTAAAATGTTGATCAGAGTCAGTCATTATTACTACTTGTCTTCTTTCTCCAGTAAGAGCATTTATTTCATGAGCAAACATGGGTAATAACGATAAAGATGATAATTTCCCTAACAGCATACCTAAAATGGGAGGTGTAGCTGTAACATCATTATTATTTGTAAAGTAGTTTACTTGTAAGTTATTTAATATTTTTTTCATTTAAACCCCTTTTACGAAACTGGTCAACTCAATAACCACATTTATCTAATTGCTCTAAGTCTATTCCAATATAAAAAGTTAAGCTACCTCAATCTTAATGATCTTTGAACTAGCTAATAACCATGTAGAATAGAACGAGCTTCGATAGTCCATCATCAGATCTGCATAGTATAGATCCATTCCAATCCCACACAGGGCGCGCTCGTATCCCGCCACGCCTGCCCGCTTTGTGAAGTGGAATAGAAGAAGGTTATCGTGGGGGACTCTGATAACCATACTTGCTTTGGATATGACCAAACGATGGAACCCTAACAAAAGAGCTTG
Organism: Enterobacter sp. DN; assembly: GCF_046054285.1. NCBI lineage: Bacteria > Pseudomonadati > Pseudomonadota > Gammaproteobacteria > Enterobacterales > Enterobacteriaceae > Enterobacter > Enterobacter sp. DN. Next base: position 332,716 of record NZ_JBJJTG010000002.1, read on the forward strand.
GGTATCTGCCAAAGATTTAGATGGAATTCGTTCAGGTTGTATATTATAAGTGGCGACAAAGTGGTGGCAGCGGTTGGCATTACCCCGTAATCGTTACTCTTTACCACTGCCCAACCAATTGATTTTAATGCATTTTTTTCTTTCACCAACCGGTTTACATAAAAGGTTTATTTGTTGCCTGAAATTCTTCTTCCTGTAATCTTATCTTCTCTCTTGCCATAAAAACATATACGATAAAACGAATATGTATTAATCCATATGCAGGAACTGCCATGCTCCACCCGCTCCAGCTCTTCAAAACCCTCTCCGACGAAACGCGGCTCTCCATCGTCATGCTTTTGCGTGAAGCGGGCGAGCTGTGCGTCTGCGATCTCTGCTCCGCTACCAACGAGCCGCAGCCGAAAGTCTCCCGCCACATGGCCTTACTGCGCGAGGCCGGGCTGGCCATCGACCGTCGCGAGGGTAAGTGGATCTACTACCGTCTCTCTCCCAACATGCCTGCATGGGCGGCAACCGTTATCGACACCAGCTGGAACTGCCTGCGGGAAGAGACGCGTATGAAGCTGAAAAACCGACTTCCGGGCTCGTGCTGACCAAAACATATTCACAATAACAGATATAATGGAGTAAAAGATGTTTCTGGCAGGAGCGATTTTTTTATTCACACTGGTGCTGGTCATCTGGCAACCCAGAGGGCTCAGCATCGGCTGGAGCGCGACCATTGGCGCCGCGCTGGCGCTGATGAGCGGCGTTATCCACATTAACGATATCCCTGTGGTGTGGAATATCGTCTGGAATGCGACGGCAACGTTTATCGCGGTTATCGTTATCAGCCTGCTGCTGGATGAGTCCGGCTTTTTCGAGTGGGCCGCGCTGCACGTTGCCCGCTGGGGAAACGGTCGCGGGCGATTGCTGTTTACCTGGATCGTGCTGCTGGGCGCAGCCGTGGCGGCGCTGTTTGCCAATGACGGCGCGGCGCTGATCCTCTCCCCTATCGTCATCGCTATGCTGCTGGCGCTGGGGTTCAGCAAGCAGGCTACGCTGGCGTTCGTGATGGCGGCGGGATTTATCGCCGATACCGCCAGCCTGCCGCTGATTGTCTCCAACCTGGTCAACATTGTGTCGGCGGACTTCTTTAAGCTGGGCTTCAGCGAATACGCCTCCGTGATGATCCCGGTTGATATCGCTGCGATTGCCGCAACGCTGGTGATGCTGCATCTGTTCTTCCGAAAAGAAATTCCCCACGAATATGACCAGGCAAAACTCCGCGAGCCCGCACGGGCCATTCACGACCTGCCAACGTTCAGAACGGGCTGGATCGTGCTGCTGCTACTGCTTGTCGGTTTCTTTGTGCTTGAACCTCTGGGTATCCCGGTCAGCGCTATCGCAACAACTGGCGCGCTGATTTTGTTTGCCGTTGCTAAACGCGGGCACGCCATTAACACTGGAAAAGTGCTGCGCGGCGCGCCGTGGCAAATTGTTATCTTCTCGCTGGGGATGTATCTGGTGGTGTATGGCCTGCGCAACGCCGGGCTGACGGAGTCTCTTTCAGGCGTTCTTGATCACTTAGCCGGATACGGACTCTGGATCACCACGCTGGGAACCGGATTTATCACCGCCTTCCTGTCATCCATAATGAACAATATGCCAACGGTGCTGATTGGCGCGCTCTCCATTGAGGGTAGTGCTGCAACAGGGTTGGTTAAAGAGGCAATGATTTACGCTAACGTGATTGGCTGCGATTTGGGGCCGAAAATTACCCCCATAGGAAGTCTGGCTACCCTGCTCTGGCTCCATGTGCTGGCACAGAAAAACATGACTGTTACCTGGGGCTACTACTTCAGGACGGGCATCATAATGACCCTGCCGGTTCTCTTTGTGACGCTCGCCGCACTCGCGCTACGTCTCTCCTTCACACCATAATGAGTCACTGATATGAGCTACATCACCATTTATCACAACCCCGCCTGCGGCACGTCGCGCAATACGCTGGAGATGATCCGCAACAGCGGTACGGAACCAGAGATTGTCCTCTATCTGGAAAACCCGCCGTCACGCGATCAACTGACCAGGCTGATTGCAGACATGGGGATTTCCGTGTGCGATCTGCTGCGCAAAAACGTCGAGCCTTATGAGCAACTGGGCCTTGCCGGGGGAAATTTCACCGATGACCAGCTTATCGATTTCATGCTGCAATACCCCATCCTGATTAACCGTCCGATTGTGGTGACACCGCTGGGCACCCGTCTGTGCCGTCCTTCTGAAGTCGTTCTCGACATCCTTCCGGACGCGCAAAAAGGGGCATTTACAAAGGAAGATGGCGAAGTCGTCGTTGACGCCAGCGGGAAAAAAATCTCCCGACAATAAGCGTAGCCGGGGCGAGTGCTATCAGACGGTATCCTCGCCTGCAATCCGCCCCACCATCACCCGGATCTCCTCCCGGGTTAACGGCGACCGATCGGTCACAAAATGCAGCGTCATCCCCTCGATAAACGCATCCAGCGCGCGGGCGGTGGCCGGATCAAACCACTGCTCCAGCGTAGCCTGGCTCATCTTCATCCAGTCCTGCATCACCGTTTTCAGCGCGGCGCTGCGGTGCATAAACGCGTACAGCTGATACATCAGCGCCATATTGTGTGGCGTGGTCACGGCTGAACTGTGGATCAGCGTGGTAATGGCCTCGCACGCCCTCTCGCGCCCCGTAACCCCCGCGAAGAAATCCCGGTACTGCTGAGACATCTGCTGCGTAAACCACGTGAATGCCTCCTCCAGAAGCGACTCCATCCCGTCGAAATAGTAGGTCATCGACCCCAGCGGCACGCCTGCGCAGGTGGCAATTTTGCGGTGCGTGACGGCATGAATACCGTGCTCAGCAATGGTGTCCAGCGTCGCCTGGAGTATCTTCTCGCGGCGGTTAGGGTCGTTCGGTGGTCTGCTCATAAAATCCTCATCCGGTTTATGTACAAATGTACACAAAGTTGCTAGTGTTGTCGCTATTGTTGTACTGCTGGTGCTGATCCCAATGACGCTAACTTCTCCTCGCAAAGCCCTGCATCTGCGCATGTGGGCGCTATTTATGTTCTTCTTCATCCCCGGGCTGCTGATGGCTTCCTGGGCAACGCGCACCCCGGCAATCCGCGATACGCTATCCGTTTCGACGGCGGAGATGGGGATCGTGCTGTTTGGCCTGTCGATTGGCTCGATGAGCGGCATCCTCTGCTCGGCCTGGCTGGTGAAACGCTTTGGCACGCGCGCGGTGATCCGCACCACCATGTGCTGCGCCGTGGTGGGAATGCTCGGTCTGAGCGTGGCGCTGTGGTTCGCCTCGCCGCTGATGTTTGCCCTTGGGCTGATGGTATTTGGCGGCAGCTTTGGTGCGGCGGAAGTGGCCATTAACGTCGAGGGGGCCGCCGTTGAACAGGCGATGAACAAAACGGTGCTGCCGATGATGCATGGCTTTTACAGCCTCGGCACGCTGGCGGGCGCGGGCATAGGGATGGCGCTGACGGCGCTGGGCATTGCGGCCAATGTGCACATTTTACTCGCGGCGCTGGTCTGTATTATCCCGATCCTCACCGGCATCAGGGCTATTCCCGCTGGCACAGGACAAAATGCCTCGGACGAACAGAAGTCTGCGGCAAAAGGGTTGCCCTTCTATCGCGATTTCCAGCTGATGCTGATTGGCGTGGTGGTACTGGCGATGGCGTTTGCTGAAGGCTCCGCCAACGACTGGCTACCGTTGCTGATGGTAGACGGGCACGGATTTAGCCCCACCTCCGGCTCGCTGATTTACGCCGGGTTCACGCTCGGCATGACCGTCGGACGCTTTACCGGGGGCTGGTTTATCGACCGTTACAGCCGCGTGGCTGTCGTCCGTGCCAGCGCCCTGCTGGGTGGGCTGGGCATCGCGATGATTATCTTTGTGGATGTGGACTGGATTGCCGGCGTGTCGGTGATCCTGTGGGGACTGGGCGCCTCCCTTGGCTTCCCGCTGACCATTTCCGCTGCCAGCGATACCGGCCCCGACGCGCCGACGCGCGTGAGCGTCGTGGCGACCACGGGCTACCTCGCTTTCCTGGTGGGCCCGCCGCTGCTTGGATTCCTCGGTGAGCACTACGGGTTACGCAGCGCGATGCTGGTGGTATTAGGGTTAGTCATTATTGCCGCCCTGGTGGCGCGAGCGGTGGCAAAACCGGAAGCAGAAACAACGTCAATGGAGAAGGGATATGAGCGTTAAACTGATTGCAGTCGACATGGATGGCTCCTTCCTGAGCGATGCGAAAACCTATAACCGCGCGCGTTTTCTGGCGCAGTACGCGCGCATGAAAGCGCAAGGCATCCGTTTTGTGGTCGCCAGCGGAAACCAGTACTACCAGCTGATCTCATTTTTCCCGGAGATCGCCCATGAAATTGCCTTCGTTGCCGAAAACGGCGGCTGGGTGGTGGATGCGGGCGAAGACGTGTTTAACGGCGAACTGTCGAAAGAGCATTTTCTGACCGTCGCCACCCTGTTAAACGACGTGCCCGGCATTGAGATAATTGCCTGCGGAAAAAACAGCGCCTACACGCTGAAAACGTATAACGACCTCTTCAAAGAGATTGCTGCGAAATACTATCACCGCCTTGAAAGCGTCAGCAGCTTTGACAACCTCAACGATATTTTCTTCAAATTCGGGCTAAACGTCTCTGACGACGAAATTCCGCGCATTCAGGCGCTGCTGCATGAGAAGCTTGGCGACATCATGGTGCCGGTGACCACGGGACACGGCAGTATCGACCTGATTATCCCCGGCGTACACAAAGCTAACGGCCTGCGGATCCTGCAAGCGCGCTGGGGCATTGAGGACAGTGAAGTGGTGGCCTTTGGCGACAGCGGTAACGACGTGGAGATGTTGCGCCAGGCAGGGTATGGCTTCGCGATGGCCAATGCCAGACCGCACATTAAGGCGGTGGCCCGCTATGAAGCGCCGAACAATAATGACGAAGGGGTGCTGGACGTAATTGATAGGGTGCTGGACGGGGAGGCGCCGTTTAATTGATTCCGTGCGCTCTGGTGCCCTCATCCTAACCCTCTCCCACAGGGCTAAGGGTTCCCCACAAAATAATGCCTGCACAGACGGCCCCCTCTCCCTTGAGGGAGAGGGAATAAGGGTTACGGTTGCAGGGCGTTTCCGACGCGTTTGTCCTTCAGGAACACCACCATCAGCCCTACCCACAGCACACCGTTTGCGAGATTGAACAGGCTGAACAGTCCGTTACCGCCGAAAGCATAGGCATGCTTGCTCACCTCAATACCGACAGTGAAAATCAGCATTTGCAGCATCCCCATCGCGGCAGACACCGTGCCTTTACTCATTTCACTGGCGAACAGCGTCAGGCGTACCAGACCGGCATTCGCCACGCCAATACCAAACGCGTAAACGCTCAGCCCCGCCGTCATCCACAGGTACGCATGAGACGAGGCTACGGTCGCCACCGCCGCGATAATCAGCCCTGCCGCTATGGGCCAGCCACCCATAATAATCAGCGAACGCACGGTACGTCGCGACGTCAGACGCGCCAGCACCAGGTTACCGATAATCAGCGCGCCAAAAATCGGCACCTGTAACAGGCCATACTCATAGCTGCTAAGCTGTTCGCCGCTGATGATAATGACCGGCGACTGGGCAATCCACGCCAGCAGCGGCAGGCTGACAAAGCCCGTCGCCAGCGCGCCCGCGACAAAACGGCCGTTTTGCAGCACCGCCTTATAGTCACGCCCCAGCTCTTTAAGCGAGAGCTTTTCGCCCAGGCGGGTGGCGGTCTCCGGCATCGCACGGTGCAGCCCAAAGAAAGAGATGGCCGCAAGCGCGGCAAAGAGGACGAACATCCCTTCCCACGGCGCAACGTGGACCCATGCGGCTCCCACCAGCGGCCCCAGAAGCGGCGCAATCAGCGCCACATTCGCCATCAGGGCGGTTATTTTGATACATACCGCCTCCTCAAACGACTCCTGAATAGCGGCGTAGCCCACGGCGCCAATAAAGCACAGGCTCACGCCCTGAAGGAAACGCAGCAGCGTGAATTGCTCAATGTTCTGCGCCAGCAGCGTGGCGAGACAGGTGACGATAAACCACACCACGCCCGTCAGCATCACCGGGCGGCGGCCAATACGATCCGACAGCGGCCCTAAAAGCCACTGTAAAAACATGCCGCCCGCCAGATAGGCGGTCATGGATGTAGGTACCCACTCAATACCTGCATTGTACTGCTCAACCACAGCCAGCATGCCTGGCTGGATCATGTCGTTGCCGATGTAGGTAGAGAATTCGTAAAGCACCAGACACAGAGGAAAAAGTAACGCCTGACGACCCAGACGATTACCGGAAGAAGAACGGTTTATCATGCAATCTCTTTAGTATGAAAAAATCGCGATGAGTGTAATGAATTGCCGCTGTCTGAGATAGCATAATCACGTGAAAACACAGAAATAAGGCACTTATCGTTGTTGTTTAAGGTTTCCTTAAGTTGCCCTCCCTATGATAGTGCTATTTCACGTTATTGACCGAAACTATGACACACGCCGTCAGCCCTTCAGAATTATCTAAGTTACCGACAAATAAGACAAAAAGCCTTTACCGTTTCTCTGCCCGCTTTTATGGTTATCAGCTTTTCGGGCTGATCGTCCTTGCGCTGCTTTTTACCTGGCTTTCGCGCGATGAATCGCTTGACCGATGGATAACCGGCTTCTGGTATGACGCGGCGACGCACCATTTCCCGCTACAGCAAAACCCGCTGCTGGATCTGCTGAACCATCGGCTGGCGAAATATGTGGCCATTGCGCTGGCTGCCGCATCGCTGATTTACGGCGCTTACAAACGCAATGCCCGGCTGGTGACGGCCGCGCTTCTGATGGGGCTGGGGGCGCTGGTAGTTGGGGTGCTGAAAAGCATAAGCCACCACAGCTGTCCGTGGGATCTGGTGGAGTATGGCGGCAAAGCCGTCTCGTATCCCCTGTTCAGCGCCGTTCCGGCAGGCAGCGGACCGGGACGCTGCTTTCCCGGCGGCCACGCCTCAAGCGGGTTTATGGTGATGGGGTTGTTTTTTGCCTTCTGGCGTGAACGTCCGCGCCTGGCATGGTCCTTTGTCGCGTTAGGCGTTGTTATGGGGCTGCTGATGGGATTCGGGCAGGTCATGCGCGGCGCGCATTTTTTCTCTCACAACCTGTGGGCCGGGTGGTGGGTCTGGTTTTCCCAGGTGCTGGTTTACGGGCTGGTTTCCACCTGGTTTGCTAAAGAGTAACGAGATTATGTTAGAAAATCTGAACTACGAACTGTTTTACCTGCTCAACGCCACGCCAGCATCACCGGAATGGATGATCGATCTCGCCATCTTCATTGCGAAAGATGTGATCAGCATTGTACCGGCGCTGGCGGTGATCCTCTGGTTATGGGGACCTCGTACACAGGTCACCGCCCAGCGCCATCTGGTGATCAAAATGGCGATGGCGATCGGCGTGAGCGTGCTGGCAAGCTACGTGCTGGGCCACGCCTTCCCGCACGATCGTCCGTTTGTCGAGCACGTCGGCTACAACTTCCTGCACCATGCGCCGGATGACTCGTTCCCGAGCGATCACGGCACGGTGATCTTCACCTTTGCGCTGGCCTTCCTGTTCTGGCATCGCCTGTGGTCCGGCATGGTGCTGATGGGCGTGGCGGTCGCCATCGCCTGGTCCCGCGTCTACCTGGGCGTACATTGGCCGCTGGATATGGTCGGCGGTTTCCTGGTGGGGCTGATGGGCTGCGTCAGCGCAGCCATCCTGTGGAGCCTCTTTGGTCCGGCGCTTTATCGTGGATTATCACAGGCCTATCGCGTTCTGTTTGCCCTTCCGATCCGCAAAGGCTGGATACGTGACTAACCCCGGTCCGTCAGGTTACACTTGAGCCCCCGCCCTGCGGGGGCTCACTTTTTTAGCCCGAGGATCTATGGAAACACGTCACGATGACCGCATTGCTCAGCTGCTTCAGGCGCTGAAGCGCAGCGATAAGCTGCATCTTAAGGAAGCCGCTACCCTGCTTGGCGTGTCTGAAATGACCATTCGTCGCGATCTGAACAGCGACAGCGCCCCCGTTGTGCTGCTTGGCGGGTATATTGTTCTGGAGCCGCGTAGCGCCAGCCATTATCTGTTAAGCGATCAAAAAACACGCCTGGTGGAAGAGAAGCGCAAAGCCGCGCGGCTCGCCGCCTCGCTGGTGCAGCCGCATCAAACGCTGTTTTTTGATTGCGGTACGACAACCCCGTGGATCATCGAGGCCATCGACAGCACCGTTCCCTTTACCGCCGTCTGTTATTCGCTAAACACCTTCCTGGCCTTGCAGGAGAAACCGGCGTGCCGGGTGATTTTGTGCGGCGGCGAGTTTCATGCCAGCAACGCCATCTTCAAACCGCTGAATATTCAGGACACGCTGAGCAATGTATGTCCGGATATCGCCTTTTACTCTGCGGCGGGTGTGAATGTGAAACAGGGGGCAACCTGTTTTAATCTTGAAGAGTTACCGGTGAAACAGTGGGCGCTCAACGCCGCACAGCAGCATGTGCTGGTGGTTGATCACAGTAAATTTGGCAAGGTCCGTCCGGCAAGGATGGGGGAACTGTCGCGCTTTGACGCCATCGTCAGTGATTGCCGCCCGGATGACGAGCTGGTGTCGTATGCAAAGGCGCAGCAGGTGAAGTTGATGTATTGAGGTTGTGCCGGGTGGCGGCTTCGCCTTACCCGGCCTACAACGGCTCGAACGAAGGCCGGGTAAGCGCAGCGCCACCCGGCAAAAACCTAGCTAAACCAGCTGCCAAACCAGCCGTGGAACTTCATTAATACAAAGTCCCACATCCGGCTGAAGAAGCCGCCCTCTTCCACCGCTTCCATCACCACCAGCGGACGCTGCTCAATGGATTTGCCGTTAAGCTGGAAATCTATCGTCCCGACCACCTGGCCTTTTTTCAACGGCGCGGTCAGCTGTGGCTCGGTCAGGGTATAGCTGGCTTTCAGGTTTTTCAGCTGACCGCGTGGAATGGTGACGGACCCCGCTTCACCTGCCCCCAGGTTCACTTCACTTTTATCCCCAAACCAGACGCGCTGGCTGACGAAGGTGGCGTCCGGCTTAATCGGCGTGACGGTTTCAAAGAAGCGGAAACCCCAGGTCAGCAGTTTTTCGGATTCATTAAAACGAATGCGGTCGGTTTTCGTCCCCAGCACCACCGAGATCAGGCGCATGTCGCCCTGCGTCGCAGAAGCCACCAGGTTGTATCCGGCCCCGGCGGTCGTCCCCGTTTTCATGCCGTCCACGTTAACGTTACTGCTCCAGAGCAGACGGTTACGGTTAGGCTGGCGGATATTGTTGAAGGTAAACTCTTTCTCTTTATGGATGGCGTACTCATCCGGCACGTCATGGATCAGCGCTTTGCCCAGCAGCGCCATATCGCGCGCGGTACTGAACTGACCGGGCGCATCCAGGCCGTGAACGGTTTTAAAGGTGGTGTTGGTCAGACCCAGTTTTTGCGCGTAGCCATTCATCAACCCGATGAATGAGTCCTGACTGCCTGCGACGTAATCGGCCAGCGCAATACAGGCATCATTTCCCGACTGAATAATGACCCCTTTATTCAGATCGGAAACGGAGACCCGATCGCCGGGCTTCAGGAACATGACGGACGAGCCGCGCAGCGCCGGGTTACCCGTCGCCCAGGCATCTTTGCCGACGGTGACCATGTCATCCAGCTTGATCTTGCCCGCTTTCAACGCCTGGCCGACAACATAGCTGGTCATAATTTTCGTCAGGCTCGCCGGGTCGAGTTTTTCGTCGGCGTTACCTTCCGCCAGCACTTTCCCGCTGGCGTAATCCATCAGGATCCAGGCGCGCGCATCGACAGGCGGCGCTTCGGGCGCCGTCTGTTCCGCCGCATGGAGCGTTGGGGCAAAAAGGAAAAGCAGCGCCGAGCCTGCCGCCAGGCTGCGCAGAGAAGAAGTTTTTTGCGTCATAAATGCCACCCGAGTGTCCATTCTAAAAATCACGTCACAATCACCGTGTCGCAAGAAGCGATGAGTAATAGCGCACTACAGCGTTCAAAGAAACCTGTTCCAGGTAAAGTTTTTAAAGTTTATGCAATAACATTCAGATACGCTTTGATTGCGGCGTTTTTTTTAGCATCTGTTGCGTAATTGTTAGGTTTATCTCACCATGGCGAAAAGCTGACTCGGATTCACATCTCATCGGGAGTAAATATGATTACGCTGTGGGGCAGGAACAATTCGACTAACGTGAAGAAAGTGCTCTGGACGCTGGAGGAACTGGATTTACCGTTCAACCAAATCATGGCTGGCATGGCGTTCGGGGTGAATAAAGACGCCGACTATCTGGCGATGAACCCAAACGGACTGGTGCCGTTGCTGCGCGATGACGAGACAGACGCCACGCTGTGGGAGTCCAACACCATCGTGCGTTATCTCGCCGCGCAATACGGCCAGGGTCGCCTGTGGGTGGAAAATCCGGCCCGGCGCGCGCAGGGCGAAAAATGGATGGACTGGGCAAACCAGACGCTTTCCCCCACGCACCGGGTGATCCTGATGGGGCTGATCCGCACGCCGGAAGCCGAACGTGATTATCCCGCCATTCATGCCGCCCAGGACGCCTGCGAATCCCTGTTCGCGATGATGGACGACGAACTGGCGAAGCACACCTGGTTCTCCGGCGACACCTTCGGCGTGGGTGATATCGCCGTCGCCCCCTTCGTCTGGAACCTCACTAACATGGGTCTCAACTGGACCCCGCGCCCTCACCTGGAGCGCTGGATCCAGCAGCTTAGCGAGCGCCCGGCGTATCGCAACGTGGTGATGATCCCGGTGACCTGATTACGACCCGGACGGGCTGACTTTCAGCAGCTGCCCGTCCGTCTCGTCAGTCAGCACGTACAGATAGCCATCCGGCCCGACGCGCACATCGCGAATACGCTGATCTTTATCGCCCAGAATGCGTCCGTCCTCCGTCACGGTATTGCCCTTCACGCTCAGCACAATGACGTCTTTCTCCTTCAACGCGCCGATAAACAGCTTGTTTTTCCACTGCGGGAAGACGTCGCTGTTGTAGAACGCCATGCCGCTGACGGCGGGCGATACTTTCCAGACAAACAGCGGTTTTTCGGTGCCCTCAACGTGCTCGCCTTTCGCTTCCGGGATTTTCAGGCCGCTGTAATTGATCCCGTGCGTCGCCAGGGGCCAGCCGTAGTTTTTGCCCTTCTCAGGAATGTTGATCTCATCCCCACCGCGTGGTCCGTGTTCGTTGAGCCACAGCGTGTCACTCCACGGATTCATCGCCATCCCCTGCGGGTTGCGAATACCATAGGACCAGATTTCAGGGCGCGCACCGGCGGTGTTCACAAACGGATTATCCGGCGGCACTTTTCCGTCCTCCGTCAGGCGCACCACCTTGCCCTGAAGCTTGTCCAGCTCCTGCGCCGTCGGGCGCTGGTTGTTTTCACCCAGGCCAATAAAGAGATAGCCTTTGCCGTCGAACACCAGCCGTCCGCCAAAGTGGTTGCCGGTAGAGAGCTTCGGCATCTGTCGGAACACCACCTGGAAGCCCTCAATGCGCGAAAGGTCATCGCTCAACCGCCCGTAGCCCACGGCGGTACCCGCTTTGCCATCATTACCTGCCTCGGCGAAGCTGAGCCAGACCCACCGTGACTGTGCAAAATCCGGGGCCAGCGCGACGTCCAGCAGTCCGCCCTGGCCGCTCGCCCACACTTTCGGCACGCCGACAATCGGATCGGAGAGCCCTTTTCCAGCCTGCCAGTGCTTAAGCTGCCCGTCTTTGAGCGTGATGAGCAGCCCCTTGTTATCTGGCAGAAACGCCAGCGACCAGGGGTGATCCAGTTTTGTCTGTAGCACGTCGACCTTAACCGTCTCAGGTGCTGCAAGCAGTGAAAGCGGGAATAACAAGACTGGAAGGAAAATCAGCGAGGATCGAGGCATAACGCACTCCTTTATCGACATATGGCTTAAAGATTAGCCACTGTTCCCGGGTGCGTTACCACTTTTACAAAAGCTTAATCAGAAGGGGGAGTTGCCTCCCCCGGGTTCAGTGCCGGGCAAGCGTTTCCGGCTTGTTCAGACACATGATGCAAAGCGCGAGCGTGGTCAGGCAGTTTTCAAGCTTCTCCGCGTTAACGGCAATAAAATTCGGGCAGTCGTGACGTCCGTTCATCAAACAGACCCCGGCGATGGAGAGCACCTCGGCGGCGCGGCGCAGCGCCACTAATTCGCTTTCAGCGCAGTGCGCTTTCAGGATGGGTGCTTTTTCACGCATGAAATTGCAAAGTTCAAAGAAGTTATCACGCAGATTTTCGCTTTCGCTGACTGACATATACCCTTTCGCCTTGCGGAGTTGCAGATATGCGGCCAGGTCGATTCGGGCGTTGATCAGCTTGTTAAGCAGATCGCGTTTCAGTCTGTCAACGGACATGCTATTTCCTCCCCTGTCAGCCATGTTACCTTATTAAGGATAAGGTCATTTTTTGTACAATGTAATGCCTGAGATCAATAAACGATAACTGATTAACATTCTTTACAATGTTACAACGATTGCCCGCCTCAACTGCGCCATCAAGAGTGTATAAATCCCCCGCGATACGCTGTAAAATCCCGCCCTGATAACTCCATAATTGATGAATTTTTAACCTATGAGCAATGTTACGCACCCGCCGAAAATCGGCTTTGTCTCCCTCGGCTGCCCGAAGAACCTGGTGGACTCCGAACGCATCCTGACTGAACTTCGCACTGAAGGCTATGACGTGGTGCCAAGCTACGACAACGCCGACATGGTGATCGTCAACACCTGCGGGTTCATCGACAGCGCGGTCCAGGAGTCACTGGAAGCCATTGGTGAAGCCCTGACGGAAAACGGCAAAGTGATTGTCACCGGCTGCCTGGGCGCGAAGGTGGATCAGATCCGCGAAGTGCACCCGAAAGTGCTGGAGATCACCGGCCCGCACAGCTACGAGCAGGTGCTGGAACATGTTCATCACTACGTCCCCAAACCAAAGCACAACCCGTTCCTGAGCCTGGTGCCGGAACAGGGCGTGAAGCTGACGCCGCGCCACTACGCCTACCTGAAAATTTCCGAAGGCTGCAACCACCGCTGTACCTTCTGCATCATCCCGTCGATGCGTGGCGATCTGGTGAGCCGTCCGATTGGCGAGGTGCTGGCAGAAGCCAAACGCCTGGCCGACGCGGGCGTGAAGGAGCTGCTGGTCATCTCCCAGGACACCTCCGCCTACGGTGTGGACGTCAAACACCGCTCCGGTTTCCACAACGGCGAGCCGGTGAAAACCAGCATGGTCGGCCTGTGCGAGCAGCTGGCTAAGCTCGGGATCTGGACGCGCCTGCACTACGTCTACCCTTATCCGCACGTTGACGATGTGATCCCGCTGATGGCGGAAGGCAAAATCCTGCCGTATCTGGATATCCCGCTACAGCACGCCAGCCCGCGCATTCTGAAGCTGATGAAACGTCCTGGCTCCGTGGATCGCCAACTGGCGCGCATCAAGCAGTGGCGTGAGATCTGCCCGGATCTGACCCTGCGCTCCACCTTTATTGTCGGCTTCCCGGGTGAAACCGAAGAAGATTTCCAGATGCTGCTCGACTTCCTGAAAGAGGCGCGTCTGGATCGCGTCGGCTGCTTCAAGTACAGCCCGGTTGAAGGCGCAACGGCCAACGAGCTGGCGGACCAGGTACCGGAAGAGGTAAAAGAGGAGCGCTGGAACCGCTTTATGCAGCTGCAACAGCAGATCTCTGCTGAACGCTTGCAGGAGAAAGTGGGCCGCGAAATTCTGGTGATTATCGACGAAGTGGACGAAGAAGGCGCGATTGGCCGCAGCATGGCGGATGCACCGGAAATCGATGGCGCGGTGTACCTGAACGGCGAAACACAGGTTAAGCCGGGTGATATTATTCGCGTGAAGGTTGAAAACGCGGATGAGTATGACCTGTGGGGTAGCCGGGTTTAAACACCCTGCTTCCCTTTTGTAGGCCGGGTAAGGCGTAGCCGCCACCCGGCACATTCCACAGCACTACCCTTTTATCCGCGGATCCAGCGCGTCGCGCAGCCCATCCCCCAGCAGGTTAAACGCCAGCACGGTCAGGAAAATCGCCAGGCTCGGGAAGATCGCCACGTGTGGCGCAATCACCATATCCGCCCGCGCCTCGTTCAGCATCGCGCCCCACTCCGGCGTCGGCGGCTGTGCCCCTAACCCCAGAAACGACAGGCTGGCCGCCGAGATAATCGACACGCCTATGCGCATGGTGAAATAGACCACGATAGACGAGACCGTTCCCGGCAGAATATGGCTGAACAGGATGGTGGCATCGCTGGCTCCCATGCTGCGCGCCGACTCGATAAAGGTCTGCTGCTTCAGCACCAGCGTGTTGCCACGTACCAGACGCGCGAAAGCGGGAATCGAGAATACCGCCACAGCGATAATGACGTTCGCCATGCCGCTGCCCATCACCGCCACCACGGCAATCGCCAGCAGAATACCGGGAAAGGCAAACAGCACGTCGCAGATACGCATGATGATGCGGTCCCACCAGCCTTCGTAGTACCCGGCCACCAGCCCCAGCACGGTGCCAATTGCTGCGCCCATCAGCACCGCGAAGACCCCGGCCGCCAGTGAGATCTGCGCCCCTACCAGCACGCGGCTAAAAATATCGCGCCCGAGCGAGTCCACGCCAAACCAGTGCATCATCGACGGACCATCGTTCAGCCGGTCGTAGTCGAAGTAGTTTTCCGCATCAAACGGGGCTATCCAGGGGGCGATAATCGCCACCAGGATCAGCAGTAACACAAACAACCCGGCGACCATAGCGACGGGCTGACGACGGAATCGACGCCAGAACTCAACCCACGGGGTGCGAATATGGTCCGGCCTGATCCCCGGCATAGCGTTTAAAATGGCCTGGCGACGCCAGTTCAGTAATCGCATCTTACTTATACCTGATGGCCGGGTTAATGGCGGCGTAAAGCACATCCACCACTAAGTTGATAAGAATAAACTCCAGCGAGAAAAGCAGGACTTCAGCCTGAATAACCGGATAGTCACGCATATCGACCGAGTCGACCAGCAGGCGCCCCAGCCCCGGCCAGTTAAAGACCTTCTCAACCACGATAGAGCCCCCCAGCAGGAAGCCGAACTGTAGCCCCATCATCGTGACCACCGGGATCATCGCATTACGAAAACCATGCTTCAGAATGACCCATTTCTCACTCACCCCTTTTGCCCGCGCGGTGCGAATGTAATCTTCGCTCAGCACGTCGACAAACGAGGCGCGGGTAAACCGGGCCATAACCGCCGCAACGGCCGCGCCAAGCGTCATAGAGGGCAGAATGTAGTGCTTCCAGGTGTCGGCCCCGACGGTCGGCAACCAGCCCAGCTCGACGGAGAAAATCTGCATCAGCAGCATGCCCAGCGCAAACGCCGGGAAAGAGATGCCGGTGACCGCCAGCGCCATACCGAGCTTATCCGGCCAGCGGTTGCGCCAGACGGCGGCGACAATCCCCGCGCCCAGGCCAAAGACAACCGCCCAGCTCATACTGGCAATCGTTAACCAGAAGGTAGGCATAAAGCGGCTGGCAATCTCCTCCGACACCGGACGACGCGACACCATTGAGATGCCGAAATCGCCCTGAAGGACATTGCCAATGTAACGCAGAAATTGCCTGTACAGCGGCTGGTCAAGACCGAGCTGTTTACGCACCAGTTCAATAACCGTCGCATCCGCTTCCGGTCCGGCAATCAAACGCGCCGGATCGCCGGGCAGCATATGGACAAACAAAAACACCAGCACGGCCACAATCAGCAGCGTCGGGATAAGCCCCAGCAGGCGTTTACACACATAATTCAGCATGAGTTTTATTTCAAATCCGCGTCATCAAAGCTAAAGCCCGTATCCGGCATGATGTAAAAACCGGTCAGCGCTTTGTTGTGGGCTGAGACCAGTTTTTCCACCACCAGCGGCACCCACGGCGACTCTTTCCAGATAATGTCCTGCGCCTCTTTGTACAGGCGTGCTTTCTCTTCCGGTTTGGTGGTTTTCAGGGCATCGGCCAGATCTTTATCCACCTGCGGATTACTGTAGAACGCGGTATTGAACAGCGTTGGCGGCCAGTTCTGGGAAGCAAACAGCGGCGACAGGGACCAGTCCGCTTCTCCGGTTGAAGCCGTCCAGCCGGTGTAGAACATCCGCACGCCGCTCTCTTTCTGTCCTTTGCCTTCCACTTCCGCCGCTCGCTGTCCGGCATCCATCGCCGTAACCCTGGCTTTAATGCCCACCTGCGCCAGCTGCTGCTGGGTAAATTGCAGCACCTTCTGCGCGGTACTGTGGTTATGCGACGACCACAGCGTAGTGCTAAAGCCGTTCGGATAGCCCGCCTCTTTCAGCAGTTCCCGCGCTTTCGCCGGATCGTAAGGCCACGGCTGATAGCTTTGCGCGTACTCAATGGTTGGCGGCATCACGCCCGTCGCCGGGGTGGCGTAGCCGGCAAAGGCCACCTTCACCAGCGCCTGGCGGTTAATGGCGTAGTTGATGGCTTCACGCACCTTCGGGTTATCAAACGGTTTCTGCGTGACGTTCATGCTGATGTAGCGCTGCATAATCGACGGGCTGGCCACCAGTTCCAGCTTGCTGTTTTTCGCCAGCAGCGCCGCCTGTTCGTACGGGATCGGGAAGGCAAACTGCGCTTCGCCGGTTTGCAGCATTGCGGCGCGGGTGTTGTTGTCCACTACCGGCCGCCAGGTGATGGTATCCAGCTTCGGCAGCCCCTGCTGCCAGTATCTGGCGAATTTTTTCACCTTCACAAAATCGGTCTGATTCCAGGTAAGCAGTTCGTACGGTCCGGTCCCCACCGGGTGGAAGCCAATCTCTTTGCCATATTTTTTCAGGGCGGCGGGGGAAATCATCGCCGTCGCGGGATGCGCCAGGATATTGATGAACGCCGAGAACGGCTCTTTGAGGGTGATCTTCACCGTTGCCGGATCAACCACCTCGGTTTGGGCGATATTTTTATACAGGTTGTAGCGTTTAAGACCGTTTTCCGGATTGCTGGCACGATCCAGGTTGACCTTAACCGCCTCGGCGTTGAAGTCGGTGCCATCCTGGAACTTCACGCCGGTACGGAGCTTAACGGTATAGACCAGCCCGTCGTCCGACACGGTATAGCCTTCCGCCAGCACGTTTTTCAGCTTCATTTCGCGGTCCAGGCCGAACAGCCCCTGGTAGAAGGATTTTGCCACCGCCTGAGAAAGAGTGTCGTTGGCATCATACGGATCCAGGGTCGTGAAGTTAGACCCCACAGCCACCACCACATCTTTCGCCGCGAACGCGGGGGCGGCGGCCAGCGCAGCCGTCACGCTCGCGGCCAGCAGCCATTTACGAGCAACAAAAGGAACCATTGTGTTCTCCTGCCTGTTGTAAGTTATAACCGCGAGAATGCATTGCCCTGACGCGGTGGTGCGACAAAATGACCGGGTCCCACCTCACGCAGCGCCACGCGCTCCAGGGTTTCGCCCCGTTTACGAATATTGCTCGGCATTTCGTCCTGCAACAGCACGCGCTGGGCGTGACGATGCTCAGGATCGGCAACCGGTACGGCAGCCATCAGCTTGCGGGTGTACGGGTGCTGCGGGTTTTCAAACACCGCCCGACGGGGGCCGATTTCAACAATTTGCCCCATGTACATCACCGCCACGCGATGGCTGATCCGCTCCACCACCGCCATATCGTGGGAGATAAACAGAAACGCAATGCCCAAATCCCGCTGTAAATCGAGCAGGAGATTGATGATTTGCGCGCGGATAGAGACATCCAGCGCTGACACGGACTCATCCGCAATCACCACTTTCGGATTGAGGGCCAATGCCCGCGCAATGCAGATACGCTGTCGCTGACCGCCAGAAAATTCGTGCGGATAACGCCAGGCATGCTCCGGCTTCAGGCCCACGCGCTCCAGCAGCCATGCGACGCGGCGCTGCGCGGCTTCACCGTCGAGCAGGTTATGCACCCGCAGCGGCTCCATAATCGAGTACCCCACCGTATGGCGCGGATCGAGCGACGCATAAGGATCCTGGAATATAAACTGAATATCCCGGCGCACCGCCTGCAATTTACTGTTAGGGAGCGTGTCGATGCGCTCACCGTTGAAGGTGATGCTCCCCTCCTGCGACGCCACCAGCCTGAGCAGCGCCCGTCCGGTGGTGGATTTACCGCAGCCGGACTCCCCCACCAGCGCCAGCGTTTCGCCCGGCCAGAGATCAAAACTGACGTTTTCAACCGCATGCACTTCGCGCTTCACGCGATTGAGGATCCCGCTACGCAGCGGGAAACGGGTCACCAGGTCACGCACTTCGAGAATTGGCCTGCCGGGAACCACCGTATCCTGCTCGGTTTCGTCTTCCTGCTGGCCCTGTTCGGTCTGTGAGAACAGCGGAAAACGGCGCGGAAAATCACTGCCATTCATGGCCCCCAGACGCGGGACCGCCGCCAGTAGCGCTTTGGTATAAGGATGCACCGGCGCATGAAAGACCTGCTCCACCGTGCCGGTTTCCACGGCATTGCCCTGATGCATAACCAGCACCCGATCGGCAATATCCGCCACCACCCCCATATCGTGGGTGATGAAAATCACCCCCATCTCCATCTCCTGCTGCAACACCTTAATCAGTTGCAGGATCTGGGCCTGAATGGTGACATCCAGCGCCGTGGTGGGTTCGTCCGCAATGAGCACCGCCGGACGGCACGACAGCGCCATCGCAATCATCACCCGCTGGCGCATGCCGCCGGAAAGCTGATGCGGATAGCGGGACAAAATCGCGTGCGCCTCAGGGATACGCACCAGCTCCAGCATCCGTTTTGCTTCGTTGAGCGCCTCATCACCGCTCAGTCCCTGATGCAGGCGGATAGATTCGGCAATCTGCTCGCCCACCGGAAAAACCGGGTTCAGGGAGGTCATCGGCTCCTGAAAAATCATCGCAATATCTGCCCCGCGCACCCCCTGCATCTGGGACGCACTCAGCTCGTTGAGATCGATAACCTGACGGTTGCGACGGCGCAACAGCATCCGCTCGCTGGTGACCTGCCCGCCCGTCTGCTCAAGCAGACGCATCAGCGCCAGCGCGGTAACGGATTTACCGGAACCTGATTCGCCAACAATCGCCAGCGTCTCGCCGCGCCTGAGCGAAAACGATAAATTCTGTACTGCGGGGATGAACTGCCGCTCTTCCTGAAACGCAATATTCAGTTGGTGGACAGCCAGCACTTCGCAGTTGTCCAGCTCTTCACGGTGCGGCACGCAATGCCCCCTTATTCACGATAAATGCCTGTGCTGGGCGCATCGCCGGCATACCCCCACGCCCGGTACATCCCTTCACTGTTGAACGGCAGAGCCACGTTGCCCTCCCGATCCACCGCAATTAAGCCGCCAATCCCGCCCAGCGCCGGCAGTTTCTCCATCACTACCCGCTCGCAGGCCTCACTCAGGCTTAATCCGCCGTAATCCATTAGCGCGGTAATGTCGTAGGCCGCCAGCGCGCGGATAAACACTTCGCCAGTGCCGGTGCATGACACCGCCGCGGTGGCGTTATTGGCGTAACACCCGGCCCCCGGCAGCGGGCTGTCGCCGACGCGACCGGGAAGTTTGTTGGTCATACCGCCTGTCGACGTCGCGGCGGCGAGGTTACCGGCTTTATCCAGCGCCACCGCGCCTACCGTGCCCATTTTGCTGCGTTCATCGAGCGGCGCGGCATGGTCCAGCTGCGTCATCCCCGCTGTACGGGCCTCCAGCAGTTGCCGGTAACGCTCCTCGGTGGAGAAAAGATCGGGCGAGACCGTGTCCATCCCGTGCTCAACGGCAAATTTTTCCGCCCCCGCCCCGGCCAGCAGCACATGCGGGCTTTGTTCCATCACCAGACGCGCGGCCAGCACCGGATTACGCAGACGGCTGACGCCCGCTACCGCGCCCGCCTTCAGGGTGACGCCGTCCATCACGCAGGCATCCAGCTCGTGCGTTTCATCGCGCGTAAAAACCGAGCCAATACCGGCATTAAACAGCGGACACTCCTCCAGCAGACGCACCGCTTCGGTCACCACGTCCAGCGCGCTGTCGCCCGCTTCCAGCATCCGCTGGCCTGTTTCCACAATGGCGTTCAGCGCATCAATATAACGCTTCTCCTGCTCGGGACTGAGCTGTGCACGGGTGATTGCCCCGGCACCGCCATGAATTGCGATAACCGCTTTACTCATTTCGCATCACCCATCAGCCTGGCTGGCTGCTTTTTCTATAAATATCATTATCGTCGACGAATCTTCAGATGATTTTTGAATATAGAAAGACGCAACTGTGATGTAAAGCGTACACCCATCGGGTCATACAGTTAGCCGCACTTTTCTGCCATAATGAGCGCTTTCGTTGTTACTCCGCAGGAGCCCACCATGGATTTTACCGCCGGACTGATGCCGCTTGAGACGGCACTCTCGCAGATGCTTGACCGCATTACTCCACTGCACGACGTTGAGACGCTGCCGCTTGTGCGCTGTTTTGGCCGTATTGCCGCGCGCGATATCGTCTCGCCGCTGAACGTGCCGGGGTTCGATAACGCGGCGATGGACGGCTATGCCGTACGTCTGGCGGATCTGCAAACGGGTCAGCCGCTGCCGGTGGCAGGTAAAGCGTTTGCCGGGCAGCCGTTTAACGGTGAGTGGCCAGCGGGCACCTGCGTGCGCATTATGACCGGGGCACCGGTGCCAAAGGGCTGTGAAGCCGTGGTGATGCAGGAAGAGACCGAACAAACGGACGACGGCGTGCGCTTTACCGCCAGCGTCAAAGCGGGACAAAATATCCGCCACATCGGGGAAGATATTACCCTGGGCGCAACGGTCTTTGCCGCCGGGCAAAAACTGACGGTCGCCGAACTGCCGGTGCTGGCATCGCTTGGCATCGCGGAGATTGACGTGATCCGCAAAGTGCGCGTGGCGGTGTTCTCCACGGGAGACGAGCTACAGCTTCCGGGTCAGCCGCTGAACGAGGGGCAGATTTACGACACCAACCGTCTGGCGGTGCACCTGATGCTTGAGCAGCTGGGCTGCGAGGTGATTAACCTCGGTATCATTCCTGACGATCCGCAAAAACTGCGCGCGGCGTTTATCGACGCTGACGCCTCTGCCGACGTGGTGATCAGCTCCGGCGGCGTATCGGTTGGCGAAGCGGATTACACCAAAACCCTGCTTGAAGAGCTGGGTGAAATCGCTTTCTGGAAGCTGGCGATTAAACCGGGCAAACCGTTCGCGTTTGGCAAACTTCCGCACAGCTGGTTTTGTGGCCTGCCGGGTAACCCGGTCTCCGCCGCGCTGACCTTCTACCAGCTGGTGATCCCGCTGCTGGCGAAGCTTTCAGGCAACAATGCCAGCCCGCTGCCGGAGCGCGTGCGCGTGCGGGCGGCAACGCGCCTCAAAAAATCACCGGGCCGTCTCGATTTCCAGCGCGGCATTCTGGCGCGCAACGCCGACGGCGAGCTGGAGGTGAGCACCACCGGGCATCAGGGTTCGCACATCTTTAGCTCCTTCAGTCAGGGTAACTGCTTTATCGTGCTGGAGCGCGATCGCGGCCACGTTGAGGCGGGCGAATGGGTTGAAGTGGAACGCTTTAACCACCTGTTCGGAGGCTGACATGACGGTGGAACTGAGCGACCCGGAGATGATGCGCTATAACCGCCAGATCGTGCTGCGCGGGTTTGATTTCGAGGGCCAGGAAGCGCTCAAGGCGGCCAGCGTGCTGGTTGTGGGTCTTGGCGGGCTGGGCTGCGCGGCGGCGCAATATCTAGCTGCGGCGGGCATCGGCAGCATGACGCTGCTGGATTTCGACACCGTGTCGGTGTCCAACCTGCAACGCCAGACGCTGCACAGTGACGCGACGGTCGGTCAGCCTAAAGTGGAATCAGCACGCACGGCGCTGGCGCGCATTAACCCCAACGTTCAGTTCACCCTGATTGACGCGATGCTGGATGACGACGCGCTGTTTGCCCAGATTGCACGGCATGACCTGGTGCTGGACTGCACCGATAACGTCGCCATTCGCAACCAGCTCAATGCGGGCTGCTTTGCCCGTAAAACGCCGCTGATTTCCGGCGCGGCCATCCGCATGGAGGGGCAAATCAGCGTCTTCACCTACGCTGAAGGAGAGCCCTGCTACCGCTGCCTGAGCCGTCTGTTTGGCGAGAATGCGCTGACCTGCGTCGAGGCGGGCGTGATGGCGCCACTGGTTGGCGTTATCGGTTCCTTGCAGGCGATGGAGGCGATCAAAGTGCTGGCGCACTACGGCACGCCCGCAGCGGGTAAAATCGTGATGTATGACGCGATGACCTGCCAGTTCCGCGAGATGAAGCTGATGCGTAACCCCGGGTGTGAGGTGTGTAGCCAGTAAAAAAGTCGGGTGGCGGCTTTGCCTTACCCGACCTACAACGGCTCGAACGGCGCCACCCGGCAACAGCGATGCAAACGTAGGCCGGGTAAGCGTTAGCGCCACCCGGCAACCGCATCAGACAGACGTCCGCCCAAACGCCCCCTGCCAGTCCTGCTCAAACTTCACAATTGCCGCATCCACGGCCGGAGAGGTAATAAACTGCTGCGCCACGTCCAGCGGCAGCGTGATGGACTCGCACCCTGCCAGCAGGCAGTCCAGCGCCTGGCGCGGGGTTTTAAAGCTCGCCGCCAGCACTTTTGACTGCGGGACATGCAGGGTCAGCAGCTGTTGCAGTTCGACCACCGTCTGGATCCCGTCCCCGCCCTGCGCGTCCACGCGGTTCACATAAGGAGCCACATACTCAGCCCCCGCCAGTGCGGAGAGCATCCCCTGTGCTGCGCCGTACACCGCCGTACCCAGCGTCGGGATCCCTTCTGCTTTCAGCATTTTGATCGCCGCCAGCCCTTCAGCGGTCACGGGCACTTTCACCACCAGGTCATTGATTATCGCGCGCAGCTTACGTGCGTCTTCCACCATTCCCTCGGCGGTCTTCGCCATCACCTGAGCGAACAGCCGGCCCTTGCCGCCCAGCGCGTCGTGCAGCGCGGGCAGCAGCTCTTCCAGAGGCGTTTTACCCGCCGCCACAATGCTTGGGTTAGTGGTCACGCCCGCCAGCGGGAAGATACGCGCCAGCTTTTTGACTGCCGCAACGTCAGATGTGTCGAGATAAAGTTCCATGATGTCACCCTCAAAATTAGCCTGCACTTACCCTATCACAGCAAAACCTGCTCAGGAATTGACCCATATCAAGATAACTTTCATTCGAAAGTAATTTAATCTTCATATGTAACTCGAGGGCAAGAAAATGATCTTCAATATACAGCGTTACTCCACCCACGACGGTCCCGGTATTCGAACCGTGGTATTCCTGAAAGGCTGCTCGCTGGGCTGTCGCTGGTGTCAGAACCCGGAAAGCCGCTCCCGCACGCGGGACGTCCTGTTTGATGCCCGCCTGTGCCTGGACGGCTGTGACCTGTGTCAGCAGGCCGCGCCGGGGTGTGTTGAACGCGCGCTGAACGGGCTGGTCATTCATCGTGAGAAGCTTAACGACGAGACGCTCACTGCCCTTACCGACTGCTGCCCGACCCAGGCGCTTACCGTCTGCGGTGAAGAGAAGCAGGTGGAGGAGATTATGGCCACCGTGCTGCGCGACAAGCCCTTCTACGACCGCAGCGGCGGCGGGATCACCCTCTCCGGCGGCGAGCCGTTCATGAACCCGGCGCTGGCACATGCCCTGTTTAAAGCCAGCCATGAACAAGGCATTCATACCGCCGTTGAAACCTGCCTTCACGTACCCTGGCATTATATCGAGCCGTCACTGCCGTATGTCGATCTGTTCCTGGCGGACCTGAAACATGTGGACAGTGACGTATTTAAACAGTGGACCGATGGCTCAGCCAGACGGATCCTGGACAACCTGAAGCGCCTGGCCGCCGCCGGGAAAAAAATCACCATTCGCGTGCCGCTGATCCAGGGCTTTAACGCCGATGAAGCGTCGGTTACCGCCATTACCAATTTCGCCGCCGACGAACTCGGCGTTCACGATATTCATTTTCTGCCGTATCACACGCTGGGCATGAACAAATACACCCTGCTCGGCCAACCCTACTTTGCCCCTGACAAACCGCTGGATAACCCTGCCCTGCTGGACTTCGCGCAGCAGTATGCCTGCCAGAAAGGGTTAACCGCGACCTTACGAGGATAAACTTATGACCACCCTGAATCTCAACACCCTCAGCGAGCGCATCAAGGCGCACAAAACGGCACTGGTGCATATCGTTAAGCCGCCGGTCTGTACCGAGCGCGCGCAGCATTACACCGAAATGTATCAGCAGCACATGGACAAGCCGATCCCGGTCCGTCGCGCCCTGGCCCTCGCCCACCACCTGGCAAAACGTACTATCTGGATCAAGCATGACGAGCTGATTATCGGTAACCAGGCCAGCGAAGTGCGCGCCGCACCGATCTTCCCGGAATACACCGTCTCGTGGATTGAGAAAGAGATTGACGATCTGGCGGACCGTCCGGGTGCGGGCTTCGCGGTCAGCGAAGAGAACAAGCGCGTCCTGCATGCGATCTGCCCGTGGTGGCGCGGCCAGACGGTGCAGGATCGCTGCTACGGTATGTTTACCGACGAGCAGAAAGGCCTGCTGGAAACCGGCATCATCAAAGCCGAAGGTAACATGACCTCCGGCGACGCGCACCTGGCGGTGAATTTCCCGCTGGTGCTGGAGAAAGGGCTCGACGGCCTGCGCGCGAAAGTGGCCGAGCGCCGCTCGCGCATCAACCTGACGGTGCTGGACGATCTGCACGGCGATCAGTTCCTGAAAGCCATTGATATCGTGCTGGAAGCCGTAAGCCTGCACATCAAACGCTTTGCCGATCTGGCGCGTGAAATGGCCGCGACAGAAACCCGCGCCAGCCGCCGCGACGAGCTGCTGGCCATGGCGGAAAACTGCGACATCATCGCCCACCAACCACCAAAAACCTTCTGGCAGGCGCTACAGCTGTGCTACTTCATTCAGCTGATCCTGCAAATTGAGTCCAACGGTCACTCCGTCTCCTTTGCCCGTATGGACCAGTACCTTTACCCGTACTACCGCCGCGACGTGGAGCTGGACCAGAGTCTGGATCGCGAGCACGCCATTGAGCTGCTGCACAGCTGCTGGCTGAAGCTGCTGGAAGTGAATAAAATCCGCTCCGGCTCACACTCCAAAGCCTCTGCGGGCAGCCCGCTGTATCAGAACGTCACCATCGGCGGCCAGAAGCTGGTCAACGGTGAGCCGATGGACGCGGTCAACCCGCTCTCCTACGCGATTCTGGAGTCCTGCGGTCGCCTGCGCTCCACCCAGCCAAACCTGAGCGTGCGCTACCACGCGGGCATGAGCAACGACTTCCTCGACGCCTGCGTGCAGGTGATCCGCTGCGGCTTCGGGATGCCGGCGTTTAACAACGATGAAATCGTGATCCCGGAATTTATCAAGCTCGGCGTGGAACGAGAGGACGCGTATGACTATGCGGCGATTGGCTGCATCGAAACCGCCGTCGGCGGCAAGTGGGGCTATCGCTGCACCGGCATGAGCTTTATCAACTTCGCCCGCGTGATGCTGGCGGCGCTGGAAGGCGGTCGCGACGCCACCAGCGGCCAGGTGTTCCTGCCGCAGGAAAAAGCGCTTTCTGCCGGTAATTTCGGGAATTTCGATGAGGTCATGGCGGCGTGGGATAACCAGATCCGCTACTACACCCGCAAATCCATTGAGATCGAGTACGTGGTGGACACCATGCTGGAAGAGAACGTCCACGATATTCTCTGCTCGGCGCTGGTGGACGACTGTATCGAACGCGCGAAAAGCATTAAGCAGGGCGGCGCGAAGTATGACTGGGTTTCCGGCCTACAGGTGGGGATCGCCAACCTCGGCAACAGCCTGGCAGCGGTGAAGAAGCTGGTGTTTGACCAGGGTGTTATCGGTCAGCAACAGCTGGCGGCGGCGCTGGCGGATGACTTCGAAGGGCTGACCCACGAGCAGCTGCGCCAGCGCCTGATCAACGGCGCGCCGAAGTACGGCAACGACGACGACAGCGTGGACCTGCTGCTGACCCGTGCCTACGAAACCTACATTGAAGAGCTGAAGCAGTACCATAACCCACGCTACGGCCGCGGCCCGATTGGGGGTAACTACTATGCGGGCACGTCTTCTATCTCCGCAAACGTGCCGTTTGGCGCAGCAACCATGGCAACGCCGGACGGCCGTAAAGCCCACACCCCGCTGGCGGAAGGGGCAAGCCCGGCCTCCGGTACCGACCACCTCGGCCCGACGGCGGTGATTGGCTCCGTGGGTAAACTGCCGACGGAAGCGATTCTCGGCGGCGTGCTGCTAAACCAGAAGCTGAACCCGTCGACGCTGGAAAACGACAGCGATCGCCAAAAGCTGATGGTGCTGCTGCGCACCTTCTTCGAGGTGCATAAAGGCTGGCACATTCAGTACAACATCGTCTCCCGCGAAACGCTGCTGGAAGCGAAGAAACACCCGGATCAGTATCGTGACCTGGTGGTGCGCGTCGCGGGTTACTCGGCGTTCTTCACCGCCCTGTCGCCGGATGCGCAGGACGATATTATTGCCCGTACTGAGCATACGCTGTAAAAAAACGCCCGGTGGCGCTTCGCTTACCGGGCCTACATTGTCCCCCCGTAGGCCGGGTAAGGCGAAGCCGCCACCCGGCTTTCTGACTTTCATTCGAAATTAAATTTGTGCTCCCCGTCACCTTGTTATTAGAATGTTTCAAACGCAGTGACCCAGGAGCACAGTATGACCGTAAAAGTTATCGTCACCGATATGGACGGAACTTTCCTTGATGATGCCAAGCAGTACGATCGTGACCGCTTCCAGGCACAGTTTGAGCAGCTTAAAGCCCGCGACATTGAATTTGTTGTCGCCAGCGGCAACCAGTATTACCAGCTCATCTCCTTCTTCCCGGAGCTGAAAGATCAGATCTCCTTCGTCGCGGAAAACGGCGCGCTGGTCTTCGATCACGGCGAACAGATTTTCCACGGCGAACTGACGCGTCATGAGTCGCAGATCGTCATTGGCGAGTTGCTGAAAGACAAAGGGCTGAACTTTGTGGCCTGCGGGCTGGAGAGCGCGTACGTCAGCGATAAAGCACCAGAAGCGTTCGTGAAGCTGATGTCGAAACACTACCATCGCTTAAAACCCATCAGCGATTACCGCGAAATTGACGACGTGCTGTTTAAATTCTCCCTGAACCTGCCGGACAGCGATATCCCGAATCTGGTTGATAAACTGCATGTCTCCCTGGACGGCATCATGAAGCCGGTCACCAGCGGCTTCGGTTTTGTCGATTTGATTATCCCCGGCCTGCACAAGGCCAACGGCATCAGCCGCCTGCTTAAACGCTGGAAAGTCTCACCTCAGGCGTGCGTCGGCATTGGCGACAGCGGCAACGATGCGGAAATGCTGAAGCTGGTGAAATACTCCTTTGCGATGGGCAACGCGGCGGACAGCATTAAAGAGGTCAGCCGTTACACTACCGACGATAACAACCATCAGGGCGCGCTGAATGTGATTCAGGCCGTGCTCGACGCGCACTCCCCGTTCGACGCCTGATCCCCCTACCTGCCGGAGCCTCGCTCCGGCCTCTCACTCTTTTCCCATCCTGTGGCACCCGTCAAGGTTTTAAACTTGCATTAACTTTTTTTTAACTTAAAGTATCACTTGTAGACACTTTTACTTTCGAATGAAAGATGCGAGGCAGTTATGACCTTTACCAGCGAAACGTTGCCAGCGGACCATAAAGCGGCAATCCGTCAGATGAAACGTGAATTACGCGCGCAGATCGGCGATGTGCAGGCGGTGTTCGACCGGCTCAGCGATAAAATCGCCACCCGCGTGGCGGAAATCAACGCTCTCAAAAACAAAGGCGAAACCGTCTGGCCAGTGATCCCCTTTGCCGACGTGAAAAACGGCACGATCACCGCCGAACAGCGCGAAGCGGTTAAACGTCGCGGCTGCGCGGTGATCAAAGGCCATTTCCCGCGCGAGCAGGCGCTGGCGTGGGATCAGTCGATGCTCGACTACCTCGATCTGAATAAGTTTGACGAGGTGTATAAAGGACCCGGCGATAACTTCTTCGGCACCTTAACGGCCTCTCGTCCGGAGATTTACCCGATCTACTGGTCGCAGGCGCAAATGCAGGCGCGCCAGAGTGAAGAGATGGCGCAGGTACAGTCGTTCCTGAACCGTTTATGGACATTTGAGAGCAACGGCAAGCAGTGGTTCGACCCGGACGTGAGCGTGATTTACCCGGACCGCATCCGCCGTCGTCCACCGGGAACCACCTCGAAGGGACTTGGCGCACACACTGATTCTGGCGCGCTGGAGCGCTGGCTGCTGCCCGCTTATCAGCAGGTCTTTGCCCGCGTGTTTGACGGCAACGTTGATAAATACGATCCGTGGAACGCCGCGCACCGTACCGAAGTGGAAGAGTACACCGTGGATAACACCACCAAATGCTCGGTGTTCCGCACCTTCCAGGGCTGGACGGCGCTGTCGGACATGATCCCCGGACAGGGCTTGCTGCACGTGGTGCCGATCCCGGAGGCAATGGCCTATATTCTGCTGCGTCCGCTGCTGGACGACGTGCCGGAAGACGAGCTGTGCGGCGTGGCGCCGGGGCGCGTGCTGCCGATTTCTGAGAAGTGGCATCCGCTGCTGATCGAAGCGTTAACCAGCATTCCGGCGCTGGAAGCCGGTGATTCCGTGTGGTGGCACTGCGATGTGATCCACTCCGTCGCGCCGGTGGAAAATCAGCAGGGCTGGGGCAACGTGATGTATATTCCTGCCGCGCCAATGTGCGAGAAGAATCTCGCCTATGCGAAAAAGGTCAAGGAAGCGCTGGAAACCGGCGCGTCACCGGGCGATTTCCCGCGCGAGGATTATGAGAAAAGCTGGCAGGGCCGCTTTACCGTGGCCGATCTCAACATCCACGGCAGGCGCGCGCTGGGCATGGCTTAACCGTCGTACAGCCCTTCCCGCTCTACGGCGGTACGTCGTTTCCCCTGACGTATCCGCCGGACCGACTCCCGCACGGTCAGCGTGCCGTTTAGCAGCAATGTTCCCACCGGCGCGTCCGGGCGCATCAGCCGCTGCTGGAGCATATGCACCGCTTCCGTTCCCAGCTCATCACGCGGAACATGTACCGCGGTTAAGGGCACATCCTGAATCGCCGCGAGATTAAAGCCGTCGATGCTCATCACCGAGACATCCTGCGGCACGCGCAGACCGTGTTTTTGCAGCGCGCTGATGGTCCCCGCCGCCATAAAATCACCACCAACCAGGAACGCCGTTGGCAGGTCCTTCCCTTTCTGCTGGTGAAGCCACTCGCTTACCAGCTGCTCCGTCTCTCTGGCGCTGAAGCTGGACACCATCAGCAGGTCGCGCCTGTCGCTGAACCTGAGGTTATGACCGTGCCACGCGTCGCGGATCCCGGACAGGCGCAGCTCCATGGTGTAGCGACGCAGGCACAGCACGTTCATCACCTCCCGGTGCCCCATCTCGAACAGGTACTCTGCCGCCCGCTCGCCAATCGCGCGATGATCCGGCGCGACGGCGGGCAGGCGCATGTGGCGGTCCCGGCAGTTAATCAGCATACAGGGTTTGCCCACGTCTACCGCCAGATCGTGGATATGCGGATCGTCGATACCAAGGAGGATCGCCGCCTGGGTGTCCGCTTCGTTCATGCGGGCCAGAAACAGCTGGGCATCGCTGTCGTTCTCCTCCAGCGCACAGTAACGCAGGCGAACCTCGTGCGAGGCCAGCCCTTTGCTCACGCTCTGGATGACGCGGTAGTAAAAGATGTCGGACCGCTCGTCAAACGCCCGCTGCGGGGCAAACACCGCCAGGCTGTTAAGCAGCAGACGCCCCGCCGCCATGCCGTCCATTACCCCCAGCTCCCGCGCGCACGCCAGCACCTTTGCCCGTGCTTTTTCGCTGGTGTTTGCCTTCCCCGCCAGCACGCGAGAAACGGTGCTGATGGAGAGCTGCGTCCGGGCGGCGATTTCGGTGATTTTAAGCCTTTTGTCCATTTTGTGATCTGGCTCCGGATGTGAAATGAAAAAATTTTCACAACTTGTTTATCAGGTAATAACTTGCGAGAAGGCCATAATGCCGAAAATTAAACCTCGGTTATGAGAAAGTTTGCACAAAATCCACTATTCCCTGCCCAATTTCTTTCTTAAGGTGAACCTGTCACACAACTTCCATACTAGTTGTATAGCAGCTTAGCGCTCTAAAACAGATAACTTTCAAACGCCTGACGCTGTGTGACACCTGAACCTTTGTCCCCTTACCGTCCGTCTTGTGGAGAAGAAAATGAGTCAGGACATCAATAACACCGTAGCGACAAGCAAAACACGTCGCGTCATCAGGAACCTGCGCTGGTACGTACTGGTGCTGTTTCTTCTCGGCGTGACCGTTAACTACATCACCCGTAATTCGTTAGGTATTCTCGCCCCTGAACTGAAAGAGAGCCTCGGGATCACCACCGAGCAGTACTCCTGGATCGTCGGCGCGTTCCAGATCGCCTACACCATTTTCCAGCCCCTGTGCGGCTGGCTGATTGACGTTATCGGCCTGAAAATCGGCTTTATGGTCTGCGCCGGGATCTGGGCGCTGATGTGTATCTTCCACGCGGGTGCCGGAAGCTGGCTGCACCTGGCGATTCTGCGCTTCTTTATGGGTGCGTCCGAAGCCGCCGCCACGCCAGCGAACGCCAAAACCATCGGTGAATGGTTCCCGAAATCAGAGCGCCCTGTTGCCGCAGGCTGGGCGGGGGTAGGCTTCTCCATTGGGGCCATGCTGGCCCCGCCTATCATCTACTTTGCTCACGCGTCGTTCGGCTGGCAGGGTGCGTTTATGTTTACCGGCGTGCTGGCGCTGCTGTGGGTGATCCTGTGGTGGGCGTTTTATCACAACCCGGAACAGCACCCAAACCTGAGCCGCGATGAGCTGGCGTTTATCAAGCAGGATAACGAACCTGCGCCGGTCAAACTGCCCTTCCTGACCGCGCTGAAAACCGTCTCGAAGAACAAACGGTTCTACGGTATCGCCATCCCGGCCTTTATGGCGGAACCGGCCTGGGCCGTGCTGAGCTTCTGGGTGCCGCTGTACCTCGCCAAAGAGCATGGTATGGATTTGAAACAGATCGCGATGTTCGCCTGGCTGCCGTTCCTGGCCGCCGACCTCGGCAGCGTGGCGAGCGGCTACCTGACCCGGCTCTACACCCGCTGGTTTGGCTGCACCCGCGTCAACTCGGTGGTAGCCAGCTCCGTCACCGGCGCGTTTCTGATGATTTCTCTGGCCGTCGTAGCCGTGACCCGCGACCCGTATATCACCATCGTGCTGATCTCTATCGGCGGCTTCGGGCACCAGATCATCTCCTGCATGCTGAGCGCCCTGGTCGTGGAGTCGTTCGACAAAGGCCAGATGGCGACCGTCAACGGCATGCGCGGCTCGGCGGCGTGGATCGCCAGCTTCCTGTTCTCACTGTTAATCGGTGTGACCGCCGACAAAATCGGCTTTAACCCGCTTTTTATTGCCATGGGCTTCTTTGACCTGATTGGCGCTGTCTTCCTGGTAGCATTTATTGCTGAACGTCGCGCCAAGCGCGCCTGATAGTGGATGTATTGCATATGAAAACCCTGAAAAACTGGACCGTAGATAAGCAGTCAGCAAACCATCTGGAACTGCTGATCGATAATCAGCACCGCCTGTGTCTGTATGTGCTGGAAGAGAATCTGTTCCGTGTGCTGATCAAACGTAAAGGCGAGCTGGCGCTGAACCGCACCTGGAGCATCGCGCCGGAACAAGATGTGCCGTGGGAAGGCCGCCGTCGTGACGATGTCAGCGGCTTCACCTGCCCTGCCTGGACGCTGACGCAGCAGGACGACACGTTAACCGTAGCGACTGAACAGCTGCGCGTCACCGTCCACCAGCCGCTGTGGCTGGAGTGGCACTACCGCAATGAGGCGGGCGAGTGGCAGCCGCTGGTCAATGACCGCCCGACCAGCGCCTACCTGCTGAACGCCCACGGTGACGGCGTGGCGCACTATCTTAGCCGTCGTAAGGATGAACGTTTTTACGGTCTGGGTGAGAAAGCGGGTGATTTACAGCGCAACGGCAAACGCTATGAGATGCGTAACCTGGACGCGATGGGCTATAACGCGGCCAGCACCGATCCGCTTTACAAGCACATCCCGTTCACCCTCACCCGTCGCGATGACGTGAGCTACGGTCTGTTCTACGATAACCTGAGCAGCTGCTGGCTGGATCTGGGTAACGAGATCGACAACTATCACACCGCCTACCGCCGCTGGCAGGCGGAAGCGGGCGATATTGACTACTACCTCTTCACCGGCAAGCGCGTGCTGGACGTGACGAAAGCCTTCGTGCGCCTGACGGGGAAAACGCTGTTCGGACCGAAGTGGAGCCTGGGCTACAGCGGCTCGACCATGCACTACACCGACGCGCCGGACGCGCAAAACCAGCTGATGAACTTCATCCGCCTGTGCGATGAGCATGCCATTCCGTGCGACTCGTTCCAGCTCTCCTCCGGCTATACCTCGATTAACGGCAAGCGCTACGTCTTTAACTGGAACTACGACAAAGTGCCGCAGCCGAAGGTGATGAGCCAGGCGTTCCACGACGCGGGGCTGCGGCTTGCGGCCAACATCAAGCCGTGTCTGTTGCAGGATCATCCCCGCTACAGCGAAGTGGCGGAACGCGGCCTGTTCATTCGTGATTCAGAAACCGATGCGCCTGAACGTTCCAGCTTCTGGGATGACGAAGGATCGCATCTCGACTTCACCAACCCGCAGACGGTGCAGTGGTGGCAGAACGGCGTGACCACGCAGCTGCTGGAGATGGGCATCGACTCCACCTGGAACGACAACAACGAGTATGAAGTGTGGGACGGGGAAGCGCGCTGCTATGGCTTCGGTCAGGAGATCGCCATCAAGCACATTCGCCCGGTGATGCCGCTGCTGATGATGCGCGCCTCGCTGGAAGCGCAGCAGCGCTTTGCGCCGGAGAAACGTCCGTATCTGATCTCCCGCTCCGGCTGTGCCGGGATGCAGCGCTACGTTCAGACCTGGAGCGGCGACAACCGCACCAACTGGGACACCCTGCGTTATAACATCCGCATGGGGCTGGGCATGAGCCTGTCCGGATTGTTCAACGTCGGTCACGACGTCGGCGGTTTCTCCGGCGACAAGCCGGATGCCGAGCTGTTCGTGCGCTGGGTACAGAACGGCGTGATGCACCCGCGCTTTACCATTCATTCGTGGAACGATGATCACACGGTGAACGAGCCGTGGATGTACCCGGGTGTCACGCCTGCGATTCGCAGCGCCATTGAACTGCGCTACCGCCTGCTGCCGTACCTCTACACCCTGCTCTGGCAGGCGCACGCCGACGACGAGCCGATGCTGCGCCCGACCTTCCTCGATCATGAGCACGATGCGCAGACCTTTGAAGAGTGCGACGACTTCCTGCTGGGCCGTGACCTGCTGGTGGCCAGCGTCGTCGAAGCCGGGCAGCGCGAGCGCCGCGTCTGGCTGCCGGATAACGAAACGGGCTGGTACGATTTTTACACCCACGCGTGGTATGCGGGCGGCCAGGCGATCGTCCTTGATGCGCCGCTGGAAAAGCTGCCGCTGCTGGTACGCGCCGGGGCCGGTTTGCCGCTCAGCGAACGCATCCGTCACGTGAGCGCCGATAAAGACGATACCCGTGAGCTGAAACTGTTCCCGGTGAAAGGCGTCGGCACCACCGCCGGGCTGCTGTTTGAGGATGACGGCGAAAGCTGGGGCTACCAGAACGGCAACGCGCTGTGGGTGGAATGGGAGATGGAGTGCGACGGCGCAAGTATCAACCTGAAGGTGAATGCGCGCGGCGACTATCGTCCGGCATGGAAGGCGCTGAAGGTGTCATTACCGGCGGGGGAAAAACGTACGTTGCGGGTGAACGGAGTTGAAGGGGGCGAGTGGGTGGTGTAGTGCGGCCTGTTGCCCTCACCCTAACCCTCTCCCACAGGGAGAGGGGATAGAACGTAGGCCGGGTAAGGCGAAGCCGCCACCCGGCTATTTTTTTAACTCTCGATACCTTTACTGCGCAGGTAATCTTCGTAGTTACCGGTGAAGTCCACCACGCGCTCTGGCGTAATTTCGATCACGCGGGTCGCCAGCGAGCTGACGAACTCCCGGTCGTGAGAGACGAAGATCAGGGTGCCCTGATACATCTCCAGCGCCATGTTCAGCGACTCAATAGATTCCATATCCAGGTGGTTAGTCGGTTCGTCCATCACCAGAATATTCGGTTTTTCCATCATCAGCTTGCCGAACAGCATACGGCCCTTTTCACCACCGGAGAGCACTTTGGCGGGCTTTTTGATGTCGTCCTGGCTGAACAGCAGACGCCCCAGAATGCTGCGTACCGCCTGCTCGTCGTCGCCTTCCTGCTTCCACTGGCTCATCCAGTCGAAGACGGTCAGATCGTTTTCAAACTCATATTCATGGTCCTGCGCGTAGTAACCAATCTGCGCGTTTTCAGACCATTTCACGGTACCGTTATCCGGTTGCAGTTCACCCACCAGGGTTTTCAGCATAGTGGATTTACCCACGCCGTTGGCGCCGAGGATGGCAATCTTCTCGCCCACTTCCAGCAGCAGGTTGAAGTTTTTGAACAGCGGGCCTTCATCGAAGCCTTTGGTGAGGGCTTCCACTTCCAGCGCGTTACGGAACAGCTTCTTGTCCTGCTCGAAGCGGATGAACGGGTTCTGACGGCTGGAGGCTTTAACCTCTTCCAGCTTGATTTTGTCGATCTGACGGGCACGCGACGTTGCCTGGCGCGATTTAGAGGCGTTGGCGCTGAAGCGGCTGACGAAGGATTGCAGGTCAGCAATCTGCGCTTTCTTCTTGGCGTTGTCGGCCAGCAGACGCTCGCGCGCCTGGGTTGCCGCCGTCATGTACTCATCGTAGTTGCCCGGATAAACGCGCAGCTCGCCGTAGTCCAGATCCGCCATGTGGGTACACACCATGTTCAGGAAGTGACGGTCGTGCGAGATGATGATCATGGTGCTGTCGCGATCGTTCAGCGTCTGCTCCAGCCAGCGGATGGTGTCGATGTCCAGGTTGTTCGTCGGTTCGTCGAGCAGCAGGATGTCCGGGTTAGAGAACAGCGCCTGTGCCAGCAGCACACGCAGCTTCCAGCCTGGCGCGACTTCGCTCATCGGGCCGTAATGCTGTTCAACCGGAATACCGACGCCCAGCAGCAGTTCGCCCGCACGCGCTTCCGCAGAGTAGCCGTCCATTTCGCCGTATTGCGTTTCCAGGTCGGCCACTTTGTAACCGTCTTCTTCGCTCATCTCAGCGAGACCGTAGATACGATCGCGCTCCTGCTTCACTTCCCACAGCTCCGCGTGCCCCATGATCACGGTGTCGAGCACGGTGAACTCTTCGAAGGCGAACTGATCCTGACGCAGCTTACCGATGCGCTCGTTAGGGTCGAGCGACACGTTACCGAGCGTTGGCTCCAGGTCACCGCCGAGGATCTTCATAAAGGTGGATTTTCCGCTACCGTTGGCACCAATCAGGCCGTAACGGTTGCCGCCGCCAAATTTGACGGAAATGTTTTCGAACAGCGGCTTACTGCCAAACTGCATAGTGACATTGCTGGTAACTAACACGGAGAGATTCCTGCGAAAAGTGTGATAAACGCGGCATTATGCCACAATTCCGAATTGAGATCCCCTGTTGCGGTAATCCACTAAACTTTAACAAAATCGAAAAAAATGTGATTTCGTACACATCTGAATTCCCAGTTAACGGGAATGCACATATAATGCGCTCCCATTACCGATTCAGACTTATCAACTCATCGCCAGAATGGCTTAGATACCTCGCATAACATGAACATGAAATTAACAACGCTTTTTGCGGCGGCGTTAGCCGTAGTAGGTTTTTGTAAGACCGCGTCTGCGGTGACGTATCCCCTGCCGACAGACGGAAGCCGTCTGGTGGGTGAAAACCAGGTGGTGACGGTGCCGGAAGGGAACTCTCAGCCGCTGGAATACTTCGCGGCGCAGTATCAGCTCGGTCTGTCGAACATGCTGGAGGCGAACCCGGGCGTTGACCCGTATCTGCCGAAAGCGGGTACCGTACTCAACATTCCACAGCAGCTGATCCTGCCGGATACCGTGCACGAAGGTATCGTGATTAACAGCGCCGAAATGCGTCTGTATTACTACCCGAAAGGCACCAACACCGTGATCGTGCTGCCTATCGGTATCGGTCAGCTGGGTAAAGACACTCCGCTGAACTGGACCACCAAAGTGGAGCGTAAGAAAGCGGGCCCAACCTGGACGCCGACCGCCAAAATGCACGCTGAGTACATTGCTGCCGGCGAACCGCTGCCAGCCGTTGTGCCTGCCGGCCCGGATAACCCGATGGGTCTGTACGCGCTGTACATTGGACGTCTGTATGCCATTCACGGTACTAACGCCAACTTCGGTATCGGCCTGCGCGTAAGCCACGGCTGCGTGCGTCTGCGTAATGAAGACATCAAATTCCTGTTCGATAACGTGCCGGTCGGTACGCGCGTGCAGTTCATTAACGAACCGGTGAAAGCGACGTCAGAGCCGGACGGCAGCCGTTACATTGAAGTGCATAACCCGCTGTCCACCAGCGAAGATCAGATCAACAACAACGAAATCGTACCGATTAAGCTGACCAGCGCGGTGCAGTCCGTCACCTCTCAGGCGGATGTTGACACGACCATCGTTGATCAGGCGATTCAGAACCGTTCCGGTATGCCGGTGCGTCTGAACTAATCGTGAGAATTAAAAAAGCGGGCCGCGGGGCCCGCTTTTTTTTATCCGTTATTCACGATAACGATGCCGCCATGGTCATAGCGATAGTGACAATGGGCGTACTCCAGCGGCGTACCATCTTCAAGATAGATCACCTGCTCTACCTCCAGCACCGGGTCGGTTGGCTCGCAGACAAGGTGTTGCATATCCAGCGCACTGGGCTTCAGCGCCCGCACCACCCGATACGATCC
This sequence comes from Enterobacter sp. DN, assembly GCF_046054285.1. Taxonomy (NCBI): domain Bacteria; kingdom Pseudomonadati; phylum Pseudomonadota; class Gammaproteobacteria; order Enterobacterales; family Enterobacteriaceae; genus Enterobacter; species Enterobacter sp. DN. The sequence goes on from NZ_JBJJTG010000002.1 coordinate 369,944, forward strand.
CATGATCTTCAGCCCCAGCGTCTCCTGTACATACCGGAATACCGAACTTTCAAGATGGGTTTTGTTCAGACCGGGCACCAGATTGAGCGGCATTACCGTAGCGTCCAGAGACATCGGCTCACCGTTCAGTAAACGCAGACGGATAAAGTCATAGATCGGCGTATCCGGATTTATCATCAGCGATGCCTGCTCTTTCTCGTTCGGGAAGCGCAGTTCGAAGTGCACCACCTGACTCGTCACCGTGCCTAAATGTTCCCAGGTTTTGGTCGCCCCGAAGTAGTCGCTGCCGGAGAGATCCCACTGGGAAAGCTGGAGGAAATTTTTGCGGATGAACGTGCCCTGCCCCTGTCGGGTATAGACCAGCCCTTCTACGATCAGCTGACGCATCGCCTGCTGAATGGTCATCCGGCTGGTGCTGAACTCCGCCGCCAGCGCGAACTGGTCCGGCAGAGGTTCATTGGCGGCGTACTGCTGGGTGATAATGCGTTTCTTAATTTCCCGCGCTATGGTGATGTACTTCGCCGCCATCGTCCTTCCTTAAATTAGTGTTCTGTCCCGCTGTTTTTCAACGCCACTCGCTCGGCAACTTTGAGGAAAGGCAGGTAGAAGAATACACCAAATACGATGATTGCCAACTGCACCACCACCGCCCGCCAGTCCCCCGCCGTCGCCAGCCAGGCGCTGAGGATCGGCGGGGTCGTCCACGGGATCATCACCACGCAGCGCGACATGAGCCCCAGCGTGGTACAGAGCCACGCAAAGTAAATCCCGATAGCGGGCAGCAGCACAAACGGGATCATCAGCGGCAGGTTAAAGACTATCGGCAGGCCGAAAATCACCGGCTCGTTGATGTTAAATAGACCCGGCGCCAGCGACAGACGCGCCACCTGCTTCGCTGATTTCTGTCTTGAGAAGATGAAGATAGCAATCAGCAATGAGATTGTGCTGCCCGTCCCGCCCACCATGCCAAAGGTCGGCACAAAGATGTTGTTGATGATGTGCGGGATCGGCTGGCCGTTGGCGAAGGCCAGCATATTCTCATTGGTATTGATCAGCAGGAACGGCTCCAGCACCACGCTGTTGACCACCGACTGATGAATACCGAGCGTGAACAGGAAGTTACCGAAGCTGTAAATGAAGATCGTCCCGGGCAGGCTGGTGTTGATCAGCCGCAGCGGCTGCTGAATAAATGTCGTAATGAGATGGATCAGATCCGTGTGCAGCACGTTCGCCAGTATAGCCGCCAGCACCGCAAACAGGGAGAGCGTGAGGATCGTCGGGATCAGCGCGGTAAAGGATTTGCTCACCGCTGGCGGTACGTTCTCCCCCAGCGAAATGTGCAGCGCCTTCAGCCGTGAAATGGCGATAAACAGCTCGGTTGAGAGCAGCCCAATCAGCACCCCGGCGAAAATCCCGGTGGAGCCGATATTGGCGAACGTCAGCACCTGGGTAACGTTTACCGTGGCGTCGCTGCCGACGGGGGTAATCTGTAAGCGCATCGGCATCATGATGATGAAACTGCTGACGGCGATAACCACTGCCGAGACCGGATTGTCGAAATCTTTGTTGCGCGCCAGCGACCAGGCGATCATCGGCGCCAGCAGCAGCGCGGCGATGTTCAGCGTGCCGTTGATGATCGCCTCGCCCCACACCTTAAACTGCGTGAGCGTGTCGCCCTCTAAGATCCAGGGAAACACCACGTTGTTCACCAGCACCGCCAGACCGGCAAGGATGAAAATCGGCATTACCGTGGCGAAGGCATCGCGCAGGGAGCGAAGATGCACCTGGTTTGCCAGGCGCGCCGAGAACTCAACAAATTTATCGACAAAAGACTGCATGTGCGGTGTTATTTTTGTTTCAGACATAGCGGATAGTTCCCATCAATCAGTCACAAAAACGGCCCGGCAGCGTACGGCTTACATCTCGCGTCCGTTGGTATGGATTACCTGTTTTAACCACGCATAGCTCTTCTTCGGCACGCGCTTCAGGTCTTTCAGGTCGTGATTTTCACGGTTGACGTAGACCACGCCGTAGCGCTTGCGCATGTCACCCTGGGAGCTGAGAATGTCAATCAACCCCCAGCCGAGATAGCCCAATACCTCTGCCCCGTCCTCGAACATCGCCTCTTTCATGGCCTCGATATGCGCCCGGTGGTAGTCAATGCGGTAGGTATCCTCTATGGGGTTTACGCCATCCCAGGACTCAATCACCCCAATGCCGTTCTCAATCGGGAATACTGGCATTCGCCAGTCGTTGGCATAGCGGGTGATGATGGTGCGAAAGCCCAGCGGATCGATCTGCCAGTTCCACTCGGTGGCCTTCAGGTACGGATTGTTTTTCTCGCCGTGCAGCAGGTAATAGTTCACCGGCGTGCCTTCCGGGATGGCATCGCTGTCCAGCGTTTTGCTGGCGTAGTAGCTGAAGGCCATAAAGTCGTTCTTCGTGCGCGCAAACAGCGCGAGATCGTCTGCGCGGTAGATATCGCCGAAGCCTTCCTGCTCCACCACCGCCATCACCGCCGGGCTGTAGCCCTGGCCCGCGAAGACGCGCAGCAGGTTCTGGTTGAGGAATTCGTCGTACTGCTGGGCGCAGAAGATGTCACGCGGTTTGCAGGTGGCCGGATAAATCAGCTGGTGCGCCAGCATGCCGCCCATCAGCTTGCCCGGCTTAGTCTGGTGCAGGTACTCGGTCAGCGCCATGTGCGCCACCATGGTGTGATGCTGCACTTCGTACAGCTCGCGCAGGGTTTCCTCCCCCTTCATATAGCCGGAGATGCGGAAGGCTATCGGCATGTGGAAAATATTCTGCTCGTTAAAGGTCAGCCAGTACTTCACCCGGTCACCAAAGCAGTCGATCATCTTTTTGCCGTAGCGGATAAACGCCTCCACCACGCGACGATCGTTAAATCCGTTGTACTCCTGTGCCAGCGCCAGCGGCATATCGAAATGGTAGAGGCAGACCATCGGCTCGATACCGCGGGCGATCAGATCGTCGATAAAGCGGTCGTAAAAGGCGATACCCTCGTCGTTAAAATCGCCGTCACCCTGCGGGCAGACGCGGCTCCAGGAGATCTGGAAGCGGTAGCAGTTCATGCCCAGATCCTGCATCAAATCAAAGTCTTCCCGATAACGGTGGTAGGAGTCGGTGGCCACTTTCCAGTCAGAGATATTTTCACCGGCTTCGCGAATGTCGTACACCGACATCCCCTTTCCGCCCTCATTCCAGGCCCCTTCCGTCTGCATGCTCGACACCGAGTTGCCCCATAAGAAGTTGGCTGGCAGTGATTGATTCATGGTTGCCTCCTATATGACTAGTCATTTAAATGATATGACTAGTCATATAGCCGGAGATGAAATTTCGATCAAAGGGGAGGAACGATTTTTGTGAGATGGGTTTGAATAATGACGAAGGATGTCTTGCGAACTGCGCCCTGGCAGCAAGTCCTATTGCTGCCAGACGTAAATGAGTCTGCGCAATTCAGGGGAAAGATGCCGAACCGCCGAACTCCATATAGATTTTTGCCAGATTATTTAACTGGTTAAAGCGATTTTCATACAGTGCCAGTTCGGCCTGACGGCGTTTCTCCTGAGCATCAAGCCAGAAAGAAATTCGCACCGCGCCCTGGCGATAGCGAACTTCGTTTAGCCTCTCTGATTTTTTCGCCAGTTCCAGGCCTTCACGTAGAAGCGTCTCCTGTTCCAGGAGTTGATGACGCAAAGCAAGCGCATCTTCTATGCTACTCATCGCCTTGTAAAGTTCCTGTTTAAACTCCAGAACCCGTTGCTCGTAGTCGTTTCGGGCAATCTTCACGTCCATGCCCCTTTCTCTCCATTCCAGGAACGGCAGGGTCAGGTTTGCTCCAACAGAGCCTACAGGATTTTCCAGGAAGGCCATAAGGCTGCTGCTGCTGGTGCCAAGCGAGCCGGTCAGACTAAACGCTGGATAAAATGCAGTACGCTGGACATCAACGGTGGCCAATGCTTCCCGTACCCGCCACTCTTTAGCGCTGATATCGGGTCGATGCCGCAGCACGTTGACCGGGATCTTTCCACTGACCTGCGGCAGTGGTCCCATTGGTAACGCTTTCGGTTCGACTATCGCGCTGCCCGGCGCGGTTCCAAGCAAAACGGCTTGCTGATTGAGCGCCTGTAAACGTTCGTTCTTCAACGCCGCCAGCCTGTTTTCCTGCGAAAGCACGCCCTGCTGAGCATCCACAACATCCAGAGAGGAGGCACCGCCCGCGGCATAACGCGCGTTAGCCAGGCGCAGCGTCTCTTTTGCATAGTCGATGCTTTGTTGCAGGACAGACAGCTGCTGGTTAATAAAGCCTAAGCGCCAGTAATTATTACTGGCATTTGAAAGCAGCGTCAGGCGTGCAGAACGCAGATCCTCTTCCGAGGCAAAACGTGCCCACGCCTTCGCATCGCGCTGCCGCGCTATTTTGCCCCACAGATCCAGCTCATAGCTGGTATTAATACTGGCAACGCTGCCCCTGCTCCAGTGGGCTGAGCTGTTCAGCTGTTTTTTACCGTCAAGCGCGAGCGAACCTTTTAGTCCCGGATCGTTTGTGATGCCAATCCGCTCTTCTTCCAGGCGGGCGCGATAAACACGCAATACTGCTCCAGCGACATCGTTATTGCGCCCCATCACCTGCCGCAGCCAGCCGTCGAGGTCTGGATCGTTAAAGGCCTGCCAGTCGAACGGCATCCTCTCCTCCGCAGCATCCGCCTGATACCAGTTGGCAGGGTATTTCACCTCAGGAGGCTGATAGTCGCTTTTCAGAGAGTCGGCGCAGCCAGCACTAAGCAGGACAGCAAGGCATACCGTTAAAGGGGATAATATTTTCATGGGTTACTCGCTGGCCAGTGAAACGACCGGATCCATCCTTGCTGCCTTGCGGGCAGGGAGATAACCAAAGATCATGCCGATTAAAGTTGAGCAGAAGAATGCGGCAGCAGCGGCCTGCCACGAATAAATGGCGGTGAAAATGCCCCCTGCCAGCGCGGTGAACAGCGCTCCGGCGGCATACGACAGTGCAATACCTAACACTCCGCCTATTAGACATACCAGCACAGCCTCAATCATAAACTGCTGCATGATATCGCCCTGACGCGCACCGACCGCCATTCGTACGCCAATCTCATGGGTCCGTTCCGTGACCGACACCAGCATGATATTCATCACCCCAATGCTGCCGATCATCAGCGAGATGCAGGCCACCATCAGAATCAGGATGCTAAAGGTCATTGAGGTCCGTTCGATTGATTGTCGAATCTGCTCGAAATTATAAAGCTGGAAGTCTTTCACGCCGTGGCGTTGAGTGAGAAGCTGAGAAATAGCGCTGACCGCTGCCTCGTTGGCAACATCATCCTTAAGCCTTACGCTGATGCTGGTCAACACCGGTTTTCCTGTCATTCGATACATCACCGTGCTGTAAGGCATCCAGACGTTAATGCGATTAGGCGCATAGCTTCGGCTGTTCCCTTTGGCGATGCCGACAACCCGTGCAGGCACGGAACCCAGAAAAACGATTTGCCCAAGTGCCTTGAGTCCCGCATCGTCAAATAACGCCTTGCGGGCGTTTTCATCAATGATGACTTCCTGCGAGGCATTTCGATCGTCCTGGAAAGTTGATCCCTGCAACAGTTCAATACCGTTTACGCGAAAATGATCGCGCCCAACGCCATTGATCGTGGCGGTAGCGGATTTACCCAGAAAGCGAATGTTGTCGGAAGCGTTAACTTCGGGGCTGACGCTGTCAACAAACCCCTGCTTTGCTAATGCTTCGGCGTCTGCCGGGACCAGAGTACGAATGGCTTCAGTGCTGTCGTCAAAGAAATCCCTTCCCGGGTAGATGCTCACCACGTTGGTTCCAAGCTCCTTGATATTATCAAGGGTTCGCTGTTTCGCGCCTTCTCCCAGTGCCACCACCGTAACAACCGCGGCGATACCAAAAATAATGCCCGTCATGGTTAACGTCGTGCGCAGGCGATGCGCATTCATCGCTTTTAACGCCATGTGCAGGGATTCACGGGTACGGTCAACAATACTTTGCCACCAGCTTTGCTGAACGCTGTCAGGTCGTTTAAGGGCAACCCCGGAGGTAACACGACTGCCGGTATCAGAAATAATTTCACCGTCACGCAGCTCAATAATACGGTTAGCATGCTGCGCTACCTTCATATCATGTGTCACCATAACCACGGTATGGCCACGCTGATTCAGTTCACTGAGTATTGACAGTACCTCCTGACCGGACTGCGTATCCAGCGCGCCGGTGGGTTCATCCGCCAGAATGATTTCACCGCCGTTAATCAGCGAGCGGGCAATACTCACACGCTGCTGCTGGCCGCCTGAAAGCTCTCCCGGTTTATGATGTTCACGACCTTCCAGCCCGAGTCTTCCAAGCAATGTCGCCGCGCGCAGACGGCGCTTTTCGCGCTCACTATTGGCATAAATCGCCGGAATTTCAACGTTACTTAACGCGCTCAGGTCGGGCATTAAATGATAACGCTGGAAGATAAAACCGATGTGCTCACGGCGGATCCTTGCCAGATCGTCAGGTGAAAGCTGGGCGGCATTTTGACCGCTGATAAAGTAATCGCCACAATCAGGGACATCGAGACAGCCCATAATATTCATCAGGGTTGACTTACCGGAACCGGAGGCGCCGATGATCGCGACCATCTCCCCAGCAGCGATAGTCAAATCAATCCCTTTGAGCACGGTGAGATCCTGTCCACCGTTCCTGTAGGTGCGGCTGATGCCCTTGAGTTCTATGATATTACTCAAGATACAAACCCTTCCCCGGGCGCTTTTTCACCCGGCTGCGATAACACAACATGTTCCCCGACTTTTACACCGTCCAGGATCTGGATATCCACACTGTTAGTAATGCCGGTTTTGACCTCACGGGTTTCCAGCCGGTTATCACTGGTCAATATCTGCACCTGCTGTTTGTTGCCACTCACCTTGTGCACAGCCTGAATCGGCACCAGTAACGTATTTTTAGCTTCTCCAGCCAGCAAGGTCACCTGTGCTGTCATGGCAATTCGCAGCCGATTTTCTGGATTGGGGACATCCAGCAGCGCGTTGTAGTACACCGAAGCATTTGACGTGCCTGACCCTGAGGCTGAGCTACTGCTGGCAAGGCTATCATCTTTCATAACCGACTCAGGTGCCAGTTCAACGGTACGTAACGTGGCGTCATAATGCTTATCCGGCTCAGAGAAAATGGTGAATCTGGCTTTCTGTCCCGGTGAAATTCGCGTGATATCCGCCTCAGAGATCTGGGCTTTAATTGTCATCACGTCCAGACGTGCGAGTTTGATAATGGTCGGCGCACTTTGGCTGGAGTTAACCGTTTGGCCCTGTTGGGTGACAACGGCAATAACAATGCCGTCCATGGGAGCAACAACTTTTGTATAACCCAAATCGACCTTTTTCTTGTCGACATCAATTTGCGCCTGGACGAGTTTGGCATTCAGTGCCGATAGCTCAGCGCGGGTACTGGCCAGCGTGGTTTCAGCCGTTTCGAAATCTTCTCTCGAGCTGGCATCCTCATTTAACATCTGGCGCTGGCGCTTAAAACGCAATGAGGCTTGCTTCAACTGCGCCTGCTTAGCCTGAAGGTCCGCTTTTACCACGTTGAGAGCAGCTTCTGCGTTGCGTAAATCATTCCGCTGCGGCACGTCATCAATTTCAGCGATGAGCTGCCCTTTAGTGACACGATCGCCTAACTTCACCTTCAGCGACTTAACCTGGCCAGAAACCTGTGCCCCAACGTTGACCCGCTCAATCGCATCAATTCGACCGGTAGCAAGTACGGCGTTTTCAATATCGCCGATGCGTACTGGAGCGGTAACATACTCGGGAACCTCGGGGCTTCTCAGGAAGAAGAACAAGGCGATGCTAAAAATAATTAGCAGAGCCGCAGCACAGGTCATTACGCGTCGGGGAGGGAATTTTGTTAACATTACGCAGGTTTTCCATAACGATAAACAGCAGTGAATCAGGCATCATAGTAACATCGCCAGTATTTACGGGAGGTAAACCCGCGCTATTTGGTGAAGTAGCGTCATCGTAGACCCCCGCCATCAATTACACAGAATCACCAGGTCCGCCTGTAAACCGCCGCAAGCGTGGGATTTTGTGCCTAAATCCACAGAGTCCCCTTTTGCTGAGCCCCACCTGCGATTTTTCCCATAATCGATTCATTGTGCATTAAGTGCTTAATTATAGTTGCAACTCACATATGATAATAGTAATTATTATCATTAGCATTTGCACTGATGGTTTATCTGGCAAGGTATACAGAGGTATCAGGAAACAAGCCTCTCCAGGTTTGTTGAACGGTCTCACACTCAACAAATGCATCTGAACACCGCGGCGTGGCAGCACGACGCCTGGGCTGTTCAAAAGGACAACGGCGCGTAAGCGTTAATGGAAGCCGGGACAAGGAATTCCCGATTCACCAGCCTACGTCACGGAACAGTCAGCGACAGGACCGTTCGTAAGGCTGATGAAACTCAAAAAGGACGCAGCGTCTGTCAAAGCAGGCTTAACGAAAATTAACGTCCTGCTGCTGGCATATGACTGCGTCGACTTCCTGATTTAGTTCGTCAAGCGGAGAGGGATTTTCTCATGCGTATTTTGTTTGTAGGCCCGCCTCTCTATGGGCTGCTGTATCCTGTGCTGTCTCTGGCACAGGCGTTTCGCGTTAACGGCCATGAAGTGCTGATCGCCAGCGGAGGAAAATTCGCCCAAAAAGCGGCAGAAGCAGGGCTGGTGGTATTTGACGCCGCACCCGGTTTTGATTCTGAAGCTGACTATCGCCGCCGCGAGGCACAGCGAAAAGAAAGCAACATCGGCACAAAAATGGGCAACTTCTCATTCTTCAGCGAAGAGATGGCCGACCACCTGGTGGAGTTTGCCGGACACTGGCGGCCCGATCTCATCATCTACCCGCCGCTCGGCGTCATCGGGCCTCTGATTGCCGCCAAATACGATATACCGGTCGTAATGCAAACCGTCGGCTTCGGCCATACGCCCTGGCATATCAAAGGCGTAACGCGTTCGCTCGCGGACGCCTATCATCGCCACGGCGTTGGGGACGCACCGCGCGATATGGCCTGGATCGACGTAACACCACCGAGCATGAGCATTCTTGAAAACGACGGAGAACCCATTATTCCCATGCAGTACGTCCCGTACAACGGCGGCGCGGTGTGGGAACCGTGGTGGGAGAGGACGCCCGACCGTAAACGTCTGCTGGTGAGTCTCGGTACCGTCAAACCGATGGTCGACGGCCTTGACCTGATCGCCTGGGTGATGGATTCCGCCAGTGAAGTCGATGCCGAGATCATCCTGCATCTTTCGGCCAATGCGCGGTCGGATCTGCGCTCACTGCCCTCAAATGTTCGCCTGGTCGACTGGATACCCATGGGAGCCTTCCTGAACGGCGCAGATGGCTTCATTCATCATGGTGGCGCGGGCAATACCCTGACGGCGCTGCACGCCGGTATTCCACAGATCGTCTTCGGCCAGGGTGCCGATCGCCCGGTAAATGCCCGCGCTGTTGTCGAACGCGGCTGCGGGATCATCCCCGGCGACGACGGCCTGTCGAGCAGCATGATCAATGCTTTCCTCGACAATCGCGCGCTTCGCGACGCCTCTGAAGAGGTAGCGGCGGAAATGGCAGCGCAACCCTGTCCGAGCGAGGTGGCGAAAAGCCTGATCGCGAGGGTACAGAAAGGGTAGCCACTACGCCGTCATGACGATCATACGCCAGCACGCATCCAGGAGATACGCCCGTAACAATGCGGGACCGGATCGGGCTGGCGCTTTTTTTTGCACAGCGATCCGACTTGGATCCTATTGTTTACAGACGGAGGAGGCTTAATGCCTGCGACTCACTCTCCCACTCCTGCGCGGTCCTGGATAGTTCGCCTGGCACGCGTGTGCTGGGAACGTAAGAAACTTAGCATCATCGTAGTGGTAGCGTCGGTCTCGACCATTCTGCTGGCCGCGCTGACGCCGTTGCTGACAAGGCAAGCGGTGAACGACGCGCTGGCGGGCAATCCGACTCGTCTGCCGTGGCTGGCCTGCGGGCTATTGCTGATTGCCTTTTTTGATTTCATCGGTAACTACGTGCGCCGCGGTTATGCCGGGGAGCTCTCGCTCTGGGTGCAGCACACCCTGCGAGGACGGGCATTCGACAGTATTCAAAAACTTGACGGCGCAGGCCAGGACGCACTGCGCACCGGGCAGGTGATTTCACGGACCAACAGCGATCTGCAGCAGGTGCATACCCTGCTACAGATGTGCCCGGTGCCGCTGGCGGTGTTCACTTATTACATTGCCGGCATTGCCGTGATGCTGTGGATGTCACCCGCCATGACGCTCATCGTCGTGTGCGTACTGGCATGCCTGGCTATCACTGCGCTGCGCGCGCGTCGCCGGGTCTTTGCGCAAACCGGGCTGGCCTCGGACCGACTGGCAAATCTCACCGAACATATGCGCGAGGTGCTGGCGCAGATCTCAGTGGTAAAATCCTGCGTGGCGGAGCTGCGTGAAACGCGCTGGCTGGATCGCCAGTCGCGGCAGATGGTGCGGGTACGCATCGGCGCGGCCATCTCGCAGGCGATGCCAGGTGCCACCATGCTGGCGCTACCGGTGCTCGGGCAAATCGTCCTGCTGTGCTACGGCGGCTGGTCGGTTATGCACGGTCGCATCGATCTCGGCACCTTCGTGGCGTTTGCCAGCTTCCTCGCGATGCTGACCGGGCCAACCCGTGTACTGGCATCGTTTCTGGTTATCGCCCAGCGCACCCAGGCGTCCGTGGAGCGCGTGTTTGCTCTGATCGACACCCGTTCGCAGATGGAAGACGGGACGGAGGCGGTTAACGGTCAGGTTATCGGGCTGCAACTGGAGAATATGAGCTTCGAGTACCGTGGCGGCAGACGCATCCTCAGCGATGTCTCCTTTTCCCTGCACGCCGGTGAAACGGTGGCGGTAGTGGGCGCATCGGGTTCCGGGAAATCCACGCTGCTGATGCTGCTGGCGCGTTTTTACGATCCCAGCGCCGGAGAGATATGGCTCAACACCAGCGCAGGCCGACAGAACCTCCGCGATCTCAGGCTGGAGGCGCTTCGTCGTCGGGTAGGCGTTGTGTTTGAGGATGCTTTTCTGTTTGCCGGTTCGGTGGCGGAAAATATCGCCTACGGGCACCCTCAGGCAACGGCGGACGACATTCGCCTCGCGGCGAGGGCAGCAGGAGCCAGCGATTTTATCAACGCCCTGCCGAAAGGTTTCGATACCCAATTAACCGAACGCGGTACGAATCTTTCCGGCGGACAGAGGCAGCGAATCGCGCTGGCACGGGCGCTCATTACCGCGCCGGAAGTGTTGATCCTCGATGACACCACCTCGGCGGTCGATGCCGGTACTGAAGCGGAGATCAACACCGCGCTGAGTCGCTATGCTGACGAAAAGCATATGCTGCTGGTGATTGCCCGACGCCGTTCGACGCTTCAGTTAGCCAGCCGGATTGTGGTGCTGGATAAGGGCCGGGTGGTGGACACCGGAACCCAGGCAGAACTTGAAGCGCGCTGTCCGGCGTTCCGCGCGCTGATGACCGGCGACGGCGATTTCCTCGCGCCTTCCCACAGTGGGCCTAACGGATTGTGGCCGACCGTACCAGCGGCACAAGACGATGCGGCGCAGACGGGGGATAAAAGCTTTGTCGCCCGTATGACGCGCGTGCCGGAAAATGCAGTACAGCAGGCGCTGGCCGGTAAAGGCCGCAAAGTCACGTCGCTGCTGAAGCCCGTGGCGTGGATGTTCGTCATCGCCGCCCTGCTGATCGCCCTCGATTCGGCGGCAGGCGTCGGGGTACTGATACTGCTGCAGCGCGGCATTGACTCCGGCGTTGCCACAGGCGATATGTCGACTATCGGCCTCTGTGCCCTATTCGCCCTGTGCCTGGTGGCCGTGAGCTGGTGCTGTTATTCACTACAGACTGTCTTCGCCGCCAGAGCGGCAGAGTCAGTCCAGCATACGGTGCGCTTGCGCAGCTTCGGCCATATGCTGCGTCTTGGTCTCCCCTGGCATGAAAAGCATGTCGATTCGCGTCTGACCCGCATGACCGTAGATGTGGACTCTCTCGCCCGCTTTCTGCAAAACGGCCTTGCCGGTGCAGCCACCAGCCTGGTGACAATGTTCGCCATCGCCGCCGCCATGTTCTGGCTCGACCCGCTCCTGGCGCTGACGGCATTAAGCGCGGTGCCAGTGGTCGCACTGGCAACCTGGATTTATCGCCGCCTCAGCTCCCCTGCTTATGCGCAGGCGCGGCTGGAAATAGGCAAAGTCAACAGCACCCTGCAGGAGAAAGTCTCCGGCTTGCGCGTTGTGCAATCGCATGGCCAGCAGGAACAGGAAGCCGCCCGGCTGCGCGCGTTATCGGATCGGTTCCGTGCGACCCGCGTACGTGCGCAAAAATACCTTGCCGTCTATTTCCCGTTCCTGACCTTCTGCACCGAGGCCTCCTATGCCGCCGTTCTTCTGGTGGGTGCATCGCGAGTCGCCGAAGGCGAAATGACCGCCGGGGTGCTGGCGGCTTTCTTCCTGCTGCTGGGGCAATTCTATGGGCCAGTGCAGCAGTTATCAGGAATTGTCGACGCCTGGCAGCAGGCGACGGCCAGCGGCAAACATATCAATGAACTGCTGGCGACCGAAGGCACAGAGAACATCGAGCCCTCTTCCGCACCGCCCGCCACCGGCGCGCTGCATCTTGATGAGGTCACGTTCAGTTATCCCGACAGTCCTCAACCCGCGCTGAACAAACTTACCCTGACAATCCCTGAGGGAAGGGTCGTCGCGGTCGTTGGTCGCAGCGGTGCGGGTAAGTCAACGCTGATTAAGCTGATCGCCGGATTGTATTCCCCCACCCACGGCAGGATCAGCATTGGCGATCGGATAATTGATGATGCCTCGCTTGCCGATTACCGTCGCCAGATTGGGCTGGTCGATCAGGATGTGGCGTTGTTTAGTGGTGATATCGCGGAAAACATTCGTTATTCACGGCCATCCAGTACCAATGACGACGTTGAGATTGCCTCTCAACAGGCAGGGCTGTATGAGACGGTGCGCAATCTGCCGCAGGGATTCCGCACACCGGTGAATAACGGCGGTGCCGATCTGTCCGCAGGTCAGCGCCAGCTGATTGCGCTGGCCCGCGCACAACTGGCGAATGCTCACATCCTGCTGCTCGATGAAGCCACGTCACGCCTGGATCGCACATCCGAAGAGCGATTGATGTCATCGTTAACAGACGTCGCGCACGCCGGGAAGCACCTGGCGCTGATTGTGGCGCACCGTCTGACCACCGCGCAGCGCTGCGATCTGATTGCCGTTATCGATAAGGGGCAGCTTGCGGAATACGGCACCCACGAACAGCTGTTAGCGGCCGGCGGCCTCTACACCCGCTTGTGGCATGACAGCGTCGGCAGCTCTGTTCCCCATCGCCAGCACGACATCACGGGGGAAATCGTGGAAGAGTAATTGCGCACGTAAGACATTACAAAACACGCGCTAAAGCGGCTGTTCCCGGAATAGCCGCTTTAGCTATTTATACTGACACCCTTCATATTCAAAGAGAGTGAATGCTGAACATGCAACAACATCCCTCTGCTATCGCCAGGCTGCGCAGCCAGCTGGCAGCAGGCCACATTGCTAACCTTTCTGACTTCTGGCGAGACGCTGAGTCGCTAAATGTACCGCTGGTGACGCCAGTCGACGGAGCGAAAGACGAGCGTGATGTGACATTTCTGTGGCGCGCCAGGCACCCTCTACAGGGCGTTTATCTGCGTCTGAATCGGGTGACGGATAAAGAGCACGTGGCGAAAGGGATGATGACCGCCCTTCCCGCGACGGATATCTGGACTCTGACACTGCGTTTACCTGCAAGCTACTGCGGCTCCTATTCGCTGGTGGAAATCCCCCCCGGCACCCCGGCCGAGACGATTGCACAGTCCGGAGGCCGCTTTGCTACCCTCGTCGGGCACGCCGATCCGCTAAACAAAACGCCGGGGATCAACGTTCGGGGAAGCACACAGGAGTCGGTGCTGGCGCTTGATAAAGCCCCCGCCCAGTCCGAATGGCGCGGCGGGTCACCCAGCGGGCAATTGCTTACCTCGGCGCGCACTCTCGCCGGGGAATCGCGCCGGGTTCGGCTCTATCTGCCGGACGTTGATGTTTCGCAGCCCCTCGGCCTGGTGGTACTGCCCGATGGTGAAACCTGGTTCGATCACCTTGGCGTATGCGCGGCAATTGACGCCGCCATAAACAACGGACGCATCGTGCCTGTGGCTGTACTTGGCATCGATAATATCGATGAACACGAGCGAACTGCGATACTCGGCGGGCGCAGCGAGCTGATAAAGGATATCGCCGGCCAGTTGTTGCCGACGATCCGCGCCGAACACCCGCAGCGGCGGTGGGCAGACCGTTCGCGCACCGTGCTGGCCGGACAGAGCCTCGGCGGGGTCAGCGCGCTCATGGCCGCTCGTTACGCACCGGAAACGTTCGGGCTGGCGCTCAGCCACTCCCCTTCGATGTGGTGGACGCCAGAGGGTGCCAGCCGGCCAAACGTGTTCAGCGAAACCGATTCGTCATGGGTGAGCGAACATCTGCTTTCTGCCCCGCCGCAGGGCGTGCGCATCCGCCTGTGCGTGGGATCGCTGGAAGGTTCGACGGTACCCCACGTTCAGCGGCTGCATCAGCAGTTGCTTACCGCTGGCGTCGACAGCCATTGCGCAATGTACACCGGGGGTCACGATTACGCATGGTGGCGCGGCGCACTGATTGACGGGCTTGGTTTACTCCAGGGTTGACTTGACCCGCGAACACTTTCAGGCAACTGTACAGGCTTCCTGAATAAAGAAAATGTCACCTGCGGAAAAGGAATAAACATCAGATGTATGCCCGCGAGTATCGCCCAACACACTCACGCAAGGCGCTTGTCACTCTTCTTTCTGGTCTCACCCTTATCTGGAATGCGCACGCTTTCGCAAAGCCGGATATGCAGCCACTGGGGCCGAATATCGCCGATAAAGGCTCTGCGTTTTACCATTTCAGCGTCAACTCGTTCGACTCCGACGATGGCAGCCGCCATTATCGGGTATGGACGGCCGTGCCAAATAAATCCGCACCGGCGTCGGGCTACCCGATTTTATATATGCTCGACGGCAACGCAGTTATGGACCGCCTGAACGACGACCTGCTCAAACAGCTGGCAGAAAAATCACCGCCGGTGATTGTGGCTGTCGGGTATCAGACCAACCTCCCCTTCGATCTCAACGGCAGGGCCTACGACTATACGCCAGCAGCAGAAAGCGGCAAAACGGATACCCGCAACGGGCGTTTTAGCCGTAAGAGTGGGGGTAGCAACGACTTCCGCCAGTTACTGGAAACGCGTATAGCGCCAAAGGTGGAACAGGGATTGAATATCGATCGGCAGCGTCGCGGCCTGTGGGGGCACTCCTACGGCGGCCTGTTCGTGCTGGATGCATGGCTGTCTTCCCCTTATTTCCGGACGTATTACAGCGCCAGCCCGTCGTTGGGCAGAGGCCATGATGCGCTACTGAGCCGCATCACGGCGGTTGAGCCGTCGCAATACTGCGCCAGGCGCCTGATGATAATGGAAGGTTCGGCGACGCCGGGCGATAACCGGGAAACGCATGCTGCCGGAGTGCTGACGAAAATTCATGCCACCCTCGCCACGCTGGAAGATAAAGGCGTCAATGCCGCCTTTTGGGATTTCCCAAACCTGGGACACGGGCCGATGTTCAACGCCTCCTTCCGCGGAGCGCTGTTAGATATCAGTGGTGAAAACGCAGGTAACACAGCAGGCTGTCATTCATTAAGCCGCTAAACACTGCCCGCCTTGACGCGGGCAGTACACCTGTAACACTACGATCAAAATGACGCGGTAACACCGGCATAATAAGCCCGGCCAGGCTCGTTATAGGTATTCGCCCCTTCAGAAGATCGGTAGATCTGTTTATCTAAGATATTGCTAACACCAACGTTAAGACGCAGATTTTTATTAATATCGTAATTGAAGTTCGTCCCCACCAGCGAATAAGCGCCCAGCTCTTTACCCGACAGACCGCCAGTATCTTCACTACGAGTTTCCGAATGAGTACGCGGTTTTTGTCTGCCGTATAACGTCCAGTTGACGCTGGCAGAGAACGCCTGGGTGATGGTCCAGTCAAGCGAGTTATTAATGGTGTATTTCGGGATGATCGACAGCGGGTTACCGGTGTCTTTTTGCTCCGAGGTGATCATCCAGGTGGCATTGGTATTCCAGTTCAGACGATCTTTCACCAGCGGGAACGCCATGCTGGCTTCGATACCGTCCACCAGCGCTTTCCCGCCGTTCTGCCACTGGAGAATATATGCGCCGGAAGCGGTTTGCCCGATAACATTATCGCCGGCCACGATCTTATTCTGGTAGTCATTGCGGAAGTAGGTCACGCTGGCATGGTAATCTTCCCAGGCGAACTCCAGCCCAATTTCTTTATTGATGCTGATTTCCGGATCGAGATCTTTATTACCGATCAGGTAGCAGCCGCCCGATGTAATATCTTTTGGACAACCGTTGCCTTTCGAGTAGAGCAGATAACCTTCGCTGGATTGATACAGGTTTGGTGCTTTAAAGGTTCGGGCAATCCCCGCTTTGACTTTGAAGTAATCCCCCAATTCCTGCGAGAGGTTCAGGCTGGGGCTGAAGTTACCGCCGGAATCGTTGAGATAATCAAAGCGCAGGCCGGGAATGATATTCGTGCCGGGAACCGGCTCAATATTATCTTCAATATACAGCGCACTGATTTGGGAATGGTTTTTACTGCTGCGATCCGCAGCCGAGCCAGAAATGCCGCCGATATCACTGTCATCCACGGTCAGGCTGGTAGAGGAAGGATCGTCGAGCTCATCGCGGCTCCACTCCGCACCCACGGTCAGCGTTTGATCGACCAGCGCATTCAGCGGAATATTAAGCTCGCCGCTGGTTCGCCAGGAGCTCAGGCGATTGGTCGTGAACTTTTCATCCGCCGAAATACGCCCTTCACCGCCACCGGATAATCCTTCATTCATGCGGGTGTTATTGGTTTTCTCGTAATAGACACCAAAACGGCTTTGACCCCAGTCCCAGATACCATTATGTGTAATGCCATAATTCTGCCGGTACAGGCGGTTCGTCTCTTCGCCGGATTTCGCCAGGCTTTCAGTGACGGCACTGGAAGAACTGTTTTGCGTATCGCCTGCATAGATATTCCCCTGGCGGCTATATCCGGCTTCGAAATCGATAATTTGCTGCGGATTTAATTTCCACGAGACAACGCCGTTAATATCTTTGTTGCGCACCCCTTCATGCCCGGCCGCGTTTTTCGTACCGGCCGAGGAGTTAATATCCCAGCTGTCGGCATCGGTTTTATTCAGGTTTCCGTACAGGCGCATGGTCAGCGCATCGCCAGCCAGCGGCCCGCTAAGGCTGAAGTTGGCGCGACGCGTAGCGCCTTCGTCGCTGCTTTCCGGCTGGTTGGTGTATAACGACAGCGAACCGTGCCAGTCGTTGGTAGGGCGTTTGGTAATGATGTTCACCACCCCGCCCGCTGCGCCCGAACCGTAGCGTGCCGCCGCAGGGCCGCGGATCACTTCAATACGCTCAACCTGTTCCGGTGGCACCCAGTTGGTGTCGCCGCGGGTATCACGCTCTCCACGCCAGCTATAACGCACGGCGTTGCGCGACGTCACAGGCACACCATCAATTAAAATTAAGGTGTTCTCCGGCCCCATGCCGCGAATGTCGATCTGGCGGTTATTACCACGTGTACCCGAGGCGCTGTTGCCGGTCAGATTGACACCGGGCATTTTGCGAATAATATCGGAGAGATCGTTGACCGGAGGGTTCTTTTTAATATCTTCGCTGGTAATAATCGACACGCCCGGCTGCTGTTTGAGTACCTGCTCAGCGGTGGCTTCCACCACCAGGGTCTCGTCGTTATCATCGGAGGATTTTGCCAGTGATACCTGACTGTTCAACCCTGCCAGGAGCGCAGTGAGCGGCCAGAAGATCTTGATAATTCTCATACCCATTCCCTAATACATGCCTAACGTAAAAGTGATCGATCGTTAAGCTCACATCCTTGCCAGATATTTTAAACTGCCATTATTTTTATAATAAGAATGATAATTAATATCATTTGGAGAGGATTAAGGCAATCCTTAATACACGGATGCGCGCATTAATGAAACGCACGCATTGGCCCGGAGTGATTCTTCCCGGGTACCACCCTGTGCGTTCGTAAAGCTGGCATACTGAAACAGCGGAAGAAGAGAACAGCCCATTGGTATTTCGTGTAGTGACATAACGTTAATATGTCATTACAAGGGAACGCAGCCCCGGTAAGCGCAAGCGCCACCGGGGAAAGAAAGGTTATTGTTGCGCTAACTGATTGCGACGGTACTCGCCCTGGCGCTCCAGCATCCAGCCAGGATACTCGCGCGGCAGCGCGCTGACCGCATCCAGCTGTTTCAGCTCATCATCGCTTAGCTGAACGCCGGTTGCGGCAATGTTGTCATCCAACTGATCGACGCGTTTCGCACCAATAATGACGCTGGTCACCGCTTTCTGGTGCAGCAGCCACGCCAGCGCGATTTGCGCCACGGAAACGCCTTTACTTTCGGCGATGGTACGCATCACGTCCACGCAGTCGAAGGCGCGATCTTTATTCACTGGCGGGAAGTCGAACGCCAGGCGACGACTACCGGCCGCGCTCTGCCCATCGCGATCGTATTTTCCGCTTAGCAGACCACCCGCCAGCGGGCTCCATACCATCAACCCGACGCCTTCGCTCTGCATCATCGGCACCAGTTCGCGCTCAAGGTCGCGCCCGGCGATGGTGTAGTACGCCTGCAATGAGGCAAAACGCGCCAGCCCCAGACGCTCAGAGATGCCGAGCGCTTTGGCAATCTGCCATGCCGCCCAGTTCGAGACGCCGATATAGCGTACGTGACCGTGCTGCACAAGATTATCCAGCGCGTAAAGCGTCTCCTCGATGGGGGTCGCGGGGTCGAAACCGTGCAGCTGATAGAGATCGATATGATCCAGCTGCAAGCGACGCAGGCTCTCCTTCACGCCGCTGATGATGTGATAGCGCGAGCTACCGCGCGAGTTCACCCCCGCTGTGCCGGTTTCACCGAACACCTTGGTGGCAACGACCACGTTTTCGCGCGGAATTTTCAGGTTCTTCAGCGCCTGCCCGGTGATCTCCTCTGAACGCCCTTCCGAGTAGACATCTGCCGTGTCGATAAAATTGATCCCGGCGTCCAGCGCGCGGCCCACCAGCTGCTCGGCGTCGCTTTGCTGAAGCTGACCAATTTTGCCCCACATGCCGCCTTCACCGCCGAAGGTCATGGTGCCGAGGCAGAGTTCAGAAACAAACAGTCCGGTATTGCCCAGTTTTTGATAACGCATAACGCTTTCCTCGCATGTCGATTGGATGTCTGTTAGTTATACCCGCCCCCCAGCCATCGCGAATGTGGCGTTCCTGTCCGTTTCTTGCCCAATCCTCTGAATCTATCCGCGTGGGGCGTCGCCAAAGACGCTGTAGTCTGGCAGCCGCACCTGCTGATACGGCTCCCAGCCGCCGCCGAGGGCTTTGTAGAGCGCCACCAGGTCAAGCGCGCTCTGCACCTGCGCCTGCGCCCGCTGCTGCTCGGCCTGAGCGAGCTGACGCTGGGCGTCCAGCACGTCAATAAAGCTGGCGATCCCCTGCCGGTAGCTGTCGCTGGCGAGATCAAAGGCGTTTTGCAGCGCGTCGATGGTTTTCGCCAGGCCCGCTTCACGCTGCTGGTCGGTGCGATAGCTCACCAGCGCGTTTTCAACGTCGCCGAGCGCCGTCAGTACCGTCTGGCGATAGTCCAGCACTGCCGCCCCCTGCTGCGCGCGCGCCACCTTGACGCTGGAGACCAGCCGACCGCCCTGGAAAATCGGTATGGAAACCTGCGGGCCAAAGCTGTAGAAGTGGCTGCTCCAGTCGGTCAGCCAGTTAGATTCACTGTTGCGCAGGCCAAACTGTCCGGAGAGGGTAAAGCTCGGGAACAGTTCTGCCACCGAGACGCCAATCTGCGCCGTGGCGGCATGGAGATTCGCCTCGGCTTCGCGCACGTCCGGGCGACGGCGGGCCAGCGTCGACGGAATACCGGTCTGCACAATATCTGGCAGGGCAGGCATCGGCTGCACGGATTGCAGTTCGGCATCCAGCGCGCCCGGCGGTTTGCCGAGCAGGATCGCCAGCCCGTTCATCGCCTGGCGTTCCTGCGCCTGATACTGCGGCAGCTGCGCTTCAAGATTGCCCAGCTGCGCCCGGGCGTTCTCCACGTCCATCTGCGGCGACAGCCCGCCCCGCTGGCGGCTTTCGGTCAGATCCAGCGTCTGCTGTGCGCTTTCAATTTGCGTATTAAGCGTGGCAATGATGCTCTGCGCCCCACGCAGCTGTAGCCACGCCCGCGCCACTTCGGCTTCCAGCGAGACCAGCGCATCGTTACGCTGCTCGATCGCCGCCCGCTGCTGCGCCTCAGCCGCTTCTACCTGACGGCGCACCTTGCCCCACAGGTCGATTTCCCACTGGGCGTCGAAGCTGCCCTGATAGAGGTTTATCGGCTGCGTCAGCGGGCCTAACGCGCCCCGCAGTTCAGGATCGACATTATTCAACTGGTCATACACGCCGTGGGATTTCAGCTCACCTTCCAGCCCAAGCTGCTGGCGCGTCGCCTGCACATTGCCATTCACCGACGGGAAAAACGCCCCGCCGGCCTGGTTAATCTGTTCGCGCGCGCCGGCAATGCGTAATACCGTTTGCTGTAGCGTCAGATTCCCGGCGATGGCGCGTTCAATCAGGCTGTCGAGCTGCGGCGAGCCGAAGGTTTTCCACCAGCGCGGGTTAGTGGCCGCGGAGGAAGTTTGCGATTTCACCGCGCTGTCGCCCTTATCGTTCCAGTGCGTGGTGGCGGGCGGTGCAGGCTGTTGGTAGTCCGGCCCGACGGCGCAGCCCACCAGCAGCATCATTATCATCAGGGGGTGTAAACGTCTGTGTATCATCAGTGTGCTCCTGCACTCCCCTCGCTCTTAACCGGCGAGAGCAACAAACAAAACGGAATCAGTAATAGGGCCACCGCGCTCAGAATGGTGAAGACGTCGATGTAGGCCAGAAAGCGCGACTGCTCGATCATCGTCTGGTACATCCGCCCGGTGGCAATGCCGGTCGGATCGCCCACCTGAGTGGTGAAGTTCTGGATCGCCTGGGCGCTTTCGCGAATCGCCAGCTGGAACTGCTCGTTAAACGGCGAAGCGTGGTAAGCCAGATGCGCGCTGTGCGCCTGCGAGCGCTCGGTGATCGCCGCCGTCGAGAGCGAAATCCCAATCGAGCCGGCCACGTTGCGGAACATGGTAAACAGCGCCGCCGCGTCGGCATTGAGCCGCCTCGGGATCGAGATAAAGGCGATGGTGGTCAGCGGCACAAACAGGAACCCCAGCCCTATCGACTGCGCGCTGCGGAACAGCACCAGCGTTTCGAAGTCGATATCCGGCGTCAGCGTGCGGGACCAGAAGAACGACACCGCCAGGCAGGTAAAGCCGAAGGCGATGATCCAGCGCGTCTGCACCACCGGCATCAGCTTCAGCACCAGCGGGATGGTCAGCACAATCAGCACCGCGCCGGGCGAGAGCACCAGCCCGGACCAGGTGGCGGTATAGCCCAAATCCTGCTGCGCCAGCTGCGGAATAACCACCGAACTGCCGTACAGGATCATCGCCATCCCCGCCATCAGCAGGCTGGAGATCGCAAAGTTGCGGTCCTTCATACAGTGCAGATCCACCACCGGCTTTCTGGCATACATCAGCCAGTAGATCGCGCCGATAATGCCGACCAGCGTCAGTACTGCGAAGGTGCGGATAAAGTTCGAATAGAACCAGTCATCATCTTCGCCCCGGTCGAGCATCACCTGCAAACAGCCAAGACCGAGGGCGATCAGGCCGATCCCCGTCCAGTCGACGGTGAGCTTCTCTTCCGACTTTTTCTCCCACGGCGGATCTTCCAGCAGCTGATAGATAGCCAGCACCGTCACAATCCCTACCGGGATATTGATAAAGAACACCCAGCGCCAGGAGTAGTTATCGGTGATCCATCCCCCCAGCGTGGGACCGAGTACCGGCGCGACGATAATGGCAATGGATGAAAGGCCAAAGGCTTTGCCCCTGTCCTCCGGCTTAAAGTAGTCGAGTAGCACCGACTGCTGGGTAGGCTGCAATCCGCCGCCAAAGAACCCCTGCATCACGCGGAACAGGATGATTTGCCATAGCTCGGTGGCGATGCCACACAGGAACGAGCAGATGGTGAACATCACAATGCAGATCAGGAAGAACTGCTTGCGACCAAACAGGCGGCTCAGAAAGGCCGAAATCGGCAGCACGATGCCGTTCGCCACCAGGTAGCTGGTGAGCACCCAGGTGGATTCGTCATAGCTGGCCGAGAGCGACCCCGCGACGTGGGGCAACGCCACGTTGACGATGGTGGTGTCCAGAATTTCCATAAACACCGCCAGGGTGACCACAATCGCCACCGCCCACGGGTTACTGGCGGGCTTCCAGTTATCGTGGCTGTGATCCGTCATTCCACGGTGACCTTCGGTTCAACCGACAGCCCCAGCGGCAGCGGCTTGTTCGGATCCAGCCCTTTATCAATGACGATTTTCACCGGCACGCGCTGAACGATCTTCACAAAGTTACCGGTGGCGTTTTCCGACGGGAAGGCGGAGAAGCGCGAGCCGCTGCCCTGCTGGATGCTGTCGATATGGCCTTCCAGCTCCATATCCGGCCAGGCATCGACGGACACGGTCACTTTGTCGCCCGGCTTCATGCGCTCAAGCTGCGACTCCTTGAAGTTCGCCACCACCCACACGTTCGGGGAAACCAGCGAGAACAGCGCCGTACCTGCCTGCACCAGCGTACCGGGCTGGACGTTGCGTTTGGTGACAAAACCGTCGAACGGGGCGCGGACTTCGGTATAAGAGAGGTTCAGGTTGGCGGTTTCCAGCTGCGCTCTGGCCTGATCGACCTGCCGTTCGCGGGCTTCGACGTTGGTCTCCTGCTGGCGGATTTGCAGCTGAACCTGCTCCGCCACTTCCAGCTGCGCCTGCGCGCTGGCCAGACCCGCCTGGGCACTCCGCAGTTGAGCGTTCGCGGCATCGATACTTTGTTGCGTGGTCGCGCGCGGGTCAACGCCGCGCTGACGGCGGTACTCCGCCTGCGCGTTGGCCATATCCGCCTGGGCTTTCAGTACCTGGGCTTTGGCTTCATCGCGCTGGGCGGGATATTGCACCTTCGAGAGCGCCAGCTGCGCCTGCGCCTGATGCAACTGCGCAACCGCCAGCCCAAGCTGGGCCTGGGCCTGATCGCGCTGGGCGGTGGTATCACGCGGATCGATCACCACCAGCACATCCCCTTTCTTCACGCGCTGGTTATCCCGCACGCGAAGTTCGGTAACGTAGCCTGCCGTTTTTGGGGCAATGGTTACTACGTCGCCGTCGGTGAAGGCGTCGTCGGTGGTCTCTTCGTTACGGGTTAAAAACCACCAGACCAGCGCCACAATCACCATCACGATGACCACGATGCCAAGGATAATTAACGGTTTTTTCCCCGGGCGCTTGCGCTCGTTATTGTTTTGATCCTGCTCGTCAGCAGGTGGGTTTTGATCTTCTGCCATAGTTCAGCAACGGTCCTGTCAGTGAGCGGCATCACACTATGCCGTTCACTAAAGCTAGGACGTTGCTATACATTTGCCAGGAAAAACTGACAAATTGCGCACTATATGAGAAGGAATAGTCCGAAACCGACCGCCGCTGACCAGAGCAGCATCGGGATTGACCATAAATGGAAGCGCCACCAGATGCGGCGATCGTTGGCCATCCGCAGGGCGATGAGGTTAGCCAGCGAGCCGGGCAGCAGCCCAAAGCCGCCGACGTTGACCGCCCACGCCAGCAGTACCGTTGGGGGAACATAGTTAAGCAGCAAAATGGTGGACGGCACGTTACTGATCACCTGCGAGAGACCAATCGCCGTCAGCCATAATCCCGGCTGCGACAGACCGCTGACGCTATGGAGAACGTTCTGCAATACCGGAAGCTGGATCAGGAGATGGACGTCAATAAACATCGCCATAAACACCAGCAGCAGCGTCCAGTCAACGCTCACCAGCACCCGCCGGGCGAGGAACAGGAAGCCGCACGCCACCAGCAGCGCGCCCGCCAGCGCCAGGTTTAACTCCAGAGCGATAAGGAAAACGATATACAGCCCCAGGCAGCTCCAGACGAGACGCGGCTGCCACTGGGGGCCGGTTGTACCGCTGTGGTACTGCAACGATTTATTCGGGAAAGCAAACCAGCCCACCGCCAGCAGCGACGCCACGATCGCCAGCGCCAGCGGCGCCATCTGCCCGGTAAACGCGGTAAACGACAGGCCGGAGCGTCCCCACAGCAGAATGTTCTGCGGGTTACCGATCGGCGTGAGCAGCGAGCCCGCATTGACGGCCAGCGCTTCAAAGATAATCAGACGGGTAACCGGTATTTCGCACAGCTTACGCAGCGTGAGCGTAAGCGGCACCACGATAAAAAGCGCCACGTCATTAGTGAGAAACGTCGACAACAGCGCCGCCGAAAAGACCATGAACAGGGCCAGTTTGCGCTCGGTGGCGAAGCGGCGCACCATTTTGCGCCCCAGCACGTCAAAATAGCCGCTCAGCTCCACGCCTTTGGTGAGCATCATCAAACCGCTCAGAGTAATAATGGTGCGCCAGTCTATGGCCGCCGGCCAGGTGTGCGGCGTGAAGGGCACAAAGACGCTGAGCCCAACGCCAGTGATCAGTAAAAGATGGAAAAAGCGATCGCGTTTCAGGGCCTGCAAGCCGGGGATGTTCATTCAGCGGAGGGACCGTATTTGAGCGTAAACTCGCGGAACTTCAACAGCGTCTCTTCACTGACGTGGTGTTCCATACCTTCGGCATCCCGACGGGCAATTTCCGGGCTGACGCCCAGCACCAGTAAAAAATTCTCGACGATCTGGTGTCGCTCGCGGCTCTCCTGCGCCAGCTTCTCGCCCTCAGCGGTGAGAAACACCCCGCGCCAGGGGATCATTTCGATCAGCCCGACCGACGCCAGACGTTTTAACATTTTGGCAACGGTTGGCTGCGACACCCCCAGGCGTGCGGCCATATCCACCTGGCGCGCTTCTCCAACCTCACGGATCAGATCAGAGATCAGTTCGACATAATCATCAATCAGCTCCCGGCGGTGCGCCTCACGCACCTGGCGGAAGCCTTCCACATGCTCTTCAACGTTCACCAGTTGCGTCGTTTTTTTTGTTGTTGGCTTACCTGCGCGACGGTTCATTGTGCTTCCTCAATGGGGTTGACGCTTCCAGCGCCCTGTAACGGAGCGCACATTGTAAACCATAGCTCTACAAGCACAAAAAATTAACGAATTAGCCATAGCTATACAATATAGCCTGTGCTATATCTGTATGTAATGCAGTCACCCTTCACGGATCGAAGGGATCATGAATCAGGAGGTCTTATGAATGAATTCAAGAGGTGTATGAACGTGTTTACCCACTCTCCTTTTAAAGTGCGCCTGATGCTGTTGAACATGCTGTGCGATATGTTTAACGCCAAACCGCAGCAGGACGACAATTCTTCCCACTAAGCGGCGTCGCGGTACGCCGCTTCATTTTCCCGTCACACTTACGTTGTAAACTGGCCTGTTCCCGATTATTTTTGCGGATTTGCAGCCCCCTTCGCAAAACATCTGTTTAGCAACTGTTGACCTTAATTCACGCTCGCACTATCTTCTTGCAGCCCTGCACAATTTGCGGCTCGCTGAAGCGGACCTCTCATTCCCTTTCCACGCACTGTCCGGCAGGCTTTGACCCTTGACGCCAGGGTGAGCACATGGCGTTTTCGTGATAGTGATCTATGAACGTAACCCTGATTGATACACTTGTTACCCGCAGCCGGGCCTTAAGCCCGTGGACGGGATTCTATTTTTTGCAATCGCTGTTGATTAACTTTGCTCTTGGCTACCCCTTTAGCCTGCTTTATGCCGTCGGATTCACCTGTATTCTTCACCTGCTCTGGCGAAGCGCACCGCGCGTGCAGAAAGTGCTTATCGGGATCTGTTCTCTGATTGCTGCCGCCTATTTCCCGTTTGGCCAGGCCTATGGCGCGCCGAACTTTAATACTCTGCTGGCGCTCCACTCCACCAATATGGAAGAGTCCACAGAGATCCTGACGATCTTTCCGTGGTACAACTACGTGGTTGGCCTTTTCATTTTTGCCCTCGGTGTGATTGCGGTTCGTCGTAAGCCCGTCGGGAAAAAGGCATGGGGTAAAATTGAAAGCCTGTGCCTGGCCTTTAGCGTGGTGACGTTTTTTGTTGCACCGGTACAAAATCTGGCCTGGGGCGGCGTGTTTAAGCTTAAAGATACCGGGTATCCGGTGTTTCGCTTCGTCAAAGACGTGGTGGTGAATAACGAGGAAGTGCTCGACGAGCAGGCGCGTATGGCCGAGCTTTCCACCATGAAAGATACCTGGAACGTGCTGGCGGTGAAACCGAAGTATCACACTTACGTGGTGGTGATCGGGGAAAGCGCGCGTCGCGATGCGCTCGGCGCGTTTGGCGGTCACTGGGATAACACGCCGTTTGCCAGCGCCGTTAACGGTACGCTGTTTACCGACTACGTGGCGGCCAGCGGCTCGACGCAGAAATCACTCGGTCTGACGCTCAACCGCGTGGTGGATGGAAAACCGCAGTTTCAGGATAATTTTGTCACCCTGGCCAACCGGGCAGGTTTTCAGACATGGTGGTTCTCTAACCAGGGACAGATCGGCGAGTATGATACCGCCATCGCCAGCATCGCGAAGCGTGCCGACGAGGTACAGTTCCTGAAAAGCGGTGATTTCGAAGCCGATAAAAACACAAAAGATGAAGCGTTGCTAAAAATGACGGCGCAGGTCTTTGCTACTCAGCGCACCCAGCCGCAGCTGATTGTCCTGCACCTGATGGGGTCACACCCGCAGGCATGCGATCGTACCGGGGGAAAATATGCGGAGTTTGTGCAATCCAAAGAGACCTCGTGTTATCTCTACACCATGACGCAAACCGACGATCTGCTCAGCAAGCTGTACGCACAGCTGCGCAACAGCGGCGACAGCTTCTCGATGGTCTATTTCTCTGACCACGGTCTGGCATTTAAGGAGCGCGGTAAACAGGTGCAGTATCTGGCACACGATGACAAGTTCCAGCAAAACTTCCAGGTACCGTTTATGGTGCTGTCGAGTGATGACAAAACGCATCGCATCATCAAAGCGCGCCGTTCCGCGAACGATTTCCTGAAATTCTTCTCACAATGGACGGGGATTAAGGCGAAAGAGATAAAAAATGATTATCCGTTTATCTCCGGGAAGAAGGGCCCGCCAGTTTACATTACCAACTTTAAGTTACAGAAAGTCGACTATAACCATCTTGGGACCGATATTTTCGATATTAAGAGTAAGTAATTTCTGCCGTTTCGTGCGGGCTGATGCCCTCACCGGCCCTCTCCCACGAGGAGAGGGTACAAACAAAAAAAATCCGCCACATTGGGCGGATTTTTTACTGGCTCACCGAAGTGATTAGAAGCGGTAACCTACGCCCGCGATCCAGGTGCCAACGTCAACGTTGCGGATACGGCTCTGCTCATAGGAGAAGTCCAGAGCAACGTTTTCGATTGGGTTGAACTGCATACCTGCGCCATAGGAGAAACCATAGTCGCTGTTGCTTGCAGTACGGTTCAGACCCTGGTTTTCGGTCTGCTGGAATTTACCGTAGCCAACACCTACAACACCGTAGATGCTTGCCCAGTCATTCAGGCGGTAAGCAGGACCCGCGGTGATGCCGTAGTACTGACCTTTATTGTAAGAGCCATTTTCAGTACGATCTTTCTCGGTGTAAGTGAAAGAACCGATCACACCCAGCGGATTGTTGTCTTGCTCGTAACGGTACTTCAGGTTGAAACCGTTGGTTTTGTTCATCACGCCCTGCATATCGCTCTGAGCGTAACCACCGGTTACAGTAGAAGTTGCCGCTACAGCGGTACCTGCGGAAACAGCCAGAACAGCTGCCAGTGCTGAAAGACATGCAATTTTTTTCATAACCACCTCAAATGTGCTTCAAGTAAGTCCGTAAGTTTTAAATATATCAAAAAATTCTGTGAAACTCTTTGTCATTCACGATGTCTAATGCGACCTTTCCTGTAACAGAACATTTCCAGCACCAGCTATCTCGTTCAAATAACTCCAGATTTTCACCTGTAAATGCTAATAGTGCGCGTCATCGCCATTTAGTTCATCCAGATTATTCCTAATCTTTCAGGCGATAAAATCATCAACGTTTTCTCATTTTACGGATTTTCCCTGGATTTTTTTCAACAGTAGCTCAACCGTTGCAGCTTATTTCCATTACACTGCGACTTTTACCTCATTTGACATAAATTGACAGGAGAAAGGATGCCAGGTTTACCTCGTAAATCGTCGGTCTGGATGCCGGTGGCAGTCATACTTATCGCGATGATGTCCATACAAAGCGGCGCGTCGCTGGCAAAATCGCTGTTTCCGCTGGTTGGTGCGCCCGGCGTTACGGCGCTGCGTATCGCATTAGGCACCCTGATCCTCGTGGTTGTTTTTAAACCCTGGCGGCTACGGTTTAAAAAGGAGCAGCGACTGCCACTGCTTTTTTATGGGCTGGCGCTGGGAGGGATGAACTACATGTTCTATCTCTCTATTCAGACGATCCCGCTGGGGATCGCGGTCGCGCTTGAATTTACCGGCCCGCTGGCGGTTGCCCTCTTCTCTTCTCGTCGTCCGGTAGACTTTATCTGGGTCGTACTGGCCGTGCTGGGGCTATGGTTCCTGCTGCCGCTCGGGCAAAGCGTTTCACAAATCGATCTGACAGGGGCAGCTCTGGCGCTGGGCGCGGGGGCATGCTGGGCGGTGTATATTCTCACTGGCCAGCGTGCGGGGGAAGAGCACGGCCCCGCGACGGTCGCCTTAGGCTCGCTGATTGCCGCCGTTATCTTTGTCCCGATTGGAATGGCACAAGCGACAGACTCAATATGGCAATGGTCAATCCTGCCGGTTGGGCTGGCGGTTGCCATTCTCTCCACGGCGCTGCCCTACTCTCTGGAGATGATCGCCCTGACGCGCCTGCCCACACGCATTTTTGGTACGCTCATGAGCATGGAGCCCGCGCTGGCCGCCATCTCAGGAATGATTTTCCTCGGTGAAACCCTGACCCTGGTACAAACGCTGGCGCTCTGTTCCATTATCGCGGCGTCTATGGGCTCCACCCTGACCATGCGTCCGGAACCTAAAGTGGAAAAAATAGACCTCAACTAAGCCTTAAATTCTGCATGGCTAACCCGCCATGCAGAATATACGCCACGTCAGTAGCTCAAATAATTTCTTACAAACTCTCTCATATTGCCAAAATATTTCACCTGCTCGCCTTCCGGGAAAGCGAATTAAGATTGATCTGTATCAATTTAAATAAACCACCTACTTTTCAAATAGTTGATAATACAACCTTCCTTTCGCTATTAAACCGATAGGCAGAGCCAAACCGCAGAGAAAAAATCCGGTGCTATACTTAGTCCCGTAATTACCTGGGACACAAACATCAAGAGGATATGAGATTATGAGTACCGCTAAACTGGTGAAAACGAAAGCGTCTAATCTGCTTTATACCCGTAACGATGTATCGGATAGCGATAAAAAAGCGACCATCGAGTTGCTGAATCGCCAGGTGGTCCAGTTCATCGATCTTTCGCTGATCACCAAACAGGCCCACTGGAATATGCGCGGTGCAAACTTTATTGCCGTTCATGAAATGCTGGATGGCTTCCGCACAGCACTGGTGACTCACCTGGATACCATGGCCGAGCGCGCCGTACAGCTGGGTGGCGTGGCACTGGGTACAACACAGGTGATCAACAGCAAAACGCCATTGAAAAGCTATCCGCTGGATATCCATACCGTTCAGGATCACCTGAAAGAGCTGGCGGATCGTTATGCGATTGTGGCGAATGATGTTCGTAAAGCGATTGGCGAAGCCAAAGATGAAGATACCGCTGATATCTTCACTGCCGCATCACGCGACCTGGATCAGTTCCTGTGGTTCATCGAGTCCAACATCGAATAATCCCTGCGGATTGTCCGAATAACCCTCGCCCCTGGCGGGGGTTTTGCACATTTATGGTGCGCACTTTTGCCCGCAACGGCCGCAAAAGTGAATAAAATGTAATAATCACCTCACACAACCGTTAACGGAAGATTGTTTTTTCGTCAGATTCTGCGCTAAATATCCCCCTGTCAGAAGACCTTAACGAAGCGCACCAAAACGGTGCTCCATTCTGGTGCAACCTGGCAGAATTGCCACGCTTTTTGTGCAATGCGTGACATCATCCCCTTTGCAAAACAACAGCTTGTAAAATTGGCACGATTTTTTCATTGTGCCTGAGGTTCTCGCAGGGGATCGCCCCGTGGATATAAAAGGAAATGCTATGAAGTCTGTATTAAAAGTTTCACTGGCTGCACTTACCCTGGCGTTTGCGGTGTCCTCGCAGGCCGCCGACAAACTGGTTGTGGCGACTGACACGGCGTTCGTACCGTTTGAATTCAAACAGGGTGATAAATACGTTGGTTTTGACGTGGATCTGTGGGCCGCTGTCGCAAAAGAACTCAAACTGGATTACACCTTGAAGCCAATGGATTTCAGCGGCATTATCCCGGCACTGCAAACCAAAAACGTTGACCTGGCGCTGGCAGGCATCACCATTACCGAAGAACGTAAAAAAGCCATCGATTTCTCTGACGGCTACTACAAAAGCGGCCTGCTGGTGATGGTGAAAGCGGATAACAACGACGTGAAAAGCGTGAAAGATCTCGACGGTAAAGTGGTCGCCGTGAAGAGCGGCACCGGCTCCGTTGATTACGCGAAAGCCAACATCAAAACCAAAGACCTGCGTCAGTTCCCGAACATCGACAACGCTTACATGGAACTGGGCACCAACCGCGCTGACGCGGTGCTGCACGACACGCCTAACATCCTTTACTTCATCAAAACCGCCGGTAATGGCAAGTTCAAAGCGGTAGGTGATTCCCTGGAAGCTCAGCAGTACGGTATTGCGTTCCCGAAAGGCAGCGACGACCTGCGTAACAAAGTTAACGGCGCGCTGAAAACCCTGAAAGAGAACGGCACCTATAACGAAATCTACAAAAAATGGTTCGGTACCGAGCCTAAATAATTTCACCTGACTTCAGGTTTGTAACGCCCGGTGGCGCTTCCGCTTACCGGGCCTACGTTTTTTGTTTTTCACCACGGTATACAGGAATACATCATGCAGTTTGACTGGAGCGCCATCTGGCCTGCCATTCCTCTCTTGCTTGAAGGCGCTAAAATGACCCTGTGGATTTCGGTCCTCGGTCTGGTTGGCGGGTTGATTATCGGTCTGGTGGCCGGTTTCGCCCGCACCTACGGCGGCTGGATTGCAAACCACATCGCACTGGTTTTCATCGAAGTGATCCGCGGCACCCCCATTGTGGTGCAGGTCATGTTCATCTACTTCGCCCTGCCGATGGCCTTCACCGACCTGCGCATCGACCCGTTCAGCGCCGCCGTTGTCACCATCATGATCAACTCCGGCGCCTACATTGCGGAAATTACCCGCGGTGCGGTGCTGTCGATTCATAAAGGCTTCAGCGAAGCCGGCCTGGCGTTAGGTCTTTCCCGTCGCGAAACCATTCGTCACGTGATCCTGCCGCTGGCGCTGCGCCGCATGCTGCCGCCGCTGGGTAACCAGTGGATCATCAGCATTAAAGACACCTCGCTGTTTATTGTTATCGGCGTGGCCGAACTGACCCGTCAGGGCCAGGAGATCATCGCGGGTAACTTCCGCGCTCTGGAAATCTGGAGTGCGGTCGCCGTTGTCTATCTGATTATCACGCTTGTCCTGAGCTTTGTTCTGCGTCGTCTTGAAAGAAGGATGAAAATCCTGTGATTGAATTTAAAAACGTTTCCAAGCACTTTGGCCCAACCCAGGTGCTGCACAATATCGATTTGAACATCAGGCAGGGCGAAGTGGTGGTGATCATCGGGCCGTCCGGTTCCGGTAAATCCACCCTGCTGCGCTGCATTAACAAGCTTGAGGAGATCACCAGCGGCGATTTGATCGTCGATGGTCTGAAGGTTAACGATCCGAAAGTGGACGAGCGCCTGATCCGCCAGGAAGCGGGCATGGTGTTCCAGCAGTTCTACCTGTTCCCGCACCTCACGGCGCTGGAAAACGTGATGTTCGGTCCTCTGCGCGTGCGCGGGGCCAGCAAAGCGGCAGCGGAAGCGCTGGCAAGAGATCTGCTGGCGAAGGTTGGTCTGGCGGAGCGTGCCCACCACTATCCTTCCGAGCTGTCCGGCGGCCAGCAGCAGCGCGTGGCCATTGCCCGTGCGCTGGCGGTGAAGCCAAAGATGATGCTGTTCGATGAGCCAACGTCGGCACTCGACCCGGAGCTGCGTCACGAAGTGCTGAAAGTTATGCAGGATCTGGCGGAAGAAGGCATGACGATGGTGATCGTTACCCACGAAATCGGCTTTGCCGAAAAGGTGGCGTCCCGTCTGATCTTCATTGATAAGGGCCGTATCGCGGAAGACGGGAATCCGCAGGCGCTGATTGCGAACCCACCAAGCCAGCGCCTCCAGGAGTTCCTGCAACACGTCTCCTGATAGACACACCCAGAGCCGGGCATGCCCGGCTTTTTTACGCCGGATTGTTCCCAAAAAATCCCCTCCGCCCCCCGCGCTCTATACTTATCATTTTGCACGATATTTTTGTCGGAGGACGCCGTGCCGTGGATCCTGTTGCTACTGTTTAGCCTGTTAAGCGCGCCATCACTTGCTGTAACCCTTCCCGGCGTCACCACCGGAGCCACCGCCACCCAGCAAAATGCGCCGCCAGAGCCAGACGCAGAAAAGAAAAAAGCCGCCTACGGCGCGCTGGCCGACGTGCTTGAGAACGACACGTCCCGACAGGAGCTGATCGATCAGCTGAGGAAGGTGGCTGCCACGCCGCCTCAGGATCCGGTTCCTGCTATTGCGCCGCCGGAAGCCGAAGAAGAAAAAACGGTGCTGGAAAACGTCACCGACATCAGTCGCCGCTACGGGGAAGCCCTGTCGTCGCGTTTTGCCCAGCTCTATCGCAACCTGGTTGGCACCTCACATAAGCCTTTTAATCCTCACACCTTTTCCGCAGCCGCCACCCAGTTTGCTATTCTGGCTGGCGCCGTCTTCATTTTTTACTGGCTGTTGCGCCTGTCTGTCTGGCCGCTTTACCGGAAAATGGGCCAGTGGGGACGCAAAAAGAATCAGCATAAAAGCAGCTGGCTGCATCTTCCGGCAATGATTACCGGGGCGTTTGTCATCGATTTGCTGCTGCTGGCCCTGACGCTGTTTGTCGGCCAGATGCTGGCCGACCG
This sequence comes from Enterobacter sp. DN, assembly GCF_046054285.1. Lineage (NCBI taxonomy): Bacteria > Pseudomonadati > Pseudomonadota > Gammaproteobacteria > Enterobacterales > Enterobacteriaceae > Enterobacter > Enterobacter sp. DN. The sequence continues at coordinate 403,618 of NZ_JBJJTG010000002.1, forward strand.
ACTTAATACCGGAAACAAAACCATCGCGTTTCAGCAGGGACTGTTCCTCAATGCATTTGCCCTGATTGAGTTCTTTAAAGCCCTCCTGCGGCTGATCTTCTGCCCGCGCGTGCCGGACCTTCGCCCCTTCGCCATTTCGGATCAGAGCGCCAAATACTGGGCGGTGCGGCTCAGCGTGCTGAGCGGGTTGATTGGTTATGGCCTGCTGGTTGCCGTGCCGATTATTTCCAACCAGGTTAACGTGCAGTTCGGGGCGCTGGCGAACGTGCTGATCATGCTGTGCATTACCGTCTGGGCGCTGTACCTCATCTTCCACAATAAAAAAGCGATCACCGACAGCCTGCTGCACCTGGCCGATCGCTCCCTCTCCTTTTTCAGCCTCTTTATTCGCGCCTTTGCGCTGGTGTGGCACTGGCTGGCCAGCGCCTATTTTATTGTGCTCTGTTTCTTCTCCCTGTTCGATCCGGGCAATAGCCTGAAATTTATGATGGGGGCGACGTTCAAAAGCCTGGCGATTATCGGCATTGCGGCCTTTGTCTCTGGCCTGCTCTCCCGCTGGCTGTCGAAAACGATCACCCTGTCGCCGCAGGTTCAGCGTAACTACCCGGAACTGCAAAAGCGGGTAAATGGCTGGATGACGGTATCCCTGAAGGTGGCGCGTATTCTGACGGTCTGCGTGGCAATTATGCTACTGCTGAACGCGTGGGGGCTGTTTGATTTCTGGAACTGGCTGCATAACGGCGCGGGGGAAAAGACCGTTGATATTCTTATTCGTATCGCGCTGATCCTGTTCTTCTCCGCCGTCGGCTGGACGCTGCTGGCAAGCCTTATCGAAAACCGTCTGGTGTCGGATGTCCACGGCAGGCCGCTGCCGAGCGCCCGCGCCCGCACGCTGCTGACCCTGTGCCGCAACGCGCTGGCGGTGATCATCAGCACCATCACCATCATGATTGTACTGTCGGAAATCGGCGTGAATATCGCCCCGCTGCTGGCGGGTGCCGGTGCGCTTGGGCTGGCGATCTCCTTTGGTTCGCAGACGCTGGTGAAGGATATTATCACCGGCATTTTTATCCAGTTTGAGAACGGGATGAACACCGGGGATCTGGTGACCATAGGACCGCTCACCGGCACGGTGGAACGCATGTCCATTCGCTCCGTCGGCGTACGTCAGGATACCGGCGCGTACCACATTATTCCGTGGTCATCGATCACCACCTTTGCCAACTTTGTGCGCGGCATTGGTTCGGTGGTGGCGAATTATGATGTCGATCGTCATGAGGATGCAGATAAGGCGAAGCAGGCGCTGCGGGATGCGGTGAGCGAACTGATGGAGATGGAGGATATTCGCGGGCTGGTGATTGGTGAACCGTCGTTCGCGGGTATCGTCGGGCTGACGAACACTGCCTTTACCCTGCGCGTGTCGTTCACCACCCAGCCCCTTAAGCAGTGGACGGTGCGCTTCGCCCTCGACAGCATGGTGAAAAAACACTTCGATCTGGCGAACGTGAGAGCGCCGGTGCAGACGTATCAGGTATTGTCGCCGCCCGCTTCGCCGCTGCCTCCGCAGGAGCCGACGCTGTAACCGAGCCGGGTGGCGGCTTCGCCTTACCCGGCCTGCGATGGGGGGCTATTTGCGGCGTTTGTTATCGTCCATAAAGGTCCAGGCGATAAAGCGGCTCTGCTTCTGGCCCTGCGCCATCTCTTTTTTGACCACTCTCACCGCGCCGACGTCGGTCAGGGCGCGGTAAAGCGGCGGCAGGTTATCGCCACGGGAAACCAGCGTGGTAAACCATTTCACCTGACGACCGAAGCCCTTACTCTCGGCAATCATGCGCAAAATAAATGCCACTTCCCCGCCCTCGCACCACAACTCCTGCTGCTGGCCGCCAAAGTTCAGCGCGCCATCTTCAGCCTGGCCCAGGTTACGCCGCTTGCGTTCACTGCCCGCACGTGCGGAGGCGGCGGAGTCGTGGAATGGCGGGTTGCACAGGGTGGCATCATATTGTTCGTTCTTGTGAATAATGCCGTTGAAAATAGCAGCGGGATCCTTTTGACGACGCAAACGAACGGCCCGGCTTAACCCTGGGTTAGCGTTGATAATGGCCTGTGCGCTGGCAAAGGCCTCGGCGCCGATCTCGCTGCCGGTAAACCGCCACTGGTACTCATGTGCGCCTATCAGGGGGTAGATCAGGTTCGCGCCCGTACCGATATCAAGCACGGTGGCCTGTTTCGGCACCACGCCGCCATTATCATCTGCCAGCAGATCGGCAAGATGATGGACATAATCCGCACGGCCTGGCACCGGTGGGCAGAGAAAGCCATCCGGGATGTCCCAGTGCGTAACGCCATAAAAATGGGCCAGCAGCGCTTTGTTCAGCGTCTTAACCGCCAGCGGATCGGCAAAGTTTACCGACGGTTCACCGGCTGGTGTCTGAACAATAAAATCCTGCAATTCCGGGCAGCTCAGGCACAGGGCTTTCATGTCGTAGCGGCTACGGTGGCGGTTACGCGGGTGCAATCCCGGCTTTTGGGAAGTCATGGCATTCTCCTTTAGACAGCCGCGTAAGATACCCTGTGACGGCGCGGGGGTAAATATCTGTCTGCGCTGCACAAAAAACCGACGAAAATCAGCAACCTGTATGTCTATGATCTGTCAGCAAATTGTCAGAATTTATCGTTCAAAAAATAAGCAGATCATCATCAAATTTTTGCGCTAAATCACGCGCGTCAGGCTTCTAAACTTAAGAGGAATCACCTGTTGTTTCCCCTGAGGATGTGATTATGAAAAAGTATCTGACCTTTATTATTGCGGGTGCGCTGGCAGGCGCATCGTTCTCAGCCTGGTCCGTTCAACCTCTGACCGACAGCAACGACACCAGCCAGCTACGTGCGGCCGGGACGGTCTCTGTCAGCCGGGCAAGCAACCTTGATGACCTTCAGGACAAGCTGGCCGAAAAAGCGCGTCAGGAAGGGGCTAAAGGCTTCGTGGTGAACGCCGCCGGTGGCGATAACCATATGTACGGCACCGCGACCATCTATAAATAACGCCCTCTTTTCCCACACTGCATCTGCCAGGCAGATGCAGTTCTCATTTCCTTCCTTCGCCTTGACTGTGCGTTTTTTAACCCCATATTAAGATAAATGGCTTAAACAGATCAGGAGAACATGATGGCTTCCGGCTGGGCGAATGACGACGCCGTTAACGAACAGATCAACAGTACCATTGAAGATGCGGTTGCGCGTGCTCGCGGTGAAATTCCGCGCGGCGAAAGTTTGACGGAATGCGAAGAGTGCGGGGATCCGATTCCTGAAGCACGGCGTAAAGCCATTCCTGGCGTACGGCTATGCATTGCCTGTCAGCAGGAGAAAGATTCAAAAAATGCGGCACATTCAGGATATAATCGTAGAGGATCGAAAGACAGCCAGTTACGTTGACTTTCCTTTACCGAAGTTAACCGCGCCAGCCGTTTACTTTACGCTCACGACTTTTAGCGAAACGCGTAGCAAAACGTGCCCTTCCGATGGCTTCTGTAAAGCGCATCCCCAAGAAATGTCAATTGCGCTTCTGAATTTATTAATAATCAATAAGTTATTTGTCATTCAATTTTTTTGAGTAACCACGTCAATTCTCTTCGATTTTATCTTCCACTAAAAACCGTGATACTTATCACATCGACGGAACATCGTCCCCTTAACAGAATAACCTGCGAGAATTGACCTATGAAAACAATCAAATATGCTGTTGCCGCTGTTGCCCTGTCCGCTCTGTCTTTCGGCGCTTTCGCCGTAGAGCCAGTCTCCTCTACTCAGGCACAGGATCTGAACAAAATCGGGGTGGTGAGTGCTGAAGGCGCGACCACGCTGGACGGTCTGGAAGCCAAACTGGCGGAAAAAGCTGCCGCTGCCGGCGCAAGTGGATACACCATCACCTCCACTAACGGTAATAACAAACTGAGCGGTACCGCGGTTATCTACAAGTAATCGAACGAATTATGCTCCACCCTCACCCTACCCTCTGGTGAGATGCTCCAACCCTCATTGACCCTGTTGTTGTTACCCTTGTTTGCCCGTCCGCCACTGGACGGGCTTTTTTTTGCTTAAAACGACTGCGCCACGCGCTGCAACCCGGCGTCCACGGACGCCACTTCCCCTGCCGCCAGCAGACAGCAGGCCATTTGCAGCTTGATAGACTGCGGAACCGGCACCTTTCCGGCCAGACACTGTACGATCCAGTGCGCGGTGACTTGCGGATCTTTCGACTCAGGCAGGATCACATCGCTGTTCTCTTCCCCACGTTCGAGCACGACCCACGTCCCGGCAGGCTCAATCAGCATCAGCTGTGGACAACGCTGCGGGTTGGCGTAAACCTCCCCTTCAGTCCCGTGCATCAGCAGCGCTCGCCCGCCGATTTCGGCAAAGAATTGACCGACCCGCGTCACGTACTCCGGATGGGAGACGCTGGAAAGACGCAGCGCGGCGTCTTCGGCAAACGGCGTCGCCAGCTTCGCCAGGGTGTGGGCGCTGTTACGCACCCCCATGCGCCAGCGCATGTCCAGCTGCTTTTCCAGCGGCGGGCAGAGCGCGCGCACGGGAATATAGACCGGCTGGTTCCCCTCCAGCTTTGCCTGCGCCTGGCCAGCATGGAGAGTGGGTTCGATGCCTAATAATTCCAGAATGGTTTCTGTCAGCACGCGCGTCGGATCTTCGCTCACGCCATGCACCACCACCGGGAAACCGAGTTTCTGCAACAGAATAGCCAGCAGCGGCGTGAGGTTTGCCTGCTTACGCGCGCCATTGTAGGTCGGGATCACAATCGGCATCGGCTTCGTGACGGGCGGGGTTAAACGCATCGTCTGCGACTGCATGGCCTCATAAAAACCGCGCATCTCCGCCTCACCTTCCCCTTTGATGCGCAGCGCAATCAGAATGCCGCCCATTTCCAGATCCGGCACGTCGCCATTCAGCATATGCGTGTACAACGTACGGGCCGTTTCCTGGTCCAGATCGCGAGCATGGTTTTTCCCACGCCCTACCTCTTTGATAATTTTGCGGTAATCCACGACATTTCTCCTGACAGCATCATCTTGTTAACAATATAGCCCGATGAACACGCACCCGATAGTGTTTTGTGATCATTATCAACCTGCTGTTTTCAGGTAAAAAAAATAAACTCAAGCACTATTTGCATTATTTGTGATTGGAACTAAAGATTCGTACCTGCCCTTTTTTTGATTAAATAAACATCGGAAAGTTATTAAGGGTCAACGGTAAAAACGTCCAGGCAACGTTTTTGCCAGAAACACATTGGGATTTACTATGAACAAGGTTGCATTAGGGTTGTTTATCGCCACAACGGTGGGGTGTTCTGCATCCGCATTTGCGGAAACCAACGGTGAAGGGCAGATTAATTTCACCGGAGAAATTATCGATTCTGCTTGCCAGGTCGTGAATGGATTAAGTAATCCATTAGATGTTCAGTTAGGAAAAGTATCTAAAACGGTATTTACCGGCGCAGGCTCTACCAGCACACTCACGAAGTTTGATATTAAGTTAACCAATTGTCCGGAAACCGTAACCTCGGCTGCGATTAACTTCGGTGGTACCCCGGATGCGGATAATAATGCCACGCTGGCATTAACGCCCGATACCGATGCGGCTACTGGTGTAGCTATTCAGCTAATGGACGCTTCCGGGCAGCCTGTCACTCTGTATACCCCTTCGAAGCAATATCCTTTAGCCTCCGGAACGGAGGTTAACGACCTGGAGTTCGGTGCGCGTTATATTCAAACTCAGGCGGCAGTTACTGCGGGCCCTGCTAACTCTGTATCGACCTTCACCGTTATTTATAACTGATCTTATCAATCCTGAGATATTAATGCTCTTGCGGGCATTAATATCTCATCTTTTTATTGAGAAATCTTTATGCGCCACGGTTATTTACTGAGCACTCTTTTACTGGTAGCAGCCTCGGCACAGGCGGGTGTCGTGATCAATGGCACCCGTCTGGTCTATCAGGGAGATAAAAACGAATCATCTCTTGGTCTTTCAAACCCAGATACCACAGATTATCTGGTGCAGTCCTGGGTCGATTCCGGTGGTAAAAACCTGGCCAAAGCACCGTTCCTGATCACCCCGCCGCTTTTCCGACTGGATGCGAAAGAAGATAACGTACTACGCGTGGTGCGTACGGGAGGAAATTTACCGGAAGACAGGGAATCTCTGTACTGGCTGAATATTAAAGCGATCCCGTCCTCAAAGCATGTTGAAGGCGTAAATACGCTGCAAATTGCCATTAACACCCGAATTAAATTGCTGTATCGCCCGTCAGCGGTAAAAGGCAAACCAGAAGATATGGCCGATAAACTTGAATGGCATCGCGAAGGGAATGATTTAGTGGTAAATAATCCCACGCCTTTCTATATGAATTTTCAGGCCGTCACCCTGAATGGTCAGAAAATCACGAAAGCCACCTGGGCTGTGCCGAAAACTGAAACGCATTTTGCTTTACCTGGCAATGTCGGAGGCTCGACCGTCGTGTATTCCATTATTACGGATTACGGCAGCATCAGCCAGACATGGTCTAAACCCGTTCATTAGTAATATTGCCCGGTAATAAAATCATCATGTACAGCCATAAAAAGCCGTTCACCTGCCGATTTTCGTCATTGCTGATGACTTTTTGTTGCCTGGCAATGGCGATCTTTGCGCAGCAGGTTTTGGCTGATGATTATTTTAACCCTGCCCTGCTGGACATTGATAACCCGCAGCAGGAAAAGACCGATCTGTCTGTCTATGAAAAAGGTCCCGGTCAGGCGCCAGGTAAATATCAGGTCGCGGTATTTATCAATAACAATAAAATTGATACCCGTGACGTGACCTTTAACGTAGTTAAAGATCCGCAGGGCACCAGCACGCTTCAGCCTTGTTTTACACTGGACGAATTAAAGAGCCTCGGGATCAAAACGCAAAAATATCCGCAGCTGAGGGCAGAAGGTCAGTGCGCCGATCTACACGCCATCCCTTCGGCATCCGCGACCTTTCGCGTGCGCAATCAGCAGCTGCTGCTGAGCATTCCGCAAAAGGCGCTCGGACAGGTGCCACGCGGTTACATCGACCCGAAAGAGTTTGACGAAGGGATCAACGCGGGCCTGCTTAATTACAGCGTCAACGCCAGCCAGAGCCATGCGCGCCAGCAGGGTGAAGAGGATAGCAGCAGCCAGTACGTTAACCTGCGTCCCGGCTTCAACCTCGGGGTATGGCGCGTTCGTAACTACTCCACCTGGAATCGCAGCACCACGGGCCACGAGGAGGAACAGAAATTCACCTCCGTTTATACCTATGCGCAACGCGATATGGTGGCGATGAAAAGTGACGTGACGGTGGGTCAAAGCACCTCACCTTCCGACGTTTTTGACAGCGTCCCCTACACCGGCGTGGAGCTGAAATCCGACAACGACATGCTGCCGGACAGCGAAAAAGGCTATGCCCCTATTATTCGCGGCACCGCCCACAGTAACGCGCTGGTGATGGTCCGCCAGAACGGGTACGTGATTTATCAGAACACGGTCGCGCCGGGCGCATTCGAAATTAACGACCTCTACCCCACCGGCAGCAGCGGTGACCTCCAGGTTACGGTGAAAGAAACAGACGGCAGCGAGAGCCATTTCGTGGTGCCGTTTGCCTCCGTGCCGGTATTGCAGCGTGAAAAAAACCTGCGCTACAGCGTAACCGCCGGGCGTTATCGCTCTTATGACAAAGACGTTGAAAAGACGCCGTTTGCCCAGGGAAGCGCCATCTACGGTTTACCTCACGGCTTCACGGCCTACGGCGGCGTGCAGCAGAGCAGCCACTATCAGTCCCAGGCGCTCGGCGCCGGGAAAAACATGGGCGATCTCGGGGCGTTCTCCATTGACGTGACCCGCGCCAGAGCCCTGCTGAAAAAACAGCAGTCCAGCAAGGGCCAGTCGTGGCGCGTACGCTACAGCAAAGATTTCGCCGGTTCAGGCACCAACTTTTCGCTTGCGGGCTATCGCTATAACAGCAAGGGGTTTTACACCCTGGACGACACCATGGAGTCGTATACCCGCGCCGACGACTGGTCTGCTCCCCAGCAGCGCCGCGCCCGTACAGAAGCCACCATTGACCAGACGCTGCCAGAAGGTTGGGGGTCGGTGACGCTGAGCATGGTGAAGGAAACTTACTGGAGCCAGAGCCAGAACATGACCTCCCTGAGCGTCAGCTACAACAACAGCTGGCACGGCGTGAGCTACAGCCTCAGCTACAGCATGAACAAAAACACTCACGACAGCGATGAAGACGGTAATGAGGTAACAAACGACAACCAATTCTCGCTGAGCGTTTCGGTTCCGCTGGATCGCTGGATGCATAATACCTGGGCCACGTACAACCTGAACAACACCAAAGACGGCACCACGCAGAACATCGGTCTTAACGGTACGGCGCTGAAAGAAGACAACCTGAACTGGAATATCCAGGAAGGGCTGAGCAGCACCGGCAGCGGTAACTCCACCAGCATCAACGCCGATTACAAAGCGACCTACGGCGAAGTGAGCGCAGGCGTCAGTCAGGATAGGTATCAGCAGACCCTGAACGTCGGTTTGCAGGGCGGCGTGGTGGCCCACGCTAACGGGATAACCCTGAGCCAGCCGCTCGGTGAAACCATCGCGCTGGTGAAAGCGCCAGGTACGCACGGCACCCATATCACCAACCAGACAGGCGTGGAGACTGACTTCCGCGGCTATACCGTCGTGCCGTTCGTGACCGCGTATCGCCATAACACCATCGCACTGGATACCGAAACGCTGCCGGAGGATGCCGACGTCACCCACGCGGCGCAAATTGTGACGCCGACCCGAGGGGCCGTGGTGCGCGCCAGCTTTACTACCCGCGTGGGTAATCGCGTCCTGATGACGCTTACACAAAATGGTAAACCGCTGCCCTTCGGCGCAACGGTCACCACCGGGGATAAGGACAGCGAATTTATTGTCGGAAATGACGGCCAGACTTACCTCTCGGGTCTGCCACAGCAAGGGCATCTCAACGTTTCCTGGGGAAAGGAGGCGAGCGAGCACTGCGTCGCTGACTATGCGCTAACGGATGAGAAAGAGAAAACCAGCATCATTAACGCTGCCGCGCAGTGTCATTGATTACCGTTCAGGCTAACGATTATGCAAATGATTAAACAGTGCTTTTTCTTACTGGTTCTGGGAACCGCCGCGTTATTTATGCCGCATGCGAAGGCGACCTGCACCACGCCGGATCTGCCCAAAATGATTAACGTGGCCTCCATCTCTGTCCCCACGACGCTGGCCGTTGGCGCAACTATCCCGGGTACAGAGCAAAGCGTTCATGTTGCCGGGCACTGCGATCAGAGTATCGACAGCGGTCTGGAAATTGTTTCCTGCTACTACGGCACCGGCGCGGAAATTCCTGGGCTCAGGGGCGTTTATGATTCCGGCGTACCGGGGATTGGGGTCGCACTAATGAACGATCAGGGTCAGCGAATCAGCGGAGCCGGCGGAGTACAGTGCGATTCACGCGGAACGCCTGTTGCCTATGTTTCTACCGATGGCACACAGTCGTTTAACTTTGACGTCACGCTTGAACTAGTGAAAACAAGCGACGCCGTGACATCCGGCACGCTGGTGCAGTCTCAGACCGAATTCGGCATTGGCGTTTTTGGCCATGAAGGGATCGGCAGCCCTAATCATATTGCGTATGCAGGTAACGTCATTTTGCATCAGGTCACCTGCTCTGTTTCGCCAAAAAATCTCACCGTTAATTTGGGCGATTTTCCCGTCAGTGATTTTATGAGCGTGGGGTTTTTATCCAGCCCCGCTCAGACGTTTAATATCACCGTTAACTGTGACACAACCGTTCAGCCTGAGCTAAAAATCACCAGTGCTAACGGGTACGAAACGGCATTTGAGGGAGTGATCAAACTGACGAAGCAGACGGGCATGGCAAGGGGCGTCGGGGTAAGAATGCTGTTTGATGACCATATCGCGACCTTTGACTCCTACGTCAACACCCAAAGCCAGGCCGTTGCCAATGAAACGCTGGATATCCCCTTTCAGGTTCGCTACGAGCAGACCAGCGATGTGGTGACGCCCGGCCCCGCCAACACCGTAGCAACCATCACTCTCGCCTATAAGTGACAAACATGAAAAAGACAATCGCGTTTCTGGCGGTGGGCTTACTGGCCCAGGCTCACGCAGACGACATTCAGATCCAGATGACGGGAAATATTTACGCCAATACCTGCGTCATTGACAGCGCCAGCCGCAACCTGACGGTGGACTTAGGCCAGGCGGTGTCGGGCAGTTTTAGAGACGTGGGGGATACCGGCGAGTGGAAAGACTTTTCCCTGTCAGTATCGCACTGCCCAGCCACGCTGGCGCTTGCCACGGCCTTTTTCTATGGCCAGGCAGACAGCGTGCATCCGACCAAATTTGCCAATATCGGTAGCGCAAAGGGACTGGCGCTGGAGCTGGCAGACCGACAGGACAAAATACTGATTGCCCCGCAGGCCGCCTTTAACGCCGCCATCAATCCGAGCGACCACACGGCAACCTTTCCTCTGTCCGCACGCTACTACGCCACCTCAATGCCCGTCACTGCCGGGACGTTCAGCAGCGTGATTCAGGTGACATTCACTTACCAGTAGGACCGCGCCTCTTTGCACGGATGCTTTTTGTACGCCCGGCAGAGGGTTTTGCCGGGCGTTTTTTTACCTCCGGCACTTCTGGCTGCTCAATCGGGAAGATCGGCAGCGCATTCAGCAGCCGCTGGCCATAGTTTTTGGTAAGCAGGCGTTTGTCATAAATCACCACCTCGCCCCAGCAGCCGTGGCTACGGATCAAGCGCCCGACCTGCTGGATCAGGTTAAACGACGCCGCAGGCAGGCTTTGCACTTCAAACGGATAACGGTTAAGGCTTTTCAGCCATTCGCCTTCGGTGATCACCACCGGGCTGTCGATGGGCGGGAAGGCAATTTTATGGATATGCACCTGCGTCAGGTAGTCGCCTTTTAAATCCAGCCCTTCCGCAAAGGACTGTAGCCCCACCAGCACGCTACGCTCGCCGTTATCAATGCGTTTACGGTGCGTTTCCACCAGCCGATAGCGCGGCTGATCGCCCTGCACCAGCAGGAGTAAGCGCAGATCGGTGACGTGCTCCAGGAAGCGTTGCATCGCGCGGCCGCTGGCAAACAGCACCAGCATACCGGGGTATTTTTTACTCTCAACCTGCTCGCGGAAGTAGGCCGCCATTTCCGCAATATGCTGCTCTTCGTTATCGATAAGCGGCTCATAGTTCATGCGCGGGATCACCAGCTTGCCCTGCTCACAGTGGTTGAACGGCGAGTCCAGGGCCACAAAACGGTCCCCCGCTTTCTCTTTCAGGCCGCTCATTTCCTGTAACCTTGAGAAGCTGTTCAGTGAACGCAGGGTTGCCGACGTCACTACCACGTGCGGCACGCTGCGCCAGATCAGCTTTTCCAGCTGATCGGCCACGCGGATGCCCACGCAGTGGAAGAACAGATGTACCTGTCCGTCTCGCACTTCGCGGGTGGCCCACTTTGTCACTGGCGCCCCGGACGCCTGCGCCATCGAGGCCAGCCGCCAGAGTTTGCTCTGCGCCTCAAACATGCCCAGCGCGCGGTTCATTTGCAGCAGAATGCGGTGCAAGCGCACCACGTCATGGGTACCGGTTTTCTCGTTGAGATCGTTGAGGAACATCTCCGCCAGCCCGCGCAGCTTTTCAAGGTGCTTCGCCAGCTGCTGGCAAATCTCCATCACTTCCTGTGGCAACTCACCCATCGCAAAGCGGTGTTCCGCTTCCTGGGTGGCGGGGAGATACAGGTTGAGAATGTTATTCAGCGAGGCGATGAGGCCGTACACCTCTTCACAGTGCTCGCTCAGCCGCTCCGGGACCGCCAGCGGCGGCGTGGTTTTCGGGCGGAACTGCTCCATGCAGGTTGCCACCAGCTTGCAGAACAGATCGAGTTGCAGGCGAAACCACGGGGCGGTAATTTCCGCACTCATCTCCAGCGCATCCCGCGCCACGTCGGGCAGATGATGACCTTCATCCAGCACCAGCAGCAGGTTTTTGGGCTCCGGCAGGACCGCTTCACTCTCCAGGGCAGCCATCACCAGCGCATGGTTGGCGACAACCACCTCCGCTTCCTGAATCTCACGCCGGGCGACAAAGAACGGGCACTCGCGATAGTAATGACAGTTGCGGTTCAGGCAGCTCGCTTTATCGGTGCTGAGCCTGCGCCACAGGTCGTCGCCGATCGCCTGGCTGGTGTGATCCCGCAGGCCGTCCCACCTGTAGCCGTCGAGATCGGCCTTTAGCTTTGCGCACTGCTCCTGCTCCGCCTTGTTGTTTGGCGTCAGCTCGTCATCAAGAAACGCGAGCAGATCCTGCTGGGAGGGTTCACTGCTGGCCAGCGCCGCCAGATTGCGCGGGCAGACGTAGCGCCCGCGACCAAAGGCGGCGGTGAACCGTATATCGGGGATAATTTTGCGCAGCAGCGGCAAATCTTTGCTGAAGATCTGATCCTGCAAGGCCACGTTAGCGGTACTGACCACCAGCGTTTTGTCTTCTTCCCGCGCGATGGCAATGCCGGGAATGAGATACGACAGGGTTTTCCCGACGCCGGTCGGGGCTTCAATCGCCAGATGTCGCCCGTCGTCCCCGGCGAGCGTTTTCGCCACGTCGGCAATCATCTGCCGCTGCGGGGCTCGGGGGATAAAATCGGGGATCTGCTGTTGTAGCGCCTTATACCATGCGCCAATTTGCGCCTTGAGCGCAGCGGTTAAAGCCATCGGAAAACCTGAAATACTGTATAAACAGCCACTATTGTGGCACTTTCTCTTCGCTGCCGCAAAAAGAAAAGCCCGGCTTTACGACCGGGCTTCCAGATTACTGCGGGTTAGCAGGTTTACGCGGGCGGCGTCGGCGCTGCCCCTCGCCTGCCGGTTTCCCTTCGCCGCTACGCCACGGGTTTTCACCGGCTGGTTTGCTGTCGTTATTACGACGCGGCGGTTTGCCCGAAGATTTCGGCGCGCCACCTTCGGCACGACGCGGCTGCTGACCGCGACCGCCGCCGCCCTGACCGCGACCGCCGCCCTGACGACCGTTCTGAATTGGCTCGGCTTTGATCGACGGATCCACTTCATAACCCGGGGTCTCAATGCGCGGGATCTCTTTCTTCAGCAGGCGTTCGATGTCGCGCAGCAGCTTGTGTTCATCCACGCAGACCAGAGAGAGCGCTTCCCCGGTTGCCGCCGCACGGCCGGTACGGCCGATACGGTGCACGTAGTCTTCCGGCACGTTTGGCAGCTCGTAGTTCACCACGTGCGGCAGCTCTTCAATGTCCAGGCCACGGGCGGCGATGTCGGTTGCCACCAGCACACGTATGTCGCCGGATTTAAAATCAGCCAGCGCGCGGGTACGCGCACCTTGACTCTTGTTGCCGTGGATCGCCGCGCTGCGAATACCGTCTTTATTGAGCTGTTCCGCCAGGTGGTTAGCGCCGTGCTTGGTGCGGGTAAAGACCAGTACCTGCTGCCAGTTGCCCTGGCCGATTATCTGGGAGAGCAGTTCCCGCTTGCGCTTCTTATCCACAAAGTGCACGTGCTGCGTCACCTGCTCGGAGGCGGTATTGCGGCGCGCGACTTCCACTTCCAGCGGGTTATGCAGCAGCTTTTCCGCCAGTGCCTTGATCTCGTCGGAGAAAGTCGCGGAGAAGAGCAGGTTCTGACGACGCGTCGGCAGCTTCGCCAGCACGCGGCGAATGTCGTGGATGAAGCCCATATCCAGCATACGGTCGGCTTCGTCCAGCACCAGAATTTCGATGTTATCGAGCTTCACCGCGTTCTGGTGTTCCAGATCCAGCAGACGCCCCGGCGTTGCCACCAGCACGTCCACGCCGCCGCGCAGCTTCATCATCTGTGGGTTAATGCTTACCCCGCCGAAAACCACCAGCGAACGAATGTTGAGGTAGCGGCTGTATTCACGCACGTTCTCGCCAATCTGGGCCGCCAGTTCGCGGGTTGGGGTGAGGATCAGCGCACGCACCGGACGACGGCCTTTGGCGTGCGGCTGGTTTTTTACCAACAGCTCCAGCAGCGGCAGGGTAAAGCCCGCGGTCTTACCGGTACCGGTCTGCGCGCTTGCCATCAGGTCACGGCCCTGCAAAACGGCCGGAATGGCCTGCTGCTGGATAGGGGTTGGCTCAACGTAGCCCTGCTCTGCGATGGCGCGCAGAATTTCCGGGTTCAGACCAAGGGAATCAAAAGACATAAAAACTCCGAACCGCCCCGACCATCACAGGTGTAGTTTTCAGGGAGATATAACGAATAGAAGGACAAAAACCACAATGTCGCGAAGGAGCGGAGTGTAGCAGCTTTTGTGACGTGGCGCATAAAATATCCCCGGCGATGACTCGACGTTTGCGCAAATCAGGCATAATCTTAATCAATCGATTGATTAATTTTTAATGCTGCTATGAATACAACCCCAACGACAACCAAAGGCGAACAGGCGAAAAGTCAGCTTATCGCCGCCGCGCTGGCGCAGTTTGGCGAGTATGGTCTGCATGCCACCACGCGGGATATCGCCGCTCAGGCCGGGCAGAATATTGCGGCCATCACCTACTATTTTGGCTCAAAAGAGGATTTATACCTCGCCTGCGCCCAGTGGATCGCGGATTTTATCGGCACCAGCTTTCGCCCGCACGTGGAAGAAGCCACCGCGCTGTTCAGCCAGCCAGAGCCTGACCGGGCTGCCATCCGCCAGCTGATCCTTAACGCCTGTCACAACATGATCCGCCTGCTGACGCACGACGATACGCTGAACCTGAGCAAATTTATCTCCCGCGAGCAGCTCTCCCCCACTACCGCGTACCAGCTGGTGCACGATCAGGTGATCGCCCCGATGCACAGCCATCTGACCCGGCTGATCGCCGCCTATACCGGACGGGACGCCAGCGATACCGACACCATTTTGCATACCCACGCCCTGCTGGGCGAAGTGCTCGCCTTCCGTCTGGGGCGTGAGACCATCCTGTTACGTACGGGCTGGACACAATTCGATGAGGATAAAGCCGCGCAAATTAGCCAGGTCATTACCTGTCACGTTGATCTGATCCTGCAAGGCTTAACGCAAAGGAGCCAGAAGTCATGAAAAAACCTGTCGCCATCATTCTGGTGGTTGTTGTGTTACTTGCTGCGGGAATCGGTGGCTGGCTGTGGTATCAGAGCCAGCAGGATCGTGGCCTGACGCTGTACGGCAACGTGGATATCCGCACCGTGAACATGAGCTTCCGCGTCGGCGGACGGCTGGCCTCGCTGAACGTTGACGAAGGCGATGCCATCAAAGCCGGGCAGACGCTGGGAATGCTGGACAAAGCCCCGTTTGAGAACGCGCTGATGCAGGCAAAAGCAGGCGTCTCCGTCGCACAGGCGCAATACGACCTGATGCTGGCGGGCTACCGTGACGAAGAGATCTCCCAGGCGGCCGCTGCCGTTAAGCAGGCAAAAGCCGCCTATGACTATGCGCAGAATTTCTATAACCGTCAGCAAGGCTTATGGAAAAGCCGTACTATTTCCGCCAACGACCTGGAAAACGCGCGCTCATCCCGCGACCAGGCACAGGCGACGCTGAAATCTGCCCAGGATAAGTTAAGCCAGTACCGCACCGGTAACCGTGCGCAGGACATTGCCCAGGCGAAGGCCAGCCTTGAGCAGGCGCAGGCGCAGTTAGCCCAGGCGGAGCTGGATCTGCACGACACCACGTTAGTCGCCCCGTCTGACGGCACGCTGATGACCCGCGCCGTGGAGCCAGGCAGCATGCTCAGCGCGGGCAGCACCGTGTTAACGCTCTCCTTAACCCGTCCGGTGTGGGTGCGCGCTTACATTGATGAGCCAAATCTTGGTCAGATGCAGCCGGGCCGCGAACTACTGCTCTATACCGACGGTCGCCCGGACAAGCCGTATCACGGCAAAGTGGGCTTCGTCTCCCCTACCGCCGAGTTCACGCCAAAAACCGTTGAAACCCCGGACCTACGTACCGACCTGGTGTACCGCCTGCGCATCATCGTCACCGATGCGGACGACGCGCTGCGTCAGGGCATGCCTGTTACCGTGACCTTAAACGACGGGGAACGACATGAATGATGCGGTTATCCAGCTCAACAATCTGGTCAAACGCTTCCCGGGAATGGCCAAACCGGCGGTCGCACCGCTGAATTGTACGATTCAGAAAGGCTATGTGACCGGGCTGGTGGGGCCGGACGGCGCGGGTAAAACCACGCTGATGCGGATGCTGGCGGGATTGCTGAAGCCGGATGAAGGCAGTGCCAGCGTGCTTGGCCTCGATCCGATCAAAGACGACGCGGCGCTCCACGGCATGCTCGGCTATATGCCGCAGAAGTTTGGTCTGTACGAAGATCTGACGGTAATGGAAAACCTCAACCTGTATGCCGATCTGCGCAGCGTTACCGGCGAAACCCGGCAGAAAACCTTCCAGCGTCTGCTTGCGTTTACCTCCCTCGGCCCGTTCACCGACCGGCTGGCGGGCAAACTTTCCGGCGGGATGAAGCAGAAGCTGGGGCTGGCCTGCACGCTGGTGGGCGAACCGAAGGTGCTCTTGCTGGATGAACCCGGCGTGGGCGTGGACCCGATTTCCCGCCGCGAGCTGTGGCAGATGGTGCACGAGCTGGCGGGTGACGGCATGCTGATCCTCTGGAGTACCTCTTACCTTGATGAAGCAGAGCAGTGCCGCGACGTGCTGCTGATGAATGAAGGCGAACTGCTCTATCAGGGCGAACCCACCGAGCTGACGCAAACCATGGCCGGGCGCAGTTTTCTGCTGCACAGCGCGCAGGAGTCCAACCGCAAGCTGCTGCAACGGGTACTGAAGCTGCCGCAGGTGAGCGACGGGATGATTCAGGGCCGTTCGGTGCGCGTGATCCTCAAAAAAGAGACTACCGCCGACGATATCCGCCGTGCGCAGGGTATGCCTGAGATCGACATGACAGAGACCGCGCCGCGCTTTGAAGATGCGTTTATCGATCTGCTGGGCGGGGCGGGAACCTCAGAATCACCGCTTGGCGCCATCCTGCACACGGTGGAAGGCACGCCGGGCGAAACGGTCATTGAAGCAAAATCGCTCACCAAAAAATTCGGCGATTTCGCCGCCACCGATAACGTCAATTTTGCGGTGAAGCGCGGCGAGATATTTGGCCTGCTCGGGCCGAACGGCGCGGGGAAATCCACCACCTTTAAAATGATGTGCGGCCTGCTGGTACCAACCTCCGGCAAAGCGCTGGTGCTGAACATGGATCTCAAAGTCAGCTCCGGCAAGGCGCGCCAGCACCTGGGCTATATGGCGCAGAAGTTTTCGCTCTACGGCAACCTGACGGTGGAGCAAAATCTGCGATTTTTCTCCGGCGTCTACGGCCTGCGGGGACGGGCACAGAATGAGAAGATCGGCCGCATGTGCGACGCCTTCGGCCTGACCGATATCGCCTCACACGCTACCGACGCTCTGCCGCTTGGCTTCAAACAGCGGCTGGCGCTGGCCTGCTCACTGATGCACGAGCCGGATATCCTGTTTCTTGATGAACCGACTTCAGGCGTGGACCCCCTCACCCGCCGAGAATTCTGGTTGCATATCAATAGCATGGTGGAAAAAGGCGTGACCGTGATGGTCACCACCCACTTTATGGACGAGGCAGAGTATTGCGACCGCATCGGGCTGGTCTATCGCGGCAAGCTGATTGCCCACGGCACCCCGGATGACCTGAAAGCGCAGGCCGCCGAC
Source organism: Enterobacter sp. DN (assembly GCF_046054285.1). Taxonomy (NCBI): domain Bacteria; kingdom Pseudomonadati; phylum Pseudomonadota; class Gammaproteobacteria; order Enterobacterales; family Enterobacteriaceae; genus Enterobacter; species Enterobacter sp. DN. The sequence goes on from NZ_JBJJTG010000002.1 coordinate 421,471, forward strand.
GACGCGCAGCCAGACCCGACCATGGAGCAGGCGTTTATCACCCTCATCCACGACTGGGATAAGGAGAATACTCATGCGCAGTAACACCCTTTCCTGGCGCCGGGTGCGCGCCCTGTGCGTCAAAGAGACGCGGCAGATTGTGCGTGACCCCAGCAGTTGGCTGATTGCGGTGGTGATCCCCCTGCTGCTGCTGTTTATTTTCGGCTACGGGATTAACCTCGACTCCAGCAAGCTGCGGGTCGGGATTTTGCTGGAGCAGCAGAGCGAAGAGGCGCTGGACTTCACCCACGCCATGACCGGCTCGCCCTACATCGATGCCACCATCAGCGACAACCGGCAGGAACTGATCCAGAAAATGCAGGCCGGAAAAATTCGCGGTCTGATCGTCATTCCGGTCGATTTTGCCGCCAATATGGCACGCCCGGGCGCCGATGCGCCAATTCAGGTGATCACCGACGGCAGCGAGCCGAACACCGCCAACTTCGTGCAGGGCTATGCGGAGGGGATCTGGCAGCTCTGGCAGATGCAGCGCGCCGAAGACCGGGGGGAGGAGTTTGAACCGCTGATTGACGTGCAGACGCGCTACTGGTTTAACCCCGCCGCCATCAGCCAGCATTTTATTATTCCGGGGGCAGTCACCATCATCATGACGGTGATTGGCGCGATCCTCACCTCGCTGGTGATCGCCCGCGAATGGGAGCGCGGCACCATGGAGGCGCTGCTCTCGACCGAAGTGACGCGCGTCGAGCTGCTGCTCTGCAAGCTGATCCCCTACTACTTCCTCGGCATGCTGGCGATGCTGCTGTGTATGCTGGTCTCGGTATTTATTCTTGGCGTGCCGTACCGCGGCTCGCTGGTGCTGCTGTTCTTTATTACCAGCCTGTTTTTGCTCAGCACGCTGGGGATGGGACTGTTAATTTCCACCATCACCCGCAACCAGTTTAACGCCGCGCAGGTGGCGCTTAATGCCGCCTTCCTGCCGTCGATTATGCTCTCCGGCTTTATCTTCCAGATAGACAGTATGCCGGCGGTGATCCGCGCCGTGACGTACATCATTCCGGCGCGCTACTTTGTGAGCACCCTGCAAAGCCTGTTCCTGGCGGGAAATATTCCGGTGGTGCTGATTATCAACACCCTGTTTTTGCTGGCGTCGGCGGTGATGTTTATCGGGCTGACGTGGATGAAAACGAAAAGAAGATTAGATTAGCCATCGGATTTTGTAGGTCGGGTAAGCGCAAGCGCCACCCGACAGGAGGACGACGCGATGTTTCACCGTTTATGGACATTGATCCGCAAAGAGCTGCAATCCTTGCTGCGCGAGCCGCAGACCCGCGCAATTCTGGTGCTGCCGGTGCTGCTTCAGGTTGTACTGTTTCCGTTTGCCGCCACGCTGGAGGTCACCAACGCCACCATCGCCATTTACAACGAAGACAACGGCAAGCATTCCGTCGAGTTGACGCAGCGTTTCGCCCGCGCCAAAGCCTTTACCCATGTCCTGCTTCTGGAAAGCCCACAGGCGATCCAGCCCACCATCGACACGCAAAAAGCATTATTGCTGGTACGCTTCCCGGCGGACTTCTCCCGCAACCTGGACACATTCCAGACCGCGCCGATGCAGCTGATCCTCGACGGACGTAACTCCAACAGCGCCCAGATTGCGGCGAACTATTTGCAACAGGTGGTGAAGGATTACCAGCAGGAGCTGATGGCGGGCAAACCCAAACCCAACAACAGCGAGCTGGTGGTGCGCAACTGGTACAACCCGAACCTGGACTATAAATGGTTTGTGGTGCCGTCATTAATCGCCATGATCACCACCATTGGCGTGATGATTGTCACCTCGCTGTCCGTGGCGCGCGAACGTGAGCAAGGTACGCTGGATCAGCTGCTGGTCTCACCGCTCGCCACCTGGCAGATATTTGTCGGCAAGGCGGTGCCGGCACTGATTGTCGCGACGTTCCAGGCCACCATCGTGCTGGGGGTGGGAATATGGGCGTACCAGATCCCGTTTGCCGGATCGCTGGCGCTGTTTTACTTCACGATGGTGATTTACGGCCTGTCGCTGGTGGGGTTTGGGCTGCTGATTTCCGCGCTCTGCTCAACGCAGCAGCAGGCGTTTATCGGGGTGTTTGTCTTTATGATGCCGGCGATTTTGCTTTCAGGGTACGTTTCGCCAGTGGAGAACATGCCGGTGTGGTTACAGGATTTGACGTGGATAAACCCAATTCGTCACTTCACGGATATCACCAAGCAAATCTATCTGAAGGATGCGAGTCTGGATATTGTGTGGGGAAGTTTGTGGCCGCTACTGGTCATCGCGGCCACAACGGGCTCAGTGGCCTATGCGATGTTTAGACGAAACATCGCGTAGCTTTTTCTCTTTGGTGAGCAACGACACCACCGCAGGCCCTGCGAGGATAGCCAGACCCGCCAGGGCCAGCAGCAGGTTGTTTTGCAGCACGCGTGACAACAGCCACAGGACGATCATTGCCGCACCAAAATACCAGGTGGTGGTGAGCTCTTCGAGCACATCACCCACTTCACGCCAGCGCGCGTCGTGGTGACGCTGTAAAAACAGCATCGACAGCACGGTCACGCCGTAAACCACGCATAACCCTAAGCCGACACGCACCAGCGTGCCGCTCATCCAGCCCATCACCAGTACGGCCACGACCAGTAAATGCAACATTATCTGCCAGCAACTCAAACCGGTTGCGACACGAACGCGTTGTTGCCACTTCATGGCTTCTCTCCTGAAGGATTTTTCTCTGCTAATTCAGACTACCGCACTTTACGGAAAATTCCGTAACGCCGCATCTTTTTGTGACGCCTACTACACTTTATTTTCATCGGGATAGTCACCCAGGAAGGTGTTTATGAGCAAAAAAACGCAGCATTTCTCGCTTAAGGTGCTGACGATAAACATTCATAAGGGCTTCACAGCATTTAACCGCCGCTTCATTTTACCGGAGCTGCGCGACGCGGTACGCACCGTCAGCGCCGATATTGTCTGCCTCCAGGAGGTCATGGGCGCGCACGAAGTGCACCCTATGCATTTCGAAAACTGGCCCGACACGCCCCACTACGAGTTTCTGGCGGATACCATGTGGAGCGATTACGCCTACGGGCGCAATGCGGTCTACCCGGAGGGGCATCACGGTAACGCGGTGCTGTCGCGTTTTCCTATCGAGCATTATGAGAACCGCGACGTCTCCGTTGGCGAGAGCGAAAAACGCGGGCTGTTATACTGTCGTATCACCCCCCCGGCGCTCGATTTTCCCATTCATGTGGGCTGTGTTCATCTTGGCCTGCGTGAAGCCCACCGTCAGGCCCAGCTACAGATGCTGGCAGACTGGACCAATGCGCTGCCGGAGGGCGAGCCCGTAGTGGTGGCCGGTGATTTCAACGACTGGCGACAGCGGGCCAACCATCCGCTGAAGGTGAAGGCGGGGCTGGAGGAGATCTTTACCCGCTCACGCGGTCGTCCCGCGCGGACGTTTCCGGTGCGCTTCCCCCTGCTGCGCCTTGACCGCATTTACGTAAAAAATGCCCACGCCAGCAGCCCGACGGCGCTGGCTTTACTCAACTGGCGACATCTCTCCGACCATGCCCCACTCAGCGCGGAGATCCACTTATGAAATGCACATGGCAGGAAGGTAACCGTATTACGCTGCTGGAAAATGGCGATAACTTTTATCCGGCGGTTTTTGAGGCGATTAGCCACGCACAGCAGAAAGTCTTTCTCGAAACGTTTATCTGGTTTGAAGACGATGTGGGCAGGCAGTTGCACAGCGCACTGCTGCATGCCGCCCGTCGCGGTGTAAAAATCGAGGTTCTGCTCGACGGATATGGTTCGCCGGATCTCAGCGACGAATTTGTTAACGAGCTCACCGCCGCAGGTGTGGTGTTCCGCTATTACGATCCCGGCCCGCGTCTGTTCGGCATGCGCACCAACCTGTTCCGCCGAATGCACCGCAAAATTGTGGTGGTGGATGAAACGGTGGCCTTCGTTGGCGGCATTAACTACTCCGCCGAGCATATGTCGGATTACGGTCCCGAAGCTAAACAGGACTACGCGATCCGTATCGAAGGACCGGTGGTTCAGGACATCCAGCTGTTCGTGCTGGAAAACTTACCCGGCAAAGAGGCCGCTCGCCGCTGGTGGCGACGCCGTCATCGCCCGGAAGAGAACCGCAAGCCCGGCGAGGCGCAGGCGCTGTTCGTCTGGCGGGATAACGAGGAGCACCGGGACGATATCGAGCGTCATTACCTGAAGATGCTGGCGAACGCGAAGCGCGAGGTGATTATCGCCAACGCCTATTTCTTCCCTGGTTACCGGATTTTGCACGCCATGCGCAACGCGGCCCGACGCGGCGTGAGCGTGAAGCTTATCGTGCAGGGTGAGCCCGATATGCCGATTGTGAAGGTGGGCGCGCGTCTGCTCTATCGCTATCTGGTCAAAAGCGGCGTGCAAATCTATGAATATCGCCGCCGCCCGCTGCACGGCAAAGTCGCCGTGATGGATGACCACTGGGCGACCGTTGGCTCCAGCAACCTCGATCCGCTGAGCTTATCGCTCAATCTGGAAGCGAACCTGATCATCCACGATCGCCAGTTTAATCAGACCCTGCGCGATAACCTTCAGGGTCTTATCAATAAAGACTGCGTGCGTGTGGATGAGTCCATGGTGCCGAAACGGAGCTGGTGGAACGTGGGCATCGGCGTGGTGGTGTTCCACTTCCTGCGCCACTTCCCGGCCATGGTGGGCTGGCTGCCCGCGCATACGCCGAAACTGGCGCTGGTGTATCCGCCTGTGCAACCCGAAATGGAAACCCAGGACCGCGTAGAGGCGGAAGATGGAGGGAAAACCTGATGTCGAAATCTCATCCTCGCTGGCGGCTGGCGAAAAAAATCCTGACCTGGCTGTTCTTCATTGCCGTCGCGGTCCTGCTGGTGGTGTATGCCCAAAAGGTGGACTGGGAAGAGGTGTGGAAAGTTATTCGCAACTACAACCGGACAGTCCTGCTGGGGGCCGTTGGGCTGGTGATTGTGAGCTACCTGATGTACGGCTGCTATGACCTGCTGGGACGTGCCTACTGCGGACATAAGCTTGCCAAACGGCAGGTTATGCTGGTGTCATTCATCTGCTATGCCTTTAACCTGACGCTGAGCACCTGGGTGGGCGGGATTGGTATGCGCTATCGCCTGTACTCCCGCCTTGGCTTACCGGGCGGCACCATCACGCGTATTTTCTCCTTAAGCATCACCACCAACTGGCTGGGGTATATCCTGCTGGGCGGGGTGATTTTCACCATCGGCGTGGTGCAGCTGCCTGCGCACTGGTACATCGATGAGGCTACCCTGCGCATCCTGGGCATCGTACTGCTGCTGATCATCGCCGCCTACCTGTGGGCCTGCGCCTTTGCCAAACGTCGTCACATGACCATTAAAGGCCAGAAGCTGGTGCTGCCGTCATGGAAGTTTGCCGTCCTGCAAATGGTGGTTTCCAGCGCTAACTGGATGGCGATGGGGGCCATTATCTGGCTGTTGATTGGCGAAGATGTGAACTACTTCTTCGTGCTGGGCGTGCTGCTGGTAAGCAGTATTGCCGGGGTGATTGTGCATATTCCGGCGGGTATTGGCGTACTGGAGGCGGTGTTTATCGCGCTGCTTGCGGGGGAGCATGTGTCTCACGGGACGATTATCGCCGCCCTGCTCGCGTACCGCATGATCTACTACTTCCTGCCGCTGGCGCTGGCAACGGTCTGTTATCTGGTGCTGGAGAGTCGGGCGAAGAAGCTGCGCGCGAAGAACGAGAGGATGTTGGCGAAGTGAGTTGTGTCGGGTAGCGCTGCGGTCTGATGCCCTCACCCCGGCCCTCTCCCACGGGGAGAGGGAGAAAAGCCCGCACCGTGCAATCCCCTCTCCCTGAGGGAGAGGGTTAGGGTGAGGGGGAAATAACTAGCGACGGTTGCCGAAGATACGCAGCAGCATCAGGAACAGGTTGATGAAGTCCAGATAAAGCGTCAGCGCGCCCAGAATCGAGTATTTGCGCAGGTTTGAACTGTCGCGAACATCAATTTGTTCACCGATGTTTTTCAGCTTCTGGGTATCGTAAGCGGTTAAGCCCACGAAGATCACCACCCCGATATAGGTCACCGCCCACATCAGCGCGTCACTCTTCAGCCACAGGTTAACCAGCGACGCCAGCACAATCCCAATCAGCCCCATAAACAGCATGTTGCCGAAGCCGCTCAGGTCACGTTTGGTGGTGTAACCGTACAGGCTCATCACACCGAACATCCCGCCGGTCACCACAAACGTGCTGGCGATGGAAGAGTAGGTGTAAACGATGAAAATACTGGAAAGCGTCAGCCCGGTCAGCGCCGAATAGAGCATAAACAGCGTGGTCGCCATACCCGCACTGAGCTTGTGCACCAGCCCGGAGAGCACGAACACCAGCGCCAGTTGCGCAATAATCAGCCCAAAGAAGGTGATTTTGCTTGAGAAGATAAACATCATCAGTTCAGGCGTGTTTGCCGCATACCACGCGATAAACGCGGTAAGCAGCAGGCCAACCGTCATCCAGCCATACACCTGAGCCATGTAGGTTTGCAGCCCGCTACGGGTCTGCTGAACTATCGAATCGGAACGCGGAAATCGGTCCATGATTCACTCCTGATTAAGTAAACACACACGTTAAGAGTAACACATCCGCGTAAACCAACTACCAACGGCTGGCGGCATGCTTATCGCTGTCGCGTGATTCTACCCAGCGCTCACCTTCCGGCGTCGCTTCACGCTTCCAGAACGGCGCTTTGGTTTTAAGGTAATCCATGATGAACTCCCCCGCCGCAAAAGCACTCCCGCGATGGGCGCTGGTGACGCCGACAAACACAATCTCTTCGCCGGGCCACATTTCGCCGATGCGATGGATAACCGTAACGCGCCCTAGTGGCCAGCGGCCTCGCGCCTCTTCCACAATGGCCGCCAGCGATTTTTCGGTCATTCCCGGATAGTGCTCCAGCGTCAGCGCTTTTACGCTGTCGCCGAGATTATGATTACGCACTTTCCCGGTAAACGTCACGACCGCGCCGTCTTCGTCGCGCCCGGCCAGCCAGTCATATTCCGTGCCCACGTTAAAACGCTCATGGCCGACCAGAATTCGGGTTTCCGTCATCTTAACCCCCTGTGACCGGCGGGAAGAAGGCCACTTCGTCCCCATCGGCCAGCGGGTGGGTCAACTCCACCAGCGTCTGGTTCACGGCGGCCAGCAGTTTGCCTTCGTCCAGCGCCAGCGCCCAGCGGTCGCCTTGCGCCGCCAGATGCGCACGCAGGGCGGCGACATTTTCGAAAGAGCCGTCCAGCGTCAGGCTGTCGGTATTGACCAGCTCACGGACCTGGGCAAAAAAGAGCACCTTAATCATGGCTTTCCACCTTAAAATCACCGGATTTGCCGCCGCTTTTTGCCAGCAGACGCACCGGGCCAATCACCATATCTTTCTGTACCGCTTTACACATGTCGTAGATGGTCAGCGCCGCCACGGAGGCCGCCGTCAACGCCTCCATCTCCACGCCGGTTTTCCCGGTTAAGCGGCACAGGGACTCGATACGCACACGGTTATGCGCCGGCTGCGCCTGCAAATTTACCTCCACTTTGCTGAGCATCAGCGGATGGCAGAGCGGGATGAGGTCCCAGGTACGTTTAGCGGCCTGAATACCGGCGATGCGGGCGGTGGCAAACACGTCACCCTTGTGATGGCTGCCGTCGATAATCATCGCCAGCGTCTCCGGCAGCATGGTGACGAACGCTTCAGCACGCGCCTCGCGCACCGTTTCGGCTTTGGCGGAGACATCCACCATATGCGCTTCGCCAGCGGCGTTTATGTGGGTCAGTTGTGACATAGCTTATTTCTTTAAATGGGGATGAAAATTACACGGACGGGTACGGGCATCCAGCTGCGGGGCAATAATGTTTTCCCACGCGGTGCGGCAGGCTTTGGTCGACCCCGGCATGGCGAAGATCAGCGTCTTATTCGCCACCCCCGCGACGGCACGGGACTGAAGCGTAGAGGTGCCAATCTCTTCAAAGGAGAGCATGCGGAACACTTCGCCGAAGCCTTCCACTTCGCGATCGAACAGCGGGAGCAGCGCTTCCGGTGCCTGGTCGCCTGCGGTAAAGCCGGTGCCGCCAGTGATCAGCACCACCTGGACGTCATCACCCGCAATCCACTGTGAGACCTGAGCGCGAATGGCGTAACGGTTTTCTTTGACGATCGCTTTATCAACAATCTGGTGTCCGGCTTCGTGTGCCGCCTCGCGCAGCCAGTGGCCAGAGGTATCATCCTCTTCACCACGACGTTCGGAAACGGTAAGAATAGCAATGCGTGTCGGGATAAATTCCGCGCTTACCTGACTCATCTTCTGGTTCCTTCTAAAGCCTGATTACCCGCCGATATAGGACAGGTTCTGAGTAATGCCGGTGTTGCCCTGATGCAGGAAATGGGTCTGCTTTTTGTGCGTCAGCGCCTCGGAAATACGTGCTTCAAGCGCGTCCTGCTGGGCGTCATCTTCCAGCAAATCGCGTAGATCGACGCCGCCATCCCCGAACAGGCAAAGATGGAGCTTGCCGACGGAGGAGACGCGCAGGCGGTTGCAGCTGGCACAGAAGTCTTTTTCATAGGGCATGATCAGGCCGATTTCGCCTTCATAATCCGGATGACAAAAGACCTGCGCCGGGCCATCGCTGCGCTGGCGGATCTGGTGGATCCAGCCGCGTTTCAGCAGTTCGTCGCGCAGAACCATGCCGGAGATATGATGGCGACGGAACAGCTCGCTACCCTCCCCGGTCTCCATCAGCTCAATAAAACGCAGTTGAATGCGGCGCGGTTTGATCCACGCCAGGAAAGTGTCCAGCTGATGGTGGTTCACATCACGCATCAACACGGTATTGACTTTGACCTTGTCGAAACCGGCGGTGAACGCGGCATCGATGCCGTCCATCACCTGCTGGAACTTATCCTGGCCGGTAATGGCGTGGAACTGACGGGCGTCCAGGCTATCGACGCTGACGTTGATCGCCGTCAGCCCCGCATCGCGCCAGTTCGCCACGTCACGCGCCATGCGGTAACCGTTGGTGGTCACCGCGATCTGGCGGATACGTTCGTTTTCACGCACGGCGGCAATGATGTCAGGGAAATCACGGCGCAGGGAGGGCTCTCCCCCGGTAAGACGCACTTTTTCCGTGCCAAGTTCAGAGAACGCGCGCGTGACGCGGCGTACTTCATCCACGGAGAGAAAGCCATTATTGGTGACGCTGCCCGGCTTGTAGCCATCGGGCAGGCAGTAGGTGCAACGGAAGTTACACACGTCGGTAATCGACAAACGTAAGTAGAAAAACTTACGCGCGAAAGCATCAGTAAGTTGTGAAGCCATGTACACCTTTCCAGATCGGGAGGCACAGTCATTTCTTTCTGTACCCTGGTGGCAAATCCGCCACGGCCAGGGCGCCATATCTCTCGACACAGGCGCCAGGGCTAGAGTGTATGTTTTCAGTTTTGAAAACGTGGTTATGGCGATAGTAGCGTGGAAATCGCCACTTCGCCATTGTCGCCTTTCGCTATATAAATTTATATATAACGATGTTATCGTGCATTTTCACTACAGAATACGCAAAAACAGCGCTTTCGCATTGATATACGTCATTATGGTTTGTGAGAGGCATCGTCTTTTAGGAGTAGTTGCGTTACTGTGACGCAAGCTTAACAGGATAAGGAATAGGTATGCGCAATCGCACTTTTGCGGATCTGGACCGTGTGGTCGCTCTTGGCGGAGGTCACGGTCTGGGACGCGTGATGTCGTCATTATCGTCACTGGGCTCGCGCCTGACGGGCATCGTGACAACAACGGACAACGGCGGCTCAACCGGGCGGATCCGACGTGCTGAAGGCGGGATTGCCTGGGGTGACATGCGCAATTGCCTCAACCAGCTTATCACGGAGCCAAGCGTGGCCTCGGCGATGTTTGAGTACCGTTTTGGCGGAAATGGTGAACTTTCAGGCCATAATCTTGGAAATCTGATGTTAAAGGCGCTGGATCACCTGAGCGTGCGCCCTCTGGAAGCGATCAATTTAATTCGTAACCTGTTAAAGGTGGATGCATTCCTGATCCCGATGTCTGAACAGCCGGTGGATTTAATGGCGATCGATGCCGACGATCACGAAGTGTATGGTGAAGTGAATATCGACCAGCTTCTTCTTCCGCCAAAAGAGCTGATGACCTACCCCAGCGTACCCGCAACGCGTGAAGCGGTAGAAGCGATTGCCGAGGCCGATCTGATCCTGATTGGGCCGGGAAGTTTTTATACCAGCCTGATGCCGATCCTGCTGGTGAAAGAGCTGGCGCAGGCGCTGCGCAGAACGCCTGCGCCCATGGTCTATATCGGTAATTTAGGCCGCGAACTCAGCCCGGCGGCGGCAAGCCTGTCGCTGGCGGATAAGCTGGACCTGATGGAACAGTACGTTGGTAAGAAAATTATCGATGGTGTCGTGGTCGGGCCGAAAGTGGATGTATCGGGGATTGGCGATCGCGTGGTGGTGCAGGAGCCGCTGGAAGCCAGCGATATTAAATATCGCCACGACCGCCATCTGCTGCGCGAGGCGCTGGAGAAGGCGATTCAGGCATTAGGTTAGGTTCGTTTTGTGCGGCCTGATGCCCTCACCCCGGCCCTCTCCCACAGGGAGAGGGCGAAAACGCCACCGGGCAAAAAACTACGATGCCGCAATAAACAGATCCCGCAGCTGATGCAGCTGATCGCGGATTTGCGCGGCCTCTTCGAACTCCAGGTTCTGCGCATGCTGCATCATCTGCCCTTCCAGCTCGTGGATCTTCTGCTGCAACGCTTTCGGCGTCAGCGCGACGGTATCCTCTTCCACCACTGAACGGGCCTTGCTGCGGCCTTTCGCTTTGGTCTTCGCAATGTTCTGACCCAGCGCCAGGATATCCACCACCTTCTTGTTCAGCCCCTGCGGCGTGATGCCGTGCTCTTCGTTGTAGCGCTGCTGCTTCTCGCGACGACGTTCCGTTTCGCCAATCGCTTTGGCCATCGACGGGGTGATTTTATCCCCGTACAGGATCGCCTTCCCGTTGACGTTACGCGCGGCGCGGCCAATGGTCTGGATCAGCGAGCGCTCGGAACGCAGGAAGCCCTCTTTGTCCGCGTCCAGAATCGCCACCAGCGACACCTCAGGCATATCCAGCCCTTCTCGCAGAAGGTTAATACCGACCAGCACGTCGAACTCGCCCAGACGCAGATCGCGGATGATCTCCATACGCTCCACGGTATCGATATCCGAGTGCAGATACCGCACCTTCTTACCGTGTTCTTCCAGATACTCCGTCAAATCTTCCGCCATACGTTTGGTGAGCGTGGTAACCAGCACGCGCTCGTTGATGGCGGAGCGGGCACGTATTTCCGAGAGCAGATCGTCCACCTGCGTCGCCACCGGACGCACCTCGATAATCGGATCCAGCAGCCCGGTCGGACGCACCACCTGGTCCACCACGTCATCACCGGATTTTTCCAGCTCGTAGTTGCCCGGCGTGGCCGATACGTAGATGGTCTGCGGAGCAAGCGCCTCAAATTCTTCAAACTTCATCGGACGGTTGTCCAGCGCTGACGGCAGTCGGAACCCGTACTCCACCAGCGTCTCTTTACGCGCGCGGTCACCGCGGTACATCCCGCCGATCTGGGGGATCGTAACGTGGGATTCGTCGATCACCAGCAGGCCGTCCGCCGGAAGGTAGTCAAACAGCGTCGGCGGCGCTTCGCCCGGCCCGCGCCCGGAGAGGTAGCGCGAGTAGTTTTCGATGCCGGAGCAGTAGCCCAGCTCGTTCATCATCTCCAGATCGAACTGGGTACGCTGGCTCAGGCGCTGCTCTTCCAGCAGCTTATTGTTCGCCAGCAGCACCTTGCGGCGGTCCGCCAGCTCGGTTTTGATCTCTTCCATCGCCTGCACAATACGCTCGCGCGGCGTTACATAGTGCGTTTTCGGGTAGATGGTGAAGCGCTGGATCACCGACTCGACGTGACCGGTCAACGGATCGAACAGCGACAGGCGTTCAACCTCTTCGTCGAACAGCTCCACGCGCAGCGCCATATCGTCCGACTCCGCCGGGAAGATATCAATCACCTCGCCGCGCACGCGGAAGGTCCCGCGCTGGAACGCCTGATCGTTACGGGTGTACTGCAACTCCGCCAGACGGCGCAAAATCGCACGCTGATCGATGATCATCCCCTGCGTCAGGTGCAGCATCATCTTGAGATAGAGATCCGGATCGCCCAGGCCGTAGATCGCCGACACCGAGGCCACCACCACCACATCACGACGCTCCAGCAGCGCCTTGGTCGCCGACAAACGCATCTGCTCGATATGTTCATTCACCGAGGCATCTTTCTCGATAAACGTGTCGGAGCTGGGAACGTAGGCTTCCGGCTGGTAGTAGTCGTAGTAGGAGACGAAATACTCCACCGCGTTTTCCGGGAAGAACTCTTTCATCTCACCATACAGCTGCGCCGCCAGCGTTTTGTTCGGCGCGAGAACCATCGTCGGACGCTGGAGATCGGCAATGACGTTGGCAATGGTGAAGGTTTTGCCCGAACCGGTAACCCCCAGCAGGGTCTGGTGCGCCAGCCCGTCCTCCAGCCCCTCTTCCAGGCGACGAATAGCCTCGGGCTGATCCCCGGAAGGACGGAAAGCAGAATTCAGTTTAAACGGTTTACTCATGGGCGACGACCTGATGACAGAATAAGCGGCAGGTGAGTAATTTTACTCGTTGTGGCCAGGATTGCCAGTAAAAAACACTGGATGAAAAACCAGTAGCGTGTCAGGATATTTAGCGTAGCGCAGAGAGGATTAGTGCGTTCGCGAGCCAAATTTCGACTGTGACAAAATAAAACACCAGCCTCAGGGGGTTATCCCCAGAACTATTACTTTTTTAACATTTGTCAAGGGCGGTTATGAAAGTTTTATGGCAACAGGTCTCGCTGGCGTTGAGGGAATTGCTTTTATCTAATTCGTTAAAAAATAAAGACTAATTTATTAAGCCGCGTTTCGCACCAATTTGGTTGTAACCCGCGTATTCTCTCGCTTATCGCGGGTTTTCTAACTCTAATGCACAAGGTTATCCACAGGAATAGTGGATAACTGCCTCCAGCCCGTACAGCATGCACTCCAGCAAATTCCCGGTTTTTCCCACGAAGCGGCAGTAAAAAATTTTTATCACTCTTTTTTGCCTGGAAAACGTTCATTTTTTCATAAGCGACTGGCGAGATCTTAATCACAATTCTGTCATTTCTCCTGCACCACAATTCGACATACGCAGCACCGGGAGTGTGCAATTCGTATAAACGTTCAGCTTTTGATAGTGAGTTATTCCTAAAAATGGCCTTTTTTTAATCATTATGAAGTTCCTGGCAGGCGTTTTGCAGACATCACTCTGTGCATCACCCCACACATTTTTAAGGAGAGAAAGATGTTGAGTCTGCGTGCTGTAAATCAGTTTTACGGAAGCCAACATACGCTATGGAACGTGAATATCGATTTCCCGCAAGGCATCTGTACGGGCATTGTTGGCCTGCCTGGCATGGGCAAATCCACGCTTATGAACTGCATTACCGGAAAGGTGCCCGTCGAGAGCGGCACCATCATCTGGCATGAGGCTGGCGCGCCGCCGCATAACTTGCTCAACCCTGCGTCCGCATTCCCGGCGCCGCCGACGATAGGCTACGTCCCGCAGGATCGGCGAATATTTTCCCAGCTCACCGTCGATGAAAATCTGCATATCGCTATGCGGGCGACGGGGAAACCCGACCCGGCATCAAAAAGTGACGTGTATGCCCTGTTTCCGGAGCTCTATCCGCTGCGACAGAGCCGTGCCTCTGCGCTGTCCCCTGACGACCAGTATCAGCTGGCCCTCGCCAGTGCGTTGGTTAATCGTCCGCGCGTGTTGATTCTGGATGAGCCCATGCATGGCGCAGGGCACGGTTTCGCGCGCAGGCTGGGGCAGTTGCTGGTGCGGTTGAATCGGGAGCTGGGAATGACGGTGCTGTTAGCGGAGCAACAGCTGTCGTTTATCCGCCGGGTAGCGGATCGTTTCTGCATGCTCTATCGCGGACGTAACGTGGCACAGGGCCACGTTAACGAGCTGGATGACGACCTTATTGCGCACTGGATGGCGCGGGACATAAGGCGCTGAGGTCGAGATAGCGTCCGGTTTCCGCCTGCTCTGCGCCGTCGGCAAGCCACGGGATCTCGCCGAGAAACGGCGCAGGCAGCACCCGCTTCAGCGTCGCCAGATACTCAGCATGACGTTTACCCGGCGCTACCACGTCATTGGCAATCCACCCTGCCAGACGCAACCCGGCCTGCTGCACGGCCTGGGCGGTCAGCATGGCGTGATTGATACAGCCAAGCTTCACGCCAACCACCAGAATGACCGGAAGCTGCTCGGCCTGCACCCAGTCAGCAAATGTCTGCTCGTCGGACAGCGGGGTAAACCAGCCGCCAGCCCCCTCCACCAGCACCCAGTTGGCCTGCGTTTCCAGGACGCGTAACCCGGAAGAGAGCACCGAAAAATCAATCGGACGATCTTCATCGACGCTGACGATGTGCGGCGAGGTGGGTTCAGCAAAGGTATAGGGGTTCACCGCAGAATAGGCCAGCGTAAGGCTGCTGTTACGCTGTAGCGCCAGCGCATCGGTATTACGTAAGCCTTCCGGCGTCATCTCGCTGCCGGAGGCTACGGGCTTATACCCGGCCGTAGTTTTCCCCAGCAGACGCGCCGCCTGCAACAGCGCGGCGCTGGCAACCGTTTTACCGACTTCAGTGTCCGTGCCGGTAACAAAATAACGTTCAGTCACGTTCAATAATCCCATGAAAAAGATGATAAGAGAGCGGGAACCGGCCCCGCTCCTGCGGCCAGGCCAGCTCGAGACGCTGGAGTTGGCCACGGGTAAGGGGTTTCTTCTCCCGTCCGGCGTGCAGGTGCGTCGCGCCTATGCCCTTAAGCGATCGCATGGCGCTTAACGCATCGCTAAATTCGAGGGTGACGGTCTGGACCACGCTGCGATAGCGCCAGCCTGCCAGCGCCTGAGTGACCTGTTGGTGCGAGAGAAACCGGTTGGCGTGCGGCTGCGCATCCACTGCCCTCCACGCCTGATTCAGCTCTGGCAACGAACTTTCCAGCAAGGTGGTAAAGGCCACCGCTCCGCCGGGCCGCGCCACGCGGTATAGCTCGCGTAGGGCCTGCGGCAGGCTGGCGCACCACTGCACCGCCAGATGGCTCCAGACAAGGTCAAACAGCGCATCCTCCAGCGGGATGGCCTCGATATCGGCCACCAGATAACGGTCTGCTGACTGCTGCTGGCGGGCCTCATCCAGCATCTGCGCGGATAAATCCAGCGCCGTGACGTGGCTACCCGTTGCGCGCCAGTAGCGGCTATTGCCGCCAGGCCCGCAGCCAGCGTCGAGCACCTGCGCAAAACGCCCCTCACCGAGCGCGGCCAGCAGCCCGCGGGCGCTCAGGCGTTGCAGCTCATCGTGCTGTGAATAGCTTTGCGCTGCCCGGCCAAACGCGGCGGCAACGGCCTGTTTATTGACGGGAGACATACAGTGCCTCCAGAAGCGTATCGATATCCTGCGGCTCGTGCGCTGCCGTGAGCGTCAGACGCAAGCGCGCGGTGCCTGGCGGCACGGTGGGTGGGCGGATCGCCGTGACCCACTGCCCGCGCTCTCGTAGCGCCTGTGCCAGCATCAGCGCCCGAGGGTTTTCACCCACAATCACGGGCTGAATGGCGCTGTGCGAGTCGGTAAGCCGGTAAGGCAGTGCGCTTACCCCCCGGCGAAAACGCTGAATATGGTCGGCCAGGCGCGCCCGGCGTTCAGCGCCGTCTTCGCCGCGGATCACCGCAAGCGACGCAGAGAGCGCCACGGCCTGCGCCGGGGGCATGCTGGTGCTGTAGATCAGGTGCCGGGCGAACTGCACCAGGTAATCGGCCACCGGCTCGCTGCACAACACCGCGGCGCCGCTGACGCCGAAGCCTTTGCCGAAGGTGACCACCAGCAGTTCCGGCCTGACGCGTTGCTGGTGCGCGCTTCCGCGCCCCTCCTCGCCGGTGACGCCAATGCCGTGGGCATCGTCGACCAGCAGCCAGGCGTTCTGCTGTTTTGCGACGTCATGCAAAGTGGCAAGCGGCGCGCTGTCGCCGTCCATGCTGAATACCCCTTCCGTCACCGCCAGCTGAAGCCCTGAACAGGGTTTACCCAGCAGGACGTTCAGCTGAGAGGCATCGTTATGGGCAAAACGCCGCAGCTGCGCCGGGCTGAGACTGGCCGCTTCAAGCAGGGACGCGTGGCTCAGGCGGTCCGCGATGATGCGGTCGTCTTTGCCCATCAGGGCGGTAATCACCGCCTGATTCGCGGCAAAACCGGAGATAAACAGCAGCGCCCGCGGGTAGCCCAGCCAGTCGGCCAGCTCTTCCTCCAGCGCCTGATGCGCCGTGGTGTAGCCGCTGACGTGCCCGGAGCCACCGCTGCCCACGCCGTAACGATCCGCGCCCTGCTGCCAGGCGCGAACGATCTGCGGGTGCTGGCTCAGGCCCAGATAATCGTTGCTGGAGAAATTACAGAACCGCTCTCCTTCCCGGGAGAGAAAACGGCCTGCACCGTTTTCCACTACCCTGCGCACCCGAAACGCATCCGCCGCCCGCCTCTCGTCGAGCGCGGTCCTGATACGTGCCTGCCAGGTCATACGGCTGCCGCGTTGTAGAACTGGTCGGTGTCGGCGTTAAAAATCTGCTGCTCCAGCTGCTGCTGTTGCTCGTTATCCCCCGCCTGTACCTCGGTCTGGTGTGGGTTCAGCCCCAGCTTGCGGAACAGCTGGACATCTTTGTCCTCTTCCGGGTTTGGCGTGGTCAGCAGTTTGCAGCCGTAGAAGATGGAGTTGGCCCCGGCCATGAAGCACATCGCCTGGGTCTGCTCGCTCATCTGCTCGCGACCGGCAGAGAGGCGAACGTAAGAGGTCGGCATCATGATGCGCGCCACCGCGATGGTGCGGATGAAATCGAAGGCATCCACGTCCTCGTTATCCGCCAGCGGCGTCCCTTTTACCTTCACCAGCATGTTGATGGGCACGCTTTCCGGCGGGGTCGGCAGGTTTGCCAGCTGTAACAGCAGGCCGGCACGATCTTTTACCGTCTCGCCCAGTCCCACGATCCCGCCGGAACAGACCTTGATCCCCGCATCACGCACTTTATCCAGCGTATCCAGACGCTCCTGATAGGTGCGCGTGGTGATGATGTTGCCGTAGAACTCCGGCGAAGTATCGAGGTTGTGGTTGTAGTAATCCAGCCCCGCCGCCGAGAGACGCTGCGCCTGCTCTTCGTTCAGCGTACCAAGGGTCATGCAGGCTTCAAGCCCCATCGCCTTCACCCCCTTCACCATCTGCTCCAGATAGGGCATGTCGCGGTCATGCGGATTTTTCCACGCCGCGCCCATGCAGAAGCGGGTCGAGCCAGCGTTTTTGGCCTTGCGCGCGGAGTCGAGCACCTGCTCGACTTCCATCAGGCGCTCGGATTCGAGACCGGTTTTATAGCGCGCGCTTTGCGGGCAATATTTGCAGTCTTCCGGGCAAGCCCCGGTTTTGATCGACAGCAGCGTGCTGACCTGAACATGACGCGGATCGAAGTGCTGGCGGTGCACCTGTTGCGCCTCAAACATCAGCTCCAGGAAAGGTTTGTTGAATAATTCAGTGACTTGCGACATCGTCCAGCGTGCGTGGTGAGCCATCGGGCTTCTCCAAAGGGTTTTGTTAATTGTCGGTTCGGTTTATACTTGTAAACCTAAAACTTTTCAAAATGGTTTACAAGTCGATTATGACCCAGGACGATCTCGCCTTCGACAAGCAGCATATCTGGCACCCTTACACCTCCACGACCCGCCCCCTTCCCGTCTATCCGGTAGCCTCGGCCCACGGCTGCGAGCTGCATCTTGCCAGCGGCGAGCGGCTTGTTGACGGGATGTCCTCCTGGTGGGCGGCGATCCATGGCTACAACCACCCGCGACTGAACGCGGCGATGAAAGCGCAGATTGACCAGATGTCACACGTGATGTTTGGCGGGATCACGCATCAGCCCGCGGTGGATTTATGCCGTCGCCTGGTAGCGATGACGCCTGAATCGCTGGAGTGCGTTTTCCTGGCCGACTCCGGCTCGGTGGCCGTGGAAGTGGCGATGAAAATGGCGTTGCAGTACTGGCATGCGAAGGGCGAAACGCGCCAGCGGTTCCTTACCTTCCGCAACGGCTATCACGGCGACACTTTCGGCGCGATGTCGGTATGTGATCCGGACAACTCCATGCACAGCCTGTGGAAAGGCTATCTGCCGGAAAACCTGTTTGCGCCAGCCCCGCAGAGCCGCTTCGACGGCGAATGGGACGAGATGGACATGGTGGGCTTCGCGCGGCTGATGGCGGCCCATCGCCACGAGATTGCCGCCGTTATTCTCGAACCGATTGTGCAGGGCGCGGGCGGAATGCGGATGTACCATCCCGAGTGGCTGAAGCGCATTCGGAAGATGTGCGACCGCGAAGGGATCCTGCTGATTGCCGATGAGATCGCCACCGGCTTTGGCCGCACCGGGAAATTGTTCGCCTGCGAGCATGCGGGGATCGCGCCGGATATTCTGTGCCTGGGGAAAGCGCTCACCGGCGGCACCATGACGCTCTCCGCCACGCTTACCACCCGCCAGGTTGCCGATACCATCAGCGACGGCGACGCGGGCTGCTTTATGCACGGCCCGACGTTTATGGGCAACCCGCTGGCCTGCGCCGTGGCAAGCGAAAGCCTCGCCATTCTGGAAAGCGGCGCATGGCAGACGCAGGTGGCGGCGATTGAGGCGCAGCTGAAGCAGCAGTTAAGCGCGGCGGCGGAGGCGGAATACGTCGCGGACGTCCGCGTACTGGGCGCCATCGGGGTAATCGAGACAACGCATCCGGTGAACATGGCCGCGTTGCAGCGCTTCTTCGTTGACCAGGGCGTGTGGGTGCGACCTTTCGGTAAGCTGATTTACCTCATGCCGCCGTACAGCATTTCTGCGGATCAGCTCCGCAAGCTGACCGGGGCAGTGGTTGAAGCCGTTAACACTTCAGCGCATTTCGCGATTTAACCCCATGCGTTACACTTTCTGAATGAGTGAGTAACGAGGGAAATCGGATGAAAATCATCAGTAAAGATTTGCGCGACGGCGAAAAGCTGCCGGAACGTCACGTGTTTAACGGTATGGGTTATCAGGGGGATAATATCTCTCCCCATCTGGCGTGGGACGATGTGCCAGCGGGAACCAAAAGTTTTGTCGTGACCTGCTACGATCCGGATGCGCCAACCGGGTCGGGCTGGTGGCACTGGATCGTGGCAAACCTGCCCGCCGACACGCGCGTGCTGCCGCAGGGCTCCGGTTCCGATCTGGTTGCTCTGCCTGACGGTGCGATTCAGACGCGCACTGACTTTGGCAAAGCGGGCTACGGCGGCGCGGCGCCGCCAAAAGGGGAAACGCACCGCTATATCTTCACCGTGCACGCGCTGGATGTGGACAAGATTGAGGTCGACGAAGGGGCGAGCGGCGCGATGGTAGGCTTTAACGTGCATTTCCATTCGCTGGGCAGCGCGTCGATTACGGCGATGTATTCGTAAAAAAAGCCGGGTGGCGGCTACGCCTTACCCGGCCTACATTTCGCACTCGTAGGCCCGGTAAGCGCAGCGCCACCGGGCATAAAATCACAGCACCGATGGTAACAGCCCCACCAGCCGTCCTTCCTCCAGAAGCTGCATCGCCTTATCAATATCCGGCGCAAAGAAGCGGTCGTCATCGTAGTGCGTAACGTGCTCGCGCAGTTCCTGGCGCGCCTGCTCCAGCAGCGGGCTGGATTTTAGCCCTTCGCGCAAATCAATACCCTGACACGCCGCCAGCCACTCCACCGCCAGCACGCCGCGGGTGTTAGAGGCCATCTCCCAGAGGCGACGCCCGGCAGCCGGGGCCATCGAAACGTGATCTTCCTGGTTGGCTGAGGTTGGCAGGCTGTCCACGCTGTGCGGATGCGACAGGGCTTTGTTCTCGCTTGCCAGTGCCGCGGCGGTGACCTGGGCTATCATGAAGCCCGAGTTCACGCCGCCGTTGCGCACCAGGAATGGCGGCAGCTGGGACATGTGCTTATCCATCATCAGCGCGATTCGACGCTCAGACAGCGCCCCGATTTCGGCAATCGCCAGGGCGATATTATCTGCGGCCATCGCCACCGGCTCGGCGTGGAAGTTACCGCCAGAAACCACCTCGTTTTCCTGAGCAAATACCAGTGGGTTATCGGACACCGCATTGGCTTCGACCAGCAGCACTTCTGCCGCCTGGCGCAGCTGCGTCAGGCATGCGCCCATCACCTGCGGCTGGCAGCGCAGGGAATACGGATCCTGCACCTTCTCACAGTTGTGATGCGAATCGGCAATGTCGCTGGTATCGGTAAGTACGTGGCGGTACATGGCGGCGGCATCAATCTGACCGCGCTGGCCGCGCACCTCGTGGATGCGGGCATCGAACGGACGACGCGAGCCGAGCACCGCCTCAGTGGTCAGTGCACCGCACACCACCGCCGAGGCGAACAGATCTTCCGCTTCAAACAGACCGCGCAGCGCGAACGCGGTCGACGCCTGCGTGCCGTTGAGCAGCGCCAGCCCCTCTTTTGCCGCGAGGGTGATCGGCGTTAAGCCAGCTTTTTTCAGCGCCTCTTTCGCAGGCAGCCACTCCCCTTGCCAGCGCGCCTGGCCTTCACCCAGCAGGAGCAGCGACATATGCGCCAGCGGCGCCAGATCGCCGGAGGCGCCGACGGAGCCCTTCGCCGGGATCCACGGATAAACTTCCGCATTGACCAGCGCCATCAGCGCCTGGATCACGCTCAGACGAATGCCGGAAAACCCACGCGCCAGGCTGTTGATTTTCAACACCATCATCAGGCGGACGATCTCATCGTCCAGCGGCTGGCCAACCCCCGCCGCGTGCGACAGCACCAGCGAACGCTGTAAATTCTCCAGATCGTGCGTGGCGATGCGGGTCTGCGCCAGCAGGCCAAACCCGGTATTGATGCCGTAGGCGGTGCGCCCCTCCGCCACAATCGCCTCCACGCAGGCCACGCTGTCGTTAATGGCACGGTGGGCGCTTTCATCAAGGGAGAGTGTCACCGGCTGACGCCAGACGTGACGCAGCTGTTTGAGCGTCAGCGAGCCGGGAGTAAGTGTTAACGCGTTCATGCAGGCTTTCCTTGTGTGGCGGGGATCATCGGCAGGTTCAGGCCCTGCTCTTTGGCACAATCAATGGCAATCTCGTAACCCGCATCCGCGTGACGCATCACGCCGGTTGCCGGGTCGTTGTGCAGCACGCGAGCGATACGCGCGGCCGCTTCATCAGTTCCGTCACAGACGATGACCATCCCGGAGTGCTGGGAGAAGCCCATCCCGACGCCGCCGCCGTGGTGCAGCGATACCCAGGTCGCGCCGCTGGCGGTGTTCAGCAGGGCATTCAGCAGCGGCCAGTCGGAGACCGCATCCGAGCCGTCGCGCATGGCTTCGGTTTCACGGTTCGGACTGGCGACAGAGCCGGAGTCCAGGTGGTCGCGGCCAATGACGATCGGCGCGGAGACTTCGCCGCTGCGCACCATTTCGTTAAAGGCGAGGCCGAGTTTTTGCCGCCACTCCAGCCCGACCCAGCAGATACGCGCCGGCAGGCCCTGGAAGTTAATGCGTTCGCGCGCCATATCCAGCCAGCGATGCAGGTGTTCGTCATCGGCGACAATCTCTTTCACTCTGGCGTCGGTTTTGTAGATATCCTCCGGATCGCCGGACAGGGCAACCCAGCGGAACGGCCCAATGCCGCGGCAGAACAGAGGACGGATATAGGCGGGCACGAAGCCGGGGAAGTCAAAGGCGTTATTCACCCCCATTTCTTTCGCCATCTGGCGGATGTTATTCCCGTAATCAAAGGTCGGAATACCCATCTTACTGAAGGCCAGCATCGCGGAGACGTGTTCCGCCATGGCGCGTTTAGCCGCCAGTACCGTGCCCTCAGGATCGGTTTCCGCTTTTTGCTGGTAGTCTTCCCACGTCCAGCCTTTTGGCAGATAGCCGTGAAGCGGATCGTGAGCGCTGGTCTGGTCGGTGACCAGATCCGGACGCACGCCGCGCGCCACCAGTTCCGGCAGAATATCCGCCGCGTTGCCGCACAGGGCAACCGACACGGCTTTGCCTTCAGCGGTGTACTTTTTGATGCGCGCCAGCGCGTCATCGAGGTTGTCGGCCTGTTCATCGACATAGCGGGTACGCAGACGGAAATCGATGCGGCTCTGCTGGCACTCAATGTTCAGGGAGCACGCGCCCGCCAGCGTCGCGGCCAGCGGCTGCGCGCCGCCCATGCCGCCCAGTCCGGCGGTGAGCACCCAGCGGCCTTTCAGTGATCCGTTATAGTGCTGACGGCCCGCTTCCACGAAGGTTTCATACGTGCCCTGCACAATCCCCTGGCTGCCGATGTAGATCCAGCTACCCGCGGTCATCTGGCCGTACATGGCCAGCCCTTTTGCGTCCAGCTCGTTGAAGTGTTCCCACGTCGCCCAGTGCGGCACCAGGTTGGAGTTGGCAATCAGCACGCGGGGCGCATTTTTATGGGTTTTGAATACGCCAACCGGTTTGCCGGATTGCACCAGCAGCGTTTCGTCGTTTTCGAGATTCGTCAAAGACTCAACAATCGCGTCATAGCACGCCCAGTTGCGCGCGGCGCGGCCAATGCCGCCGTAGACCACCAGCTCGTGGGGATTTTCTGCTACCTCAGGATCAAGGTTGTTCATCAACATGCGCAGCGGTGCTTCGGTGAGCCAGCTTTTTGCGGTGAGCGTGGTGCCGCGCGCGGCGCGGACATCCTGCTTGCGGTATTTATCTGACGACATTGTGTGTTCCTCATAAGGGACAGGTGATGCATTTAGATATACTTGTATAGACAAGCACACACAAGGTCGGATTTAACAAAAAAGATACAATTTTGCTATATTGCGTTAGCGATCACGCTTATAAAACTTATGACATAAAGTGGCCCTGCAACCGGTAGCGATTCCCCGGGAATAGCAGCTTCGCATGCGACACAATTTGCGAGGACGACCAGGTACGACGGCGGATCAGCAGACAGGGATCGTGCTCTTTAATACGCAACAGCACGCACTCCTGCGGCGTGGCGCGCACGGCTTCCACGATATGCTCCCCTTCCGTCAGCGGGGCGACGAGCGAGAGATACGCATGCGGTGTGGTTTGGGTGTAATCCTGGCTCAGGTAATCCGGTATCCGCTCCGCGTTGACGCAGCGATCTTCAATCTGGACCGGAATGTCGTTCTCATAATGCACCATCACCGAATGGAAAATCCGGGTGCCCTCGGTAACGTTCAGCTCGATGGCCTGTTCGGCGCTGGCCTGCGTCTCTTCAAGCACCAGCACCTCGCAGTGGTGCTGATGGTTGCGGGCGGCAATTTCATCGGCAATGCTGCGGATTTCAAACAGCGCCGACTGTCCTTTTGGCTCGGCGACAAAGGTTCCGACACCCTGCAAACGCACCAGCAACCCTTCATCGGTCAGTTCACGCAGTGCGCGGTTGATGGTCATTCGGCTAAAGCCAAACTGCGCCACCAGCTCGGCCTCGGACGGAATGCGGTCGTGCGGGCGCCAGACGCCGGCGGCGATTTTTTCGCTGATCGCCTGCTTCACCTTTTCGTAAAAAGGCGCGGGAGGGCTCGGCTGCGGCAGGGGCGAGCGTGAAAACATCATGACTCCTTGAATGTTGTTATGCCCACCAGTGAGCAATTTGCCAGGCCAGTCGGGCGGCGAGCTTAGCGCCCTGTCCGTCCCGATCGTAGTGCGGATTAAATTCCACCAGATCCGCCGCCTGTAGTTTACCGCTTCGGCAGATACGCTCAATCACCGGGAACAGATCCAGCGCCGGGATCCCCAACGCCGCAGGGGCGGACACGGCGGGCATTTCTGCGGCAGGCAACACATCAAGGTCAACGGTGAGATAAACCCGGTCTGCCTGCGCAAGCACGCTATCCAGCGCGGATAGCGCATCCCGGCGAAAATCGAGATCTTCAACCAGCGTCACGTTCAACCGCTCAGCTTCCTCCCACAGCGCCTGAGTATTCGCCGCACGGCTTACCCCCAGGCAGGCGTAGTGAAACACCCGCGAATGAGACGCGCAGTAGTGCGCCAGCTGGCGGAACGGCGTGCCGGACGTTGCCCGTTCGGCCTTGCGTAAATCGAGGTGCGCATCCAGGTTGATCACCGCAAGGCGATCGTTCGGAAAGGCGTCCAGCACGCCGCGCCCGTGCGCCCAGGCGGTTTCATGTCCACCACCGAAAACCAGAGTACGCATCCCGGATTGCTGGCACGCGGTTATGGCCTCGCTCAGCGCCTGCTGTGCCGCCTCCAGCGCGTGGCCTTCAACATAAATAGCGCCCATATCCACGAGGCGCGCATGCCCCTGATGGCTCGCCATATTCGCCAGCGCGCCACGCAACACATCGGGTGCCTGTGCAGCACCGGGCCTGCCCTGGTTACGCTTAACCCCTTCATCACATTCAAAGCCCAGCAGGGCGATGCCTGACGGCGCGGGAGAAAAGTGTTTGCGCTGCTGTATGGTCTGGAAGAGACGTTTCGCGGTGCTGGACTCGGCGCTGTCGTCACGACCCTGCCAGACCTGCGGAGAGACGGGATGCCACAGTTTCATGCTACCTGCCCCCGAAACACGCGTTGATACATAGGATTCCGCCCCGGCTCGTAAACCATCTCAACCGGATGATTCGCCTCCCAGACGACGAAATCAGCCACATAACCGGGCTTTAACTGCCCGTGCGTCGCACCACGTCCTAGCGCCTGCGCCGCATGCCGCGTCACGCCAGCCCAGGCCTCTTCCGGCGTGAGGCCAAACTGGACGCAGGCCATGTTCATTGCCAGATGCAGGCTGGCAAACGGGCTGGTGCCCGGATTGTAGTCGGTAGCCACCGCCATCGGCACGCCCTGCTCTCTCAGCTGCGCCACCGGTGGACGCTGGCGCTCCTGAAGAAAATAGAACGCGCCGGGGAGCAATACCGCCACCGTGCCGCTTTGCGCCATCGCCTGAATACCTGCATCATCGAGATACTCAATATGATCGGCCGACAGCCCTTTATACTGGCTGACCAGCGCCGCGCCGCCGAGATTCGACAGTTGTTCTACATGCCCTTTTACCGGGATCCCGAGCGCGGCGGCGGCCCGGAACAGGCGCTCGGTTTGCGCCGGGGTAAAGCCGACGTTTTCACAAAACACGTCCACCGCTTCAAATAACTCTTTTTGCCACAGCGTGGGCATGATCTGCTCACAGACCAGCGCCAGATAGGCATCCGGATCCTGTCGGTACTCGGCAGGAACGGCGTGCGCGGCCAGCAGCGTCGGGCTGATATCGACCAGATTATTCAGGCTGAGCTGGCGGGCAACCAGCAGCATTTTCTCTTCGGCTTCGGCATTCAGTCCGTATCCCGATTTGATTTCAACGGTCGTTACGCCTTCATTCATCAGCCGCTGGAGTCGCTGCTGCGCCACCGTCAGGAGCGTTTCCGGCGAACTGTTGCGGGTGGCCGTGACCGTGGCGTTAATTCCGCCGCCCTGCGCGCTAATGGTCTGATATGACACGCCGTTAAGCCGTTGCTCCCATTCCGCTGCGCGATCGCCGCCGAACACCAGATGGGTGTGGCAATCGATCAGGCCGGGGGTAACCAGACGCCCGTCGAGATCGACACACTGACGATGCCCGGAGGGGATCCCGGATTCAGGAATAATGGCCAGAATCGTCTGGCCGCGCACAACGAGGGCATGTTGTTCTCTCAGGCCGTAGGGCTCCGCCTCCCCTGTCGCCAGGGTTGCCAGTCGCGCATTTCGCCATATCACATCATCGGGATGAAGCTGCTGCATGTGCCTTCCACTTGTCATGGGTTGTATAGACATTTATTTTCATCTGCCGCCCGCTGTCAACCGCATTGGGGGAAAATGTTATTTATTTGTGATGACTTTCCCGTCGCCTGCGGGCAAAAATGCAACTTTTCCGGTTTTTATCTTCCCGTTTCGCTCAACTTAGTATAAAAAAGCAGGCTATTTCGTCTATCCAGATAAGACTTGCATACCCAGGAGCATTACCTTGAATATTTCCAGGATTTCCCGTCTGGCGTTGGCACTCGCCTTTGGCGTGACTTTATCCGCTTGCAGTTCAACACCACCGGATCAGCAACCTTCTGAGCAGGTTGCTCCGGGCACCGCTTCCCGTCCGATCCTGTCAGCGGCTGAAGCGAAGAACTTCACCCGTGAGCACTATTTCTCGGCGATGGATCCCAATGCAGCCCCGCGGACGCCTTCTTCTATTAACCTGCCGAAACAGCCAGACTTCGTTGTCGGCCCGGCCGGGGCGCAGGGTGTAACTCACTCCTCTATTCAGGCAGCCGTTGATGCGGCAATCACCAAACACAGCGCATCTCGTCAGTACATTGCCATCCTGCCGGGTGAATACGAAGGAACCGTTTATGTTCCGGCGGCACCGGGAAGCATTACGCTTTACGGCCTGGGCGAAAAAGCGGTCGACGTAAAAATTGGCCTGGCGATTGATTCAGAGATCGACAGCACCACCTGGCGCCGTCTGGTGAACCCGGCCGGTAAATACATGCCAGGTAAACCGGCGTGGTATATGTTTGATAACTGCCAGCGCAAGCGTGCCGCCACCATTGGCGTGATGTGTTCGGCGGTATTCTGGTCACAGAACAATGGCCTGCAATTGCAGAACCTGACCATTCAGAACACCCTGGGCGACAGCGTTGACGCAGGTAATCATCAGGCCGTGGCGCTGCGTAGCGATGGCGACAAAGTACAGATTAACAACGTCAATATCCTGGGCCGCCAGAACACCTTCTTCGTGACCAACAGCGGCGTGCAGAATACCCTTCAGAACAACCGTCTGACGCGTACTCTGGTCACCAACAGCTACATTGAAGGCGACGTGGATATGGTCTCTGGCCGCGGCGCGGTGGTATTTGATAACACCGACTTCCGCGTGGTGAATTCACGTACGCAGCAGGAAGGTTACGTCTTTGCCCCGGCCACGCAGTCTAACCTGTTCTATGGCTTCCTGGCCGTGAATAGCCGCTTTACTGCTGCTGGCGATGGCGTGGCGCAGCTTGGTCGCTCTCTGGACGTGGACTCCGCCACTAACGGCCAGGTCGTGATCCGCGACAGCGTGATTAACGAAGGCTTTAACATGGCAAAACCGTGGGCGGATGCGGCGATCTCGAAACGTCCTTTCTCCGGCAACACCGGCACGGTGGATGAGAAAGACAACGTGCAGCGTAACCTGAATGACGCTAACTTTAACCGCATGTGGGAATATAACAACCGCGGTCTGGGTAGCAAAGTGGTTGCTGAGCCGAAGCAGTAAAATGCCTGCTGCCGGGTGGCGGCTGCGCCTTACCCGGCCTACCTCATGCATTAACCGCGCATAAAAAAAACCTCGCATTTGCGAGGTTTTTTTCGTCTACGGATCAATGAGCGTTAATCACAACCCACATCGGCCCTTGTCCGACCGCATAGCGTCCTTTCTCTTCCAGTAGACCCTGCACGCCCTGGATTTCATAGAGCGCAATGTGGTGGGATTTCTGCCCCGCCGCAATCAGGTATTTGCCGCTGTGATCGACATTAAAGCCGCGCGGCTGGGTTTCTGTCGGCTGGAAGCCTTCAACTGCCAGAACGCTGCCGTCTTCAGAGACGCTGAAGATGGTGATCAGACTGGAGGTACGGTCACAGGCATACAGGTGACGGCCATCCGGCGTAATGTGAATGTCTGCCGCCCAGCGTGTGTCGGAGAAATCAGATGGCATCATGTCCAGCGTCTGTACGCACTCGATCTGCCCGTTAGGATCGTTCAGTTCCCACACGTCTACCGAGCTGTTCAGCTCGTTAACGACATAGGCATACTGCTGATTCGGATGGAAGACCATGTGGCGCGGGCCTGCGCCTTCCACGGTGGTGACTTCCGCCGGGCTCTGCGCGACCAGATGGCCGTCATCGCTCAGGGTGAACAGGCAGATGCGGTCCTGCTTAAGCGCTGGCACCCACAGCGTGCGGTTATCCGGCGAAATGTTGGCGGAGTGGCAACCTTCGAGCCCTTCTACCACGTCGACGGTTTCAACGGGAATACCGTCTTCCAGGCGGGTGATGCTCACGCAGCCTGCATTGTAGGAGCCGCTGAAGATAAAGTTGCCTTTATGGTCAGTGGAAATATGGGTCGGGCTGCCCGGCAGCGGGGCTTCTGCGGTATAGGTCAGCGCGCCGTCGTCCGGGGAGATGCGGTATGCCAGCACGCGGAATTCCGGGCGTACGCCGACATAAAGAAAACGTTTATCCGGGCTGACGACCATCGGCTGCACCTGGCCTGGCACATCAACAACCTGAACCAGCGTAAGCGAACCTTCTGTATTCAAACGCCAGACATGGATCTGCTGACTTTCAGGACTGGCGGTATAAACGGTTTGTTTCATGAATACTCCTGATTATTTTTAACGGTGAATGCTGAATTGTAGTCCGGGATTTTGCAGGGTTCCGCTCTCGGTGTACCATCCCGACAGACCTTAAATTCAACATTAACCCGGAAGAAAAAATGACCTCGCGAGTGATTGCCCTGGATTTAGACGGAACACTGCTTACCCCTCAGAAAACCCTGCTCCCCTCTTCTCTTGAGGCCCTCAAACGAGCCCAGGAAGCGGGGTATCAACTTCTCATCGTAACGGGTCGACATCACGTAGCCATTCATCCTTTTTATCAGGCACTGGGCTTAGATACACCTGCAATTTGTTGTAATGGCACCTATTTGTATGATTATCAGGCAAAAAAGGTTTTAGCCTCCGATCCGCTTCCCGTTACGCAGGCGCTGCAATTGATTGATTTACTGGATGAGCATGCCATTCACGGCCTGATGTATGTGGACAACGCCATGGTGTATGAACGCCCTACCGGCCATGTGATCCGCACCAGCAACTGGGCTCTGTCTCTGCCGGAAGCGCAGCGTCCGGTGTTCACTCAGGTTTCCTCCCTGCGCCAGGCGGCGGAAGACGTCGACGCAATCTGGAAATTTGCCCTGACCGATGAAGACACCGCCAAACTGAATACCTTCGCAAAACATGTCGAGCATACGCTGGGTCTGGAATGTGAATGGTCCTGGCACGATCAGGTGGATATCGCCCGCAAAGGCAACAGCAAAGGAAAGCGTCTGACCCAGTTCGTCGAATCGCAGGGCGGATCAATGCAGGACGTAATTGCCTTCGGCGATAACTATAACGACATCAGCATGCTGGAAGCGTCCGGAACGGGCGTGGCGATGGGTAATGCCGATAACGCGGTGAAAGCGCGCGCTGACGTGGTGATTGGCGATAACACCACCGACAGCATCGCGCAATATATTTATACCCACCTGCTGTAATCAGGCGGTTATGGAAACGCTCTTGATTTGCGCGTAAAGCCACAGGCCAGGCTTGATGCCCAGCTCATCCCTGGCCCACGGGCTGATGCGCGCCCACAGCGTTCTGTTGCCTACTTCCAGCTGCACTTCCACCTGGCCGTTATCATCAAAACACTGCGCCACTTTTGCGCGCAAAATATTGCGGATACTGGTTTGCAGCGGCGGTTGCAGGACCAGGGAGACATCCGACGCCTGAATGCGGATCCGTAACGTGGACTGAATCGGCGTATCGATTTTATTCACCCACAAATGCTGATCGCCCAGCGCCAGCGCGGTCATCGCGTAGTGCGGATGGTGCTCCAGCACGCTCACCTTCAGAATGCTGCTCTGCTGCTCCTTTGGCAGCCATGGATGCATAACACTGCTGCCCCACACCTCCTCCAGATTGCCGAATGCCTTCACCCTGCCCGCTTCCAGCACCAGCACTTTGTCGGCCAGATGTAAAATCTCATCCAGCGAATGGCTGACGTAGAGCATTGGCACATTGATTTCCCGCGCCAGACGTTGCAGATACGGCAGCAGCTCGCGCTTGCGCGGAATATCCAGCGAGGCCAGCGGCTCATCCAGCAGTAACAGTTCCGGCGCGGTTAACAGGGCGCGGCCAATCGCCACGCGCTGTTTTTCACCACCCGACAGCGACGACGGCAGACGATCCAGCAGCGGTTCGATGCCCAGCAGCGCCACTAGCTTATCGAACTGTCCGGCCATGTTTTTTGCCATGCCGTAACGCAGGTTCCCGCGAACGCTGTAGTGCGGAAACAGGCGCGCATCCTGAAACACATAGCCGATGCGACGTTTGTCCGGTGACAGGCAGACCTTCTTCTCCGCGTCATTCAAGACGCGGTTATTTAACACAATACGGCCAGACTGGGGACGCGTCAGGCCGCTAATCGCATTAATCAGCGACGTTTTCCCCGCCCCGGACACGCCAAAAATGGCGGTGATACCGCTGGCAGGCAGCGTTTCGTTCAGCGTCAGCGTGTGGCTGCCCAGGGTTTGCGTAAAGTTGAGTTCCAGCATCACGGTTTCCCCATCCGTTCACGGCTGAGGCGCGCCAGCCACTCAGACACCAGCAGCGAGACCAGAGCGAGCACAATTGAAATAATACACAGCCGGGCCGCCGCACCTTCGCCGCCTGGGGTCTGAATCAGGGTATACATGGCCGACGGGATGGTCCGCGTCTCGCCGGGAATGTTCGACACAAAGGTGATGGTCGCGCCAAACTCACCCAGCGAGCGGGCGAAGGCTAACACCGTACCGACGATAATGCCCGGTAACGTCAGCGGAAGCGTAATGGTCAGGAATACCCGCCAGCGGCCTGCGCCCAGCGTGCGGGCGGCCTGTTCTAACCGAGTATCCACCCCTTCCAGCGCCAGACGGATAGCGCGCACCATCAGCGGGAAGGACATCACCGCCGCGGCCAGAACCGCGCCGCGCCAGCTGAAAGCAAAGGTCAGGCCGAACCAGTCGTACAGCCATTCGCCGATAAAGCCGCGTCGACCCATGGAGATCAGCAGCAGATATCCGACCACCACAGGCGGTAAGACAAGCGGAAGATGGAGAACACTGTCGAGCAGGGCTTTGCCTGGAAACTTCACGCGAACCAGTAACCAGGCAAAGAACACCCCAAAGGGCAAACTCAGCGCAACCGCCAGGGAAGAGACTTTCAGGCTCAGCAGCACGGCCTGCCATTCAGGTTCGGTCAATATCATTCGTGAGTCGTAAATCCGTAACGTTTAAAGATCGCGGACGCTTCCGGCCCCTTCAGGTAGTCAACGAAGGCCGTCACGCTCGCATTTTTATGTCCATCAACTATCGCAACAGGATATTCCACTTTCTTATGCGAGTCTTCCGGGAAGGTGCCTACCACCTTCACACCTTTACTGGCGACGGCATCGGAGCCGTAAACGATCCCGAGTGGCGCTTCGTTACGCTCCACCAGCGCCAGCGCGCCACGCACATCTTCTGCGGGAGCCAGCTTCGGCGATAAGGTCTCCCACGCGCCCAGTTTTTGTAGCGCTTCTTTCGCATAAATCCCGGCAGGAACATGCTCCGGATCGCCTACCGCCAGACGGCCACCGTTGAGCAGCCGGGTCCAGTCCGTCTGTTTGTTGATGGCGATGTCGTCCTGCTTGCTGTTTGCGGGCGCGACCACCACCAGGCTATTTCCCAGCAGCGTTTCGCGGGTAGCCGTATCAACAGCTTTTTTCTCCACCGCGTAATCCATCCATTTCTGATCGGCAGAGATGAACAGATCCGCGGGCGCCCCCGCTTCAATCTGGCGGGCCAGCGTGGATGAGGAGGCAAACGACGAGACCACCTCGACGTTTTTCTCTTTTTTGTATACCGCAGCAATATCCTGCATCGCGTTAGTCAGCGACGCCGCCGCAAAGACCGTGATTTTTCCTTCATCCGCCAGCGCGTGGCCGGTGAGTGAGAGAGTCAGCGTGGCCCCTGCGAAAAGGCGTACCCATGAACGTGCCATTTGAAGCTCCTGTGCGTATCGTTATATACAAATAAATATAACGACATATCGCAGGCGTTCCTAGCGCTAAATCGTACCCATTAATGCGTAAACTCAAGGAACGTTGTAAAAGATATCGGCGGGAGAGGAATAAACTTGAGAGCAAAACGCCCGGGCTGGCCGGGCGTTTTGGAGGAAATCATTGCTGCTTTTTAGGCTGGTCACGACGATGACCAATGTTCGAAAAGACGTTGAACACTTCACCCAGGCCGTAGATGGCACCGAGGATGATAGCCATCACTACTGGCACCATGATTACCGCGAATACCAGACTTTTCAACAACTCTAACATGGTTTTCTCCAGATCTTGTGAACGGCTTATTCTACCCTGAAAAGTAAGAAAAACATCCCCTTTTGTGCGGTGCGCTTTCCGCCCCCGGGCATTTGGGTCACAATAGCCTTTTTGCCGGGACACTGTTATGCAGGCCGAAATTCTCCTCACCCTACGACTTCAGCAGAAGCTTTTCGCCGATCCGCGACGTATCGCCCTGTTAAAACAAATAGAACAAACTGGCTCGATTAGCCAGGGAGCTAAAAACGCCGGCATCAGCTATAAAAGCGCCTGGGATGCAATTAACGACATGAACACCCTGAGCGAACACACGCTGGTTGAGCGCGCCACCGGCGGGAAAGGCGGCGGCGGCGCCGTGTTGACGCGTTATGGGCAACGTCTGATCCAGCTCTACGATTTACTGGCGCAGATCCAGCAAAAAGCATTTGATGTGCTGAGCGATGACGACAATCTGCCGCTGGACAGCCTGCTGGGCGCCATCTCCCGTTTCTCTTTGCAGACCAGCGCCCGCAACCAGTGGTTTGGTACGGTGACGGGGCGCGATCATTCGCAGGTGCAGGAGCATATCGAGATCCTGCTCGCGGACGGTACGACGCGTCTGAAAGCCGCCATCACCGCGCAAAGTGGTCAACGCCTTGGGCTGAACGAAGGTCAGGAGGTGCTGGTATTACTCAAAGCGCCCTGGATCAGCATCGCACTCAACCCTGAGCAGGCCGCAGAGGCCGACAACCAGCTACGCGGGCGTATCAGCCACATCGAGCGCGGCGCAGAACAGTGTGAAGTGCTGATGACCCTGCCGGATGGACAGTTGCTCTGCGCCACCGTTCCGGTGAACGACGCGACCGAATTAGACGAAGGTGCTGTGGTGACCGCATATTTCAATGCAGACCGGGTAATTATCGCCACATTGTGCTAAGCGCATTGACAACCCCGTTAACACTGAGTATCCCTGACATCTCTTGCTGCAAAAAATGGGATAACACATGTCATCATTGCATATTTCGCAAGGCACGTTTCGTCTTAGCGATACCCGTACCTTATCGCTGCCAGAGTTAACCCTTCGCGCCGGAGAAAGCTGGGCGTTTGTGGGCACGAATGGCAGCGGAAAATCCGCGCTGGCCCGCGCCCTGGCAGGCGAATTAACCCAACTGAAGGGTGAACGTCGGTGCACCTTTACCCGGCTGACGCGCCTTTCCTTCGAACAGCTGCAAAAGCTGGTCAGCGATGAGTGGCAGCGTAACAATACCGATTTGCTCAGCCCCGGCGAAGAAGATACCGGCCGCACGACGGCGGAAATTATCCAGGATGAGATAAAAGATCCTGCCCGCTGCCAGCAGCTGGCGGAACAATTTGGCATTACCGCCCTGCTTAATCGCCGCTTTAAATACCTTTCAACCGGTGAAACGCGCAAAACGCTGCTGTGTCAGGCGCTGATGAGCGAGCCGGAACTCCTGATCCTGGATGAACCGTTTGACGGACTGGATGTGCAGTCCCGCGCGCAACTGGCAGCGTTGCTGGCGTCGCTTAACCAGCAGGGATACACGCTTGTGCTGGTTCTTAACCGCTTTGATGAGATCCCGGATTTCGTACATTATGCGGGCGTGCTGGCGGACTGTAGCCTGACCGAAACCGGCGAGAAAGCCGTACTGCTTCGGCAGGCGCTGATTGCGCAGCTGGCGCACAGCGAGAAACTGGACGGTATTGCCCTGCCGGAGCCGGATGCGCCTTCAGCACGCCACGGGCTGGAGCCTGACCAGCCGCGCATTGTGCTGCGCGATGGGGTGGTTGCTTACGACGATCGCCCTATTCTTAATCACCTCAGCTGGACGGTTAATCCTGGTGAGCACTGGCAGATCGTCGGCCCCAACGGGGCGGGTAAATCCACGCTGCTGAGCCTGATCACCGGGGATCACCCGCAGGGATACAGCAACGATCTCACCCTGTTCGGCCGTCGCCGCGGCAGCGGGGAAACCATCTGGGATATCAAAAAGCACATCGGCTATGTCAGCAGCAGCCTGCACCTGGACTACCGGGTGAGCACCACGGTGCGAAACGTGATCCTCTCTGGCTTCTTCGACTCCATTGGTATTTATCAGGCGGTATCCGACAAGCAGCACAAGCTGGCGCAGCAGTGGCTGGATATTCTGGGTATGGATAACCGGGTCGCCGATGCGCCATTCCACAGCCTGTCGTGGGGGCAGCAGCGGCTGGCATTGATCGTCCGCGCGCTGGTCAAGCACCCTACGCTGCTGATTCTTGACGAACCGTTGCAGGGGCTGGATCCGCTCAACCGTCAGCTGATCCGCCGCTTTGTGGATGTCCTGATTAGCGAAGGTGAAACCCAGCTGCTGTTTGTGTCCCACCATGCTGAAGATGCCCCGTCCTGCATCACCCATCGGCTGGAATTTGTCCCTGACGGCGAGCAATACCGCTACCTGCTGAGCAAAATCGATTAACACATGGAGGGCGCTGCCCTCCGCTTTTCAGACAACCTGCAACAATACATCTCTATCTCTTTGATCTACAATGCACTCAGTCTGTGAAAAAGCGCGTGTGAAAACCAGTGTAAACGATACCACTATTTTATCCCATGTCACACTTTTCGCGTCTCTGATATGCTATGGTTAATTCATACCATAAGCCTAATGGAGCGAAATATGCGAGTTCTGGTAACAGGTGGTAGCGGTTACATAGGAAGTCATACCTGTGTGCAACTGCTGCAAAGCGGCCACGATGTCGTCATTCTTGATAACCTGTGCAACAGTAAGCGCAGCGTGCTGCCGGTCATTGAACGCCTTTCGGGTAAACAGCCGACTTTCGTGGAAGGCGACATCCGCAATGAAGCGTTGATGACTGAAATCCTTCACGATCACGCGATTGAAACCGTTATCCACTTCGCGGGCCTGAAAGCGGTTGGCGAATCGGTGGCAAAACCGCTTGAGTACTATGACAACAACGTTAACGGTACCCTGCGTCTGATCTCCGCCATGCGAGCGGCCAACGTTAAAAATTTTATCTTCAGCTCCTCCGCGACCGTCTACGGCGATCAGCCAAAAATTCCTTACGTTGAAAGCTTCCCGACCGGTACGCCGCAAAGCCCGTATGGCAAAAGCAAGCTGATGGTAGAGCAGATCCTGACCGACCTGCAAAAAGCCCAGCCTGAGTGGAGCATCGCATTGCTGCGCTACTTCAACCCGGTTGGCGCGCATCCGTCAGGGGATATGGGCGAAGATCCGCAGGGCATTCCTAATAACCTGATGCCGTATATCGCGCAGGTTGCCGTAGGGCGCCGCGATTCCCTGGCGATTTTTGGTAACGATTATCCCACCGAAGATGGCACCGGCGTGCGCGATTACATTCACGTCATGGATCTGGCCGACGGCCACGTGGCGGCGATGCAGCAGCTGGCGGATAAACCGGGCGTGCATATTTACAACCTCGGCGCCGGGATCGGCAGCAGCGTGCTGGACGTGGTGAATGCCTTCAGTAAAGCCTGCGGCAAGCCGGTGAAGTATCACTTCGCTCCCCGCCGTGATGGCGACCTCCCGGCTTACTGGGCCGATGCCACCAAAGCGGATAAAGAGCTTAACTGGCGTGTCACCCGCACGCTTGATGAAATGGCACAGGATACCTGGCACTGGCAGTCACGCCATCCGCAGGGTTATCCGGATTAAGGATTTGTCATGACGCAATTCAATCCCGTCGATCACCCGCATCGTCGTTTTAACCCGCTCAGCGGGCAATGGATTTTAGTTTCACCGCATCGCGCCAAGCGCCCCTGGCAGGGGGCGCAAGAGACGCCTGCCAAACAGACGCTGCCGCAGCATGATCCGGACTGTTTCCTCTGCCC
Source organism: Enterobacter sp. DN (assembly GCF_046054285.1). Classification (NCBI taxonomy): domain Bacteria; kingdom Pseudomonadati; phylum Pseudomonadota; class Gammaproteobacteria; order Enterobacterales; family Enterobacteriaceae; genus Enterobacter; species Enterobacter sp. DN. Next base: position 457,796 of record NZ_JBJJTG010000002.1, read on the forward strand.
GGGCAATACGCGCGTGACGGGCGATAAAAACCCGGACTACCAAGGCACCTTCGTGTTTACTAACGACTTTGCCGCGCTGATGACCGATACGCCAGACGCGCCGGAAAGCCATGACCCGCTGATGCGCTGCGAAAGCGCCCGCGGCACCAGCCGCGTGATCTGCTTCTCGCCCGATCACAGCAAAACGCTGCCGGAGCTGAGCGTGGAGGCGCTGAAAGAGGTGGTCAGCACCTGGCAGGCGCAAACCGCAGAGCTGGGGCAGAGCTATCCCTGGGTGCAGGTGTTCGAAAACAAAGGCGCGGCGATGGGCTGCTCCAACCCGCATCCGCACGGTCAGATCTGGGCGAACAGCTTCCTGCCGAATGAAGCGGAGCGTGAGGACCGACTGCAAAAAGCGTATTTCGCCCAGAACGGTTCGCCGATGCTGGTGGATTACACCCAGCGTGAGCTGGCGGATGGCAGCCGTACCGTGGTGGAAACCGAGCACTGGCTTGCGGTGGTCCCTTACTGGGCGGCGTGGCCGTTTGAGACGCTGCTGCTGCCGAAAGCCCATGTTCAGCGCATTACGGACCTCAATGACGACCAGCGAGACGACCTTGCGCTGGCGCTGAAAAAACTGACCAGCCGCTACGACAACCTCTTCCAGTGCTCCTTCCCCTACTCCATGGGCTGGCACGGCGCGCCGTTTAACGGCGAAGAGAATCAACACTGGCAGTTACATGCACACTTCTACCCGCCGCTGCTGCGGTCTGCGACGGTACGTAAATTTATGGTGGGCTATGAAATGCTGGCGGAAACCCAGCGCGACCTGACGGCAGAACAGGCGGCAGAACGTCTGCGTGCCGTTAGCGACGTCCATTACCGCGAATCAGGAGTCTAAAAATGAGTCTGAAAGATAAAACACAATCCCTGTTTGCTGAAAAATTTGGCTACCCTGCCACCCATGTTATCCAGGCGCCAGGCCGCGTTAATCTGATCGGCGAGCACACCGACTATAACGACGGTTTTGTCCTGCCGTGTGCCATCGACTACCAGACGGTGATCAGCTGCGCGAAACGCGACGATCGTCATGTGCGAGTGATCGCTGCGGATTACGGCAACGAAATTGACGAATTTTCCCTTGATGCGCCGATCGTGACCCACGACAGCCAACAGTGGTCGAACTATGTTCGCGGCGTGGTGAAGCACCTGCAAAAGCGTAACAAGAATTTCGGCGGGGCCGATCTGGTGATCAGCGGCAACGTGCCGCAGGGGGCGGGATTAAGCTCTTCCGCATCGCTGGAAGTGGCGGTCGGCACCGTGTTCCAGCAGCTTTATCATCTGCCGCTGGACGGGGCCCAGATCGCCCTCAACGGTCAGGAAGCGGAAAACCAGTTCGTGGGCTGCAACTGCGGCATTATGGATCAGCTGATTTCCGCGCTGGGCAAGAAAGAACACGCTTTGCTGATTGACTGCCGCTCCCTCGGGACCAAAGCGGTTCCGCTGCCTAAAGGTGCGGCTGTGGTGATCATCAACAGCAACTTCAAACGCACCCTGGTGGGCAGCGAGTACAACACCCGTCGCGAACAGTGCGAAACCGGCGCGCGCTTCTTCCAGCAGCCAGCCCTGCGTGATGTCTCACTTGATGAATTTAACAAGGTTGCCCACGAGCTGGATCCGGTTGTCACGAAGCGCGTGCGCCATATACTGACGGAAAATGCCCGTACCGTAGAAGCCGCCTCCGCGCTGGCGAAAGGTGACCTGAAACGGATGGGCGAGCTGATGGCCGAATCGCATGCCTCCATGCGTGACGATTTCGAAATCACCGTGCCGCAAATCGACACCCTGGTTGAAATTGTGAAAGCCACGATTGGCGACAAAGGCGGCGTGCGTATGACCGGCGGCGGATTCGGCGGGTGCGTCGTCGCCCTGGTGCCGGAAGAGCTGGTCCCTGCCATTCAGGACGCGGTGGCTAAACAGTACGAAGCCAAAACGGGCATCAAAGAAACTTTCTATGTCTGCAAAGCATCACAAGGAGCCGGACAGTGCTAAACGAAACACCGACACTCGCACCGGATGGTCTGCCGTATCGCCTGTTAACCCTGCGCAACAGCGCCGGGATGGTGGTTACGCTGATGGACTGGGGCGCAACGTTACTTTCTGCCCGCGTACCGATGCCTGACGGCAGCGTGCGCGAAACCCTGCTTGGCTGCGCATCGCCGGAGCAGTATATCGAGCAGACCGCTTTTCTGGGCGCATCCATAGGCCGCTACGCTAACCGCATCGCCAGAAGCCAGTTTACGCTGGACGGCGTAACGTATTCCCTGCTTGCCAGCCAGGGCGAAAATCAGCTGCACGGCGGCCCGGAAGGGTTTGATAAACGTCGCTGGAAGATTGTGCAGCAAAATGACGGTGAGGTCTGGTTCTCTCTGGACTCCCGCGATGGAGACCAGGGCTTCCCGGGCAATCTCACCGCAACAGCGCGCTTCACCCTGACCGAAGATAATCGCATCGCCATTGAGTACCGCGCGACCGTCGATAAGCCGTGCCCGGTCAATCTGACTAACCACGCCTATTTCAACCTTGACGGTAATCAGACCGATGTCCGCAGCCACAAACTCCAGATCCTGGCGGATGAGTATCTGCCGGTCGATGAGATGGGTATCCCTTATCAGGGGCTGAAACCGGTAAGCGGAAATAGCTTTGATTTCCGTCAGCCGAAAACCATTGCTCAGGATTTCCTGAGTGATGACGATCAGCGCAAGGTGAAAGGCTACGACCACGCGTTCCTGTTGCAGGCAAAAGGCGATCTTTCTCAACCTGCCGCACAGGTCTGGTCTGCTGATGAGAAGTTACAGATGACGGTCTACACCACCGCCCCCGCCCTACAGTTCTACTCCGGTAACTATCTGGAGGGTACCACGGCGCGTGAACATGACGCCTACGGCGCCTGGCAAGGACTGGCGCTGGAGAGCGAGTTCCTTCCGGACACGCCTAACCATCCTGAATGGCCGCAGCCGGACTGCGTGCTACGTCCGGGTGAAGAGTACGTAAGCGTCACCGAGTATCATTTCATTCCGCGCGCTTAATATCCGGCGGCGCACGGGCCTACGAATATAGGCCTGATAAGCGAAGCACCATCCGGCAAAAAAGACTGGCCCTCATCGCGAGGGCTTTTTTATCTCCGCCTTGCTGAAAATAGCGGCGATCGCAGACAAAATCATAACCCTGGATTCACATGCATCTTACACTCTCGAACTATTTTCGCTATGGTTAGGGTTAAGCGTTGCTGCTGGCACAGTCACGGCAATATAATGAGAATTGTTATCATTCAAAATGCTTGAGGAGTAAGAAATGGCTAATACTAAGCTTGTCCTGGTGCGCCACGGCGAAAGCCAGTGGAACAACGAAAACCGCTTCACCGGTTGGTATGACGTTGATCTGTCCGAGAAAGGCGTGAGCGAAGCAAAAGCGGCAGGTAAACTGCTGAAAGAAGAAGGCTTCACCTTTGACTTTGCTTACACCTCTGTGCTGAAACGTGCCATCCATACCCTGTGGAACGTTCTGGACGAGCTGGATCAGGCCTGGCTGCCGGTTGAGAAATCCTGGAAACTGAACGAGCGTCACTACGGTGCGCTGCAAGGCCTGAACAAAGCGGAAACCGCAGAAAAATACGGTGACGAGCAGGTTAAGCAGTGGCGTCGTGGTTTTGCGGTCACGCCTCCAGAGCTGAGCAAAGATGACGAGCGCTACCCGGGCCACGATCCGCGTTACGCGAAGCTGACTGAGGCTGAACTGCCGCAGACCGAAAGCCTGGCGCTGACCATCGACCGCGTTGTGCCTTACTGGAACGAAACCATTCTGCCACGCCTGAAAAGCGGCGAGCGCGTCATTATCGCTGCTCACGGTAACTCCCTGCGTGCGCTGGTGAAATACCTGGACAACATGGGTGAAGATGAAATCCTCGAGCTGAATATCCCTACCGGCGTGCCGCTGGTGTACGAGTTCGACGAAAACTTCAAGCCAGTTAAACATTACTACCTGGGTAACGCCGACGAAATCGCTGCAAAAGCGGCGGCCGTGGCGAACCAGGGTAAAGCGAAGTAATATTCCCCGGACATAAAAAAAGCGTGGAGCAATCCACGCTTTTTTATTGCCCGGGACAAACTTAGCCGCGACGCGCTTTAACCGCATCCGCCAACTGACGCAGGATCGCATCGGTATCGTCCCAGCCAATGCAGGCATCCGTCACGCTCTTACCGTAGACCAGCGGCTCACTGCCCTCCAGGTTCTGGTTGCCTTCCACCAGATGGCTCTCAATCATCACCCCAATCACTGCGCGTTCACCGCTGGCGATTTGCTGACACACATCTGCGCCGACTTCCATCTGCTTTTTAAACTGTTTGCTGGAGTTGGCATGGCTGAAATCGATCATCACCTGCGGTGCCAGACCCGCTTTCTCCAGCCCTGCTTTTACCTCCGCTACGTGTTTAGCACTGTAGTTAGGCTCTTTACCGCCGCGCAGTATGATATGGCAATCGCCATTACCGCTGGTATTCACGATAGCGGAGTGGCCCCACTTGGTCACCGACAGGAAGCAGTGCGGCGCGCCAGCCGCATTAATGGCGTCAATAGCGACTTTAATGGTGCCATCAGTGCCATTTTTGAAACCCACCGGGCATGACAGGCCAGACGCCAGCTCACGGTGAACCTGAGATTCCGTCGTACGCGCGCCAATAGCGCCCCAGCTCATCAGGTCAGCCAGATACTGCGGGGTGATCATATCGAGGAATTCTCCGGCAGCAGGCAGCCCGCTGTCGTTGATCTCCAGCAGCAGCTTACGCGCAATGCGCAGGCCGTCGTTGATCTGGAAACTGTTGTCCATATGCGGATCGTTGATCAACCCTTTCCAGCCCACGGTGGTACGCGGTTTTTCGAAATAAACGCGCATCACGATTTCCAGTTCGCCTTTCAGCTCTTCACGCAGGGCGAGCAGACGCGACGCATACTCTTTGGCCGCAGCAGGATCGTGAATGGAGCACGGCCCAATGACTACCAGAAGACGATCGTCGCTACCTTTCAGGATCTTGTGGATCGCCTTGCGGGCATGAGACACCGTGTTGGCGGCATTTTCGGTGGCGGGGAATTTTTCAAGGAGCGCTACGGGAGGTAATAACTCATTGATCTCTTTAATGCGTAAATCGTCGTTCTGATAATTCATCTTCTTTCCAGCTCTGCCATATCTTTAGTAATGAAAGCAATCCTTTCAATCTAACTTGTCGGCCACGAAGTGTAAACGGGCTTTTACACTTCGCGCAGATAATTCCTGGAATTCGCCTAAAATACACAACAAAATAGCGAAAAATGAGATCTGGCCTAAGCTTTTTACTTGTAACGACTGTTTTTAAATATTTGTACGCGATTCCATCCTGACATAAATCAGGAAACTGGGATCTTTCGCCACTGAACAAGATGCACTGTTGGAGAATGTTATCCAGCGTAACGATAAGAACAGGAGCACCATGATGAAAATGACGAAACTGACTACGCTTTTCCTTACGGCAACCCTTACTCTGGCAAGCGGTAGCGTACTGGCTGCTGACGCAGGCTCATCCGGCAGCAACGGCGACGCGAATGCCGCTGCCGAAGCGGGCCAGGTTGCGCCGGATGCAAAACAGAATATTGCGCCAAACAATGTTGATAACAGTAATATCAACACGGGCAATACCAACACCGGCGGGACGAGCACAGGCACGATGAACCATGAGGGTATGACCACCGACGAGGTTCATAAAAACTCTGTGTGTAAAGACGGGAAATGCCCGGACCCGAATGACAAAGTAGGCAGCGATGCCAATACCAAAACGGACGGTACTACCCAGTAACCTTCCGTAAGGTAAAACAGGGAGAGCGAATGCTCTCCTTTTTTATTTAAGCTCTTAAAAACGCTAAACTAAAAATAATAATAAATCAGGAACGATACCATGGCGCACTCCCACTCCCATTCCCACTCCACTGGCGATGAAAATGCCAAACGGCTTCTGCTGGCTTTTGGCGTCACTGCCACCTTTATGATAATTGAGGTCACAGGCGGGCTGATATCCGGATCGCTGGCGCTGCTGGCCGATGCCGGGCATATGCTGACCGACGCTGCCGCGCTCCTGTTTGCTCTGCTGGCCGTGCAGTTTGCCCGTCGCCCTCCCAATACCCGCCACACCTTTGGCTGGCTCAGACTGACCACGCTTGCCGCCTTTGTGAATGCGATTGCATTGGTGGTCATTACTATTCTTATCGTCTGGGAGGCTTTTCAGCGCTTTCGGCATCCACAACCGATAGCCGGGACGACAATGATGGTTATCGCCATTGCCGGGTTGGTCGCCAATATTCTGGCGTTCTGGATATTGCACCGCGGCAGCAGTGAAAAAAATCTGAACGTACGGGCCGCGGCGCTTCATGTGCTGGGCGATCTGCTGGGTTCCGTAGGTGCCATCGTAGCCGCGCTGATCATTATGGGCACGGGCTGGACCCCTATCGACCCGATTCTTTCCGTGCTGGTATCGTGCCTTGTATTACGCAGTGCCTGGCGGCTGTTGAAAGAGAGCGTCAATGAGCTGCTGGAAGGCGCTCCCACGTCGCTGGATATTGGCGAGCTAAAACGCAATCTGTGTCGTTCCATTCCTGAAGTCCGTAACGTTCACCACGTTCACGTCTGGCTGGTGGGTGAGAAACCGCTTATGACGCTGCACGTTCAGGTTATTCCGCCCCACGATCACGATGCGTTGCTTGAACGTATTCGGCACTTCCTTGAGCATCACTACGAAATTGCGCACGCCACCATCCAGATGGAGTATCAGCCATGTAACGGGCCAGACTGTCACCTGAACGAGGCGCAGTCCGGCCACTCACACGCCCATCACCATTAACGGGAAAGCGCGCGCGAGCCACGCTCACGCGCGCTGTTAATCCACATGCGACTGCCGTTCAGGGCAATGACCGTCAGCAGCATGTACTCCAGCGACATGGCATAAACACCCTGGCGGGCAAAAATCACCACGCTAATGACGTTGATGACCACCCACAGCAGCCAGTTCTCAACGTATTTACGGGTCATCAGGATCATTGCGGCAATCGACAGTACCATCATGCAGGAATCCCAGAACGGGAAGGCATCCGGCTGAAGCTCAGGCATCGTCACGTTTAATCCCAGACCCGACATGACCGAGACCGCCACGCGCGTCAGGAAGGCAAATACCGGATCAATAAAGACGGTCATAAAGCCGATAGCTACCACGCAGGCCGCGAACCAGGTGATGGCTTTTGGCAACGGCAGCCAGCGGATTTGCAGTTCCGCCTCCTGCTGACTGTTTTGCCGAGACCAGGCGTACCAGCCATAGATATTGGCTGCGAAGAAGAACAGCTGTAGAAGCAGGCTGGCGTAGAGCTGGATCTGGAAGAAGATGATCGCAAACAGCGTGACGTTTATCAGCCCGAACGCATAGTTGCTGATCTTCTCAAGGCTGGCCAGCCAGATACAGAGTAAACCGGCCAGCGTACCCACCGCTTCAATCCACGACAGGTCATAGCCGCCCGCACCAATCGGGATATGAACCAGGATGTTCTGTGTGCTAAAAAAATCCATTTTTTCTCCGGGGCGTAATAAGTTAAGTACGTAGTGTAGCCGCAAAATCCAGCATACGGTTAAGTGGAATTAACGCGCCTTCACGCAGAGCGGCATCCACGTGGATCTCATGCGCTGCGCCACCGTTTTCCAGCCCCTCCGCAATCGCTTTGAGCCCATTCATCGCCATCCACGGGCAATGTGCGCAGCTTCGGCAGGTCGCCCCTTCTCCGGCGGTCGGCGCTTCGAGCAACGTTTTTTCCGGCACGGCCTGCTGCATCTTGTAGAAGATACCGCGATCGGTCGCCACAATGAGCTGCTTGTGTGACAGGGTTTTCGCAGCATGAATGAGCTGGCTGGTTGACCCGACGGCATCCGCCATGTCGACGATGGACTGCGGGGATTCCGGGTGCACCAGAACCGCGGCGTCCGGGTATAACCCTCTCATGCGCGTCAGGGCCTGGGTCTTAAACTCGTCGTGAACGATACAGGCGCCCTGCCAGCACAGCACATCCGCACCGGTTTGTTTTTGTACATAGTTTCCCAGGTGACGATCGGGCGCCCAGATGATTTTCTCCCCCAGGCTGTCCAGATGCTCAATCAGCTCAACGGCGATACTGGAGGTCACTACCCAGTCTGCCCGGGCTTTCACCGCCGCAGACGTGTTGGCATAGACCACCACGGTACGATCAGGGTGGGCATCACAGAAGGCGGTGAACTCATCAATCGGGCAACCGAGGTCAAGGGAGCATTCGGCATTCAGCGTCGGCATCAGTATGGTTTTTTCCGGGCTGAGAATTTTTGCCGTTTCGCCCATGAAGCGCACACCTGCAACCAGCAGCGTGGAGGCAGGATGTTTAGCACCGAAACGCGCCATTTCCAGGGAGTCTGAGATACAGCCGCCCGTCTCTTCCGCCAGCTGCTGAATTTCCGGGTCGGTGTAGTAATGCGCCACCATCACCGCATCACGCTCTTTAAGCAGGCGCTTAATTTTTTCACGATAGAACTGTTTTTCATCCCGGCTTAGCGGAGCGGGCTTCGGCGGGAAGGGATAGATTGCGGTTTCGGGATCAAACATCACACTCATTATAGCTTCTCGTTTTACTGGCTTAACAATATTGCCTTTGTTTTGCATGAGATAACAAAAATGAGGCAATGGTGTTTTGTATACTAAACAAGATAGCGAATTTGAGGGGGAATGTCATCGGGAATTGATGCCGGTAGCATCTGTCGGGTGGCGGCTTCGCCTTACCCGACCTACAAGGCACTGGCGAACGACAGATAGCAAAAAGGCGCCTTTAGGGCGCCTTTCAACACTGGTGGGTCGTGCAGGATTCGAACCTGCGACCAATTGATTAAAAGTCAACTGCTCTACCAACTGAGCTAACGACCCCTTGCGGGATGTACTTCAAATCTATTCAGGCTGGTGGGTCGTGCAGGATTCGAACCTGCGACCAATTGATTAAAAGTCAACTGCTCTACCAACTGAGCTAACGACCCGTTCGGGTGTTGCCTGAATTATCACTCGGAACCAATAAAATTGGTGGGTCGTGCAGGATTCGAACCTGCGACCAATTGATTAAAAGTCAACTGCTCTACCAACTGAGCTAACGACCCGAGTGGTGGGTGATGACGGGCTCGAACCGCCGACCCCCTCCGTGTAAAGGAGATGCTCTACCAACTGAGCTAATCACCCACTCTGTACTGCCAGAACTGCTTTAAGTGGTGGGTCGTGCAGGATTCGAACCTGCGACCAATTGATTAAAAGTCAACTGCTCTACCAACTGAGCTAACGACCCACTTTTGCGCTGCTTTCACGTTGTTTGATATCCCGTGGCAACGGCGGCATATATTACTGATTTAAGAATTCTGCGCAACAAAAATTTCGATGAAGATCACTTAACTGCTTAGGAATCATGCTGCACGACCAGAAATGACGCGATTTCTGGTCATGCGATAATCAACCCATCGAACTCAAACGTTTTTGCGCTTGTTTGGCGCCGTCTGTACCCGGGAATTTTGCAACCACCTGCTGATAAACCGCTTTGGCTTTTGCAGTGTCGCCTTTGTCCTGCATGATCACGCCGACTTTATACATCGCATCAGGCGCTTTCGGTGATTTCGGGTAATTTTTCACCACAGAGGCAAAATAAAACGCCGCATCATCCTTTTTACCCTTGTTGTAATTCAACTGACCCAGCCAGTAGTTCGCATTTGGCTGGTAATTGGAATCAGGGTACTTCTTAACGAAGTTCTGAAACGCAACGATAGCATCGTCCTGGCGCGATTTGTCCTGCACCAGGGCAATGGCCGCGTTGTAGTCCGTATTCGCGTCACCGCTCTGTACAGGCGCACCAGACGACGCGGAGGCATCTGCCGCAGGTGCAGGCGTTGCCGCACCGCTTTGATCGCCTGCTGCTGGCTGTGCTGCTGCTCCGCCGCTGTTCAGGCTATCCATCTGCAACAAAATTTGCTTCTGGCGCTCCACAACCTGATTAAGCTGATACTGACTCTCCTGGATCTGACCACGAAGGGAATCAATATCATTCTGGTTATCGGAAAGCTGCTGCTGGAGTTGAGTTAAAAGCTGGCTGTGAGCGTTAGAAATACGCTCGAGTTGAGTGACCCGGTCTTCTACCGAGCCTGAGCCGACACTACTGATTGGTGCCTGAGCAAAAGCGGCCCAGGGGGCCGCTATTCCAACCAGTAACGACAGACTCATCAGATGATGTCTGAAGTTACTGCTCATGCAATTCTCTTAGTAAACGAGTACGGCACGGCGGTTTTTGGAGTAAGCCGCTTCGTCGTGACCCAGTACTGCTGGTTTTTCTTTACCGTAAGAAACGATGGAGATCTGGTCAGCAGAAACGCCTTTACCCTGGAGGTACATTTTAACAGCGTTTGCACGACGTTCACCCAGGGAGATGTTGTACTCCGGAGTACCACGTTCGTCCGCATGACCTTCTACGGTGACTTTGTAAGACGGGTTGCTACGCAGGAAGTTTGCGTGCGCATCCAGCATTGCAGCGAAGTCAGAACGGATGTCGTATTTATCCAGATCGAAGTAAACGATGTTGTTCTGCTGTAACTGCTGCATCTGAAGACGCGCTTGCTCTTCAGAAGACATATTGCCATTGCCGTTAGCGTCCATACCGGTGCCGGCACCCATCATGCCTTCGCCGCTCTGGTCATTGCTTGCGTTCTTGTTAGAAGAACACGCTGCGATTGCCATAACAGGCAGAGCGATCATCAGCCCCTTCAGCACTTTGTTCAGTTGCATTTCTAAGATTCCTTTAGTAATCAATTAATTATTATTACAGATACGGCGACCAGGCAGGTGATTTTACCTGTCCATCAGTTGCCGGAAGACGCGCTTTGAAACGCCCATCTGTAGAAACCAGATTCAGCACGGATCCCATCCCCTGAGAAGAGCTGTAGATTACCATGGTGCCGTTAGGTGCCAGACTTGGCGTTTCATCCAGGAACGTTGACGACAGTACTTGTACGCCCCCCGTTACCAGATCTTGTTTGGCAATGTGCTGCTGACCACCCGCAGTACTGACCATTACCATTGTTTTACCATCGGCACTGACGTCAGCATCCTGGTTCTGAGAACCTTCCCAGGTAATACGCTGCGCTGCTCCGCCGTTGATATTCACTTTATAAACTTGTGGACGACCTGCCTGGTCAGACGTAAAGGCCAGATTCTGGCTGTCCGGGAACCAGGTTGGCTCAGTGTTGTTGCTACGACCATCCGTGACCTGACGGATCTGACCAGAACCAATATCCATCACGTACAGGTTCAGGCTACCGGTTTTAGACAGGGCAAACGCCAGTTTGGTACCGTCCGGAGAGAACGCAGGCGCACCGTTGTGACGCGGGAATGACGCAACCTGACGCACAGCACCGTTAGAGAGCGTCTGGATGACCAGCGCGGAACGGCCGCTTTCGAAGGTCACGTACGCCAGCTTAGAGCCGTCCGGAGACCATGCCGGAGACATCAGCGGCTGTGGTGAACGGTGTACGGTGAACTGGTTGTAGCCATCGTAATCAGAGACGCGCAGCTCATAAGGGAACTGGCCGCCGTTGGTCTGTACTACGTACGCGATACGAGTACGGAACGCACCTTTAATACCGGTCAGCTTCTCAAACACTTCGTCACTCGCCGTATGGCCTGCGTAACGCAGCCACTGCTTGTTCACCTTATACGTGTTTTGAGCCAGAACGGTACCCGGCGCACCGCCGGTATCCACCAGCTGATAAGCGACGTTATAGCCGCCGTCTGGCGCAGGAGTAACCTGTCCGACAACCACGGCATCAATACCCAGTGCAGACCATGCAGCAGGTTGAACTTCCTGAGCGGTACCCGGCTGCTGCGGCAGACGAGAACGATCTAAGGGGTTAAATTTACCGCTGTTACGCAGGTCAGCTGCAACAATGCCGCCAATATCTTCAGGCGCAGCGCCCGGGCCTGCCCACTGGAACGGAACGACACCGATTGGACGCGCTGAGTCGTTCCAGTCGGTAATGTCGATGCTTACTGTGGCATGCACTGCTGACGTCAACAGTACTAAAAAACCAAAAGCTAATCGTAATGCCTGCTTCATCATATCTCCCTTATCCGAACAATAAGTCCTGGATAATTTAGCAGAAGGTTAACAAACTCAAATACACAAAACTATCAGAACCCGATAACCGCAGCTCTGCTTATGGCTTAAAGTTCAGCGAAGCGTCTTTGAACACTTCATAGACAGCCTGTGACGGAGGTTTTGGCAGTTTTGCCTGATTCACTGCCACAAGTGCAGCCTGGCATAACGCTTCATCTCCCCCTTCTGACTCAACGCTCAGCACCATACCATCCGTAGCCAGTTTAATATGCAGTCGGCAGGTTTTCCCGGTATAGAGCGATTTATCGTTAAGTCTGCTGGCAATAGCCGCAGCAATCTGATTCTTATAGTCGTTGATCTCAGCACCAGAGGCACCGTTGTTCTTAGTGTTACCACTTCCTGCCGGTGCTGCGTTACTTCCTTTCGCCCCACCGCCCGTTTTCGGTGCATTCTTACCGGAGCTCAGGTCGCCAATGATATCGTCAGCGGTGGCTGCTTCAGCGGCAGCTTTTTCAGCAGCGGCCTTCCTGGCAGCGGCTTTTTCAGCGGCAGCTTTCTTGTCGGCTGCGGCTTTTTCGGCAGCAGCTTTTTTATCAGCCGCAGCTTTTTCAGCGGCAGCCGCTTTTTCAGCCGCAGCCTTCTCGGCAGCAGCCGCTTTCTTCGCAGCATCGGCAGCAGCTTTCTTCTCTGCTTCCTGAGCGGCTTTCTTCGCGGCTTCTGCTTCCGCTTTCTTCTGGGCATCAGCAGCGGCTTTCTTCGCAGCTTCTGCTTCCGCTTTCTTCTGGGCATCAGCAGCGGCTTTCTTCGCAGCTTCTGCTTCCGCTTTTTTCTGAGCATCAGCAGCGGCTTTCTTCGCCGCGTCAGCCGCTAATTTCGCCTGTGCGTCAGCCTGCGCTTTTGCATCAGCCGCGGCTTTGGCTGCCGCCTCTTCCGCCTGCTTCTGCTGTTCCTGCGCCTTCTTCGCAGCGGCTTCAGCCTGCTTCTGCTGCTCTGCCTGCTCTTTCGCCGCTTCCTGCGCCTGCAAACGCTCTTTCTCTAGCTGCTTCAGACGTTCCTGCTCAGCGGCCTGCTTTTCACGCAGCTCTTCCGCCTGCTGTTGCGCCTGTTTTTCTCGCTGCTCTTCAGCACGTTTAGAGCTCGCCTGCTGCTGTTGCTGACGATTATAGTTCTGCACTACCGCACCGGGATCCACCATGACGGCGTCGATGGACGAGCCACCACCGCCGCCTGATGCATCAAGGTGCTCATCGAACGAACTCCAGATCAGCGCTGCAAAAAGAATTACGTGCAGCACTGCGGAGACGATTATCGCTCGCTTAAGCTTGTCGTTCTGTTCGGTTGCCTTTGACACTATCGGTTCCCAAAAACTACGCAGATGATCAAATAGGCTGAGTCATTAAGCCAACTGACTTAACGCCCGCGCTATGTAGCAAGTTCAGCGCTTTGATAATTTCATCATATGGTACGTCTTTCGCACCACCGATTAAGAAGACCGTCTTCGGATTTGACTCCAGGCGTCGTTGCGCTTCAGCAATAACCTGCTCTGGCGGAAGCTGATCCATACGATCTTTCTCTACCACCACGCTGTACTGCCCTACGCCGGAAACCTCAATGATGACCGGAGGATCGTCATTGGTGCTTACCGCCTGTGATTCTGTCGCATCCGGCAGATCAACTTCCACGCTCTGGGTGATGATGGGCGCCGTCGCCATAAAGATCAGCAGCAGCACCAGCAGCACGTCCAGTAACGGAACGATATTGATTTCGGACTTGAGCTCGCGACGACCTCGTCCACGCGATCTGGCCATGGTTTACCCCTTGTTGCTCTCGGTGCTGGTAAACGCCTGACGATGCAGAATCGCGGTGAACTCTTCCATAAAGTTGTCGTAGTTCAGTTCCAGTTTGTTCACGCGCTGGTTCAGACGGTTGTACGCCATTACCGCCGGAATTGCGGCGAACAGACCGATTGCGGTCGCGATCAGTGCTTCTGCGATACCCGGCGCAACCATCTGCAACGTTGCCTGCTTCACCGCCCCAAGGGCGATAAAGGCGTGCATGATCCCCCACACCGTACCAAACAGGCCGATATACGGGCTGATGGAGCCAACGGTTCCGAGGAAAGGAATATGCGTTTCAAGATTTTCCAGTTCGCGGTTCATGGAGATGCGCATCGCACGCGACGCCCCTTCTACCACGGCTTCCGGCGCATGGCTGTTAGCGCGATGTAAGCGAGCGAACTCTTTGAAACCGCTATAGAAAATTTGTTCGGAGCCTGAAAGGTTATCACGGCGTCCCTGGCTTTCCTGGTACAGACGAGAAAGCTCAATACCCGACCAGAACTTATCTTCAAACGCTTCGGCTTCGCGGCCAGCGGCATTGAGGATACGCGTTCTCTGGATGATGATGGCCCAGGATGCGATTGAAAAACCAATCAAAATCAACATGATAAGTTTAACCAGAAGGCTTGCCTTCAGGAACAAATCAAGGATATTCATGTCAGTCACTGCTTAAACTCCGCGACAATAGACTTAGGAAGCGCACGAGGCTTCATTATGGTTGGATCAACACAGACAATCAGGACTTCAGCTGAGTTCAGTACCGTGTTCTCTGCATTGACTATCCGCTGCGTGAAAACCAGTGAAGTTCCGCGCATTGATGTAATTTCTGTTTGGACTTCGAGCATATCGTCGAGTCTGGCAGGCGCAAAATACTCAAGCGTCATCTTGCGTACCACGAAGGCAACTCGCTCAGCCAACAGCACCTGTTGACTAAAGTGATGATGGCGCAGCATCTCTGTGCGTGCCCGTTCATAAAAAGCAACGTAGCTGGCGTGGTAGACCACACCACCGGCATCGGTATCTTCGTAATAGACACGTACCGGCCATCGAAACAGCGTTGTATTCACTTTACATCCCGGTAATACAAGAAAAGTTGGAGCTTTCAAACTTCGCTACTATACGCGCGGGAATGATGGTTTGGAATGGGAGAAAGTAAACGGAGAGTAAATTTTTATGGGCCAGGGTAAGCCCATAACGTTAACGGACATTTCTTATTCAGAAGAAGAAGAAAATCAAACCGGCGAGGAGAACCAGATCGGCAATCAGTGGGCAGAAGATGCCCTGCCAGTGTAGCGCTTTCGGACGAAAGCCGACACCGTGAATCACGCCTGCGCACACCGCCCACATAATCAGGAAGCCGTGCCAGATTTCAAGCTCGCTGGTTTTCGCCGCGAAGCGCGACGGGTCCCAGAAGATACAGCCTGCCAGCAGTAATGCCATAATGAGGGAAAGCGCCCTCAAGGGGCGCTTATCCATTACCGCATATAACGTTGCGATAATATTCATTAGTGCTTTTCTTCACCTGCTTTGGTCGCTTCTACATGCTCAAGCGCCAGGGCAGTGATGACACCAAACGCACAGGCAAGAAGCGTCCCTAAAATCCATGCGAAATACCACATATTCAGCTCCTTACTTAGTAAATAGAGTGGGTGTTGCTTTCGATATGTTCTTTAGTGATACGACCGAACATTTTCCAGTAACACCAGATGGTGTAAGCCAGAACAATCGGAACGAACACGCAAGCCACATAGGTCATTAAGTTCAGCGTCATATGGCTGGACGTTGCATCCCACATGGTCAGGCTGGCATTCATCATGGTGCTGGATGGCATCACGAACGGGAACATCGCAATACCGGCCGTCAGGATGATGCACGCCAGCGTCAGGGAAGAGAATACGAACGCCAGAGCGCCTTTCTCCAGACGAGACGTCAGCACGGTCAGCAGTGGCAGCAGCACACCCAGAGCCGGGATAGCCCACAGCACAGGGGTATTGTTGAAGTTCACCAGCCATGCACCGGCCTGACGCGCCACCTCTTTGGTCAGCGGGTTAGACGGTGCAGCATGGTTGATAGCGGACGTCACCACGTATCCATCAATACCATACACCACCCACACGCCTGCCAGAGCGAAGCAGACCAGCGTCACCAGCGCTGCCACCTGAGCGGTAGCGCGGGAACGCAGATGCAGTTCACCTACGGTACGCATCTGGAGATAGGTTGCCCCCTGGGTGATGATCATCGCCACGCTCACCACGCCTGCCAGCAGACCAAACGGATTCAGCAGCTGGAAGAAGTTACCGGTGTAGAACAGACGCATATATTCGTCGACGTGGAACGGTACGCCCTGCAACAGGTTACCGAACGCCACACCAATGACCAGCGGTGGAACGAAGCTACCGATGAAGATGCCCCAGTCCCACATGTTACGCCAGCGGGTGTCTTCAATCTTGGAACGGTAGTCGAAACCCACCGGACGGAAGAATAGAGAAGCCAGCACCAGAATCATCGCCACATAGAAGCCGGAGAACGCAGCCGCGTAGACCATCGGCCAGGCAGCGAACAGCGCGCCGCCTGCGGTGATCAGCCACACCTGGTTACCGTCCCAGTGCGGGGCGATGGAGTTGATCATGATTCGACGCTCGGTGTCATTACGACCGAGGAAACGGGTGAGCATGCCCACGCCCATGTCGAAACCATCGGTGACCGCGAAACCAATCAGCAGAACACCGATCAGCAGCCACCAGATAAAACGCAATACTTCATAATCGATCATTTGATGACTCCTGTCTTAGCGTGCCGGCTGAGTAGTCGCAACAGACTGCTCGTAGTGGTAGCGACCGGTTTTCAGGCTGCTTGGGCCAAGGCGCGCGAACTTGAACATCAGGAACAGTTCAGCCACCAGGAACAGGGTGTACAGACCGCAAATGAGCAGCATGGAGAAGATCAGGTCGCCTGCGGTCAGGGAGGAGTTCGCTACCGCTGTTGGCAGCACCTCACCGATCGCCCACGGCTGACGGCCATATTCCGCAACAAACCAGCCGGACTCGATAGCAATCCATGGCAGTGGGATACCGTACAGCGCGGTGCGCAGCAGCCATTTTTTCTCACCGATACGGTTACGAATGACTGACCAGAACGAGGCCGCGATGATCAGCAGCATGATAATGCCGCAACCCACCATGATGCGGAACGCGAAGTACAGCGGCGCAACGCGTGGAATAGAGTCTTTGGTTGCCATCTGAATCTGCGCTTCCGTCGCGTCGGAGACGTTCGGGGTATAGCGTTTCAGCAGCAGACCGTAACCGAGGTCTTTCTTCACGTCGTTAAATTGATCGCGAACGGCCTGGTCGGTAGAGCCGGCGCGCAGCTGTTCCAGCAGCGAGTAGGCTTTCATCCCGTTACGGATACGCTCTTCATGCTGCACCATCAGATCTTTCAGGCCAGTCACCTGTTTGTCGACGGAGCGCGTGGCGATAATACCCAGAGCGTAAGGAATTTGAATGGCGAAGCGGTTTTCCTGCGCTTCCTGGTCAGGCACGCCGAACAGGGTAAACGCTGCCGGTGCCGGCTGGGTTTCCCATTCAGCTTCAATTGCGGCGAGTTTGGTTTTCTGCACGTCG
Source organism: Enterobacter sp. DN (assembly GCF_046054285.1). Taxonomy (NCBI): domain Bacteria; kingdom Pseudomonadati; phylum Pseudomonadota; class Gammaproteobacteria; order Enterobacterales; family Enterobacteriaceae; genus Enterobacter; species Enterobacter sp. DN. Next base: position 475,458 of record NZ_JBJJTG010000002.1, read on the forward strand.
CCCATTTCGTAACCGGATTCATCACCCAGAACAATAACGGAAAGAATCGCGGCCATACCGAAGCTTGCTGCGATAGCGAAAGAACGCTTGGCAAAGGCGAAGTCGCGGCCGCGCAGCATATAGTAGGAGCTAATGCCCAGCACGAACATCGCGCCGCACACATAGCCAGACGCCACGGTGTGAACGAATTTAACCTGAGCAACCGGGTTCAGGACCAGCTCAGCGAAGCTGACCATCTCCATACGCATGGTTTCGAAGTTGAAATCAGATGCGATTGGGTTTTGCATCCAGCCGTTCGCCACCAGGATCCACAGTGCGGACAAGTTGGAGCCTAATGCCACCAGCCAGGTTACCGCCATATGCTGGACTTTACCCAGACGGTCCCAACCGAAGAAGAACAGACCTACAAAGGTGGATTCGAGGAAGAAGGCCATCAGACCTTCAATGGCCAGCGGCGCACCGAAAATATCCCCCACATAATGGGAATAGTAAGACCAGTTTGTCCCGAACTGGAACTCCATGGTCAGACCGGTTGCCACGCCCAGCGCAAAGTTGATACCAAACAACTTGCCCCAGAACTTGGTCATATCTTTATAAATCTGTTTGCCGGAGAGGACGTAAACCGTTTCCATGATGGCCAGCAGGAACGCCATACCGAGCGTCAGCGGCACAAACAGGAAGTGGTACATCGCGGTCAAGGCAAACTGTAAGCGCGACAGTTCGACTACGTCTAACATTATGACTCCTTGCTCATCGCATGAAGACTCCGAGAGTGAACCCCGTTAGATAAGGATCCACACGCATGCCCCAATACAAAGTAATCTGCTTCCCTTCTTCGTTGCTTATTCTCTACATGAGGAAAAAGCAATGATGAAAGGTTACAAATACGTTAAGAAAAAACCAAATTGATCCCGTAAATATAATACGCTGCAAAACCCTTACAATAAACAGGTTTTTATTCGAACAGATTTACGTTTTTCGACGGCGATCAATTTATAGCAAAATTACCACTTTTCGGCCATTTTGATCGGGAACAATTTAACGCCTTTCGGAGCCTTTTTCCAAGTATTAAACATTGATTTAAATCAAAAACAGTCAGAGCTGTTAATGATGTTTCTTTGTGGTGCGGATAGTAAAAACCTTGTTAACAATATGTATATTTAAAGGCGTTATTGGTTATAAAAGCCAGAAGATAATATAAACAGTTGTGATTTTTATTAACGCGCAAGAAAAAACGCATTTTGCCGGAAGATAAACATATAATGTTATCTGCTTCACAGTATTTTTCTTTCGCTTTGCTACCCGCCGAAGCGATTACATTTCATTCACCTTTAATAATCTTAAAATTAACACCCTTTCGTGACTATTTGATGAAATAAAGGCCGCATTCCTGCGGCCTTTATTTTGTTCGGAGGATTACCTTTCAATTTTTATGCTAAAGGTGCGTGACTGGCCTGGCCGGAACGGTCCCGTAATGGCTGAACCCTCCTCCCCTTGCGCCTTGCACACCTCATTCATGTCCGTTTCGCAACAGGCCTGGACCTCACGGTTCACAGACAAAGCCACGTCACAGGAGCGGGTCTCCGAAGGGTTGTACAGACGAAGAATCATCTCGTCACGATCCTCCGCTTTTTTCAGCGCACTGAGTACGCATCCGTTAGGCGCCAGCGTTAGCAGGCTATAGCTACAGGGAGTGGTGAAAGAGGCGCGGTTAAGCTTCATCGCATCCCACGGGATTTTGTTATAACAGTGCACTGGCGTTAACCACGACTTCGCCTGCTGCGCAACGCCAGCACTGACTGGCGTACCATTAAAACTGAACAGGCTAAAGCGACAGGTTAACTGGCCCCGCATCTGCGAATCCGGCACCGGCATTTTGATCCCGGACGGTCTGCCGGGGCGCAGCAGTAAATCTTCCTTCCCAAGCACCCCCACGCCGCGAAGCAACGTCAGGGCAAACGTTTTTTGACGCTCGCCAGTCACTTCAAATTCGCGCAACCCTTCGGTAAACAGCGCCATTCCGTTACGCCGTTCCTGGAGCACCGCGTAGTTGAGCAGATTCCACACCGGCAGCGGCGCTTCCTTCCAGCCCTCCTCCTGCCAGTTCGCCATCGCTTCATCCTGTACAGGTCGCGTCAGCGAACCGAACTGGGTATCGGCTAACACCGTGTCTGTGGTAAATGGCGTCGGGATCAGCACCCGCACACGGTGGTCATCCGCGTGATTTCCGAGACGCGCCTCAACGTCGATACGTCGGCTGTTATGGCTGAGCGTGACCGTGAGTTCTGCCTCAAGCGTTCCCGTCTGCTGACGCGCAGAACGTTCGGCGAGATCCGCCGGCACCGCCATGCGATGGCGGATCACCGCCCTGCTCTGCCAGGCCTCGTGGATCACCTCAACCTCATGCTCGCCCTGAGCGGAAGTGAGTCTCCACTCTTCCCGTGAAGGCGAGTAGTCGTACTCATCGCCATCATCCGAGCTCTCTTCTATTTCCAGCACGCGGTCATAGATAAGCCCGGACGCTTTATCGAGCAGACGCAGGGTGCCGTCGTCGTTTAACGTTATTTCCCAGAAAGCATTTTCCAGCAACGCCTCCGACGATTTTTCTGCCGCCAGCAGCTTGCCGGCCACGTGCGGCTCGATATAGAGCGTGCGGTAACCCATTGATGGCAGGATCTGATTGAGCTGGATATCAAACTCCATAAAGGGATCGTAGTTACCGTAATGCACAATCTGCCGGTCAATCAAGCCGGGGTCGATTTCACGCGCGCTGCGCAGGCAGTAAGGGATTTCATTCCCCCTATCGTCCAGCAGGCGGAACTGGCTGGCGCGCAGACGTATCGTGGTGTTAATCACTTCCTCACGCGGCCAGGGCGTGAGGTTAAACATCACCAGTTTGTCTTCCTCGCTCTGTGGCATGTTGTCGACAATCTTGCGCATATAGAAGCATGTCAGGTTATCGGCCATGTCTTCCGCCAGCTCGAAGCGTGACATCACCTCACGATGCACTTTGTCACTACAGCAGCAGCCGATACTGTCATGGGCGTGATTCTTGAGGATCTCTTTCCACATTTTTTCCAGCAAACCGTGGTGATACTCAAAGCCCAGCGTCCAGGCAAGCGTGGCCAGCGGCTCAAGGACGTTGACGATTTTATTCTCTATCCGGGCGTGGGCGATTTTAATGTCCATCCGCGTGGAGCCTATCGTCCGGTGCACCCGCATATATTTACCGTCAATAAACTCCCCTTTCAGCGTCGCCAGTTCATCGCGGTGCACGTCAATGTGGTCAAACACCTTCTCGAAGCGGCTCATCACAAACTGACGCTGCGGATAGATTTCGCGCAGCTTATCCATCACCGCAAAGATGTTCTGCTGGAGCGGCATCTGATCATGGCCGTTAGGCAGTAAAATTTCTTTCGTCACGGAGGCTTTTTCCAGCACCTCGAAGTACGTGTCGAGCCGTTTGCGCAGCCCGGCCTCATCCTCCGGTAAGTACTTACCAATCGCGTAGCCCAGCGGTAGCATCTGTGCCGTCACTTCGCTGCCGTCCTGACTTTGCCAGAGAAATTCGGTTTTATCGGTACCGTGCCGCTCGGAACACCCGCGCCAGAACATGGTGCGCGTGATGCCAAAACCGTTGTAAATGTGCGGCAGCTGGGAAGACATGCCGAAGGAGTCCGGCAGATAGCCAATTTTCATCGGCTCGCCAAAGGCCAGACAGTCGCGTATACCGTACATCAGATTTCGGACAATCGACTCGCCGGAAACAAGGGTGGTATCCGTCTGGGTATACCACGGCCCGATAATCAGCTTCCCGGCCGCCACCAGTGCCTTCACGCGTGGCCTGTTTTCCGGTTTCACGGCAAAATAATCTTCCAGCACCGCCGTCTGGCCGTCGAGTACGTAGTATTTATACTCTGCGTCCTGCTCAAGACGAGTGAGGATCTCTTCCATATTATTGACCAGAAGAATACGTGACGCTTCGGTGGTGAAGTACCACTCCCGGTCCCAGTGCATATGTGGCGTGATATGAACGCGAGATACAGCTTTCATCTTCGTTTCCTGTCAGTGCGTGTTTACGATGGTATGTCTTCAGTCACGTAGGTGCCGCTCTTCACGGCCTGGCGTCGCCAGAGCAGTAAAATGAGCGTAGAGATTGCGGCGCCAGCCAGCGCGGCGCCAAACCAGCCGACAGCGGCCATCACGCCGCCCAGCCCGGCATCATGCAGTAAGAAGAGCGAGAAAATGCCCGCGCCGGGGGTGGAGAGCCCAATCCCCATCGCCCCGACAATCGCTCCGGTCACCATTGACCCCAGAACAAATGAGCCAATGACCCGCAACGGATCCTCGATAGCCATCGGAATTGCCCCTTCGGTGATGCCCGCCAGCCCCAGCAGCCAGGTGGACTTGCCGGTTTCAATCTCGAACTGTTTGAACAGGTTCGGAGCCAGCATCGTTGATGCCGTCACGGTAAAGGCCGATACCATTTTGACGGAGGCAAAAATCGCATAAGGCCCGTATACGCCATTGGCCATCGCTCCCAGACAGAACGCGTAAGAGGCTTTGTTGACCGGACCGCCCAGATCGAACGAGCACATAAAGCCCAGGATCGCCCCCAGCAGCAGCGCATTCGCGCCGGACAGACCGTTAAGCCAGGCGGTCAGGGCGTTATTGATCCAGGCTACCGGTTCGCCGATCACAAACAGCATCAGGCTGCCTGCGCCCAGCACGCCAATCACCGGATAGAGATAAAAGGTCAGAAAGCCGTTGTAGCGGCTACTCAGCCGGATGTGGTTTTTTACCCAGCGCATCAGGTAGCCCGCAATCAGCCCGCCGACGATGGCCCCGAGAAAACCAGAGCCGATCATATTGGCGGCAAGACCCGCCGCAAAGCCCGGCGTTAGCGCAGGTTTATCCGCCAGCGAGTAAGCGGTATAGGCCGCCAGAACAGGCACCATCAGAATACCGAGCATCCCGCCGCCCAGTTTGCGGTACATCCACAGCCACGAATTTTCCTGATCGAACAGATGCTGCAAGCCCAGGATTTGCGCAAGCAGTACCGACACCGCCAGCACCGTACCGCCGGCGACAATCAGCGGTACCGCAAAGGAGATACCGCTGAGCAGCGCCTGCTTGAGTTCGGTTTTAACGCACTTTTTCGCGTCCGTGTCGACGTGCGCAGGACGCGCATCGGATACAGGCTGTAGCGCCAGCGCACGCTCAATGAGCGCTTCCGCATGGCGTAAGGGTTCCGCGACGGGCACGGAAATGGCGGGCATCCCCTGAAAACGCTCACGCTCTTTGATCGCCACTTCCGCCGCGAAGATACACGCTTTTGCCTCCTGCAACTGCTGCGCGGTGATGCGCCCCTCAATACCATTTGCCCCCTGCTTTTCGACCACCACATTGACGCCGAGCTTACGTCCCGCTTTTTCGAGATACTCCGCTGCCATGTAGGTATGGGCGATCCCGGCCGGACAGGCGGTAACGCAGACGATCGTCGGGGCATTCTCCGCAACGGCGGTTTCTTGTGCGTCAGGCGCTGTTTCCAGCGCCGCAAGCACCGCTTCCGCGCTGGTCGCCGTCATCACGCGCGCCCTGAGCTCGTCATCCGCCAGGCGAGACGTCAGTTCCGTCAGGACCTGAATATGCGTTGATCCCGCTTGTGCGGGAGGAATGGCGAGCAGAAAAATTAGCTCAACCTCCTCCGGTCCGTCCACACCTTCCCAGGCCAGCGGCTCACGCAGTGTGGCCACGGCAAAAGCCGCTTCGTTTACCGCCACTGATTTACCATGAGGTACCGCCAGCCCCTCGCCCAGCGCCGTCGGGCCAAGCGATTCCCGATGGAAAACGTCTGCCAGAAACGTATCGGCGTCGGCTATTTTGCCCAACGCCTCCAGCCGCGTCGCAAGCTGACTGATTGCCTCATCACGGCTGGTAAACTGCGCCTGCACGCAGACAGCACGTGGGTCGGTCAGAGTCGTCAGGTTCATAAGATCCTCACCTATCCAAAGTTATTGTCTGGACAGGATTGTGGCAGACCGGACAATACATTTATGTGATCATTTTCACTAACACCGATATTTGTATCTTATTTGTATTATTTACAAATTTACCACTGAAGGCATAATTCCCTGAAAACGTATTAAAAAGGCGCGACACAATGGGCAATAAACCGATGTACCGGCAGATCGCCGATGCGTTCCGCGAGAAAATTAATGCCGGTGAGTTAAAACCTGGCGACGCGCTGCCGACGGAATCCAGCCTTCAGGAGGCGTTTAGCGTCAGCCGGGTCACCGTGCGGCAGGCTTTGAAGCTGCTCGCCGACGAGCAGATCATCGAAAGTATTCAGGGCAGCGGCTCGTATGTAAAAGAGGAGCGGGTGAATTACGATATTTATCAGCTCACCGGCTTTTACGAAAAGTTAGCGGATCGCAACGTCGATACGCACAGCGACGTCAGCGTCTTCGAAGTGGTGAAAGCCGATGAGCGGCTCGCGGCAAAACTTGCGCTCAATCCGGATGATAAGGTCTGGCACGTCAAGCGCGTACGCTTCATCAGGGAAAAGCCGGTGAATCTGGAAGAGACATGGATGCCGCTGGCGATGTTCCCCGACCTCACCTGGGAAGTGATGGAACAGTCGAAATACCATTACATTGAGCAGATCAAAAAGATGGTGATCGATCGCAGCGAGCAGGAGCTGGTGCCAGTCATGCCATCGGACGAGGCGATTGCCGCCCTGGCGCTCGATCCGGCGAAACCGATTCTGGAAAAAGTCTCTCGCGGCTTTCTGAAAGACGGCCGGGTATTTGAATACAGTCGCAACGTGTTTAACACCGACGACTATAAATTCACTCTGGTGGCTAAACGCAGGCAATAAAAAAAGGCCGCTTTACAGCGGCCAACCATGTCGAAACGGACATTTTTTTATACTTCAACGCGCCCCATTCGGGGAGCAGAGAGGACTTATTTAATGATGGATTTCAGTGCTTCACCGATATCCGCCAGGCTGCGAACGGTTTTCACGCCTGCGGCTTCCAGTGCTGCGAATTTCTCATCAGCCGTACCTTTACCGCCTGCGATAATCGCGCCCGCGTGACCCATACGTTTGCCTTTCGGCGCGGTCACACCCGCGATGTAACCCACCACCGGCTTGGTCACATGATCTTTGATGTAAGCAGCCGCTTCTTCTTCCGCGCTACCACCGATCTCACCGATCATCACGATCGCTTCGGTCTGTGGATCTTCCTGGAACAGCTTCAGGATGTCGATGAAGTTAGAGCCCGGGATCGGGTCACCGCCGATGCCCACGCAGGTGGACTGGCCGAAACCGTAGTCGGTGGTCTGCTTAACCGCTTCATAGGTCAGGGTACCGGAACGGGACACGATACCCACTTTGCCTGGGCGATGAATGTGGCCCGGCATGATGCCGATTTTGCATTCGCCTGGAGTGATAACGCCTGGGCAGTTCGGGCCGATCATGCGCACGCCTGCTTCGTCCAGCTTCACCTTCACGGTCAGCATATCCAGCGTCGGGATGCCTTCGGTGATGGTGATGATCAGCTTAATGCCTGCGTCGATCGCTTCCAGAATAGAGTCTTTGCAGAACGGCGCCGGTACGTAGATCACGGTCGCGGTTGCGCCCGTCGCTTCTACCGCTTCACGCACGGTGTTGAACACCGGCAGGCCCAGGTGCGTGGTGCCGCCTTTACCTGGCGTTACGCCGCCAACCATCTGCGTACCGTAGGCAATCGCCTGTTCGGAGTGGAAAGTCCCCTGGCTACCGGTGAAGCCCTGGCAGATAACCTTGGTATCTTTATTAATTAAAACGGACATTATTTCCCCTCCACTGCGGCAACAACCTGCTGAGCTGCATCCGTCAGACTTTTCGCTGCAATAATATTCAGGCCGCTGTCAGCCAGTTTTTTCGCGCCGAGTTCAGCGTTGTTCCCTTCCAGACGTACAACAACCGGAACGTTAACGCCCACTTCTTCTACCGCGCCGATGATACCGTCGGCGATCAGGTCGCAACGTACGATACCGCCGAAGATGTTCACCAGAACCGCTTTCACGTTGCTGTCAGAGAGAATGATTTTGAACGCTTCGGTTACGCGCTCTTTGGTTGCGCCACCGCCCACGTCGAGGAAGTTCGCTGGCTCACCGCCGTGCAGCTTAACGATGTCCATGGTGCCCATTGCCAGGCCCGCACCGTTAACCATGCAGCCGATGTTGCCATCCAGTGCGACGTAGTTCAGCTCCCACTGTGCAGCCTGCGCTTCACGCGGGTCTTCCTGAGACTGGTCGCGCATTTCACGCAGATCCGCCTGGCGGAACAGCGCGTTGCCGTCAGCGCCCAGCTTGCCGTCGAGGCAGATCAGGTCGCCCTGAGTGGTGATCACTAGCGGGTTGATTTCGATCAGCGCCAGATCGCGCTCCAGGAAGATGTTCGCCAGGCCCATGAAGATCTTGGTGAACTGCTGAACCAGCTTGCCTTCCAGACCCAGCTTGAATGCCAGCTCGCGGCCCTGATAAGGCATTGGGCCAGCCAGCGGATCGATAGCCACTTTGTGGATCAGGTGCGGGGTTTCTTCCGCCACTTTTTCGATTTCCACGCCGCCTTCGGTAGACGCCATGAACACCACGCGACGGGAGCTACGGTCTACGACTGCGCCGAGGTACAGTTCTTTCGCGATGTCGGTTGCCGCTTCAACCAGGATCTGGTTAACCGGCTGGCCGTTCGCATCTGTCTGGTAGGTTACCAGACGCTTGCCGAGCCAATGTTCAGCAAACGCACGGATCTCTTCTTTGCTCTTAACAACCTTCACACCGCCCGCTTTACCACGGCCACCAGCGTGAACCTGACATTTAACTACCCACGGGCCGGAACCGATTTTAGACGCGGCTTCTTCTGCTTCACGCGGGGTAGTACAGGCATAACCCACCGGAGCCGGTAAGCCATACCGGGCAAACAGCTGTTTGGCCTGATATTCATGTAAGTTCATGTGTTCTATCCATCCTTCAGGTAATCGTTAGGTAGTGCTTTTGTAGGCCCGGCAAGCAACGCGCCGCCGGGCAAGACTGCAAAAACTAGACGTCCAGCAGCAGACGCGTTGGATCTTCCAGCAGCTCTTTAATGGCAACCAGGAAGCCTACGGACTCGCGGCCGTCGATCAGGCGGTGATCGTAAGAGAGCGCCAGGTACATCATCGGCAGGATCTCAACTTTACCGTCTACCGCCATTGGACGATCTTTAATGGCGTGCATACCCAGGATCGCGCTCTGCGGCGGGTTGATGATCGGGGTAGACATCAGCGAGCCGAACACACCACCATTGGTAATGGTGAAGTTACCGCCAGTCAGGTCCTCAACGGTCAGCTTGCCGTCGCGGCCTTTCACGGCCAGCTCTTTGATTTTCTTCTCGATGTCAGCCATACCCAGGGTATCCACGTCACGCAGAACCGGGGTAACCAGGCCGCGTGGGGTAGAAACCGCCATGCTGACGTCGAAGTAGTTGTGGTAAACCACGTCATCGCCATCGATAGACGCGTTCACTTCCGGGTAGCGTTTCAGCGCTTCAACTACCGCTTTTACGTAGAAGGACATGAAGCCCAGACGGATACCGTGACGTTTTTCAAACGCGTCACCGTACTGCTTGCGCAGATCCATGATTGGCTTCATGTTGACTTCGTTAAAGGTGGTCAGCATCGCGGTGGAGTTTTTCGCTTCCAGCAGACGCTCGGCCACGCGCTTACGCAGGCGGGTCATCGGCACGCGTTTTTCGCTACGTGCGCCCAGAGCTGGCTGTGCCGCTGGTGCTGCCGCAGGGGCTTTCGCTTCCGCTTTCGCCTCAGAAGGCGCTTTTGCCAGATGCTTGTCGATGTCTTCGCGCGTCAGACGGCCACCCACGCCGGTGCCTTTGATGGCTGCCGGATCGAGGCTGTGCTCAGCCAGCAGGCGACGGATCGCCGGGCTGAGCGCGTCATTGGTCTGATCGGACAGAGACGCCTGCTGGCGCTGGGCCGGAGTAGACGCTTTCTCTTCAGATTTGGCGCTGGACTCTTTGCCCGCGCTATTGCCTTCACGCAGGCGACCCAGGATCTGGCGAGAAGTGACGGTCGTACCTTCATCTTCCAGGACTGCATCCAGAATGCCATCCGCTGAAGCCGGTACTTCCAGTACCACTTTGTCAGTTTCGATTTCTACCAGCACTTCGTCACGGGTTACCGCGTCGCCTGGTTTTTTGTGCCAGGTGGCGACGGTTGCATCTGCTACGGACTCAGGCAGGTCGGGAACAAGAATATCTACGCTACTCATTATGTATCCTTTAATTAATCGACGTTCAGCGCGTCATTGACCAGATCTTGTTGCTGCTTCTGGTGAACGGACATATACCCTACCGCCGGAGAGGCGGAGGCCGGGCGACCTGCATAACGCAGGGCAGACCCAAATGGAATCACTTCACGGAAATGATGCTGGCTGCAATACCATGCGCCCTGGTTGAGCGGCTCTTCCTGGCACCAGACAAAATCATGAACGTGAGCGTACTGTTTCAGCACTTCCTGCATCGCCTGATGCGGGAACGGATAAAGCTGTTCGATACGCACGATGGCGACATCTTTCTGATCGTTCTTACGGCGCTGTTCCAGCAGGTCGTAATAAACCTTACCAGAACACATTACGACACGCTTAACGGCCTGCGGATCCAGCTCGTCAATTTCACCGATGGCCGGCAGGAAGGTGCCGTTTGCCAGCTCTTCCAGGCTGGAGACCGCCAGTGGATGGCGCAGCAGGGATTTTGGCGACATGACCACCAGCGGACGGCGCATACCGCGCAGCGCCTGACGACGCAGCATGTGGTAAACCTGAGCCGGAGTGGACGGCACGCAAACCTGCATATTCTGCTCGGCGCAGAGTTGCAGATAACGCTCCAGACGCGCGGAGGAGTGCTCCGGACCTTGTCCTTCATAGCCGTGCGGCAGCAGCATCACCAGACCGCACATACGGCCCCACTTCTGCTCACCGGAGGAGATGAACTGGTCGATGACGACCTGCGCACCGTTGGCGAAGTCACCGAACTGCGCTTCCCAGATGGTCAGGGTGCGGGGTTCTGCGGTGGCGTAGCCGTATTCGAAGGCCAGAACCGCTTCTTCTGACAGCACGGAGTCCCAGACCTTGAACTGGCCCTGACCGTTATGCACGTGCTGAAGCGGAGTGTACGTTGAACCGTTAGACTGGTTGTGTACAACCGCATGACGGTGGAAGAAGGTGCCACGACCCGCATCTTCACCGGACAGACGAACCGGAATACCTTCGTCAACCAGCGTCGCATAGGCCAGCGTTTCCGCGCCGCCCCAGTCGAACAGCTTCTCACCCGCCGCCATTGCCTGGCGATCGCCATAGATCTTGGCCACGCGGGACTGCATCTCGATCGCTTCCGGCACGGTGCTGATGCGTTTAGCCAGTTCCTGCAAACGCTTCATCTCAACCTTGTTCGGGTAGCTCTCGTCCCACTCGTGGTTGAGATACGGCGACCAGGTAAAGGAGTGCATGTTCATTGGGCGCAGCTCTTTCACTACGCATTCACCCGCATCCAGCGCGTCGCGATAAAGATTGACCATCTCGGTCGCATCTTCCAGCGTCGCCACTTTTTCGCTTTCCAGCTTGTCAGCGTAGATTTTACGCGGCGTCGGGTGTTTTTTGATTTTCTGGTACATCAGCGGCTGGGTTGCACTTGGCTCATCCGCTTCGTTGTGGCCGTGACGGCGGTAGCAGAAGAGGTCAATGAACACGTCGCGCTTGAAGGTGTTACGGAAGTCCAGCGCCAGACGGGTAACGAAAGCAACGGCTTCAGGGTCATCCGCGTTAACGTGGAAGATGGGTGCCTGAACCATTTTACCGATGTCGGTGCAGTACGGGGTGGAACGCGCATCCAGCGGGTTAGAGGTGGTGAAGCCCACCTGGTTGTTGATTACGATGCGAACGGTACCGCCCACTTCATAACCACGCGCTTTCGACATGTTCAGGGTTTCCTGAACCACGCCCTGCCCTGTGACCGCCGCATCACCGTGAATGGTGATTGGCAGCACTTTATTGCTGCTCGGCTCGTCCAGACGATCCAGACGCGCACGCACGGAACCGATAACCACCGGGCTGACGATTTCCAGGTGCGACGGGTTAAACGCCAGCGCCAGGTGAACCTGACCGCCCTCGGTTTCGATATCTGACGAGAAGCCCATGTGGTACTTCACGTCACCGGTGCCGAGGTGCTCTTTATGTTTACCCGCAAATTCGTCGAACAGATCCTGCGGCTTTTTACCCAGCACGTTAACCAGCACGTTCAGGCGACCACGGTGCGCCATGCCCAGCACCACTTCGCGCGTGCCGCTCTTACCGGCATGACGAATCAGCTCTTTCAGCATCGGGACTAACGCATCGCCGCCCTCCAGTGAGAAGCGTTTTGCGCCAGGGAATTTCGCGCCCAGATAGCGCTCAAGGCCTTCCGCTGCGGTCAGTTCGCTGAGGAAACGTTTTTTCTCTTCTGCTGAGAAATTCGCGTGGCCTGCCACGGATTCGATACGCTGCTGGATCCAGCGTTTCTCTTCGGTGGAGGTAATGTGCATATATTCCGCGCCGATGGAGCCGCAGTAGGTTTGCTTGAGCGCGTCAATCAGATCGCCCAGCTTCATCGTGTCTTTGCCGATGGCAAAGGAACCTACGTTAAAGCTTTCCTGGAAATCGGCCTCGGTCAGATCGTGATAAGCCGGATCAAGATCCGCTACACGTTCCTGCTGCCACAGTCCCAGCGGATCGAGATTCGCATGCTGGTGACCACGGAAGCGATAAGCGTTGATAAGTTGCAGGACTTTAACCTGCTTCGCATTGGTGTCAGGGTCGGAAATCGCAGAAGAGTAACGTGAGGCATCCTTCGCCAGACGACGGAAATAATCACGTGTTTTTGAATGGAATTGATCCGGTTTGACCCCTGTACCAGGCAACTGCTGGAACATGGAACGCCAGTTTGCGTCCACTGAGTCAGGATCGGTTAAGAAGTCTTCATAGAGCTGTTCTATCCAGCTCTGGTTTGAACCAGAGAGGTAAGAAGAGTCCAGCCAGGCTTTCATTGCGCCGTTCTGCATCGTGATCCCTTAAGCATTTTTATGCTTACTTTCGCCGTAGAAACTACCACGCACACCACGTGTACGTGCCGGGGTTCACCTGCGAGCTCTTTGTGGCCCGCGAAGGAACCTTTAGAAACTGTCTAAATAATCTTCGTCGTTCCGGCTGCGACTGCGTTGCGGCTTTCACTCACCCCAGTCACATAGTCAACTATGCTCCAGGGGATTCGTTCAACCGCGCCTTGTCTCGCGCTGAACGTCTCGATTATTTACTTATCTGGCAGTTTTTAAAGGTTTCTGCAATTTGCCCGGTGACGCTACGCTTACCGGGCCTACTGTTACGTAGGCCGGATAAGCGCAGCGCCATCCGGCGTTGTTACTTACGCACTGCGCTGCAACAACATCGACTTAATATGGCCGATGGCGCGCGTCGGGTTCAGCCCCTTAGGACACACACTGACGCAGTTCATGATGCTATGGCAGCGGAATACGCTGAAAGCGTCACTTAGCCCTTCCAGACGATTCTCGGTTTCGGTATCGCGGCTGTCGATCAGGAAGCGATAGGCAGCCAGCAGACCCGCAGGGCCGATAAATTTATCCGGGTTCCACCAGAATGACGGGCATGACGTAGAACAGCATGCACAGAGAATACACTCGTACAACCCATCGAGTTTTTCACGCTGCTCAGGAGACTGTAAGTGCTCGCGAGCGGGTGGATTTTGCCCATTATTCAATAAGTAAGGCTTAATCTTCTCATATTGTGCATAGAATTGCCCCATGTCCACCACCAAATCACGCACGACCGGCAGGCCAGGCAGAGGACGGATCACAATTTTCTGGCCAGAACGCTGTAGCGCTGAAATTGGCGTAATACAGGCCAGACCGTTTTTGCCGTTCATGTTTACACCGTCAGAGCCACACACCCCTTCACGGCAGGAGCGGCGGAACGACAGCGTAGGATCTTTCTCTTTCAGCTGGATTAAGGCATCCAGCAGCATCATGTCACGACCTTCTTCCGCTTCGAGGGTGTAATCCTGCATACGCGGAGCATCGTCTACATCCGGGTTATAACGATAAACTGAGAATTCGAGTTTCATTATCCTGTCTCCGCATTAGTAAGTACGAATCTTCGGCGGGAACGCCGGACGCAGTTTCGGTTCCATGTTAACGCTACGACGCGTCATGGTTTCCGACTCTGGCAGATACAGGGAATGGCACAGCCAGTTTTCGTCATCACGATCCGGGAAGTCGAAGCGGCTATGGGCGCCACGGCTTTCGGTACGGAAGTTTGCCGACATCGCAGTGGCGAACGCGGTTTCCATCAGGTTATCCAGCTCCAGGCACTCCACGCGCTGGGTGTTGAACTCGCTTGAGGTATCGTCCAGACGGGCATTCTTCAGACGCTCGCGGATCGCTTTCAGCTGCTCAAGCCCTTTGGCCATCGCGTCACCTTCACGGAATACCGAGAAGTTGTGCTGCATACACTCTTGCAACGCCTTACGGATCTCCACCGGATCTTCGCCGTTACGATTACCGTTCCAGCGATTGAGGCGCTCAAGAGAGGCATCTATTTCGTCATCGGTCGCATCACGCAGCGCGCCCTGCTCGGCAATAGATTCCTGGAGATGCAGCCCCACCGCACGACCAAATACCACCAGGTCCAGCAGGGAGTTGCCGCCCAGACGGTTTGCGCCGTGCACGGATACGCAGGCAATTTCGCCTACCGCGAACAGGCCAGGGATGACCACGTCTTCGCCCTGCTCGTTCACGGTCAGCGCCTGACCGGTCACTTTGGTCGGAATACCGCCCATCATGTAGTGACAGGTTGGGATAACCGGAATTGGCTCTTTCACCGGGTCGACGTGAGCGAAGGTGCGGGACAGTTCCAGAATGCCCGGCAGACGGGATTCCAGCACTTCTTTACCCAGATGGTCGAGTTTCAGCTTCGCGTGCGGACCCCAAGGGCCGTCACAGCCGCGGCCTTCACGGATTTCGATCATGATGGAACGCGCCACCACGTCACGGCCCGCAAGGTCTTTTGCGTTTGGCGCATAACGCTCCATGAAGCGCTCGCCATGTTTGTTCAGCAGGTAACCACCTTCACCACGGCAGCCTTCTGTCACCAGTACGCCCGCACCGGCGATACCGGTTGGGTGGAACTGCCACATCTCCATGTCCTGCACCGGCACGCCAGCGCGGATCGCCATCCCAACGCCGTCACCGGTGTTGATATGGGCGTTGGTAGTGGACTGATAGATACGGCCTGCGCCGCCGGTCGCCAGCACGGTTGCGCGGGCTTTGAAGTAGACCACTTCACCGGTTTCGATGCACAGGGCGGTACATCCCACCACGGCGCCATCGGCGTTTTTCACCAGATCCAGCGCATACCACTCGGAGAAGATGGTGGTGTGGTTTTTCAGGTTCTGCTGATACAGCGTGTGCAGCAGCGCGTGGCCGGTACGGTCAGCCGCCGCTGCGGTACGTGCCGCCTGCTCGCCGCCGAAGTTTTTCGACTGGCCGCCAAACGGACGCTGATAGATGGTGCCATTTTCCAGACGAGAGAACGGCAGACCCATGTGGTCCAGCTCCAGAATCGCTTCCGGGCCGGTTTTACACATATATTCGATGGCATCCTGGTCACCGATGTAATCGGAACCTTTTACCGTATCGTACATATGCCATTCCCAGTTATCTTCATGGGAATTACCCAGCGCAACGGTGATACCGCCCTGCGCAGACACAGTGTGGGAACGGGTCGGGAATACTTTAGAGAGCAGCGCGCAGGTCTGGCCGCTCTGGGAAATTTGTAGTGCGGCGCGCATACCTGCGCCACCCGCACCAATCACAACAGCATCAAATTCTCTGACTGGCAGTTTCATTACACACCCCACACCACAACAAATCCATAAATGACGTAAACCAGCAGAGCAACAACAATAATCAGTTGCAGCGGAAGGCGAATCGCCAGCGGTTTAACGTAATCGGTCAACACCTGCCACATGCCGATCCAGGCATGAATAAGGATGGAGAACAGGGCCAGCAGGGTGAACACTTTGGTGAAGGCCGATCCGAAGAAACCACTCCAGATTTCCCACGTCAGCGTGCCGCTGGTCGCGAAGAAACCGATCATATAGATGATGTAAAGGGTGAGAACGATGGCGGTAGCACGGACCAGGATGAAGTCATGTACGCCGTTGCGTCCTAATGCGGAGGCGTTGCTTACCATACGAGAACTCCTGCGAGAAGTGAAAGCACGACAGTGATCACAAATGAAATGTTAGCGGTACGTTTACCGGCCTCGAACGTCTCTTCCAGGTAGCCAAAGTCCATCAGCATATGGCGAACGCCGCCAACCACGTGATAGGCCAGCGCGGTCAGAATGCCCCACATGATAAATTTCACGAAGAAGCTGTTCATAATGGCTGAGGCCTGGAGGAATCCTTCAGGGGATGAGAGGCTGGTTCCCAGTAACCACAGCAAGATACCGACCGCCACAAACGTAATCACACCAGAAACACGGTGCAGAATGGACGCTATTGCTGTTACAGGGAATCGGATCGTTTTCAGATCCAGATTGACAGGTCTTTGTTTTTTCACATTTCTTATCATGAATAACGCCCACATGCTGTTCTTATTGTTTCCTTCCTCCGGACTGCGATGCGGGTCAGACAGCGTTCCTTTTCTATAACTGCGCGTCATGCAAAACATTGCTTCCAAATGCTAAAACGACACGTTACAACGCTGGGTGGCTCGGGATTGCAGGGTGTTCCGGAGACCTGGCGGCAGTATAGGCCGTTCACAAAATCATTACAATTAACCTACATACAGTTTGTTGGGTTTTCTCTGGAACAGTGATCGGGGTCACGATAACAACATCTTTTTAATTTTTAATCATCTGATTTGACAAATGTTAAACAATATTGTTACAAACGTCATCAGAAAAGGCATATAATGCGCAAAAGTTATGAGGTCTCTCTTTCACCTGACAAATAGTTATGTAACAGTGTGATGGTATTGACCGAAGTTATCAGGACAGTTATTAGTGATATACAGGTTTGAATAATTCGGACTGCAAAAACGCTGATTTGCTGTTGTTTCACTGATATTTCATTCGTTTACCTGCAAGGCGCCATAGCTCTGTACCCTGGTTTCTCCTCGTGAGCTGAGCGGTAAGCCAAATAACAATCTGGTAACGATGATTAACAGCTGAAAGCAAATCCGGTAAAGCGCAGTCTTAAGCATAAGGCGCTAAGGAGACCGTAAATGGCTGATACAAAGGCAAAACTCACCCTAAATGGTGATGATGCTATTGAACTGGATGTGCTAAAAGGCACGCTCGGTCAGGATGTTATTGATATCCGTACGCTGGGTTCCAAAGGGGTATTCACCTTTGACCCTGGATTCACCTCCACCGCATCTTGCGAATCCAAAATCACCTACATTGACGGTGACGAAGGTATCCTGCTCCATCGCGGCTTCCCCATCGATCAGTTAGCCACCGAATCCAACTATCTGGAAGTGTGCTACATCCTGCTGAACGGCGAAAAACCGACGCAGGCCCAATACGATGAATTTAAAACCACCGTGACCCGTCACACCATGATCCATGAGCAGATTACCCGTCTGTTCCATGCGTTCCGTCGTGACTCTCATCCGATGGCGGTCATGTGCGGTATTACCGGTGCGCTGGCGGCGTTCTACCACGATTCTCTGGACGTGAATAACCCACGTCACCGTGATATCGCGGCGTTCCGTCTGCTGTCTAAAATGCCTACCATGGCGGCGATGTGTTACAAATACTCTATCGGTCAGCCGTTTGTGTACCCACGCAACGACCTCTCCTACGCGGGTAACTTCCTGCGTATGATGTTCTCCACGCCGTGCGAAGAGTACGAAGTGAACCCGGTGCTGGAACGCGCAATGGACCGTATTCTGATCCTGCACGCTGACCACGAACAAAACGCCTCGACCTCTACCGTCCGTACCGCGGGCTCTTCCGGCGCGAACCCGTTCGCCTGTATCGCTGCGGGCATCGCCTCCCTGTGGGGACCGGCGCACGGCGGCGCGAACGAAGCGGCACTGAAGATGCTGGAAGAAATCAGCTCCGTTGAGCACATTCCTGAGTTCGTGCGCCGCGCGAAAGACAAGAATGACTCCTTCCGTCTGATGGGCTTCGGTCACCGTGTTTACAAAAACTACGACCCGCGCGCGACCGTCATGCGTGAGACCTGCCACGAAGTGCTGAAAGAGCTGGGCACCAAAGATGATCTGCTGGAAGTGGCGATGGAGCTGGAACACATCGCGCTGAACGACCCGTACTTCATCGAGAAGAAACTCTACCCGAACGTCGATTTCTACTCTGGCATTATTCTGAAAGCGATGGGCATTCCGTCATCCATGTTCACCGTAATCTTCGCCATGGCGCGTACCGTGGGCTGGATTGCGCACTGGAACGAAATGCACAGCGAAGGCATGAAAATCGCGCGTCCTCGTCAGCTGTATACCGGCTACGAGCAGCGTGATTTTAAGTCTGACATTAAGCGCTAAAAACACGCCCGGCGGCGCTTCGCTTGCCGGGCCTACAAGTGCGAGATGTAGGCCGGGTAAGGCGTAGCCACCACCCGGCTTTTTTACATCTGGCACCCAGGACACCAGTAAAACGGCCTGGAAGAGATCGTCGCCTTCTCAATCACCCCGCCGCACCGCTCACACTTTTTACCTGCCCGATGAAACACCTTGAAGCGGAACAGCGCCCCGTGATGCTTGTTCTCATCCACCACGCCGCGCGTGTTGTACGACAGCCGTGGAATATCCAGTAACGCGTGCGACAGCGCCTCCAGCTGTTCATCGCTCAGCTGCGACGCTTTGTGACGCGGCGCCAGCCCCACTTCCCAGAGGATCTCCACCCGCAGGTAGTTTCCCAGCCCCGCCAGAAATGCCTGATCGAGCAATAGCCCGGAAAACTGCCGGTTGCTGAATGTGGGGGATAACAACCGGGCTTTCACATCGCTTGCCGTCAGACGCATGTCGAGCACGTCCGGCCCGACCCGCTGTAAGAACGGATGCATCAGCAGCTGCTCCGGCGTAAACATTTCGATATCAGAGGCGCTGTAAAGCAGGATCGCCTTATCCGCCGTTTGTAGCCGCACGCGCAGCACGCGGGTCGTTTGCGGCTGCTCGTCCGCCTCCACCACCCGCCAGACACCGTAAAGCTGATTATGGCTGTATAACGTCAGGTTATGGGAAAAGTGGGTGAGTAACGCCTTGCCGCGCGTTTCAATGTGGGTCACCGTCTGCCCCACCAGCTGCGATTCAAACGGCTTGAGTTGAGGAAAGGCAAACCAGACGTGTGTCAGAGGTTTGCCCTTTATCGCCGCCTCCAGGCTATCCGCCGCGCGCCGGATCTCCGGACCTTCTGGCATGTTATTGTCCTTTCATGATTATTCTGCGCTGACAACAATGCCCTCTTCCGAGAACGCCATCCGCAGGCGTCGCGCAAACTGGAGCGCATGCTCGCCGTCACCGTGTAAGCACACCGTATCAGCCTGAACGTTTGCCGTTGTCCCCTCCGTTGAGGTTACTCGCCCGAAGCGCACCATCTCCAGCGTCTGCGCCAGCGCTTTACCTTCGTCGGTGATCAGCGCACCGGCCTGCGTACGCGGAACAAGGCTACCGTCCGGCAGGTATCCCCGATCGGCAAACACTTCCTGCCGCGTAGTCAGCCCCAGCCGCTCTCCGGCACGGATAAGCTCGCTGCCCGCCAGGCCTACCAGAATCAGTTGTGGATTACAGTCCCGCACCGCGCGGGCAATGGCATCCGCCAGCGCCGGATCTTTCGCCGCCTGGTTATAGAGCATGCCGTGCGGCTTGACGTGGCGCAACACGCCATTCTCAGCGCGCACTATCGTCTCCAGCGCGCCGATCTGGTAGAGCATTTGCGCGTAAACCGTCTCAGGCGGCAGATCCATCGCTGTGCGACCAAAGTTTTCCCGGTCGGGAAAGCTGGGGTGAGCGCCAATCGCCACGCCGTTTTTCATGGCATTGCGCACGCTCGCCAGCATGGTCTGCGCATCGCCGGCATGAAACCCGCAGGCGATATTCACCGAGGAGACCAGCGTCATCAGCGCCGCATCGGCGTTGCTGCCCTCCCCCAGATCGGCGTTTAAATCAATCTTTACCATCGAGCCTCCACGCCAGCTGTTCGAGATAACGCTGCTGATCCTGCCGGGCTTTCAGCGCCTCCTCCAGCGAACACTGCACAAAATGAATGGGCTGACCGAGAGGAATTTGCGCCAGATGGTAGCGATCCGCTTCGATAATGCAGGCAATACGCGGATATCCCCCCGTGGTTTGCGCATCGTTCATCAGTACGATGGGCTGCCCGTTGCCCGGCACCTGAATCACCCCGGGCAACAGACCATGGGAAAGCAGCTCCCGGTCAGTCGTGCGGGTCAGCGGCTGGCCCTGAAGCCGGTAACCCATGCGGTTACTCTGCGGGCTGATCTTCCACGGCGAGCGCCAGAAAGACTCTTTCGCGGCTTCATCAAACTCATGGTATTCCGGTCCTGGTAAGGCGCGGATCACGTTCCCCCACAGCAGCTGTTTCACGCCCTGCGTGGTGGTGAAATGGCGCGTTGAGGTCTTTATTCGCAGACGATCGCCGTCACGCAGCAGCCGTCCTTCATGGCCGCCCATTCCCGCTTTCTGGTCGGTGCTGGATGAGCCCAACACCTCCGGCACGTCGATCCCCCCCGCCACCGCAAGATAGCTGCGCACGCCGTGCAGAGGACGCTTGAGCGTCAGACGCTGCCCGGCCTTCGCCCGCAATCGCCAGCCGGTCCACACCGCTTTGCCGTCCAGCGTCGCGTCACAGCCCGCGCCGGTTAAGGCAAACCAGGTTTCCTGACCAAACTCAATCACGCACTGACCCAGCGTAATTTCTAACGCCGCCGTGCTGCCTGCGTTACCTACCAGCAGGTTGGCAATCTCCAGCGAAGGGCGATCGAGCGCACCGCAGAAGCTCACGCCCGACTGACGCAGCCCAAAACGCCCGGCATCCTGTACCGAGGTGTAAAGCCCTGCGCGAATAAGCGTTAACATACCCCCTCCTTCTGCGGGATAAAGCGCAGGGTATCCCCCGGACGCAGGAGTATGGGCGCGTCCTGGCCTGGTTCAAATAACGGCGTGGACGTGTGCCCAATCAGCTGCCAGCCTCCCGGTGAGGCGAGCGGATAAATTCCCGTTTGCTCGCCACCAATCGCCACGCTGCCCGCCGGTACGCTCAGGCGCGGCTCAGCCCGGCGCGGCGTATGCAGCTGGGGCGATAACCCGCCCAGATAGGGGAAACCCGGCTGAAACCCCAAAAACCAGACAACATAGTCGACTGAGCTATGCAGCTCCACAACCTGCTTCTCCGTTAATCCACAGTGTTCGGCCACCACGCCAAGGTCAGGGCCACCTTTGCCGCCATAGACAACCGGGATCTCAATCGTTCGCGATTCCGGCTCCAGCGCCTCGCTCTCCTCCCACCAGCGTTGCAGACGCTCAATGGCATCCAGCGCCCCCGTGTGCGGATCACGCAGCACCACGGTGATATTATTCATACCCGGAATAGCTTCAACCACGCCGGGTCGCTCGGGCAGTCGCTGAGCCAGACGCCAGATACGCTTTTGCGTGGCAAGCGTCACCGGAGGCTCAAGCTCCAGAACTACCGCGGTTTCACCCAGAAGATAACAACGCGCTCGCTGCACTTAACTACCTCTCATCAGGCCGGATTAGGGATATCAATAAACGTCACATCCAGATCGGTATTTTCCGTCAGCCACTCGCTGAGGGCGCGGATGCCGCCACGCTCGGTGGCGTGATGGCCCGCCGCGTAAAAATGCAGGCCTTGTTCACGGGCTGAGTGAATGGTCTGCTCGGAGACTTCGCCGGTAATGAAGGCGTCGACACCAAAACGCGCCGCGCTGTCAATAAAGCCCTGGCCGCCGCCGGTGCACCATGCCACGCGCTTCACGGTATCCGGCCCGGTGTCGCCGCACCACAGCGGACGACGCCCCAGGCGCGCTTCGATCCACGAAGCCAGCTCCAGACCCGGAACCGGCATCGACAGTTCGCCCCACGGCACCAGAGGTTCAATTTCACCCATCACGGTAATCCCCAGCAGCTGCGCAAGCTGAACGTTATTTCCCAGTTCAGGATGCGCATCGAGCGGCAGGTGATAGCCGTACAGATTGATGTCATTCGCCAGCAGCGTTTTAAGTCGGTTGCGCTTCATGCCGCGAATAATCGGTGATTCGTTTTTCCAGAAATAACCGTGGTGGACAATCACCGCATCGGCTTCCTGACGCACCGCCTCATCCAGCAGCGCCTGGCTTGCCGTTACGCCGGTGATGATTTTTTGCACCGCCTCGCGCCCCTCCACCTGCAAGCCATTCGGCCCGTAGTCGCTAAACGAAGCCGTGTTGAGTTTTTCGTTAATCAGGCGTTCCAGTTCACTGTTTTTCATCATCATTCTCTCAAACTTTTCGGGCGGCTTCGTACGCCGCCAGCGTGGCGACGCGCGCCTGTTTATGGTCGACAATGGGACGGGGATAGTTCAGGGTAACACGCTGTTTATCCGCCCATACCCAGGGTTCATGAATGGCTTTGGCCGGGACATCCTTAAGCTCCGGCAGCCAGCGACGGATAAACTCGCCGTCGGCGTCAAATCGTTGTCCCTGCGTGGTCGGATTGAAGATCCGAAAATAGGGAGCCGCATCCGTTCCGGTGGAGGCCGCCCACTGCCAGCCGCCGTTATTCGCCGCCAGATCGCCATCGATCAGCTGAGAGATAAAATAACGCTCTCCGGTTCGCCAGTCGATAAGCAGATCCTTCACCAGGAAGCTGGCGGTAATCATACGCAGACGGTTATGCATCCACCCGGTTTCATTGAGCTGCCGCATAGCCGCATCAACAATCGGGAAGCCGGTGAGCCCACGCTGCCATGCTTTAAGCAGCTTCTCATTCGACTGCCACTGTACCTGTTCGGTCCAGCGAATAAAGGGCCGATGTTTACACAAATCAGGATGATACGTCATCAGATGGCGATAAAACTCACGCCAGATCAGTTCGTTCAGCCACACTGCGCCCGCACCCCCGTCTAAGGCCTGAGGCTGTTCCGCCAGCAGGCGATGTAAACACTGGCGCGGAGAGAGCGCGCCCAGCGCTAAACAGGCCGACAAGCGGCTGGTGCCTTCAGTCGCTGGAAAATCCCGACGCGCCTCGTACTCCGCCGCCCCCTGCGTGCAGAACTGACGCAACCGGGCGATAGCCGCTTTCTCGCTGGCGGGGAATACTGTTTCATCGAACGACTGCTGGGGATAATTCAGCCTGATCGCCGGCAGATCCGTTATCGTTTCCCCTCTCACGGTCGGGGCGGTAACGCACTCAGGTAGTCCCTCTTTCAGGCGTTTGATAAAGGCATTTTTAAACGGCGTGAAAACTTTATACATCTCGTGGTTACCGGTCATTACGCTGCCCGGCGCGAGCATCACGCTGTCATCAAAGCCTTCACAGACCACGCCCGCAAGGGTTTTCTCCAGCTGACGATCCCGCTGTTGCTCGTTGAATTCATACTGATAGTTGTAATAAAGATGCGTTACTGCGTGCTGCTGGCAGATTGCCTGCACCGTCTGGCGCTGCGCGGCGAAATCATGGGCCTCTTTATAGATCAGCGGAATGCCTTTTTCAGCCAGTGAATGTTGCAGGTCATTCAGATACGCGCTGAGTAGTGCCACTTGCCGGGGCGCCATGTCATGCTGCCGCCACTGTTCAGGCGTGGCGATAAACAGTGCCAGCACATTCGCGTCTTTAGCGCGGCAGGCCGCCGCGAGAGCGAAGTTGTCGTGAATGCGTAAATCCGCGCGAAACCAAACCAGATGGGTGGGCATAAAACTCCTGGCAATTGTCCATTATGTCCGTAAGGGCATGCCGTAAAAGGAAAAAGGCACGCTTTGAACTACTTTGCCATGAAGTGTAGACGGGATGAAATAAAAAAGGCCGCCCAAGGCGGCCTTAACGCTACTTGTCCTGCGCTATCAGGGTAAAGGCAATAAACACATCCGGTTTATCACTCTTTACAACGAGTGCGCTGGCGACAATGAACGCGATGCATAAATAGCGTTTCACTATGCGGTCCCTGCTGCTAACCGCTCCACCTATCACCACCGGTGATAAATCGGTGGACACAAGCCCGGGTAGGTGGGCTGCTTTACGGCTATGGATACACCTTTCCCAGGACCGATGCCCATTTGCGAGATGGCGGAAAGGGACGTGGCATAATAATTAGCACCAACACCAAAAGTAAGTTATTTCAGTAAAATTAGGAATTTATAAAGGTGAAGTGGATTGTGAACTTTTTAAAGAAGGGTATGATAAAAATCCCGGGTAGGGGCTGCAAGATTACCCAACGGACCGCGAATCCCGAGGGACAAAAAAACCGCCACATTGCTGTAGGCGGTTTTTTTATGGCTACGATGTCACACCGTATCAGTAGAAATCGCAGGTCGCTTTCTCGGCCTGATCCATCCACACCGGCTTCTCGCTGGTTTTCGCCCAGACGCGGTGCAGGTAACTGTAGAAACGTGCGCGATCTTTCCAGAACAGCATCACCGGCAGGGCCAGCACGCCAGCCACTACGGCGAAAGTGCGACGCATGAAAATGATATGAGCCGGAAACTCTTTATAAAGATCCATAATTTTCTCCCCTGTAGTTGGCCGGAAACCGTCTCTGGAAAATGTGAAATCTGTGACCTGGTTAAAATAATACCGCTTTGTTTGTAATTTTACTACTCATCCGACCACTTATTTTCATTCATTTCGTGAATATTTACATTCCCGCCTGTAATTAAGTTACAAAAAAGTTAACAATTTACTTACCAATAGTTAAATTGTGGTCTTTCCCTTTTTATACTTTTTTTACACCTGCCCTTCTGATTTTTGCGAAATCTTTGCGCCATAAATCCTACCGTTTGTACAACAACAAAAGTCACCCGGAGGTGGATTGTGAGTGCAGGTCTGATTGCCGGCATCGTGCTGGTGTTCCTGTTATTGGGTTATCTGATTTATGCCCTGATTAATGCGGAGGCATTCTGATGGCTGCTCAGGCGTTTTTGCTTATTGCCAGCTTTTTACTGGTACTGTTTGTGCTCGCCAGGCCGCTGGGAACAGCGCTGGCGCGGCTGATAAACAACGTGCCATTGCCTGGCACGCGAAATATTGAAAACGTGCTCTGGCGCATTTCAGGTATCAGCGACCGGGAAATGAACTGGCGCCAGTACCTGATGGCGATACTGCTTCTGAATATCCTGGGACTTATTGCCCTCTTTACGCTGCTGATGCTCCAGGGCAGTCTGCCGTTGAACCCGCAGCAGTTACCGGGTTTATCCTGGCATCTGGCGCTGAACACGGCGGTCAGCTTTGTCACCAACACCAACTGGCAGTCTTACGCCGGTGAAACCACGCTCAGCTACTTCAGCCAGATGGCCGGGTTAACCGTGCAAAACTTTCTTTCTGCGGCCAGCGGTATCGCGGTGATCTTCGCCCTGACGCGCGCGTTTGCCCGTCAGAATGTCAGCACTCTCGGCAACGCCTGGGTTGATGTCACGCGCATCACTCTTTGGATCCTGGTGCCTGTTGCGCTGATTATTGCCCTGTTTTTTATTCAGCAAGGCACTCTGCAAAACCTGCTGCCTTATACCCCTTACACCTCGCTTGAAGGGGTCAGGGAACTCCTTCCTATGGGGCCGGTGGCGTCGCAGGAAGCGATCAAGATGCTGGGCACCAACGGCGGCGGCTTCTTCAACGCCAACTCATCGCATCCGTTTGAAAACCCAACGGCATTAACCAATTTTGTACAGATGCTGGCGATCTTCCTGATCCCCGCCGCGCTCTGCTTCGCCTTTGGCGATGTGGTTAACGATCGCCGCCAGGGACGTACGCTGCTGTGGGCGATGTCGTTGATCTTCGTGGTCTGTGTAGCACTGGTGATGTGGGCCGAATGGAACGGCAACAGCCACTTCATGCAGCTGGGGGCAAACAGCAATATCAACCTGGAAGGCAAAGAGAGCCGCTTCGGCATTCTTGCCAGCAGCCTCTATGCGGTGGTCACCACGGCGGCCTCCTGCGGGGCAGTGAACGCCATGCACGACTCTTTTACCGCGCTCGGCGGCATGATCCCGATGTGGCTGATGCAGATTGGCGAGGTAGTTTTCGGTGGGGTCGGTTCGGGGCTGTACGGCATGCTGTTGTTCGTTCTGCTCGCCGTGTTTATCGCCGGGCTAATGATCGGTCGCACGCCGGAGTATCTCGGCAAAAAAATCGACGTCCGCGAAATGAAATTAACCGCGCTGGCAATTCTGGTCACCCCCACCCTTGTGCTGCTCGGTACCGCGCTGGCGCTGATGACCGACGCCGGGCGCAACGGCATCTTTAACCCGGGCATTCACGGCTTTAGCGAAGTGCTTTACGCCGTTTCGTCTGCCGCCAACAACAACGGCAGCGCCTTTGCAGGATTAAGCGCCAACTCGCCGTTCTGGAACTGTTTGCTGGCGTTCTGCATGTTCATCGGACGTTTCGGCGTGATTATTCCCGTCATGGCGATCGCTGGAACACTGGTGAATAAGAAGATCCAGCCGACCACCACCGGTACGTTACCGACTCACGGCGCGCTGTTCGTCGGCCTGCTGATTGGCACCGTTTTGCTGGTGGGTGCCCTGACCTTTATCCCCGCCCTCGCGTTAGGCCCGGTTGCGGAATATCTCTCTTTACGCTGATTTTGCGGAGAATTTGTCATGAGTCGTAAACAACTGGCCCTGCTCGAACCGACGTTAGTTCGTCAGGCCCTCATGGATGCGGTAAAAAAACTGAGCCCGCGCGTGCAGTGGCACAACCCGGTGATGTTTATTGTCTGGACTGGAAGTTTACTCACCACCGCACTGGCGATTGCCATGGGAACGGGACAGCTTTCAGGGAATGCAACCTTTACCGGCGCCATCAGCCTGTGGCTGTGGTTTACCGTGCTGTTCGCCAACTTTGCCGAAGCGCTGGCGGAAGGCCGCAGTAAGGCGCAGGCCAACAGCCTGAAAGGGGTAAAAAAGACCGCCTTTGCGCGCAAATTACGCGAACCTAAATACGGCGCGCAGATGGACCACGTTCCGGCGGATGAACTGCGCAAAGGTGACGTGGTGCTGGTGGAAGCTGGCGACATCATCCCCTGCGACGGTGAGGTGATTGAGGGCGGCGCGTCGGTAGACGAAAGCGCCATTACCGGGGAATCCGCACCGGTGATCCGTGAGTCGGGCGGAGATTTCGCCTCAGTTACCGGCGGAACGCGCATTCTTTCCGACTGGCTGGTGATCCAGTGCAGCGTTAACCCGGGCGAAACCTTTCTCGACCGGATGATCGCCATGGTGGAAGGCGCACAGCGTCGTAAAACGCCGAACGAGATCGCCCTGACCATTCTGCTGGTGGCGCTCACCATTGTTTTCCTGCTGGCAACGGCGACCCTGTGGCCCTTCTCCGCCTACGGCGGTACAGCGGTTAGCATCACCGTACTGATCGCCCTGCTCGTCTGTCTGATCCCCACCACTATCGGCGGCCTGCTTTCCGCGATTGGCGTGGCGGGGATGAGCCGGATGCTGGGCGCGAACGTCATCGCCACCAGCGGACGCGCCGTTGAAGCGGCGGGTGACGTAGACGTGCTGCTGCTGGATAAAACCGGGACCATCACCCTGGGCAATCGTCAGGCCTCTGACTTTCTCCCTGCTCCCGGCGTGGATGAAAAAACGCTGGCTGACGCGGCGCAGCTTTCCTCGCTGGCCGATGAAACGCCGGAAGGCCGCAGTATCGTGATCCTCGCCAAGCAGCGCTTTAACCTGCGCCAGCGCGACGTTCAGAGCCTGCACGCCACGTTCGTGCCCTTTACGGCGCAAACCCGAATGAGCGGAATTAACATTCAGGACCGGATGATCCGTAAAGGGTCCGTTGATGCCATTCGCCGTCATATTGAAGCCAATAATGGACACTTCCCCCCGGAAGTCGACAACCTGGTGGAAAGCGTGGCGCGTCAGGGAGCAACCCCGCTGGTGGTGGCGGAAGGTGCAAGCGTTCTGGGGGTTATCGCCCTGAAGGATATCGTTAAAGGCGGTATTAAAGAGCGTTTCGCCCAGATGCGTAAGATGGGCATTAAAACAGTGATGATCACCGGGGATAACCGTCTGACTGCGGCGGCCATTGCCGCCGAAGCGGGCGTGGATGATTTCCTTTCCGAAGCGACGCCGGAAGCGAAGCTGGCACTCATTCGCCAGTATCAGGCGGAAGGCCGTCTGGTGGCGATGACCGGCGACGGCACCAACGACGCCCCGGCGCTGGCGCAGGCCGACGTGGCGGTGGCGATGAACTCCGGTACCCAGGCGGCAAAAGAGGCGGGCAACATGGTGGATCTCGACTCGAACCCGACCAAGCTGATCGAAGTGGTACATATCGGGAAGCAGATGCTGATGACGCGCGGCTCGCTGACCACGTTCAGTATCGCCAACGACGTGGCGAAGTATTTCGCCATCATTCCGGCGGCTTTTGCGGCAACCTACCCGCAGTTGAATGCCCTGAACGTGATGCACCTGCACTCTCCGGCCTCGGCCATTTTGAGCGCGGTGATCTTCAACGCGCTGATTATTGTCTTTCTTATTCCGCTGGCGCTGAAAGGGGTGAGCTATAAGCCGCTGACGGCCGCCGCCATGCTGCGCCGTAACCTGTGGATTTACGGTCTGGGTGGGCTGGTGGTGCCCTTTATTGGGATCAAGGTTATCGACATGCTGTTAACGCTGTTCGGGCTGGTTTAAAAGGTGGATCCAATGACGATGTTACGTCCCGCTATACTGTTGTTTATTCTGCTGTCTCTGATTACCGGCGGGCTTTACCCGCTGATGACTACCGCGCTGGGCCAGTGGTGGTTTAAAGATCAGGCCAACGGCTCGCTGATTATCCAGAACGGTGAAAACCGCGGCTCGCGTCTGATTGGGCAGAACTTTACGGACCCGCGCTACTTCCAGGGACGCCCTTCCGCCACTGCGGAAAGCCCGTATAATCCAATGGCCTCCGGCGGCAGCAATCTGGCTGGCAGTAATCCTGACCTGGACAAAGCCGTTGCTGAACGCGTTGCCGCCCTGCGCGCCGCGAATCCGCAGGCCAGCCGTGAGGTGCCGGTTGAGCTGATCACCGCTTCCGCGAGCGGGCTGGATTACAGCCTGACGCCGGATGCGGTGGTGTGGCAGATCCCACGCGTGGCAGCCGCCCGTCAGCTGACCGTCGAGCAGGTGAGCCAGCTGGTCGCAGAACATACGCAAAAGCTGCTGGTCAGCTTCATCGGCATGCCGGTAGTGAACATTGTTGAGCTGAATCTGGCGCTGGACGCGCTAAGGAAGAACTAAATGACCGACGAGCCCATGCGCCCGGATCCGGACAGGCTGCTTGAACAGACGGCTGAAGCCCACCGCGGCAAGCTGAAAATTTTCTTCGGCGCCTGCGCGGGCGTCGGGAAAACCTTCGCCATGCTGACGGAAGCCCAGCGGCTTCGGGCGCAGGGGCTTGATATTCTCATCGGCGTGGTGGAAACCCACGGTCGCAAAGAGACGGCTGCGCTGCTGACGGGGCTGGCGACGCAGCCGCCCCAGCGTATCAGCCATCGCGGGCGGCTGGTCACGGAGTTTGATCTTGATGCCGCCCTCGCCCGCCGCCCTGCCCTGATCCTGATGGACGAACTGGCGCACAGCAATGCGCCAGGCTCCCGCCATCCGAAGCGCTGGCAGGATGTTGAGGAGCTGCTTGAGGCAGGCATTGACGTCTTCACCACGGTAAATGTTCAGCATCTGGAAAGCCTGAACGACGTAGTGAGCGGCGTAACCGGTATCCAGGTGCGGGAAACCGTCCCCGATCCGTTTTTTGATTCTGCCGATGAAGTCGTACTGGTTGACCTGCCGCCGGACGATCTACGCCAGCGCCTGCACGAAGGCAAAGTGTATATTGCCGGCCAGGCCGAACGCGCCATCGAACATTTTTTCCGCAAAGGAAACCTGATTGCCCTGCGCGAGCTGGCCCTGCGCCGCACCGCCGATCGCGTTGATGACCAGATGCGCGCCTGGCGAGACCTACAGGGACAAGAGCGCGTCTGGCACACGCGGGACGCCATTCTGTTATGCATTGGTCACGGCAGCGGCAACGAAAAACTGGTTCGCACCGCCGCCCGGCTGGCAGCGAAATTTGGCAGCGTCTGGCACGCGGTCTACGTCGAAACGCCGCAGCTGCATGGCCTGCCAGAAAATCAGCGTCGCGCCATTTTGAGCGCGCTGCGGCTGGCGCAGGAGCTGGGTGCCGAAACCGCCACCCTTTCCGAACCGCAGGAAGATAAAGCCACTCTGCGCTACGCGCGCGAGCACAACCTGGGCAAGATTGTCATTGGACGTCGACAGCATCGCCGCTGGTTTAGCCGCGAATCTTTTGCCGACAGGCTGGCCCGCCGCGCGCCGGATCTTGATTTAGTCATCGTCGCGCTGGATGACAAGCCCGCCCCACTGCCCAACCGTACGCCGGATGCTCGCACCTTTGGCGATAAATGGCGCATTCAGATCCGGGGTTGCCTGGTGGCAGTGGTCCTTTGCGCCCTGATTACGGTGATTGCCAGCCAGTGGCTCATCGCCTTCGACGCCGCCAATCTGGTCATGATTTATCTGCTCGGCGTCGTTGTGGTCGCGCTCTTTTATGGCCGCTGGCCGTCGGTGCTGGCAACGGTGATCAACGTCATCAGCTTCGACCTTTTTTTTATCGCTCCGCGCGGGACGCTTGCTGTCTCGGACGTGCAGTACATTCTGACCTTTGCCGTGATGCTTACCGTCGGGCTGGTGATCGGGAATCTGACGGCAGGCGTACGCTACCAGGCACGCATTGCCCGCTATCGCGAGCAGCGCACGCGCCATCTGTATGAAATGTCAAAATCGCTGGCGGTTGGCCGCACGCAGCGGGATATCGTGCAGACCAGCGAGCAGTTTATCCGTTCGACCTTTCATGCCAGTAACCTGATTTTGCTCCCCGACGAACAGGGGCGCCTTCGCCCGCTGACCTCCCCTTCGGGGATGACGCCCTGGGATGAAGCGATTGCCCGCTGGAGTTTCGATAAGGGGTTACCTGCCGGCGCCGGCACCGACACGCTGCCCGGCGTGCCTTACCAGATCCTGCCGCTGCGCAGCGCGGATAAGAATCACGGGCTGGTCATCGTCGAGCCGTCTAACCTGCGTCAGCTGATGATCCCAGAGCAGCAGCGCCTGCTGGAAACCTTCACCCTGCTGGTCGCCAGCGCCCTTGAACGGCTGGCGCTCACCGCCAGCGAAGAGCAGGCGCGGCTGGCAAGCGAGCGCGAAAGTATTCGCAATTCGCTGCTGGCAGCGCTGTCTCACGATTTGCGCACCCCGCTTACCGTGCTGTTTGGCCAGTCCGAAATTCTGACGCTGGATCTGGCAGCGGAAGGATCAAAGCACGCGATGCAGGCCAGCGAAATTCGCCAGCACGTGCTGAATACCACGCGCCTGGTGAACAACCTGCTGGACATGGCGCGCATTCAGTCCGGCGGGTTTAACCTCAAAAAAGAGTGGCTCACCCTTGAGGAGGTTGTCGGCAGTGCGCTGAAGATGCTGGAGCCGGGTCTCGGCGGGCGACATATTGAGCTGGACATGCCGGAACCCCTGACGTTAATCCATGTGGATGGCCCGCTGTTTGAGCGCGTGCTGATTAATCTGCTGGAAAACGCGGCTAAATACGCCGGGACAAAGGCCCGGCTGGGGATTGCTGCCATGGTGGATAAACGTGTGCTGCGGCTCGACGTCTGGGATAACGGGCCGGGTATTCCGGCCGGTCAGGAGCGCGCCATATTCGAAAAATTTGCGCGCGGTAATAAGGAATCCGCCATTCCGGGCGTTGGGCTGGGTCTGGCGATCTGCCAGGCGATTGTCGACGTGCATGGTGGCACCATTTCCGCAGAGAACCGCCCGGAAGGTGGGGCACGCTTTTGTGTTACACTTCCTCTTGAAACCCCACCAGAACTTGATGAATTACCAGAGGATTTGTGATTAACGTTCTGATTGTTGAAGATGAGCTCGCTATCAGCCGATTTCTGCGTACCGCGCTGGAAGGCGACGGCTTGCGCGTGCATGAAGCCGGTACGCTTCAACGGGGGTTAATTGAAGCCGCCACCCGCAAGCCAGATCTGGTGATCCTGGATCTGGGACTTCCGGATGGCGACGGCATCGATTTTATTCGTGAGGTGCGTCAGTGGAGCCAGATGCCCATTCTGGTGCTCTCTGCCCGCACCGAAGAGACGGATAAAATCGCCGCGCTGGATGCCGGAGCGGATGATTATCTGATCAAACCGTTTGGCATTGGCGAGTTACAGGCCCGGCTTCGTGTGGCGCTGCGTCGACACAGCGCTACGTCCCCTTCCGATCCGGTGTACGCCTTTGGCGATATCCGCGTCGATCTTGCCGCCCGCCGCATCGTGCGAGGGGAAGAAGAGATCCACCTTACGCCTATCGAATTTCGTCTGCTGGCCGTGCTGCTCAATAACCACGGAAAAGTGTTAACGCAGCGACAGCTGTTAAGCCAGGTCTGGGGACCGAATGCTGTCGAGCATAGTCACTATTTACGCATTTATATGGGACACCTTCGCCAGAAACTTGAAGCCGATCCCGCGCGTCCTCGTCATTTATTAACAGAAACCGGTATCGGATATCGGTTTATGATCTGAATAAGTATTCACTTTAATTTTAAATAAAAAACATACCAGCCTTAATATAGCCATGAAAATAACGATGAGTTTATTTTCATAGCTATATCCGCCCTCTTTAAACACAATTAAAACATCAAATTAACACCGAACCAACAAAACAGCATTTTGATCTGCGTTATTCACTCAAAACGACTAATTATTTCTAAAATGATCGGTTATTGGTGATCTGTTTCACAGTTAATCCCTTTTTCCTGGATAAAATGACCATGCTTTCAATTACTGAAAGGAAACTGAACATGGAAAACAATAATCGTTTAATGCCCCATATAAGGCGGACAACACATATCATGATGTTTGCCCACCGTAACTGTTTTGACTTTCATCTCTTTAACGCCCGGTAGTCCTTCGACTTCTGGCGCATCTGCTTACAGGTTATCCTGAAAAACGCTATTTTACAGGCTGTTGCCTGTGAACACCTGCGCTCATTCCTTGTGATTCAGATTCTCCGCAACCGGGCGGACTGAATTCTACTCAGCAAAAAAGCAATTAACTGATTTCGTATCAGCGGACACGCTTTGCTTTTTTTTCCGGAAATAATCGATTTCTTTACCGCAAGAAGTCGAGGGCCCCATATTGCCTGAAATAAAGAGATAAAGATGAAAACGTTAAAAATTGCCGTCAGCCGTGCCTGTCCTGAATGCTTTACCACTTCGCGCGACATCGTGGATATCACCGCATCAGATTATATTGATGTGGCAGCCGTGGTTCTGGCCGTCAGCGATATTTTCAATGGCGCCATAGAAGAAATAGAAGCCACGGGATTCGGTATCCCGGTGTTTATTGCCACGCATAAAGAAGAAAGGGTTCCGGCTGAATTTCTGTCGCGTATTCACGGCGTTTTTGAGTACTCCGACACCAGCAATGCGTACTACGGACGCCAGCTTGA
Source organism: Enterobacter sp. DN (assembly GCF_046054285.1). Classification (NCBI taxonomy): domain Bacteria; kingdom Pseudomonadati; phylum Pseudomonadota; class Gammaproteobacteria; order Enterobacterales; family Enterobacteriaceae; genus Enterobacter; species Enterobacter sp. DN. The sequence continues at coordinate 509,332 of NZ_JBJJTG010000002.1, forward strand.
AGCGGCTGCGCAGAAGTACGAAACCCAGCTCCGCCCGCCGTTCTTCCGCGCGCTGGTCGATTACGTCCAGCAGGGGAACAGCGCGTTTGACTGCCCCGGACATCAGGGAGGCCAGTTCTTCCGCCGCCATCCGGCCGGAAACCAGTTTGTCGATTTCTTTGGCGAAACGCTTTTCCGCGCCGATCTGTGCAATGCCGACGTGGCAATGGGCGATCTGCTGATCCACGAAGGCGCGCCATGCATCGCCCAGCAGCATGCGGCAAAAGTCTTTAATGCGGATAAAACCTACTTCGTGCTGAACGGCACCTCCTCTTCCAACAAGGTGGTGCTCAATGCCCTGCTCACGCCAGGCGATCTGGTGCTGTTCGATCGCAATAACCATAAATCTAATCACCACGGGGCGCTGTTACAGGCGGGCGCGACGCCGGTGTATCTGGAAACGGCGCGCAACCCGTATGGGTTTATCGGCGGTATCGACGCACACTGTTTCGACGAGAGCTACCTGCGGGAGCTGGTGTCGGAGGTCGCGCCTGGCCGCGCGCGGGATGAACGTCCGTTCCGTCTGGCGGTGATCCAGCTGGGCACCTACGACGGTACCATTTATAACGCCCGTCAGGTGGTGGATAAGATTGGTCACCTGTGCGATTACATTCTGTTTGACTCCGCCTGGGTGGGTTACGAGCAGTTTATCCCGATGATGGCCGACTGCTCGCCGCTGCTGCTGGAGCTGAACGAAAACGATCCGGGCATTCTGGTGACCCAGTCGGTGCATAAGCAGCAGGCGGGCTTCTCGCAAACCTCGCAAATCCATAAGAAGGACAGCCACATAAAAGGCCAGCCGCGCTATGTCCCGCATAAACGCCTCAACAACGCCTTTATGATGCACGCCTCCACCAGCCCGTTTTATCCGCTGTTTGCCGCCCTGGATATCAACGCCCGCATGCACGAGGGGCAAAGTGGGCGCAACATGTGGATGGACTGCGTGGTGACGGGTATTGAAGCGCGGAAACTGATCCTTCAGAACTGTCAGTTTATTCGTCCGTTCGTGCCGGAGACGGTGGATGGCCGTCCATGGGAAAGCTGGGATACGGCAGAGATTGCTACCGATCTGCGCTTCTTCCATTTCGTTCCGGGCGAACGCTGGCACGCCTTTGAGGGATATGCCGAGCATCAGTATTTTATCGATCCCTGCAAACTGCTGCTGACTACGCCGGGCATCAACGCCCGCACCGGTGAGTACGATGATTTCGGCGTGCCCGCCACCATCCTCGCCAACTTCCTGCGTGAAAACGGTATCGTGCCGGAAAAATGCGACCTCAATTCCATTCTGTTCCTGCTCACCCCGGCGGAGGACATGGGCAAATTGCAGCAGCTCGTCGCCCAGCTGGTGCGCTTCGAAAAACTGCTCCAGAGCGATGTGCCGCTGAAAGAGGTTCTGCCCTCTCTTTATAAGCAACATCCGGAACGTTATGCGGATTATACCCTGCGTCAGATTTGTCAGGAGATGCATGACCTCTACGCCCGCCATAACGTGAAGCAACTGCAAAAAGAGATGTTCCGCAAGTCTCACTTCCCACGCGTCATGATGAACCCGCAGGAGGCGAACTATGCCTATCTGCGCGGTGAGGTCGAGCTGGTGTCCCTGCGCGACGCGGAAGGCCGTATCGCCGCGGAAGGCGCGCTGCCTTACCCACCGGGGGTGTTGTGCGTGGTGCCGGGAGAAGTCTGGGGCGGTTCCGTGCTGCGCTATTTCGCCGCGCTGGAAGACGGGATCAATCTGCTGCCGGGTTTTGCGCCGGAGTTACAGGGGGTTTACGTCGAGGAGTGTGACGGTCGCAAACAGGTGCGCTGCTACGTCATCAAACAACCTGCCGCTCAGCCATCGCTGCTGAAAGGAGAAAAATTATGAGTAAGGCCAACAAGATGGGCGTGGTGCAACTCACTATTCTCACCATGGTGAATATGATGGGTTCGGGGATCATCATGCTCCCCACCAAGCTCGCTGAAGTGGGGACGATTTCGATTATCTCCTGGCTTGTTACCGCCGTGGGTTCGATGGCGCTGGCGTGGGCGTTTGCCAAGTGCGGTATGTTCAGCCGCAAGTCCGGCGGCATGGGCGGCTATGCCGAATATGCGTTTGGTAAGTCCGGTAACTTTATGGCGAACTATACCTATGGCGTGTCGCTGCTGATCGCCAATGTGGCGATTGCCATTTCCGCTGTCGGTTACGGCACAGAGCTGTTTGGCGCGACGCTGACCCCGGTGCAAATTGGGCTGGCGACGATCGGCGTGCTCTGGATCTGCACCGTCGCTAACTTTGGCGGCGCGCGCATCACCGGACAGCTCAGCAGCATCACCGTCTGGGGCGTCATCATCCCGGTTGTCGGCCTGTGCATCATCGGCTGGTTCTGGTTCAGCCCGACGCTGTACGCCAATTCCTGGAATCCGCATCACGTACCGTTCTTCACCGCCGTGGGATCGTCCATCGCCATGACGCTGTGGGCCTTCCTCGGGCTGGAGTCGGCCTGTGCGAATGCGGAAGTGGTGGAAAACCCGGAGAAAAATGTGCCGATCGCGGTACTCGGCGGGACGCTGGGGGCGGCGGTGATCTATATCGTCTCAACCAACGTGATTGCGGGAATTGTGCCCAACATGGATCTGGCTAACTCCACGGCGCCGTTCGGACTGGCGTTTGCGCAGATGTTTACGCCGGAGGTAGGGAAAGTGATCATGGGACTGATGGTGATGTCCTGCTGCGGCTCGCTGCTGGGCTGGCAGTTCACCATCGCCCAGGTATTCAAATCTTCCGCTGACGAAGGTTATTTCCCGAAAATCTTCTCCCGCGTCACCAAAACGGATGCACCGGTGCAGGGCATGCTGGCGATTGTCATCTTCCAGAGCGGATTGTCGCTGATGACCATCAGCCCGTCACTGAACAGCCAGTTTAACGTGCTGGTCAACCTGGCGGTGGTGACGAACATCATTCCGTACATTCTGTCGATGGCGGCGCTGGTGATTATTCAGAAGGTGGCGAAGGTGGATCCGCGCAAAGCCCGGGCGGCCAATATCGTGGCGCTGATTGGGGCGATTTACAGCTTCTATGCGCTCTACTCGTCCGGTCAGGAGGCGATGCTGTATGGGGCGATGGTGACATTCATGGGCTGGACGCTGTACGGTCTGGTCTCACCACGGTTTGAACTGAAGAATAAACATAGTTAAAAAAGAAGCCCGGTGGCGCTGGCGCTTACCGGGCCTACGAGGTCAATGCAAAACGGCAACCCTGAGGTTGCCGTTTTTTATGTTTTCTCCCTCTCCCAGTGGGAGAGGGCCGGGGTGAGGGCATCAGCCCGCACCAGATCACGACTTACGCGTTTTTCAGCACTTCGCTGACAATCTCTACCGCTTCTTTCTCAATCTGCTGACGATGCTCAGCGCCGAGGAAGCTTTCACAATAGATTTTGTACGCATCTTCCGTACCGGATGGACGCGCGGCGAACCAGCCGTTTTCGGTCATCACTTTCAGGCCGCCGATCGATGCGCCGTTACCCGGCGCCGCCGTCAGACGCGCGGTGATCGGGTCACCAGCCAGGGTACTGGCACTGACCATCTCCGGAGAGAGTTTTGACAGAGCTGCTTTTTGCGCAGACGTGGCGCCAGCCTGAATACGGTTATAGCTTGGCGCACCAAAACGTTCCGCCAGCTCGTTGTAATGTTCCTGCGGGTTCTTACCGGTGACCGCGGTGATTTCCGCCGCCAGCAGGCACATGATGATGCCGTCTTTATCGGTTGACCATGGGGTGCCGTCGAAGCGCAGGAAGGATGCCCCCGCGCTCTCTTCACCGCCAAAGCCGAAGCTGCCGTCGTGCAGACCGTCAACAAACCACTTGAAGCCCACCGGCACTTCCACCAGCTTGCGACCCAGCGCGTCGACCACACGGTCAATCATAGCGGAAGAGACCAGCGTTTTACCCACCGCAACCTCTTTGCCCCACTGCGGACGGTGCTGGAAGAGATAATTGATTGCAACAGCCAGGTAGTGGTTCGGGTTCATCAGCCCTGCCGGGGTGACGATACCGTGGCGATCGTAGTCCGGGTCGTTGGCAAACGCCAGATCGAACTTGTCGCGCAGCGCCAGCAGGCCAGCCATTGCGCATTCGGAGGAGCAGTCCATACGGATTGCGCCGTCTTTGTCCAGGTGCATAAAGCGGAAGGTCTGATCGACGTGATCGTTCACGATGGTCAGATCCAGCTTGTAGTGCTCGGCAATGCGTTTCCAGTATTCAATACCGGAGCCGCCCAGTGGATCCACGCCCAGCTTCAGACCGGCTTTCTGGATAGCGGCCATATCGACGATATCCGCCAGCCCTTCCACGAACGGCTGCACCAGATCCTGCTCTTTCACGTGGCCGGAGGCCATGGCTTCATCCAGCGAGATGCGTTTCACACCGTTCAGACCGTTAGCCAGTAATGCGTTGGCACGATCTTCCACCACTTTCGTGACGTTGGTATCCGCCGGGCCACCGTTAGGTGGGTTGTACTTGATGCCGCCATCTTCCGGTGGGTTGTGGGACGGGGTGATCACAATGCCGTCAGCCTGCGCGCCACCTTTTTTGTTGTGTACCAGAATAGCGTTAGAAACCGCTGGCGTTGGCGTGAAACCGTTGTTCTCCTGAACAATCACGTCTACGCCGTTCGCCGCCAGCACTTCCAGCACGGAGATAAAAGCAGGTTCAGACAGGGCGTGGGTATCTTTCCCTACATAGCACGGACCGGTGACGCCATTTTTGGCGCGCTCTTCCGCGATGGCCTGAGCAATGGCCAGAATGTGCGGTTCGTTAAAGCTGTGGCGCGCCGCACTACCGCGGTGGCCAGATGTACCAAACTTCACTGCGTGTTCTGCGTTGCCCACCACCGGCTTCAGCACGTAGTACTGCGCGGTCAGTTGAGCGACGTTAATCAAATCGCTTTGTTGTGCAGGTAGTCCTGCACGGCTGTGATTTGCCATTGCCTGGTCCTTCTGATGCAAGGGTTAAATTGTACCGCAAACCTTTTCGATCAATTCCGCCGGGAACTGCATGGACTGCATGATATGTTCGATCATGCTGCACTTACGGCCCGTATTGGTGTTGGTGATCACCCAGTATGGTGTACCGGGAACGTGTTTGGGCTTGGTTTGGTTGCCATTTTGCAGCAGGGTCTGCTCGTCGCCTGCGAAGTAAACGCGCGTGCGACCGTGCAGCGACTCTGTCGCTTCTGCAAATGCGTTGTTATCCAGTGAGTAAAGTGTAGACAGCACCAGCATAAAGCGGTTAACCGCCTTTTTCTGCTCGGCATATTCATCGGACAGCAGCAGCTCGCGCATCGCGCGCACTTTGTCTTTTGCCGGCATGACAGCAGGTTTTACTTGTGCAACAACGCTCGGCTGAGACACGACATCTTTAGTGACAGGAGTGGGCTGTGAGGCGGCGGAAATTTTAAGCATGCGCCGTAAAATGTCGGACGCGCTCTCCCCAATATGCCGCGTCTGGCTGGCAATATACTGATAGAGTTCGTCATCAACTTCGATTGTTTTCATCTTAATCCAGTGCGATATCTTATCTGAATACAAGTCGTTGAGATTATAAGGTCAAATCCCAACAGCGGATAGCGTCAAACCAGGTTGGCGGCAAAAGTCAGATTAAACTGGATCCTTGCCCCCGGGCGGCAGAATGGTCAACATGATACCCTAACCTGACAAACCTAAAAAAAGAACTTTGCCATGAAATTGAATACCCGAGCGCAAACTGCACAATCGCCGAACAATAATTCTCCCATCGTACTGGTTCACGGCCTGTTTGGTAGCCTGGATAATCTGGGTGTGCTGGCGCGCGATTTAGTGACCGATCACGCGATCCTCCAGGTTGATATGCGCAATCACGGTCTTTCTGGGCGCTCGGAGGAGATGACCTACGCAGCCATGGCGCAGGATCTGCGGGACACCCTCGATGCGAATAATATCCAGAAAGCGACGCTTATCGGGCATTCAATGGGCGGCAAAGCGGTGATGGCGCTCACTGCGCTGGCCCCTGAGCGTATTTCCGGGCTGGTGGTCATCGACGTTGCGCCCGTCAATTACGACGTTCGCCGTCACGATGAGATTTTTGCCGCCATCAATGCGGTCACCGAAGCGGGTGTCGCAACCCGCCAGCAGGCGGCTGCCGTTATGCGTGAGCATCTTGATGAGGAAGGCGTAGTTCAGTTCCTGCTGAAATCGTTTGTTGACGGACAATGGCGCTTTAACGTCCCGGTATTGTGGGATCAGTATTCGCATATTGTGGGCTGGGAAACCGTCCCCGCCTGGCCGCACCCTACCCTTTTTATTCGCGGCGGCAACTCCCCTTACGTCACTGATGCGTATCGTGACACGCTGCTGGCGCAATTCCCGCAGGCTCGCGCTCACGTTATTGCGGGTGCCGGGCACTGGGTACACGCGGAAAAACCGGATGCCGTCCTGCGCGCCATTCGCCGCTATCTTACTGATACAGCGAATTGATTAAAAAGCCAGCGACCGGAAGACGACGGGCTTCCAGTCGTTGGCGTGTGGATTTGGGTGATGTATGATGGCGCGCTTATCGCCCGGGCATTAGCAGGGCGGCGTGTTTCCCCCGAAGTCTCAGAATCATGGCCAAAGAACAAACGGACCGTACGACACTAGATCTGTTCGCGAATGAGCGTCGACCGGGACGACCGAAAACGAATCCGCTTTCGCGCGATGAACAGCTGCGTATCAATAAACGCAACCAGCTTAAACGCGATAAAAATCGTGGGCTTAAGCGTGTCGAACTGAAGCTGAATGCCGATGCCGTCGATGCGCTTAACGAGTTAGCTGACGCGCGCAACATCAGCCGCAGCGAACTGATCGAAGAGATGCTGATCGCCCAGCTTGAGACGTTACGCGGCAAGGCGTGAGTCAGAAAATCCCCAATATTACCTTTTTCATGTAGCACAGAGTGCAGTCCTGCGTGATAGCTGTTTCCGCAGGGTTGCCTGTTCTGCTATTATTGCCCTTATCCGTGGACAATTTGCGCCACCATACCATTAAGTTTCAAGAGGTTATTTTACTCATGGCAATCATCGGCATTTTCTTTGGCAGTGATACCGGCAATACTGAAAATATCGCAAAAAACATTCAAAAACAGCTCGGTAAAGACGTTGCTGATGTGCATGACATCGCCAAGAGCAGCAAAGAAGATCTCGAGGGCTATGACATCCTGCTGCTGGGCATCCCGACCTGGTACTACGGTGAAGCACAGTGTGACTGGGACGATTTCTTCCCGACGCTGGAAGAAGTAGACTTCAACGGCAAGCTGGTTGCCCTGTTTGGCTGTGGCGATCAGGAAGACTATGCTGAGTATTTCTGTGATGCGCTGGGCACTATTCGCGACATCATTGAGCCACGCGGTGCGGCGATCGTCGGTCACTGGCCAACGGCGGGTTACCATTTCGAAGCGTCCAAAGGTCTGGCAGATGACGATCACTTCGTTGGCCTGGCCATTGATGAAGACCGTCAGCCAGAGCTGACCGCTGAGCGTGTAGAAAAATGGGTTAAGCAGGTTCGTGAAGAGCTGAACCTGGACGATATCCTTAACGCCTGATATCCCTGCGGCGCAACTCCGGTTGCGCCCGTTTTCCAGGTAAAACCGATTAAATTAATTGCTACAAACTTTTAACTTTTTCGCCCAGACCTGTACAATATCCCCCTGGTAAAAAGTGGGTGCCATCGAACAAGTTTGTTGGTGATACCACGTTTTTATAAGCATACTTTGCTTGAGACTTGCAGTTTTCATTTAGCCATGGCAGTTCTATAATGAGACGCATTATCCCAAGTGCATTTTCTGTCACTTCTTCTTTTGAAGTGAATCGTTTAGCAACAGGACAGATTCCGCATGACTGACAACAATACCGCATTAAAGAAAGCTGGCCTGAAAGTAACGCTTCCTCGGTTAAAAATCCTTGAAGTGCTTCAGGGGCCAGACAATCACCATGTCAGTGCGGAAGACCTTTATAAGCGTCTTATCGATATGGGTGAAGAGATTGGGCTGGCAACCGTCTATCGTGTGCTGAACCAGTTTGATGACGCGGGCATTGTTACTCGTCATAATTTCGAAGGCGGTAAATCCGTGTTCGAGCTGACTCAGCAGCATCACCACGATCACCTGATCTGCCTCGACTGTGGCAAGGTCATTGAATTTAGCGATGATTCCATTGAATCACGCCAGCGTGAAATCGCCGCCCGTCATGGCATCCGCCTGACCAACCACAGCCTGTACCTGTACGGTCACTGCGCTGAAGGCGATTGCCGCGAAGACGACCACGCGCACGACGCGAAATAATATCGTGTTCATACTCTGAGCCAGCCGTAAGGTTGGCTTTTTTTTGCCTGAAAAAAGTCCGGTGGCGCTGCGCTTACCGGGCCTACGGGCTGTGACACCGTTGTAGGCCCGGTAAGCGCAGCGCCACCGGGCATAAAGCAACTTATTTATTGTTATTGCGAATCTCGTCCCAGATCTTATCGCAACGCTTCGCCACTTCCTGATCGTTACCGCTTTTCCGCGCCTGGATACAGGCCTGGTAATCCATCACGCGAACATTTTCCTGCGTCGCAAACTGCTCATGCGCTTTCTCTTTTTTCAGCACATTCAGCACGCTCTGGCAGGCTTCAATCTTCTCTGGCGATCCTTGTGCTGTATTGATGCAGGCGCTATACGCCTCCTTCAGACGGGAGTCTTCTTTCTGCGCCTGATCCTGCGCACACGCCACCAGCCCCGATGCCAGCAGCGCAACGATTACCATTTTTTTCATCATATGCAGTCTCCATGCAGGCGGGATTTCGCCCGCCTGCGTATTCATCAGAAGATTGTGAATGGCGCAATGACCATGAATTTCACGTCACGTTCATCCTGGAAGATGTTGCCGTAACCGCCCGCGTAGCTCGGGATATCGGAGTGGTTGTCATACTGGGTGAAGTGCAGTTTGAACATCGTGCCTTTCGCACGGCCCTCCTGAAGGGTGTAAATCGCATCCAGACTGTATGAAGACTCTTTCAGACGGTAATTCGGATCGTAGTAGGCGTCTGGCGTAGCCATATCTGCTGGCTTCGCGTCCCAGGCGTACGCGTAGGACGCACCCACTGCCCAGCCAGGCAGGTTCCAGTTCTTCAGGTCATACATTGCGCCGAAGAAGACCGCCTTTTCGCCGTCGGCGTTGAAGTCAGAGCGGTTATCCCACCAGATATCCAGACGACCATTGGAAGAGGCGTAGGTTGGCGTCATACGTTGCAGGAAGTAGCCCTGCTGCCCTTCTGCCTTGACCCATGTTCCCTCCAGACGTAAATCAACCTGACCTACCTTGTAGCCGAAGGTCAACGCCTGTAACCACGCGGTGCCGTCATAGATATCATTTACGCTGCCATCACTGACTTTGTCGCGCGTACCGTAGAACTGATAGCTGGTGCTCAGCGGGCTACCCGCGATATCAAATTTGTAGCTGGCTTTAGCAAAGTACTGATCGATATAGCCTTCAGCCTGACCAAAAGCAGCTTCCAGCACCAGATCGTTTTTGAAGTCGTACTTCGCCCCCAGCGAGTGGAGATAATCAACTTTGGTTTTTTTATCGTTCTGATAGAACTTGTCCATCTCAATGTGCCACGGCGCTTTGTACTCGTTGGTCCACATATAGGAGAAGCTCAACGCCCCCGCATCGCCGTAGTCAAAATTAGCACCGGCTTCCGCACCCTGATAGGTACCTGGCATAAAGCTCCAGTGCGGTGCTAACAGCGTCTGGCCGGTTGGCTGGATATAACCTCCACGCGCCCAGACCGGACCATATTTGAATTTTGCAGCCGCTTTATACAGGCTGATTCCGCTTTTATCGCCGGACCAGTCTTCGTCGTAGGCTTTATTGCTGGAGGAGAACGCAATTTCGTTCGGATGGCCGCTGTCGCCATTTTCGGCCATTTCAATTGCGGTGAACGCTGCAATATCGATCCCGAACATATCGGCGGCATATCCCGACTGAAAATCCAGGTTGGCGTTCCAGGTCGAGTGAGAAAGGTTGGTTTTGTATTTATCTTCAGTGACGTCTTTACGGTCACGCTCACGCTGCCAGTAATAAATACCGCCCGTGAGGGTGGAATCTTCAATGAAACCTGCTGCTTTTGCCTCTGGCGCAACCACCAGGCCCGACATTGCTGTCACACCGGCGATAGCCAGCGCCAGCGCACTACGTTTGCCACTGAACGTACGCATAGATTATTCCTCTTTGACGAATTAAAACGCCTTAAACGGCGAAAAACAGAAAAGACCAAGTGGTCAGGGGTAGTCAGAAATACCCTCGAATTAACTACCGTCTTTAGGTTATTTTTCGCGACGCGAATTATCAATGCTTTTAATCAGGCAAAAGTCAGGATTATGACGAAGAGCACATATTTCGTAGTGCTTTGTAACATTTACCGGGAAGCAAGTACTGGCGGGGGAATACGCTAATTTTCAGTAAGTAACATTGATATTGTGAATATATTTTTCAGCGTTTCTGTTTTTGGAAAACAACAAACTTTTTTAAATAAAATAAGTAGCACCACATTGACCTGGAATGTTGGCTTTAATTCATCATCCCGATGCTTAACGACATGATCGTTAAATAAAAAAACGCCGCATTATGCGGCGTTTGTTTCTCATTGACCATGCCAGCGTGATTATTCGCCGATCTTAGTCCAGGTATCACGCAGACCGACGGTACGGTTAAATACCGGTTTTTCCGCCGTGCTGTAACGGCTGTCCAGGCAGAAGTAACCCTCACGTTCAAACTGGAACGCTTTACCGGCTTCAGCGGCTTTCAGAGACGGCTCGGCATACCCCTGCTTGATAATCAGCGACTCAGGGTTGATAACCGCCAGGAAGTCCTCCGCAGCGCCTGGGTTAGGTACGCTGAACAGACGATCGTAGAGACGGATCTCAACCGGCAGCGCATGCTGCGCGCTCACCCAGTGGATCACACCTTTCACTTTACGGCCATCCGCCGGATCTTTACTCAGCGTCTCTGCGTCGTACGTACAGAAGATGGTCGTGATGTTACCTTCCGCATCTTTCTCTACGCGCTCGGCTTTGATCACATAGGCGTTACGCAGACGCACTTCTTTGCCCAGCACCAGACGCTTGTACTGCTTGTTCGCTTCTTCGCGGAAGTCGGCGCGATCGATCCAGATTTCACCGCTGAACGGCACGTCGCGGGTGCCCATTTCCGGTTTGTTCGGATGGTTAGGCATCGAGACCAGTTCGCTTCCACCCTGCGGATAGTTTTCGATGACCAGTTTCACTGGATCGATCACTGCCATCGCGCGCGGCGCGTTTTCGTTCAGGTCTTCGCGAATGCAGGATTCCAGAGACGCCATTTCGATGGTGTTGTCCTGCTTGGTAACGCCAATACGTTTGCAGAACTCACGAATAGACGCCGAGGTATAGCCACGACGACGCAGGCCAGAGATGGTCGGCATACGCGGGTCGTCCCAGCCTTCAACGTGCTTGTCGGTGACCAGCAGGTTCAGCTTACGCTTGGACATCACGGTGTATTCCAGGTTCAGACGAGAGAACTCGTACTGACGCGGATGCACAGGAATGGTGATGTTATCCAGCACCCAGTCGTACAGACGACGGTTGTCCTGGAATTCTAGCGTGCACAGAGAGTGCGTAATGCCTTCCAGCGCATCGCTGATGCAGTGGGTGAAGTCGTACATCGGGTAGATGCACCACTTGTTACCGGTCTGGTGGTGTTCAGCGAACTTAATGCGGTACAGCACCGGATCGCGCATCACGATGAACGGAGACGCCATATCGATTTTGGCACGCAGACACGCTTTACCTTCTTCGAAGCCACCGGCACGCATTTTTTCAAACAGCGCCAGGTTCTCTTCCACGCTACGATCGCGGAACGGGCTGTTTTTACCAGGCTGAGTCAGCGTACCGCGGTATTCACGGATTTCGTCAGCAGACAATTCGTCGACGTATGCCAGACCTTTGTTAATCAGTTCAACCGCATAGGCATACAGCTGATCGAAGTAGTCTGAGGAGTAGCAGATATCGCCAGACCAGTTGAAGCCCAGCCATTGCACGTCGTTTTTAATCGACTCAACGTATTCGATGTCTTCTTTTACTGGGTTGGTGTCATCGAAACGCAGGTTGCACTGCCCCTGGTAATCTTGCGCAATACCAAAGTTCAGGCAGATCGATTTGGCGTGACCAATGTGCAGGTAGCCATTTGGCTCCGGCGGGAAACGCGTGTGGACTGTGGTGTGCTTACCACTGGCCAGATCTTCATCGATGATCTGACGAATAAAGTTACTCGGGCGGGCTTCTGCCTCACTCATCGTGGATTCCTCAAAGCGTAAACAACGTATAACGGCATATGATCTTATAAGCCGGACGTAGTGACAACCCTTAAAACGTCCCGGAAGAAAATAATGGGGGCAATTGCCGCAAAAAAAAGCGGCGGAGGATATCCCCCGCCGCTAAAGGCATAACTCTACTCAGGAGCGATTACTTGCCTTTAATCTCATACAGTGGCGTCTGGCCTGCAACCACCTGACCCTGCGCCTGGATCACCAGACCGCTGAAGTCGTCGATGTTGCTGCACACGACCGGGCTTATCATGGAGCGCGCGTTGGCATTCAGGAAGTCCAGATCCATTTCCAGAATCGGCTGACCTGCCGCCACTTCAGCACCCTCTTCCACCAGACGAGTAAAGCCCTGACCGTTCAGCGCAACGGTATCGATACCCATATGGACAACGATCTCCGCGCCTTTTTCCGTTTCCAGGCAGAACGCGTGGTTGGTGTTGAAGATTTTCACAATAGTACCGGCAGCCGGAGAGACCACGGTTTTGTCCGTTGGTTTCACCGCCACGCCGTCACCGACCGCTTTGCTGGCGAACGCTTCGTCAGGCACCTGCTCAAGCGCAACAACGTCACCTGTCACCGGAGAAACCAGCGCAGCGATGGTCACCGCGTTTGGCACAGCCTGCGGTTTTGCAACCGGCGCGTCAGCCACTGCCGCGTTATCCGTTGAGGCGGCAGCGACCGGCCCACGGGCAACCACTTTTTTCATTTCATCGCCGATAGATTCGGCTTTCGCACCCACGATAACCTGGATGGTTTGTTTGTTCAGTTTCACCACACCAGACGCACCCAGGCGTTTGCACATTGCATCGCTCACGCGCGCGGAGTCACCTACGGTCAGACGCAGACGGGTAATACAGGCATCGATCGCTTTCAGGTTGTCGGTGCCACCCACAGCGGCAATGTAGCTGGTTGCCAGCTGGGTTAAACCCTCTTCGGTATTGCTGTTGGCTTCACTGGTCACAACATCATCTTTCGTATCTTCGCGGCCCGGCGTCTTCAGGTTAAACATACGAATAACCGCGCTGAACAGAACGAAGTAGATAACGAAGAAGATCAGGCCCATCACCATCAGCATCCAGACGTTGCTGCTTGCCGCCGGCAGGTTGTACATCAACACATAGTCGATGGCGCCTGCGGAGAAGGAGAAGCCAGCATGGATACCCAGAAGGGTGGCGACGAACAGGCTGATACCGGTCAGGATCGCGTGCATCAGATACAGCAGCGGAGCCAGGAACATGAACAGGAATTCCAGTGGCTCGGTCACGCCGGTCAGGAAGGCGGTGATCGCAACGGACAGCAGCATCCCGCCAACCATTGGGCGACGCGCTTTCGGCGCAGCCAGGTACATTGCCAGCGCCGCGCCAGGCAGACCAAACATCATGATTGGGAAGAAGCCAGACATGAACATGCCCGCGGTGCCGTCGCCTGCGTAGAAGCGGTTGATATCACCGTGGAATACCGCGCCGGCCGCGTTGGTGAACTCACCAATCTGGAACCAGGCGATGGTGTTCAGTACCTGATGCAGACCGGTTGGGATCAGCAGACGGTTAATGAAACCGAAGATGCCCGCGCCCATTGCGCCCGCAGACACGATCCACTCGCCACCCGCATGGATAGCATGCTGCACCGGTGGCCAAACGTAGCCAAAGATGGCGGCGAGGATCAGACAGAAAAAGCCCGTCGCAATCGGCACAAAACGTTTACCGCCGAAGAAGCTCAGGAAGTCAGGAAGTTTGATACCTGCCCAACGGTTGTACACGGCGCCACCCACCAGGCCGGTAATGATACCTGCCAGCACACCCATATTGATTTCAGGGTTGATGGTTACCATCGCTTTCGTGAGGATGAAGTAACCGACAGCCCCTGCCAGTGCCGCGGCACCAGCGCTGTCTTTTGACCAGCTTGACGCCACACCGATGGCGAAAATCAGCGCCAGGTTGTCAAAAATTGCACCGCCTGCCTGGGCAATAAACGGCACGTTAAGAAGATCGGGTTGCCCGAATCGCAGCAGCAACGCTGCAACCGGTAGCACGGCGATAGGGAGCTGCAAAGCCCTACCGAGGCGCTGGAAAAAACCTAAAATATTCATCCTATTCCCCCTACGAGACCCTTTGTTAAGACTCGCGCATAAACTATGTTTTTATTGTGTCACGAACGATAGATACAGTTGATGATTCACTGGCAGTGTGAGTGTGTGAAAAATTAATTCGTATCGCAAATTAAACACCTATTTTTTGTGATTATTGTCACCAAATATCGTATTAAACCCTCCCTTTCACTGGCTAACGACGAAAACTTATTTTATCATTCAAAAAATCAAGACGGATTGATCCGGCCTGAAAGGTTCCAGGTTACGCTTAGTTCAGGTTGCACTAATCATCCGCCCACTTTTACTTAAACTTTAGAGGTGAATAATGAGACTGATTCCCCTGGCAACAGCTGAACAAGTCGGAAAATGGGCTGCTCGTCATATCGTTAACCGCATCAACGCGTTCAAACCAACAGCCGATCGTCCTTTCGTTCTCGGTCTTCCAACCGGTGGCACGCCCCTGACCGCGTATAAAGCTCTGGTTGAAATGCACAAAGCGGGCCAGGTTAGCTTTAAACACGTTGTGACCTTCAACATGGACGAATATGTCGGCCTGCCGAAGGAACATCCGGAAAGTTACCACAGCTTTATGCACCGTAATTTCTTCGATCACGTTGATATTCCGGCTGAAAACATTAACCTGCTGAATGGAAACGCGCCTGATATTGACGCAGAATGCCGTCAGTATGAAGAAAAAATCCGTTCCTACGGTAAAATCCACCTGTTTATGGGCGGCGTAGGCAACGATGGTCATATCGCGTTCAACGAACCGGCATCTTCACTGGCTTCCCGTACCCGTATTAAAACGCTGACCCATGATACGCGCGTGGCTAACTCCCGCTTCTTTGACGGCGACGTCAATCAGGTGCCTAAATACGCGCTGACCGTGGGCGTGGGCACGCTGCTGGATGCCGAAGAAGTGATGATTCTGGTGCTGGGCGCGGTGAAAGCGCAAGCGCTTCAGGCTGCCGTTGAAGGTAACGTGAACCATATGTGGACGATCAGCTGCTTACAGCTGCATCCAAAAGCGGTTGTTGTGTGTGACGAACCGTCCACCATGGAGCTGAAAGTGAAAACGCTGAAATACTTCAACGAGCTGGAAGCTGAGAACATCAAAGGTCTGTAATTGAATAACCGCCTCTTTATATCCGGGGCGGTCGCTTTTTTAACCGGGGGTCGATATGTACGCTTTAACCCACGGTCGGATTTATACCGGCCATGAAATTCTGGATGACCATGCGATTGTAATCGCCAATGGCCTGATTGAACGTGTTTGCCCGCTGGCGGAACTGCCGCCGGAGATCGAACAGCGTTCCCTCAATGGAGCAGTAATCTCCCCCGGTTTCATCGACGTACAGCTCAACGGCTGCGGCGGTGTCCAGTTTAACGATACCGCAGAGGCGGTATCGGTTGAAACGCTGGAAATCATGCAAAAAGCCAACGAGAAATCGGGCTGCACCAGCTATCTGCCAACGCTGATCACCAGCAGCGATGACCTGATGAAACAGGGTATCCGCGTCATGCGCGAATACCTGACAAAACATCCGAATCAGGCGCTGGGCCTGCACCTGGAAGGACCATGGCTGAATATGGTCAAGAAAGGCACCCATAACCCAAACTACGTGCGCAAACCGGATGCCGAGCTGGTGGATTACATGTGCGCCAATGCCGATGTGATCACCAAAGTAACGCTGGCCCCGGAAATGACCGGCACGGACGTTATCAGCAAACTGGCCGCCGCCGGGATTGTGGTGTCTGCGGGCCATTCGAACGCGACGCTGAAAGAGGCGAAGGCCGGTTTCCGCGCAGGCATTACGTTTGCCACACACCTTTATAACGCGATGCCCTATATTACTGGCCGCGAACCGGGACTGGTTGGCGCCATTCTGGATGAACCAGACGTCTACTGCGGCATTATCGCCGACGGCTTGCATGTCGATTACACCAACATCCGCAACGCCAAGCGTCTGAAAGGCGACAAGCTCTGCCTGGTGACGGATGCTACCGCTCCGGCAGGAGCGAATATTGAGCAGTTCATTTTTGCTGGTAAAACAATATACTACCGGAATGGACTGTGTGTGGATGAGAACGGCACGCTGAGCGGTTCTTCTCTGACGATGATCGAAGGGGTACGTAACCTCGTTGAACATTGCGGCATCGCGCTTGAGGAAGTGCTGCGCATGGCCACGCTTTATCCGGCGCGCGCCATTGGCGTCGATAAACAGCTCGGCGGTATTGCGCCAGGTATGGTTGCAAACCTGACGGCGTTCACACACGATTATAAAATTATTAAGACCATCGTTAATGGTAACGAGGTCGTCACTGAGTAAGTAAAAGTATGACACCAGGCGGACAAGCTCAAATCGGTAATGTCGATCTCGTTAAACAACTTAACAGCGCGGCGGTTTATCGCCTGATTGACCAGCACGGGCCAATCTCACGCATTCAGATAGCCGAACAAAGCCAGCTTGCTCCCGCCAGCGTGACAAAAATTACACGTCAGCTCATTGAGCGCGGCCTGATCAAAGAAGTCGATCAGCAGGCCTCCACCGGGGGCCGCCGCGCGATTTCCATCGTCACGGAAACCCGCAATTTTCAGGCCATTGGCGTTCGCTTAGGACGTCATGACACCACGCTTACGCTCTACGATCTGAGCAGCAAGGCCATTGCCGAAGAACACTACCCCCTTCCTGAGCGCACGCAGGAGACGCTTGAACACGCGTTGCTGAATACCATTGCGCATTTCATCGAAAGCTGTCAGCGCAAGATCCGTGAACTCATCGCCATCTCGGTGATTTTGCCCGGCCTGGTTGACCCGGAAAGCGGCGTTATTCGCTACATGCCGCATATTAAGGTAGAGAACTGGGGGCTGGTTGAGGCGCTGGAAAAGCGCTTCAAGCTGACCTGCTTTGTTGGTCACGATATTCGCTCGCTGGCGCTGGCGGAGCACTACTTTGGTGCGAGCCAGGACTGCGAAGACTCTATTCTGGTGCGCGTTCACCGTGGTACAGGTGCGGGCATCATCTCGAATGGCCGCATTTTTATTGGCCGTAACGGTAACGTAGGCGAGATTGGTCATATCCAGGTGGAACCGCTTGGCGAGCGCTGCCACTGCGGTAACTTTGGCTGTCTTGAAACCGTTGCCGCCAATGCCGCCATTGAACATCGCGTTCGCCATCTGCTGGAGCAGGGTTACCAGAGCCGCGTCACGCTGGACGATTGTAAGATCGGCGCCATCTGTAAAGCGGCAAACAAAGGCGATGCGCTGGCCTGCGAAGTGATCGAACAGGTAGGACGCCACCTGGGTAAGACCATCGCCATTGCTATCAACCTGTTTAATCCGCAGAAAGTGGTGATTGCCGGCGAGATCGTTGAAGCCGAAAAAGTGTTACTGCCCGCCATTGAAGGCTGCATCAATACCCAGGCGCTGAAGGCATTTCGCCAGAATTTGCCGGTGGTGCGATCTACGCTCGATCACCGCTCGGCAATTGGCGCATTCGCCCTGGTAAAACGTGCCATGCTCAACGGGATCCTGCTGCAACATTTGCTGGAATCCTGATCGGACCTTATAGTAACGCCTTCTTTTTTTGATGTCGGATTGTCCATGACCATTAAGAATGTAATTTGTGATATCGACGGCGTGCTGATGCACGACAACGTTGCCGTGCCGGGTGCTGCGGAGTTTCTTCACCGCATCATCGACAAAGGAATGCCACTGGTTCTTCTCACGAACTACCCTTCACAGACTGGTCAGGATCTGGCAAACCGCTTTGCTACCGCAGGCGTCAACGTCCCGGACAGCGTGTTCTATACCTCTGCGATGGCGACCGCGGATTTCCTGAAGCGTCAGGAAGGCAAAAAAGCCTATGTCGTTGGTGAAGGTGCGCTGATCCACGAGCTGTATAAAGCGGGCTTCACCATCACCGACGTGAACCCGGACTTTGTCATCGTGGGCGAAACGCGCTCCTTTAACTGGGAGATGATGCATAAGGCAGCCTACTTTGTCGCCAACGGTGCGCGTTTTATCGCCACCAACCCGGACACGCACGGTCGTGGTTTTTATCCCGCCTGCGGTGCGCTTTGCGCCGGTATCGAAAAAATCTCGGGTCGTAAGCCGTTTGTTGTCGGTAAACCGAGCCCGTGGATCATCCGCGCCGCACTGAATACGATGCAGGCACACTCAGAAGAAACCGTCATCGTGGGCGACAACCTGCGTACCGATATTCTGGCTGGCTTCCAGGCGGGGCTTGAAACCATCCTGGTGCTTTCTGGCGTTTCACAGCTTGATGACATTGATACGATGCCGTTCCGGCCAAGCTGGATTTACCCTTCTGTCGACGAAATCGACGTTATTTGATTCAGAACCACGCCTCAGGGCGTGGTTTTTCATTTCTGCTGTCTGAAAACATCACTTCATCTAACGAAATCAGCCCTTCATTGAGAAATCATCAATAGAATTGCTTAAGACATACTCTTTTTTTAAGATTCGGCAATCGTCATTGCACTTTTTACGTTTTCATCGGTAAAACGCTTGCGCCCCCTCCCCCTTTTGCGGCATTTTCATAAGCAAGCAACATCACAACGCAACAGGGTTAACGGAGAAGGTTATGTGTTCTATTTTTGGCGTACTGGATATTAAAACTGACGCGGGCGAACTGCGTAAAAAAGCACTCGAATTGTCCCGCCTGATGCGCCATCGCGGTCCGGACTGGTCAGGCGTATACGCCAGCGATAAAGCGATTCTGGCTCACGAACGTCTCTCCATTGTTGATGTAAACGCTGGCGCACAGCCGCTGTATAACGAGAAAAAAACGCACGCGCTGGCTGTTAACGGTGAAATTTATAACCATCAGGCGCTGCGCGCCGAGTACGGCGATCGCTACGCGTTTCAGACCGGCTCAGACTGCGAAGTGATCCTGGCGCTGTATCAGGAGAAAGGCCCGGAGTTCCTCGACGACCTGCAAGGGATGTTCGCCTTCGCCCTGTACGACAGCGAAAAAGACGCTTACCTGATTGGCCGCGACCATATCGGTATTATCCCGCTGTACATGGGTCACGATGAGCACGGCAACTTCTACGTTGCCTCAGAGATGAAAGCCCTGGTACCGGTGTGCCGCACCATCAAAGAGTTCCCGGCAGGTAGCTACCTGTGGAGTAAAGACGGCGAGATCCGCCCGTACTACCAGCGCGACTGGTTTGATTATGAGGCGGTGAAAGACAACGTGACGGACAAAGCCGAACTGCGTCAGGCCCTGGAAGAGTCAGTGAAAAGCCACCTGATGTCAGACGTACCTTACGGCGTACTGCTCTCCGGCGGTCTGGACTCCTCCGTGATCTCCGCGATCACCAAGAAATTCGCCGCACGTCGCGTGGAAGATCAGGAGCGCTCTGAAGCCTGGTGGCCGCAGCTGCACTCCTTTGCCGTGGGTCTGGAAGGGGCACCTGACCTGAAAGCCGCCCAGGAAGTGGCAAATCATCTCGGCACGGTGCACCATGAAATTCACTTCACCGTACAGGAAGGTCTGGATGCGATCCGCGATGTGATCTATCACATTGAAACCTATGATGTGACCACCATTCGCGCCTCCACGCCGATGTATTTGATGTCGCGGAAGATCAAAGCGATGGGCATCAAGATGGTGCTCTCCGGCGAGGGTTCTGACGAAGTATTTGGCGGTTACCTCTATTTCCACAAAGCGCCAAACGCCAAAGAGCTGCATGAAGAAACGGTGCGTAAGCTACAGGCGCTGCACATGTTTGACTGCGCGCGCGCCAACAAAGCGATGTCCGCCTGGGGTGTGGAAGCCCGCGTGCCGTTCCTCGATAAGAAATTCCTTGATGTGGCGATGCGCATCAACCCGCAGGACAAAATGTGCGGCAACGGCAAAATGGAGAAACATATCCTGCGAGAATGTTTTGAATCCTACCTGCCGGCGAGCGTGGCGTGGCGTCAGAAAGAGCAGTTCTCGGATGGCGTGGGTTACAGCTGGATCGACACCCTGAAAGAGGTGGCGGCGAAACAGGTTTCTGATCAACAACTGGAAACTGCGAGCTTCCGTTTCCCGTACAACACGCCAGCCTCGAAAGAAGCGTATTTGTACCGTGAGATCTTTGAGGAGCTGTTCCCGGTTCCAAGCGCAGCAGAGTGCGTACCGGGTGGCCCATCGGTCGCCTGCTCTTCTGCTAAAGCCATTGAATGGGATGAATCATTCAAAGCGATGAACGATCCGTCAGGACGCGCGGTGGGCGTTCACCAGTCTGCCTATAAATAATGTTCAGAGTATCATCAGGCCCTCCGGGGCCTGATTTTTTTGTCTCTCTTTTCTCCGCATAAAATCGATTAATAACCAATAATTGTCGAATATTCGGCCTCGCTGTTCGCAACCTAACCAAACAGTCACATTCCGGCTATTTTCATTGAAAAAGGTGTTGACGCTGCAAGGGTCTATACGCATAATGCGCCCCGCAACGCCGATAAGGTAACGCGAAAAAAAGATGGCTACGTAGCTCAGTTGGTTAGAGCACATCACTCATAATGATGGGGTCACAGGTTCGAATCCCGTCGTAGCCACCATCTTTTTTGCGGGAGTGGCGAAATTGGTAGACGCACCAGATTTAGGTTCTGGCGCCGCAAGGTGTGCGAGTTCAAGTCTCGCCTCCCGCACCATTCCCAGGTAAGCGTTGCACGGATGGGGTATCGCCAAGCGGTAAGGCACCGGTTTTTGATACCGGCATTCCCTGGTTCGAATCCAGGTACCCCAGCCATATTTCTTCGATTATGCGGTTCTCCGCGGTATTGGGGTATCGCCAAGCGGTAAGGCACCGGTTTTTGATACCGGCATTCCCTGGTTCGAATCCAGGTACCCCAGCCATCGAAGATTGCAGTACTGGCTACGTAGCTCAGTTGGTTAGAGCACATCACTCATAATGATGGGGTCACAGGTTCGAATCCCGTCGTAGCCACCATATTTATGTTATCGAATACGATTCGGTAAACTGAACATTGTTGGGGTATCGCCAAGCGGTAAGGCACCGGATTCTGATTCCGGCATTCCGAGGTTCGAATCCTCGTACCCCAGCCACTTTAAAGTCGTTAAGCAGTTTGTTTAACGCAATTGGGGTGTCGCCAAGCGGTAAGGCTCTGGTTTCTGATACCAGCATTCCGGGGTTCGAATCCCTGCACCCCAGCCACTTAAAACAAACAAGCCCGCTCTGCGGGCTTTTTTGTTTTTGTTGTTCAGAATAGTGCGGCCTGATGCCCTCTCCCACGGGGAGAGGGAATAAAGATCAGAGTCCGAGGGCATATTTCAGGGCCTGACGCTTCAGACCACCGGCGCGTTCCGCTGCCATCAATCCAATATTGCGCACTATACGCACCGGACCAACATCGTTGCTGAACCCGGCATAGAACAGATCCATCCCCGACTGCATAATGAAGTTATCCGCCATACGGCGCGTCTGGTAGCGCTTCAGTACCTGATGGCTGGCCCAGGCTTCCGCGTGGGCGCGAGCGTTACCCAGCACATCCAGTAACGCATCGACGTCACGGTATCCCAGATTCACCCCCTGCCCCGCCAGCGGATGAATGGTGTGCGCCGCGTCCCCCACCAGCACCAGTCCTTCACGGGCATACTGCAACGCATGGCGTCGCATCAGCGGGAATGCGCCGGCGGCAACCGGGGTCACGTTGCCCAGACGGCTCGGGAAGTGCTGGCGGATTTCGCGCTGCAACTGATCCATGGACAGCCCCTGCAACTGTCGAATGCGCGCCGGTTTGTCGTACCACACCAGCGAAGCCCAGTTATCAAACAGCGGTAAGAATGCATGCGGGCCGTTCGGCGTAAAATGCTGCCAGGTGCTTTCGCCCGGCGCGTTTTCTGACTGCACGGTGATCAGCATGCAGGACTGCTGGTACTGCCAGGCATGGATCCCAATGCCTGCCATCTGCCTGACCTGCGAGTTCGCGCCATCCGCCCCCACCACCAGCTTCACGGCCAGCTCATCGTCGTTGTCCAGCGTCAGGAGATACCCGCCCTCATGACGATGCAGGCCTTTCAGCGAGTCCGGAACGCGCAGCGTCACCTTCGGGTGCGCCTCCAGCGCCTGCCAGAGTGCCTGCTGGAGCACGTTGTTTTCCACCATATAGCCCAGGCGCGGCAGTTTCAGCTCGGCGGCATCAAACGACACGTGAGCATTTTCCCACTCCCAGGTTTCAAGACGGCTGTATGGGTGCGCGCGCATCGCCAGCACCGCCTCCCAGACGCCCAGCCCGCGAAGCAGATCAACAGAGGCCGCGCTGATGGCGGAAATACGCACGTCCGGTTGGCTGGCAGGATCGAATGCCGGCGGAGCCGCCTGTTCAATAACGGTTACGTCAAATCCCTGCTGCGCCAGCCCCAGCGCCAGTGCGCCGCCGACCATACCGCCGCCAACAACGGCAACTTCGGTGTTCAGGAGTGTCATGGTCACTATTCCTTATTGGAGAATACCTTAAGTTTACCGGATTTTTGCGGCCCTGAGGTTGACAACCTTCATACTGGTCACAACCGCACCAAAGCATTACAATACGCGGCTTGCAATCCTGAGCTGAGCAAGTCGATGACTAAAAAACTCCATATAAAAACCTGGGGCTGTCAGATGAACGAATACGATTCATCGAAGATGGCCGATCTGCTGGATACCACCCACGGATACCAGCTGACTGAAAATGCGAAAGAAGCCGATGTGCTGCTGCTGAACACCTGTTCAATTCGTGAAAAAGCACAGGAAAAAGTTTTTCATGTGTTAGGCCGCTGGAAGCTTCTCAAACGGAAAAATCCGGACCTGATTATTGGCGTGGGTGGCTGCGTCGCATCGCAGGAAGGTAAGCTGATCCGCCAGAGAGCCCCCTATGTGGATATCGTTTTTGGCCCTCAGACCCTGCACCGCCTGCCAGAGATGATTAATCAGGTTCGCGGCAGCCGTAGCCCGGTGGTTGACGTGAGCTTCCCGGAGATCGAGAAATTTGACCGTCTGCCAGAGCCGCGCGCTGATGGCCCGACCGCCTTCGTCTCCATCATGGAAGGCTGCAACAAATACTGTACTTACTGCGTGGTGCCTTACACCCGCGGTGAAGAAGTGAGCCGCCCGGCAGACGATATCCTGTTTGAAATCGCGCAGCTTGCCGCGCAGGGCGTTCGTGAAGTGAACCTGCTGGGTCAGAACGTGAACGCCTGGCGCGGGGAAAACTACGACGGTACCACCGGCAGCTTTGCTGAACTGCTACGTCTGGTGGCGGCGATTGACGGCATCGACCGCATTCGCTTTACCACCAGCCATCCGATGGAATTTACCGACGACATTATTGACGTCTATCGCGATACGCCAGAGCTGGTGAGCTTCCTGCACCTGCCGATCCAGTGCGGTTCTGATCGCGTGCTGAACCTGATGGGTCGTCCACATACGGTGCTCGAGTATAAGTCCACCATCCGCAAGCTGCGTGAAGCGCGCCCGGATATCCAGATTAGCTCCGACTTTATCGTCGGCTTCCCTGGCGAAACCGCTGATGACTTTGAGCGCACCATGAAGCTCATCGGCGAGGTGAATTTCGACGTCAGCTACAGCTTTATCTTCTCTGCGCGCCCGGGCACCCCTGCGGCCGATATGGTTGACGATGTGCCGGAAGAAGAGAAAAAGCAGCGTCTGTATATTCTACAGGAGCGTATCAACCAGCAGGCCAACGCCTGGAGTCGTCGTATGCTCGGCACTGTCCAGCGTATTCTGGTGGAAGGCACCTCCCGTAAGAGCGTCATGGAACTGTCTGGTCGAACCGAAAATAACCGCGTGGTGAATTTTGAAGGCACCCCGGACATGATCGGTAAGTTTGTGGACGTCGAGATTGTCGAAGTACTCACGAACTCGCTGCGCGGGAAGGTGGTACGCACTGAGGACGAAATGGGTCTGCGTATTGCCGAGACGCCGGAATCCGTTATCTCTCGCACCCGCAAAGTCAACGACTCTGGCGTAGGTATTTACCAGCCTTGATCCTTCTGGCCTGCCTGTCCGGCAGGCCTTGTATTTCCTCTCATCACCCCCAATATCTACCGCAACGCTTGCGCCTTTATTCTGTGGCGTGAATAATTTCGGTAATGACCGTTTTATTACGCCGTGTGGCCACAGGTCAGTTAACCAATTAAAGAGGAACAGTTTGAACATAGATACGCGTGAAATTAGCCTTGAGCCCGCAGACAACGCTCGCCTGCTGAGCCTGTGCGGGCCGTTTGATGACAATATCAAACAACTGGAGCGACGTCTGGGTATCGAAATCAATCGTCGCGATAACCATTTCAAACTCACCGGACGCCCAATCTGCGTCAACGCCGCGGCAGATATTCTCCGCAGCCTGTATGTTGATACCGCCCCGATGCGCGGTGAGATCCAGGATATTGAACCTGAACAGATCCACCTGGCCATTAAAGAGGCGCGCGTGCTTGAGCAGAGCGCGGAAAGCGTGCCGGACTATGGCAAAGCCATCAACATCAAAACTAAACGCGGCGTGATTAAGCCTCGTACCCCGAACCAGGCGCAGTACATCGCCAACATTCTCGACCACGACATCACCTTCGGCGTAGGCCCGGCGGGTACGGGTAAAACCTATCTGGCCGTTGCCGCTGCGGTCGATGCGCTCGAGCGTCAGGAGATCCGCCGTATCCTGCTGACCCGCCCTGCTGTTGAAGCCGGTGAAAAACTGGGCTTCCTGCCGGGCGATTTGAGTCAGAAAGTAGATCCCTACCTGCGCCCGCTGTATGACGCGCTGTTCGAAATGCTCGGCTTCGAGAAAGTTGAAAAGCTCATCGAGCGTAACGTGATTGAAGTTGCTCCGCTGGCCTACATGCGTGGCCGTACGCTTAACGACGCGTTCATCATTCTGGATGAGAGCCAGAACACCACCATCGAACAGATGAAGATGTTCCTGACGCGTATTGGCTTTAACTCGAAAGCGGTTATCACCGGTGACGTCACCCAGATTGACCTGCCGCGTAACACCAAATCGGGTCTGCGTCACGCCATCGAAGTCCTGGCCGAGGTAGAGGAAATCAGCTTTAACTTCTTCCACAGTGAAGACGTGGTACGCCATCCGGTCGTCGCGCGTATCGTTAACGCTTATGAGGCCTGGGAAGAGGCAGATCAGAAGCGCAGGGCCGAACTGGCCGCAGAACGTAAGCGCGAAGCGCAGGAGCATGAACAGAAATGAGTCAGGTGATCCTCGATTTACAGCTGGCCTGTGATGATAATTCCGGCATGCCAGAAGAGGCACAGTTTCAGAAATGGCTGGATGCCGTTATCCCCCAGTTTCAGGAAGAATCAGAGGTCACGATTCGCCTGGTGGATGAAGCAGAAAGCCATGAGCTCAACCTGACCTACCGCGGGAAAGATAAGCCGACCAACGTGCTCTCTTTCCCGTTCGAAGCCCCTCCGGGCATTGAGATGCCGCTGCTGGGCGATCTGATCATCTGCCGTCAGGTGGTTGAGCAGGAAGCCAAAGAGCAGCAAAAGCCGCTGGAAGCGCACTGGGCACACATGGTGGTGCACGGTAGCCTGCATCTTCTGGGTTACGACCATATTGAAGATGACGAAGCGGAAGAGATGGAATCCCTCGAGACAGAGATAATGCTTGCTCTGGGCTATGAGGATCCGTACATTGCCGAGAAAGAATAGTCAGTCACTGACTACCATGCCGCCGCGCAGGGACATAGCGCGGCGGTTAACATTGAACTAACAAGAGAACCCTTAACAAACGCCATGAGCGACGACAATTCACACAGTAGCGACACGACAACCACTAAAAAGGGATTTTTCTCCCTCATTCTGAACCAGCTTTTCCACGGCGAACCGAAAAACCGTGATGAACTGCTGGAGCTGATTCGTGATTCCGGGCAGAACGACCTTATCGACGAAGATACGCGCGAAATGCTCGAAGGGGTGATGGACATCGCCGACCAGCGCGTCCGCGACATCATGATCCCCCGCTCGCAGATGATTACCCTGAAACGCAACCAGACGCTGGACGAGTGCCTCGATGTGATTATCGAATCGGCTCACTCACGTTTCCCGGTCATCAGCGAAGACAAAGATCACATTGAAGGGATTTTGATGGCGAAAGATCTGCTGCCGTTTATGCGCAGCGATGCCGAAGCCTTCAGTATGGAAAAGGTGTTACGCCCGGCCGTGGTTGTGCCGGAAAGTAAACGTGTGGATCGGATGCTGAAGGAGTTTCGCTCCCAGCGCTATCACATGGCGATTGTTATTGATGAATTTGGTGGCGTTTCCGGTCTGGTCACAATCGAAGATATCCTTGAGCTGATCGTGGGCGAAATCGAAGATGAGTATGACGAAGAAGAGGATATCGACTTCCGTCAGCTGAGCCGCCACACCTGGACCGTGCGCGCGCTGGCCTCCATTGAAGACTTCAACGATACCTTTGGCACCAGCTTCAGCGATGAAGAAGTGGACACCATTGGTGGTCTGGTGATGCAGGCCTTCGGCCATCTTCCGGCCCGCGGTGAAACCGTTGACATCGATGGTTACCAGTTCAAGGTCGCAATGGCTGACAGCCGACGTATTATTCAGGTTCACGTCAGAATGCCGGACGACTCACCGGTGCCAAAACTGGAAGATTAATGTAAATGGCATTTGCCCCACTCTTTGAACGCCAGCGCGTCCGTTTGCTGCTGGCGCTGTTACTCGGAGCCAGCGGTACGCTGGCTTTTTCTCCTTACGATATCTGGCCGGCCGCTATTCTCTCCCTGATGGGGCTACAGGGTCTTACCCTGAACCGTCGTCCGGTACAGGCCGCGGCCATTGGCTACTTCTGGGGGCTGGGGCTGTTCGGCTCTGGTATCAACTGGGTCTACGTCAGTATCGCGCAATTTGGCGGAATGCCGGGGCCGGTTAACGTCTTCCTGGTTGTGCTGCTCGCCGCCTATCTCTCACTCTACACCGGCCTGTTCGCGGGCATCCTGTCTCGCCTGTGGCCAAAAACGACCTGGCTGCGCGTGGCGATAGCGGCACCCGTTGTCTGGCAAATCACCGAATTTCTGCGCGGCTGGGTACTGACCGGCTTCCCGTGGTTGCAGTTCGGCTATAGCCAGGTAGACGGCCCGCTGAAAGGCCTGGCCCCGGTCATGGGCGTGGAGGCGATCAACTTCCTGCTCATGGCGGTCAGCGGCCTTCTGGTGCTGGCTCTGGTGACACGTAACTGGAAGCCGCTGGTTGCCGCGTTGATCCTGTTTGCCCTGCCCTTCCCGCTGCGTTATATCCAGTGGTTTACGCTGGAGCCCGCGCGCGCCACGCAGGTTTCTCTGGTACAGGGCGATATCCCGCAGTCCCTGAAATGGGATGAGAATCAGCTGCTGAACACGCTGAAAATCTACGCCAACGCCACTGAAAAGGTGATGGGCAAATCGCAGCTCATCATCTGGCCTGAGTCTGCGATCCCGGACCTGGAGATCAATCAGCAGCCCTTCCTGAAGATGATGGACGATCTGCTGCGCGCGCGCGGCAGTACGCTGATCACCGGAATTGTGGATGCGCGTCTCAATCAGCAGAACCGCTATGACACGTACAACACGATCATTACGCTCGGTAAGGACAGCGAATACAGCTATACCTCCACCAATCGCTACAACAAAAACCACCTTGTACCGTTTGGCGAATTTGTTCCGCTGGAGTCTATTTTGCGCCCACTGGCACCGTTCTTTGATTTGCCGATGTCCTCATTCAGCCGGGGCCCTTACGTTCAGCCGCAGCTGCATGCGCACGGTTTTGCCCTGACGGCCGCCATTTGCTACGAGATTATCCTCGGCGAGCAGGTGCGCGATAATTTCCGCCCGGACACCGACTATCTGCTGACCATCTCAAACGATGCGTGGTTCGGTAAATCGATTGGCCCGTGGCAGCACTTCCAGATGGCGCGAATGCGTTCTCTGGAGCTGGCACGTCCGTTGCTGCGCAGCACCAATAACGGCATTACCGCCGTGATTGGTCCGCAGGGTGAAATCCAGGCCATGATCCCGCAATTTACCCGTGAGGTGCTGACTACTAACGTCACGCCAACTACCGGGCTTACGCCTTACGCGCGCACCGGGAACTGGCCGCTGTGGATTTTGACCTTGCTCTTCGGCTTTGGCGCAGTACTGATGAGCCTGCGTCAGCGTCGTAAATAACCTTACCTTCTGTTGCCGGGTGGCGGCTACGCCTTACCCGGCCTACTCTCCGCCGCCCCCACCCGACAATTTCCTCCCAAACTTCAATTCTGGCACGCCTGTTGCTTTGTTTATTCATATCAACGCTGTCTGGCTTAACGTGCAACTTTGTCGCACAAGCGTAGATCATCGGTAGCACCGAAACGGTGCAACGAGGGATTATTGCCTCTGAATGGTGCGGCGCGCTTCGCAAAAATAAACAATAACGCAGCAAAATCTTTACATTAAGCCAGACTAAATGTTAACAAGCTTGCATAACACTGCACTTGCATTGCGCGAGATATAACAACATCACAATGGGTATCTATGCGTCACTGGCGCTGATAAGAAAGGAGTTGGGTATGCAATTACGTAAACTGGCCACAGCAATGCTGGTTATGGGAATGTCTGCGGGGGTTGTCCACGCTGAAGACGCTCCGGCAGCAGGAAGCACTCTCGACAAGATTGCCAAAAACGGCGTGATCGTGGTCGGCCACCGTGAATCTTCTGTCCCGTTCTCTTACTACGACAACACGCAAAAAGTCGTGGGCTATTCACAGGATTACTCCAACGCCATCGTTGAAGCCGTGAAGAAAAAGCTGAACAAACCTGACCTGCAAGTGAAGCTGATCCCCATCACTTCACAGAACCGTATTCCTCTGCTGCAAAACGGCACATTTGATTTTGAATGTGGCTCAACCACCAACAACCTTGAACGTCAGAAACAGGCCGCTTTCTCGGACACCATCTTCGTTGTGGGCACCCGCCTGCTGACGAAGAAAGGCGGCGACATCAAAGATTTTGCTGACCTGAAAGGCAAAGCGGTTGTCGTGACCTCCGGTACCACGTCCGAAGTGCTGCTGCACAAGCTGAACGACGAGAAGAAAATGGACATGCGCATCATCAGCGCGAAAGACCATGGCGACTCCTTCCGTACCCTGGAAAGCGGCCGTGCTGTCGCGTTTATGATGGATGACGCCCTGCTGGCGGGCGAACGCGCGAAAGCGAAGAAACCAGACAACTGGGAAATCGTCGGTACCGCCCAGTCGAAAGAAGCCTACGGCTGTATGCTGCGTAAAGGTGACGAGGACTTCAAGAAACTGATCGATGACACCATCGCTCAGGCGCAAACCTCCGGCGAAGCGGCAAAATGGTTCGACAAATGGTTCAAGAACCCAATTCCACCAAAAAACCTGAACATGAACTTTGAACTGTCTGACGACATGAAAGCGCTGTTCAAATCACCAAACGACAAAGCTCTTAACTAATTAGAACGACAGGGGCGGGATCTCCTGCCCTCTCGATTGTCGGGAAGCATGGACAGACTATACGTTGAGTGGTCGTTCCCCACTCAGCGCAAAAATTGAGCTTCTCACCAATCTTCGAGGGTAGCGCTGCTACCCTTTTTTTTCTGGAGTTTACTATGTCAATTGACTGGAACTGGGGCATCTTTCTGCAACAAGCCCCGTTCGGCAACACCACCTATCTCGGCTGGCTGTGGAGCGGCTTTCAGGTTACCGTTGCGTTATCGATAACGGCGTGGATTATCGCGTTTCTTGTCGGTTCGCTGTTCGGTATTCTGCGTACCGTCCCTAACCGTTTTCTCTCTTCGATTGGCACGCTCTATGTGGAACTGTTCCGTAACGTTCCGCTGATCGTGCAGTTCTTTACCTGGTATCTGGTGATCCCGGAACTGCTGCCGGAAGATCTCGGCATGTGGTTTAAGGCCGAGCTGGATCCTAACGTACAATTTTTTGTCTCCTCTATGCTGTGTCTGGGGCTGTTCACCGCTGCGCGCGTCTGCGAGCAGGTACGTGCCGCCATACAGTCACTGCCGCGCGGGCAAAAGAATGCGGCACTGGCAATGGGCCTGACTCTGCCCCAGGCCTACCGTTACGTACTGCTGCCTAACGCTTACCGCGTCATCGTTCCGCCGATGACGTCCGAGATGATGAACCTGGTAAAAAACTCGGCTATCGCCTCAACCATCGGTCTGGTGGATATGGCGGCACAGGCGGGCAAACTGCTGGATTACTCCGCTCACGCCTGGGAATCCTTCACGGCGATCACGCTCGCCTATGTTCTGATTAACGCTTTCATCATGCTGGTGATGAACCTGGTTGAACGCAAAGTACGCCTGCCGGGCAATCTGGGGGGCAAATAAATGTACGATTTTGACTGGAGTTCCATTGTTCCCTCCATGCCCTATCTGCTGGATGGACTGGCAATCACCTTAAAGATCACCGTTATCGCCATTATCGTCGGTATTGTCTGGGGCACCCTGCTGGCAGTGATGCGCCTGTCGAGCTTTAAGCCGCTCGCCTGGTTTGCCACGGCTTACGTTAACGTATTCCGCTCCATTCCACTGGTCATGGTGCTGCTGTGGTTTTATCTGATTGTTCCCGGCTTTTTACAGAACGTACTGGGACTGTCGCCAAAGACCGATATCCGCCTGATCTCTGCCATGGTGGCGTTTTCCATGTTTGAAGCCGCCTACTACTCAGAGATCATCCGCGCAGGTATTCAGAGTATCTCTCGCGGGCAGTCCAGCGCTGCGCTGGCGCTCGGTATGACGCACTGGCAGTCCATGAAGCTCATTATTTTGCCGCAGGCGTTTCGCGCCATGGTTCCGCTGCTGCTGACGCAGGGCATCGTCCTGTTCCAGGATACCTCCCTGGTCTACGTGCTGAGTCTGGCAGACTTCTTCCGTACCGCCTCCACCATTGGCGAACGTGACGGAACGCAGGTTGAGATGATCCTCTTCGCGGGCGGGGTCTATTTTGTGATTAGTTTAAGCGCATCGCTGTTGGTAAGCTGGCTGAAGAAAAGGACGGTATAATGATTTCCCTGAAAAATGTTTCTAAATGGTATGGGCACTTTCAGGTGCTGACCGACTGCTCAACAGAAGTAAAAAAAGGCGATGTGGTAGTGGTATGCGGCCCGTCCGGTTCCGGTAAGTCCACGCTTATCAAAACCGTTAATGGGCTGGAACCTGTCCAGCAGGGCGAGATTGTCGTTAACGGCACCAAAGTGAATGACCGCAAAACCAACCTTGCCCAGCTTCGCTCCCACGTAGGGATGGTGTTCCAGCATTTTGAGCTGTTCCCTCACCTGTCCATCATTGAGAACCTGACGCTGGCGCAGGTCAAAGTGCTGAAGCGCGACAAAAAAGCGGCGCGCGAAAAGGGGCTGAAGCTGCTGGAACGCGTCGGGCTGTCTGCGCATGCGAATAAGTTCCCGGCCCAGCTTTCGGGCGGCCAACAGCAGCGTGTGGCAATCGCGCGTGCGCTGTGCATGGATCCGGTGGCAATGCTGTTTGATGAGCCGACGTCCGCGCTCGACCCTGAGATGATCAACGAAGTGCTGGACGTCATGGTGGAGCTGGCGCACGAAGGGATGACCATGATGGTGGTGACGCACGAAATGGGCTTCGCCCGTAAAGTGGCCAACCGCGTGATCTTCATGGATGAAGGGAAAATTGTTGAAGACTCACCAAAAGAAGAGTTCTTCGCAAATCCTAAATCTGAACGTGCAAAAGACTTCCTCGCCAAAATCCTGCATTAATCTTTTTAGTGCGCAATCTGCGGATTGCGCACTGCTTCACGCTTTAGATCTCTTTTTCTATTCGGCGTCACATCGCAGCGTTAACCTTGTCACAAATAATGCTGAGAATGGAGAACGCTATGGCACAGCCAATTATTCTCGACTGCGATCCGGGTCATGATGACGCGATCGCACTCGTCCTTGCTCTTGCTTCCCCTGAACTGGACGTAAAAGCTGTCACCTCCTCCGCCGGGAACCAGACGCCGGATAAAACCTTGCGAAACGTGTTGCGCATGTTGACGCTGCTGAAACGCACCGATATTCCGGTCGCAGGTGGCGCCGTTAAGCCGCTGATGCGCGAGCTGATCATTGCGGATAATGTTCACGGTGAAAGTGGGCTGGATGGCCCGGCGCTACCGGAGCCGAATTTCGCCCCGCAAAACTGCACTGCCGTCGAGCTCATGGCGAAGGTGCTGCGTGAGAGCGCAGAGCCCGTGACGCTGGTGGCGACCGGCCCGCAGACCAACGTAGCGCTGCTGCTGAACAGCCATCCTGAACTGCACAGCAACATCGCCCGTATCGTCATCATGGGCGGGGCAATGGGGCTGGGGAACTGGACGCCAGCAGCAGAGTTCAACATCTTCGTTGACCCGGAAGCCGCGGAAATCGTCTTCCAGTCGGGCCTGCCGATTGTGATGGCGGGGCTGGACGTGACGCATCGGGCACAGATTATGACAGACGATATTGAACGCTTCCGCGCCGTGGGCAACCCGATTGCAACGACCGTGGCCGAGCTGCTCGACTTCTTTATGGAGTATCACAAAGCCGAGAAGTGGGGCTTCCACGGCGCCCCGCTGCATGACCCATGCACCATCGCCTGGCTGCTGAAGCCGGAAATGTTTACCACGGTCGAGCGTTGGGTTGGTGTGGAAACACAGGGGAAATATACCCAGGGAATGACGGTGGTGGACTATTACTCGCTGACGGGAAACAAGCCGAATACCACGGTAATGGTGGATATCGATCGGGAAGCGTTTGTGGATTTGCTGGCGGAGCGGCTGGCTTATTATTCTGCGGCCTGATGCCCTCACCCCGCCCCTCTCCCACAGGGAGAGGGTGCAAACAGTTTTGCTTTTACCTACGGCTCAAATGGCCGACGCTGGAACTGGTCGTGCCCGCACTTCGGACACAGCGACAACACCTCCGGCGTATAAACGGCGATATGATGGTGGCACTTCTCACACACCAGGTTCCCCAACCCCACTACTTCGCCGCTGTGATAGACACCGTGGTGGTTTAAATCCTGAAACACCTCACGCCATTCCAGCTGAGTTTTATCGGTAATATCCGCCAGCTCCTGCCACAGGCTCTCTTTGATGACCCGCATAAAAACGCTGTCGGCGATCTCGTCCTGGCTCTCTTCATAGCTTCGCGCGAACTCCTCCAGGTCACGGCGCACGGCGCGCGTCACCTCTTCCACTTCGGTTCGCGTTAACTCACCCGTTTGCGTCACGCGTGCACGTGCCTGTTCGACCAGCGCGTCGATATCACGCTCGCCGTTACGCAGCCGTTCCGTCAGAGTCGCTACCAGTTCACGGTAAAATTGAGCAACCTTGTTCATCATTTTGCCTCCCGGGTAAGTAACTGTCTCTAATAATAGACCTTATTTCGCCGCCGCTTTGTCAGGTGAAGCACAGACCCGGTAAATTCCTGCAAAGTGCATTTGCGTGAAAGGCTGTTTTGACGCGGGCGTTTGGGCTATGCTATGCGGATCTGAATTACCACATCCATTGGCTACATTTGTAGCTGTATTGAACACAGGACCACTGGCTGCCATGCAAGAGCAATACCGCCCGGAAGAGATAGAATCAAAAGTCCAGCAACACTGGGACGAGAAGCGCACCTTTGAAGTAACCGAAGACGAGAGCAAAGAGAAGTATTACTGCCTGTCGATGCTTCCCTATCCTTCTGGTCGACTACACATGGGCCACGTGCGTAACTACACCATCGGTGACGTGATTGCGCGCTACCAGCGTATGCTGGGCAAAAACGTGCTTCAGCCTATCGGCTGGGATGCGTTCGGCCTGCCTGCTGAAGGCGCGGCGGTGAAAAACAACACGGCACCGGCTCCGTGGACGTACGACAACATCGCGTACATGAAAAACCAGCTGAAGATGCTGGGCTTCGGCTATGACTGGAGCCGCGAGCTGGCAACCTGTACCCCGGAATACTATCGCTGGGAGCAGAAATTCTTCACCGAGCTGTATAAAAAAGGCCTGGTGTACAAGAAGACCTCTGCCGTTAACTGGTGCCCGAATGACCAGACCGTTCTCGCGAACGAACAGGTTATCGATGGCTGCTGCTGGCGCTGCGACACCAAAGTAGAGCGTAAAGAGATCCCGCAGTGGTTTATCAAAATCACCGCCTACGCTGACGAACTGCTGAACGATCTGGATAATCTGGACCACTGGCCAGATACCGTTAAGACCATGCAGCGCAACTGGATCGGCCGTTCCGAAGGTGTGGAAATTACCTTCAACGTTGAGAACTACGACCAGACCCTGACCGTCTACACCACCCGTCCGGACACCTTTATGGGCGCGACCTACCTGGCCGTGGCCGCAGGTCACCCGCTGGCGCAGAAAGCGGCAGAAAACAATCCGGAACTGGCGACCTTCATCGACGAATGCCGCAATACTAAAGTGGCCGAAGCCGACATGGCGACGATGGAGAAAAAAGGCGTTGATACCGGCTTTAAAGCCATTCACCCACTGACGGGCGAAGCGATCCCTGTCTGGGCCGCCAACTTCGTACTGATGGAATACGGCACAGGCGCCGTGATGGCCGTGCCGGGTCACGACCAGCGCGACTACGAATTTGCCACCAAATACGGCCTGACCATCAAGCCTGTTATTCTTGCTGCTGACGGCTCTGAGCCCGATCTCTCTGAGCAAGCGCTGACTGAAAAAGGCACCCTGTTTAACTCCGGTGAGTTCAGCGGCCTGAGCTTCGAAGAAGGCTTCAACGCCATCGCCGACAAGCTGGTCTCCCTGGGCGTGGGCGAGCGTAAAGTGAACTACCGTCTGCGCGACTGGGGCGTTTCCCGTCAGCGTTACTGGGGTGCGCCAATCCCAATGGTGACTCTGGAAGATGGCACCGTGATGCCAACGCCGGAAGATCAGCTGCCGGTGATCCTGCCGGAAGACGTGGTCATGGACGGTATCACCAGCCCGATCAAAGCCGATCCTGAGTGGGCGAAAACCACCGTCAACGGTCAGCCAGCGCTGCGTGAAACCGACACCTTCGACACCTTTATGGAATCCTCCTGGTACTATGCGCGCTACACCTGCCCGCAGTACAAAGAAGGCATGCTGGATTCCGATGCAGCAAACTACTGGCTGCCGGTAGACATCTACATCGGTGGCATTGAACACGCCATCATGCACCTGCTCTACTTCCGCTTCTTCCACAAACTGATGCGTGACGCAGGCCTCGTCAACTCCGACGAGCCGGCAAAGCAGCTGCTGTGTCAGGGTATGGTGCTGGCAGATGCGTTCTACTACGTTGGCGCGAACGGCGAGCGTAACTGGGTTTCTCCGGTTGATGCGATTGTGGAGCGCGACGAGAAAGGCCGTATCGTGAAGGCGAAAGACGCCGAAGGTCATGAACTGGTGTATACCGGCATGAGCAAGATGTCCAAGTCGAAAAATAACGGTATCGACCCGCAGGTAATGGTTGAGCGTTACGGCGCTGACACCGTGCGTCTGTTCATGATGTTCGCCTCCCCGGCAGATATGACGCTGGAATGGCAGGAATCCGGCGTTGAAGGGGCAAACCGCTTCCTGAAACGCGTCTGGAAACTGGTGTACGAGCACACCTCTCAGGGTGATGCGCCTGCGCTGAACGTGGCTGCACTGAGCGAAGATCAGCAGGCGCTGCGTCGTGATGTTCATAAAACCATTGCGAAAGTCACCGATGATATTGGTCGTCGTCAGACCTTCAATACCGCAATTGCGGCTATTATGGAACTGATGAACAAGCTGGCGAAAGCCCCGCAGGACGGCGAGCAGGATCGCGCCTTAATGCGTGAAGCGCTGCTGGCGGTCGTTCGCATGCTTAACCCGTTCACGCCGCACGTTAGCTTCACCCTGTGGCAGGAGCTGAAAGGCGAAGGCGATATCGACAACGCGCCGTGGCCAGTGGCGGATGAATCCGCTATGGTGGAAAACACCACGCTGGTGGTGGTGCAGGTTAACGGTAAAGTGCGCGGTAAAATTACCGTCGCGGTCGACGCAACCGAAGAACAGGTTCGCGAGCGCGCAAGCCAGGAGCATCTGGTCGCGAAATACCTTGAGGGCGTTACCGTACGTAAAGTGATCTACGTACCTGGTAAACTGCTGAATCTGGTCGTTGGCTAAGCGCGGGAGGAAACGTGCGACAACTGGCAACAATACTCTTATCTCTGGCGGTGCTGGTCACCGCTGGCTGCGGCTGGCACCTGCGCAACACCACGGCAGTGCCTGCTCAGATGAAAACAATGATCTTCGACTCATCCGATCCGAACGGACCGCTGAGCCGGGCCATTCGTAACCAGCTGCGTTTGAACGATGTTGAGCTGATCGAGAAGGGAACCCTGCGTCAGGATGTTCCTTCGCTTCGCGTCCTGAAATCAACGCTGTCACAAGATACGGCCTCGATCTTCCAGGATGGGCGGACGGCGGAATATCAGATGGTGCTTACCGTTGATGCGGCCGTCTTGATGCCAGGTAAAGATATTTACCCTATCAATACCAAAGTCTACCGCTCGTTCTTCGATAACCCGCAGACGGCGCTGGCAAAAGACGCCGAACAGCAGATTATCATCAAAGAGATGTACGATAAGGCCGCGGAACAGCTGATCCGCAGACTGCCTGCCATTGCCGCGTCGACGAAAAAAGGCGCTGACGTCATCGAAACACCGGATGCCAGCACGCCGGATATGCCAACGTCTCTGGGTAACTGATGATCAGGTTGTATCCTGAACAACTCCGCGCGCAGCTCAACGAAGGGCTGCGCGCGGCCTATCTGCTACTCGGCAATGACCCCCTGTTACTTCAGGAAAGCCTTGATGCGGTTCGCCATGCGGCAGCCGCACAGGGTTTCGATGAGCATCATACGTTCCAGATCGATAACAGTACCGACTGGAACGCTATCTTCTCGCTTTGTCAGGCCATGAGCCTGTTTGCCTCTCGTCAGACAATCCAGATCCTGCTGCCGGAGAATGGTCCTAACGCTGCCATCAATGAACAGCTGGCTATGCTGGTGAGTTTGTTACACGGCGATCTGCTGCTTATCGTACGCGGCAACAAACTCACAAAAGCGCAGGAAAACGCGGCCTGGTTTACCCGGCTAGCCCCCAGTGCGGTGCTGGTCACCTGCCAGACGCCAGAGCAGGCGCATCTGCCAAAATGGGTTGCCGCGCGAGCAAAGCAGCACAATTTGCAGCTGGATGAGGCCGCCAGTCAGCTCCTGTGCTACTGCTACGAAGGCAACCTTCTGGCACTGGCGCAGGCGCTGGACAGGCTCGCCCTGCTGTGGCCCGATGGTAAGCTGACGCTGCCGCGCGTGGAACAGGCGGTGAATGATGCCGCGCACTTTACCCCCTTCCACTGGGTTGATGCGCTGCTGTCGGCGAAAAGTAAGCGTGCTCTGCACATCCTGCAACAGCTGCGCCTGGAAGGGAGTGAGCCGGTCATTCTGCTCCGTACGCTCCAGCGCGAATTACTGCTGCTGAACAACCTTAAACGCCAGTCAGCACACACGCCCCTGCGCGCCTTATTCGACAAACATCGCGTCTGGCAAAACCGTCGGGCGATGACCACGGAGGCGATAAACCGCCTGAGCCAGGAGCAGTTGCGTCAGGCAGTACAACTTCTGATGCGCGCCGAACTGACGTTAAAACAGGATTACGGCCAGTCTGTCTGGGCGGAGCTGGAGAGCCTCTCTTTGCTGCTCTGCCATAAGGCGCTGGCAGACGTATTTATCGATGGGTGATATGCATTCTTTACAGGCAATGTATGGCGGGACCTTCGACCCGGTACACTATGGGCATCTTAAGCCGGTAGAAATCCTCGCGAATTTGATTGGGTTGCAGCGGGTAATCATCATGCCCAACAATGTTCCGCCGCACCGTCCTCAGCCAGAAGCAACCAGCGAGCAGCGTAAAGCGATGCTCGCGCTGGCTATCGCCGATAAGCCTCTCTTCACGCTTGATGAGCGTGAACTGCGCAGGGATACCCCTTCCTGGACATCGCAAACGCTGCGGGAGTGGCGCGATGAGCAGGGGCCCATGAAACCGCTGGCGTTCATCATCGGCCAGGATTCCTTGCTCAACTTTCCCAGCTGGTACCAGTACGAAACCATTCTGGAAAACAGTCATCTGCTGGTCTGCCGCCGTCCGGGCTACCCGCTGACCATGCGCGACGCACAGCATCAGCAGTGGCTTGACGCGCATCTGACGGACAATATAGAAGACCTGCACAGTCTCCCCGCCGGGAAAATTTATCTCGCTGAAACGCCGTGGTTTGATATTTCCGCAACCCTCATCCGCGAGCGTCTCCAGCAGGGTTTAGACTGTGACGATCTCCTCCCCTCGCCCGTGCTGGCCTATATCC
The DNA here is from genome assembly GCF_046054285.1 of Enterobacter sp. DN. NCBI lineage: Bacteria > Pseudomonadati > Pseudomonadota > Gammaproteobacteria > Enterobacterales > Enterobacteriaceae > Enterobacter > Enterobacter sp. DN. Next base: position 548,269 of record NZ_JBJJTG010000002.1, read on the forward strand.
ACGCACACGGTCTGTATCAGAAAAGTACAGATGTCTGAGCATCGCCGGCGAAATTGTCCGTTAATGATTATCCTGCCTTGACAGGCTAAGCCATACTGATATCCTCCGCTGCCAGACTTTCCCGCCGATCGCTGCTTTACAGAAATTGTTTTACAAAAATGGCGATGCAATATCAGGCGGAGGGTGGGATGATACCCGCCTTCAAAAGCCGGGCGGTGACATTTGTCCCGCGACTGGCGTCAGTTCAGGTATACTGACTGACCACGAATTCATAGTTGTACAATCTCATACACCCAGGGGGAAAACTTGCAGGGTAAAGCACTCCAGGATTTTGTTATCGACAAAATTGATGACCTGAAAGGTCAGGACATCATCGCTATCGACGTTAAGGGTAAATCCAGCATCACCGACTGCATGATCATCTGCACCGGGACCTCAACTCGTCACGTTGTTTCGATTGCTGACCATGTTGTTCAGGAATCGCGCGCGGCAGGGCTGCTTCCGCTGGGCGTTGAAGGTGAAGCGACCGCTGACTGGGTGGTTGTCGATCTCGGCGATGTGATTGTCCACGTCATGCAGGAAGAGAGCCGTCGCCTGTATGAACTGGAAAAACTCTGGGGTTAATGCGTGAAGTTGCAACTGGTCGCCGTCGGCACCAAAATGCCGGACTGGGTACAAACCGGTTTTACTGAGTATCTGCGTCGTTTCCCAAAAGATATGCCGTTCGAACTGGTGGAGATCCCAGCAGGAAAGCGCGGCAAGAACGCAGATATCAAACGTATTCTCGATAAAGAGGGAGAACTGATGCTGGCTGCCGCAGGCAAAAACCGCATCGTGACCCTCGATATTCCGGGCAAACCCTGGGATACGCCGCAGCTGGCGCACGAACTGGAGCGCTGGAAGCAGGATGGTCGGGACGTCAGTCTGTTGATTGGCGGACCAGAGGGGTTATCTCCCGCCTGCAAAGCGGCAGCAGAACAAAGTTGGTCACTCTCGGCGCTGACGCTGCCCCACCCGCTTGTACGGGTTCTCGTGGCAGAAAGTTTGTATCGCGCATGGAGCATCACTACCAACCACCCTTATCACCGCGAGTAATGACTGACCAGGGTAATTTAAGCAGCGGATGAAACTACAGAATTCTTTTCGCGACTATACGGCTGAGTCCGCGCTGTTTGTGCGCCGGGCGCTGGTCGCCTTTACGGGGATTTTGCTGCTTACCGGCGTGCTGATCGCCAACCTCTATAATCTGCAAATTGTCCGCTATACCGATTACCAGACCCGCTCAAACGAAAACCGTATCAAGCTGGTGCCCATCGCGCCCAGCCGCGGCATTATCTACGATCGTAACGGCACGCCGCTGGCGCTTAATCGCACCATCTACCAGATAGAGATGATGCCCGAGAAAGTGGATAACGTGCAGGATACCCTGAACGCGCTGAGAAGCGTTGTCGACCTGACTGATGACGATATCGCTGCGTTCAAAAAAGAGCGCGCACGTTCTCACCGCTTCACCTCCATTCCGGTAAAAACCAACCTGACGGAAGTGCAGGTCGCCCGTTTTGCCGTTAACCAGTACCGTTTCCCCGGTGTGGAAGTCAAAGGCTATAAACGCCGCTACTATCCTTACGGCTCCGCGCTGACGCACGTCATTGGTTACGTCTCCAAAATCAACGATAAAGACGTCGAACGCCTTGATAAAGACGGCAAGCTGGCTAACTACGCCGCAACCCATGATATTGGTAAGCTGGGGATCGAACGTTATTACGAAGACGTGCTGCACGGTCAGACCGGGTATGAAGAGGTTGAAGTTAACAACCGTGGCCGCGTGATCCGTCAGCTGAAAGAGGTTCCCCCGCAGGCGGGACATGACGTCTATCTGACGCTCGACCTGAAGCTACAGCAGTATATCGAGACGCTACTGGCGGGTAGCCGTGCGGCGGTTATCGTAACCGACCCGCGTACCGGCGGCATTCTGGCGATGGTTTCCATGCCAAGCTACGATCCGAACCTCTTCGTGGATGGTATCTCCAGCAAGGATTACTCCGGCCTGCTCAACGATCCAAACACGCCGCTGGTAAACCGCGCAACGCAGGGGGTTTATCCTCCCGCTTCAACAGTTAAACCGTATGTCGCCGTGTCTGCGCTGAGCGCGGGCGTCATCACCCGTAATACCAGTCTGTTTGACCCCGGCTGGTGGCAGTTGCCTGGCTCTGAAAAACGCTACCGCGACTGGAAAAAATGGGGCCACGGCCATCTGAACGTGACCAAATCACTGGAGGAGTCGGCGGATACCTTCTTCTATCAGGTCGCCTACGACATGGGTATTGACCGTCTGTCTGAATGGATGAGCAAATTCGGCTACGGGCATTACACCGGTATAGATTTGGCTGAAGAGCGTTCCGGCAACATGCCAACCCGCGAATGGAAGCTGAAGCGCTTTAAAAAACCCTGGTATCAGGGTGACACCATTCCGGTAGGGATCGGCCAGGGCTACTGGACGGCAACGCCGCTGCAAATGAACAAGGCGATGATGATCCTCATTAACGATGGCGTTGTGAAAGTGCCGCACCTGCTGCAAAGCACCGTTGAAGACGGCAAAAAAGTGCCGTGGATACAGCCGCACGAGCCGCCGGTGGGTGACATTCATTCCGGCTACTGGGAAATCGCGAAAGACGGCATGTACGGTGTAGCCAACCGCCCTAACGGGACGGCGCACAAATATTTCGCCGGCGCACCGTATAAGGTAGCCGCGAAATCAGGTACGGCTCAGGTCTTCGGTCTTAAAGCGAATGAAACCTATAACGCACATAAAATTGCCGAACGTCTGCGTGACCACAAGCTCATGACGGCGTTTGCCCCTTATGATAACCCGCAGGTTGCGGTGGCGATGATTCTTGAGAACGGTGGCGCAGGCCCGGCGGTGGGTACCATCATGCGTCAAATCCTCGACCACATCATGCTGGGTGACAACAACACCGAACTGCCAGCTGAAAACCCGGCAGCCGCTGCGGCGGAGGACCAATAATCATGACGGATAATCCGAATAAAAAATCGCTTTGGGACAAGATCCACATCGACCCAGCCATGCTGCTGATCCTGCTGGCTCTGCTGGTCTATAGCGCCCTCGTTATCTGGAGCGCCAGCGGCCAGGATATCGGCATGATGGAGCGTAAAATCGGCCAGATCGCCATGGGTCTGGTCATTATGGTGGTGATGGCGCAAATACCGCCGCGCGTGTACGAGGGCTGGGCGCCCTATCTCTATATTTTCTGTATCATTTTGTTGGTGGCAGTAGATGCTTTCGGCGCCATCTCGAAAGGGGCGCAACGCTGGCTGGATCTGGGGATTGTCCGCTTCCAGCCGTCGGAAATCGCCAAAATCGCCGTCCCGCTGATGGTGGCGCGCTTTATTAACCGCGACGTCTGCCCGCCGTCGTTGAAAAATACCGCCATTGCGCTGGTGCTGATTTTCCTGCCGACGCTGCTCGTGGCCGCACAGCCGGACCTCGGTACTTCAATTCTTATCGCCCTCTCCGGCCTGTTCGTCCTGTTCCTGTCCGGCCTGAGCTGGCGTCTGATTGGTATCGCCGTGGTGCTGGTTGCCGCGTTTATCCCTATCCTCTGGTTCTTCCTGATGCATGATTACCAGCGTCAGCGCGTTATGATGCTGCTCGATCCCGAGACCGATCCGCTGGGCGCAGGCTATCATATTATTCAGTCGAAGATTGCGATTGGCTCCGGCGGCCTGCGTGGTAAAGGCTGGCTGCACGGTACGCAGTCGCAGCTCGAATTTTTACCGGAACGCCACACCGACTTTATCTTTGCCGTTCTGGCTGAGGAGTTAGGGCTGGTTGGCATCCTGGTGCTGCTTGCACTCTACGTGCTGCTGATCATGCGAGGTTTGTGGATTGCCGCGCGCGCGCAAACCACCTTTGGTCGCGTGATGGCAGGCGGATTAATGTTGATTTTGTTCGTTTATGTCTTCGTAAATATTGGTATGGTGAGTGGTATTCTGCCGGTTGTTGGCGTACCGCTGCCGCTGGTGAGTTATGGGGGCTCGGCACTGATCGTGTTGATGGCCGGGTTTGGTATCGTCATGTCGATCCATACCCACAGGAAAATGTTGTCCAAAAGCGTATAAAAATAAGGGGATCGCAATGCGTAAGCAGTGGCTGGGGATCTGCATCGCAGCAAGTTTACTTGCCGCCTGTACAAGTGATGATGGTCAGCAACAGGCAACCGTCGCGCCGCCGCAGCCTGCGGTCTGTAATGGCCCGATTGTTGAGATTAGCGGTGCCGATCCCGTTTATGAACCGCTGAACGCCAGCGTGAATCAGGATTATCAGCGCGACGGTGAAAGCTATAAAATCGTTCAGGATCCTTCCCGTTTCAGCCAGGCTGGCTTTGCTGCCATCTATGACGCTGAGCCCGGCAGCAATCTGACCGCGTCGGGTGAAACCTTCGATCCGATGCAGATCACGGCGGCACACCCGACGTTGCCTGTCCCGAGCTATGCACGCATCACTAACCTGGCGAATGGCCGAATGATCGTGGTGCGTATCAACGATCGCGGTCCTTACGGCACCGATCGCGTGATCTCCCTGTCCCGCGCGGCGGCCGACCGTCTGAACACCTCAAACAATACTAAAGTGCGTATCGACCCGATTATCGTGGCGCAGGATGGTTCACTGTCTGGCCCGGGCACGGCCTGTACCACGGTCGCGAAACAGACCTATGCCCTGCCCGCTCGCCCGGATCTGAGCGGTGGTATGGGGGGTGCTTCAACGCCGGCAGAGCCCACACAGCCGCAGGGTGAAGTGCGCGCTATCAGCAACGATACGCTGCAAAGTGAAGACGCGACAGGCGCCCCGGTGAAAAGCAGTGGTTTCCTTGGCGCACCCACCACGTTAGCGCCGGGCGTGATTGAATCAAATGAACCTGCCCCAGCGCCTGCGCCCGTCGCTGCTGCACCCGCTACACAACCCGCCCCGGTGACCGCGCCTGCTGCTACGCAGACTGCGACGCCTGCGACGGCGAGCGGCAGCTACGTGGTTCAGGTTGGCGCCGTCAGCGATCGGACCCGTGCCGAGCAATATCAGCAGCGTTTAAGCAAGCAGTTTGGCGTGCCAGGCCGCGTTGAGCAAAACGGTGCGGTATGGCGTATCCAGATGGGTCCGTTTGCCAGCAAATCGCAGGCAGCGTCCCTGCAACAGCGTTTGCAGAGCGAGGCGCAGCTCCAGTCGTTTATCGCTGTTGCAAAATAATTATTCGGTGGTATCCGAAATGTCAGTTTGTGTAAAGCACGTTAACACTCTCATGATGAAAGTCGGATGCCTGCCCGTATAGCATTTGCTATAGTAAGGCACTTTTTTTAATTCCATCACGGATGTCGTAGTTCTGACCATGAAGACCACTTTTTCTGCTCGTTTTGTGCAGCGCATGGCGCTGACCACGGCCCTTTGCGCTGCTGCGTTCTCCGCAGCTCACGCGGACGACCTGAACATCAAGACCATGATCCCTGGCGTTCCGCAGATCGACGCGGAATCCTACATCCTGATTGATTACAACTCCGGCAAAGTTCTGGCAGAACAGAACGCCGATGCCCGCCGCGATCCGGCCAGCCTGACCAAAATGATGACCAGCTATGTTATCGGTCAGGCCATGAAAGCAGGCAAATTCAAAGAAACCGACCTGGTGACTATCGGTAACGATGCGTGGGCAACCGGCAACCCGGTGTTCAAAGGTTCATCGCTGATGTTCCTGAAGCCAGGCATGCAGGTTCCGGTCTCTCAGCTTATCCGTGGCATCAACTTGCAGTCCGGTAACGACGCCTGCGTGGCCATGGCCGATTTTGCCGCGGGCAGCCAGGACGCGTTTGTGGGCCTGATGAACAGCTACGTCTCCGCGCTGGGCCTGAAAAACAGCCACTTCCAGACCGTACATGGCCTGGACGCCGAGGGTCAGTATAGCTCCGCGCGTGACATGGCGCTGATCGGTCAGGCGCTGATCCGCGATGTGCCAAACGAGTACTCTATCTACAAAGAGAAAGAGTTCACCTTCAACGGCATTCGTCAGACCAACCGTAACGGCCTGCTGTGGGACAACAGCCTGAACGTCGACGGCATCAAAACTGGCCACACCGATAAAGCCGGCTATAACCTGGTGGCCTCCGCCACTGAAGGCCAGATGCGTCTGATCTCTGCCGTGATGGGGGGGCGTACGTTTAAAGGCCGCGAAACGGAAAGCAAAAAGCTGCTGACCTGGGGCTTCCGCTTCTTCGAAACCGTGAACCCGCTGAAAGCCGGTAAAGAATTTGCCTCTGAACCTGTCTGGTTTGGCGATAACGATCGCGCTTCCCTGGGCGTGGACAAAGATCTCTATCTGACGATCCCACGCGGTCGTATGAAAGATCTGAAAGCCAGCTACGTGCTGAATACCACCGAGCTGCACGCCCCGCTGCAAAAGAATCAGGTCGTGGGTACGATTAACTTCCAGTTGGATGGCAAAACCATCGATCAGCGCCCGCTGGTGGTGCTGGAGGAAATTCCTGAAGGCAATTTCTTCGGCAAAATCATTGATTACATTAAGCTGATGTTCCATCACTGGTTTGGTTAAAAATCGAACACTTGAAAGTGTGATTTTGATCCCCATATACTACGTATCAGTAAAACTCCCGCCCCGTGGCGGGAGTTATTATTTTTTATACACACGCCGGAGCTGACATGAAAACCAAACTTAACGAACTGCTTGAATTCCCTACCCCTTTTACTTACAAAGTAATGGGTCTGGCGAAACCTGAGCTGGTTGATCAGGTGGTTGAAGTGGTACAGCGCCATGCGCCGGGTGACTACTCTCCATCAGTCAAACCGAGCAGCAAAGGTAACTACCACTCGGTCTCAATCACCATCACTGCGACACACATTGAGCAGGTTGAGACGCTGTACGAAGAGCTCGGCAATATCGAAATTGTTCGTATGGTGCTGTAGTCCCTCAGCGGTTACCCGGTTTGCCGGGTAACCCACTTCCCCGCTGTGATATACTCCCCGTTACCTATTCTCCCTTGTCTTCGGAGACGTCCTTTTGTACCAGGATAAAATTCTTGTCCGCCATCTTGGGCTACAGCCTTACGAGCCAGTCTCTCAGGCTATGCATGACTTTACCGATATGCGCGATGACACCACCCCTGATGAAATCTGGCTGGTTGAACACCTGCCGGTGTTTACTCAAGGCCAGGCAGGAAAAGCCGAACATTTATTGATGACGGGTGATATCCCGGTGATCCAGAGCGATCGCGGTGGACAGGTAACCTACCACGGCCCGGGCCAGCAGGTCATGTATGTCCTGCTTAACCTGAAACGCAGAAAGCTGGGCGTGCGTGAGCTCGTGACCTTACTGGAACAAACCGTGGTGAACACGCTCGCTGAGTACGGTATCGATGCTCACCCTCGCGCCGATGCCCCGGGCGTCTACGTGGGAGAGATGAAGATCTGTTCGCTGGGGCTGCGTATCCGTAAAGGCTGCTCGTTCCACGGGCTGGCGCTGAATATCAATATGGATCTGACCCCTTTCCAGCGCATCAACCCATGCGGGTATGCCGGTATGGAAATGACGCAAATGCGCCAGTGGGTCGATACCGCCACCCCTGAGAATATCCGCCCCGTGCTTCTGAAGAAGTTTTTAGCGCTGCTTAACAATCCTGACTACGAATATATTGCTGCTTAACACACTTCGGGCAGTGGTTCGGTTATTTGACCAGCCACTGCTTAATTGCCGCATTTACGCTTTACAATAAACCGCATATTCTATATTTTCGAGTCGCCCATATATTAGCGTCCCATATTAATTAGAACCTTAATAGTACCATCACCGGGTATCGTGTAACGTGCGTGATAATCACCCAACTGCTTGTTTTCGATAAACAAGGGAAACTTACGAAACACTTTACGAATCTCTGCAAGCATAATAAATAAATTCAACTATCATTCATATTGTGAATGGATACGGAGTAAGAGCGTGGAGCCTACTAATTTACCAGCCAAACGCCTGAATGAAACCAGCGGCGAAGATAAGCCGCAAATTTTCCGGACTTTACGTAATATTGATCTCAATTTATTGACTATTTTTGAGGCGGTATATGTCCACAAAGGTATCGTTAATGCTGCGAAAATTCTTAATCTCACGCCCTCTGCTATTAGCCAGTCAATTCAAAAATTGCGCGCGATATTTCCCGATCCCTTATTTATTCGTAAAGGCCAGGGCGTAACCCCCACCGCGTACGCCACCCATCTGCATGAGTACATCAGCCAGGGTCTGGAATCGATTCTGGGCGCGCTGGATCTCACCGGCAGTTACGATAAGCAACGAACCATCACCATAGGCACCTCTCCCTCTGTGGGTGTTCTGGTCATGCCCGCTATTTACCAGGCTGTTAAACAGCATGCGCCACAGCTGCTGATCCGCAACGTGCCCGTTAACGATCCGGAAACTCAGCTGGCACAATTCCAGACGGACCTGATCATCGACAGCAACAGCTTCGCGGCCAGGGCATTAGGGCATAACGTTCTCTATACCGACTCTCTGGCGCTCGTATGTCGTCAGAGTCATCCTGCTTTGGGCGCAGCTTTGACGCCTGAAAATTTGCGTCATTACGAACATGCAACCTTTATGTCCGAGGGGCAGGGTCCGGATCCGCTGCGCCAGCGTATTGACGAACTGTTCCCGGACCGTCTGATCAGCTTCAGCAGTTACAATATGTTTACCCTTGCGGCCCTGATTGGCAGCAGCGATTTGCTCTGTATTATGCCTGTGCGTCTCTTCACTCTGCTTCAAAAATGCTGGCCGCTGGAGAGCATTCCATTGAGTCAACTTACGACGGAATCTGTTGAAATCTCACTGCATTACAACAAGCTAAGCCTGCGCGATCCGGTGCTGGAAAACGTCATTAACGTGATCCGCCAGGCGTTCTGATCCCGCCTTTCAGCACAAGCCCCTGCCGCAAGCGGGGCAAAAGGCACAAAACAACAACTATTTTACAAATTGGCGACCTGGCAGGCTGCTTTATCGCCCCTTTAAATGATATACTGCCTGTCGTTCGTTCAAAAATAGTTGATAATTACAACATTCCCTTGAATTGAAACGCTTTCCTTCGATATTCGCAACTGGAACACGCACGCTATGAGTAAACCCATTGTGATGGAACGCGGTGTTAAATACCGCGATGCCGATAAAATGGCCCTTATCCCGGTTAAAAACGTGGCTACAGAGCGCGAGGCGCTGTTAAGAAAACCGGAATGGATGAAAATCAAACTTCCGGCCGACTCTTCGCGTATCCAGGGGATCAAAGCGGCGATGCGCAAAAATGGCCTTCACTCTGTCTGTGAAGAGGCCTCCTGCCCTAACCTTGCTGAATGTTTCAATCACGGTACCGCGACATTTATGATTCTGGGTGCCATCTGCACCCGCCGCTGTCCGTTCTGTGACGTTGCCCATGGCCGTCCTGTTGCGCCTGACGCAAACGAACCGCAAAAACTGGCGCAGACGATTGCCGATATGGCGCTGCGTTATGTTGTTATCACCTCCGTTGACCGTGACGATCTGCGCGATGGCGGTGCTCAGCATTTTGCTGACTGTATTACCGCCATCCGCGAAAAAAGCCCGAACATTAAGATTGAGACGCTGGTGCCAGACTTCCGTGGCCGTATGGATCGCGCGCTCGATATCCTGACCGCGACGCCACCAGATGTGTTCAACCACAACCTGGAGAATGTACCGCGTATCTACCGTCAGGTACGTCCCGGTGCAGACTACAACTGGTCGCTGAAGCTGCTGGAGCGCTTTAAAGAAGCCCATCCGCATATTCCAACCAAGTCTGGCCTGATGGTCGGCCTGGGTGAAACCAACGCTGAGATCATTGAAGTGATGCGCGATCTGCGCCGCCACGGCGTCACCATGCTGACGCTGGGCCAGTACCTCCAGCCAAGCCGTCACCACCTGCCTGTACAGCGTTACGTGAGCCCGGATGAGTTCGATGAAATGAAAGCCGAAGCGATGGCGATGGGCTTTACCCATGCCGCGTGCGGTCCGTTTGTTCGCTCCTCTTATCACGCCGATATGCAGGCGAAGGGCGAAGAAGTGAAATAAAGCTGTAAAATTTATTTACAGTAAAACAAAAAACCGGCCTTCTGAGCCGGTTTTTTATGCAAGCCTTGCAGCATTGCCATTACTCTTTGTGTGAAAGCTTCTGTGCAGTGATGTCATCTTCGGCACTTTTCTTCGCTGCCGCGTCGTCATCGTTCATTGCTTTCTTAAAGCCCTTAATGGCAGCACCCAGGTCTCCACCCAGCGTGCGTAACTTCTTGGTACCGAACAGCAGGACGACCAGTGCGGCAACCACCAGCAGTTTGGTAATACTAATCTCACCCATAAATACCTTCTTTACATGAAACAGGCTGCATTCCGCCAAAAAACCTGAACGTATTAACGGTCATTTGGCGCGTGCACACAATAGCAATCTGTAACAAGGTGAATCAAGCATTGTTGAAAAAAACATCACATTAATTGCGGTGGCGCAAACCTGCGATTGCGCAGAACAGGTAATTGCTGCCGCGCAAGCGCTATTCGGGCTGAAATTATCTCCGTCAGCAATAACGCAGGCGTCTCCGCTGCCGCAACAACCGTCACCCCCAGCGGATCGACAACCCTGCTCTGCCCGATATTTTTGTTACCACATTCACCCGCGGCTACTACGTAACAGGTGGTATCCAGCGCGCGTGCTGCCAGCAGCGTCGCCCAGTGATGCTCCTTAAGCGGTCCTTTGACCCACGCGGCGGGCAGAACCAGCACCTCGGCCCCCTGCAATGCCAGGTTTAGCGCCAGTTCGGGAAAACGGATATCGTAGCAGGTCATCAGGCCAACCTTAAAACCCGCCACCTCAATCAACGGCGGAATGACACTCCCCGGATCGACCAGGCGCGACTCCTGAACGCTGAACGCATCATACAGATGAAGTTTGGCGTAACTCGCGACGATGGCACCCTCACGTATCGCCACCAGCGTGTTTACCGCGCGCCCCGGCGAGGACGGAACATGGACCGTCAAGATGGTGGTGAGCGTGTTGTCAACGCTTTCGGCCAGCAGTCGTTTCAGAAACGCCCCTTCCAGCGTTTGTGCAGACTTTACCGACAGGTCCGGATCGGTATCATCACGGGCCAGTAACGCTTCGGGAAGTACCAGCAACGACGCCCCCTTTTGCTTCGCCTGAACCATCAGGGAGACGCATTTTTCCGCGTTTTCATTCCAGTCCGGCGTCACCGCGAACTGTCCTACTGCAACATACATAATTGTCTCCCGGTCAAAAACAGCGTTACACTCGACGCACTTACACAGCAAATAGCAGGTATTGACAGTGTTACAACTACTTATAGCCGTTTTTATTGGTGGAGGCACGGGTAGCGTTGCGCGGTGGCTCTTAAGCATGCGGTTTAACCCCCTGCATCAGGCCATTCCGATGGGGACACTGGCGGCAAATCTGATCGGGGCGTTTATTATTGGGATGGGGCTGGCCTGGTTTAATCGCATGACCAACATCGACCCTATGTGGAAGGTTCTGATTACAACTGGTTTCTGCGGCGGCTTAACAACGTTTTCTACCTTCTCTGCGGAGGTAGTATTTCTGTTTCAGGAAGGCCGGATGGGCTGGGCGCTGACCAACATTGCCGTTAACATGCTTGGCTCGTTTGCGATGACTGCGATCGCATTCTGGTTATTTTCCTCCGCCAGCGGACATTAAGCGCGGCAACCTTAATGTTGGCTTAATTTTTCTCTGTCACTCTTGGCTCAATATTGAACGAGGGTGATAGCATGAAAGAAACTCTGTCAGGCGTGGGTATGGTATTGCTAAGCGTCGCGATCGTCGCCAGCTTCCTGAAGATCTATCTTATTGGTTGATTCAGAACGAAAAAAACCCGCTCATTGAGCGGGTTTTGAAATTCTTGCTGACGCGTCTGAATTACAGAGCGATTACGTTAGCAGCAGAAGGGCCTTTGGCACCGTTAGTGATTTCGAACTCTACGCGCTGACCTTCAGCCAGAGTTTTGAAACCATTAGACTGGATTGCAGAGAAGTGTACGAACACGTCTTTGCTGCCATCTTCAGGAGTAATGAAACCGAATCCTTTGGACTCATTAAACCACTTAACGTTACCTTTAATCTTAGACATCAAAATTACCTTTACATTAAAAAACGACACAAATGCTGTGTCGGGTATCAGTACAACAATTGTGAGGCGTTTTGTCCAGCGGATCTTTGATAAAAAGTGACAAAAGTCGCGTTAATTTTCGCTGTTCGATTTTTATCCTTTACATTTCAATATCTGTGCGTTTTTTGGCCGATTTAGCAGAAAAATTCAGTTAAAACTGAAACCGCATCCAGGCAAAGTAAACGTTACCGTTGTTATAGGTACCCGGTATGTAGGTCATCTGAAACGTTGCCGGACCATAGCCGATGGAGGCAAGCGGCAGCAGTACCGGAACAGGAATGTATTTCCAGTTATCACGCGCCGTGAACCCTGCCGTATAGCCCAGCCCCAGACGGAAGTTGTCGTCTGATAACGGGCGCCAGGTTTTTTCCCAGCCGTAGCCACCAATAGGCTCCCATTTATTGTAGGAGTCCTTAAACGCCATCAGGTACAGGCCATGCCAGTTACCTTTTTCATCCCAGCGAGACTGACCGAAGCCGGCCCCCCACGGACGCTCGTTATAACGGTCAGTTTTTTCTTTATCGTAGGCAAAACGTGCATGCCACGTAATGGCCGGAATATAGAGATCGTAATGCTCAGGTTCGTTCCATGTTTGCGCGACGTTATCCGTGAAGGTGGTGAACCAGCCTTTATCCGCTGTATTGCTGTCTGCATTAACCGCAGACGCAAACGATAACTGCCCAATAATAAACAACAAAATCAGGGGGAATTTAATTCGTACAATCACAATGCCATTACCATATTTAGTATTCGGTGCAGACCTTAACACAGAATACTTGAATGAACGCTTAACAGCATGAGTGTTATTCCTAATTACCATCCCGTTCCTGGGAATAATCTGAGGATACATAAACTGCATGCCTGAATAAGCACATGCAGTTGACATATTTAACGTTGATGTAACAATTTGTAGAGTGCGGGAATAACTAACATCGATAATAACGGTGCCGTTACCATGCCACCAATCATCGGCGCGGCAATACGTTGCATCACCTCTGAGCCACTCCCACTGCCCCACATGATGGGCAGCAGTCCCGCCATAATAGTGGCGACCGTCATCACCTTCGGACGCACGCGCAGAACGGCACCTTCGTGGATCGCCCGCATCAGCACCGTATTTCCCCCTTCTGGCTCCAGCCTGTGATATTTATCGAGCGCATGATTCAAATAAAGAACCATAATTACGCCGAATTCTGCCGCCACCCCGGAAAGGGCGATAAAGCCAACGGCCCCCGCCACTGACAAATTATATTCAAGCAGCCACAGTAACCACACGCCCCCAATAAGCGCGAAAGGCAATGTCCCCATTATTATCAGGACATTTGATATCCGCCTGAAGGTTAACCATAAAAGGACGAATATAATCATCAGCGTGACAGGTAAGACTATTTTGAGCGTCGCGGTCGCCCGTTCCAGATATTCAAACTGCCCGGACCAGGAGAGAGACACGCCCTGCGGCAATACCACCTTCTCCTCCACCCGTTTTTGCATTTCATCCACGGCGGACTTCAGATCGCGCCCGCGCAAGTCCACGTAGATCCAGCTGGAAAGGCGCGCGTTTTCACTTTTTAGCATCGGTGGGCCTTCCGTCACGACGATATCGGCCAATTCCCCCAGCGCCACCTGGCTACCGCTGGCGGTCACTACCGGCAACACCCGCAACGTGTCGACGTTATCACGCAAATCGCGGGGATAACGCAGGTTGATGGGATACCGCTCGCGTCCCTGGATCACCTCGCCAATGTTATCACCCCCGACCAGCGTGGAGACCAGGCTTTGCAGTTCATCGACGGAAACGCCGTAGCGCGCGGCTTTTTGCCGGTCGATACGTATATCCACGTAGCGCCCGCCTTCCAGACGCTCCGCCAGCGCAGAGGAGACGCCAGGAACGTCCTTCACCACCTGCTCAATCTGCCGGGCCACGCGCTCAATGTCGGCAATATTATTGCCGTTCACCTTAATGCCGACAGGGCTTTTGATCCCGGTTGCCAGCATGTCCAGGCGGTTACGGACAGGCGGCACCCACACATTGGCAATACCCGGCAGCGACACGGTTTTATCGAGCTCCTCCACCAGCTTTTGCGGCGTCATTCCTGGCCGCCACTGCTCGCGGGGCTTAAAGTGAATGGTTGTTTCCAGCATGGTTAATGGCGCGGGATCGGTTGCCGACTCCGCGCGACCGGCTTTGCCAAACACGCTCGCGACCTCCGGTACGCTTTTGATCAAGCGGTCCGTCTGCTGAAGCAGCCGCGATGCCTCGCGAGCAGAGATCCCCGGCAGCGTGGAGGGCATATAGAGTAAATCCCCTTCATCCAGCGGCGGCATAAATTCGCTTCCCAGGCGGCTCAGCGGCCAGAGCGTGGCGATCAGCAGCAGACATGCCAGTGCCAGCGTCATTTTCGGGAAGGTCAGTACCTTGTCCAGCAGCGGCTCATACAGGCGGATCAGGAGGCGGTTGATCGGGTTTGCCTTCTCATCCGGGATTTTCCCGCGAATGAAAAAGCCCATTAGCACCGGCACCAGGGTGATCCCAAGCCCGGCGGCCACGGCCATCGACCAGGTTTTGGTGAACGCCAGCGGCGAGAACATTCGCCCCTCCTGCGCTTCCAGCGAAAAAACCGGTATAAATGACAGCGTGATGATTAACAGGCTGCAAAACAGCGCCGGTCCCACTTCAACCGCCGCCTTTTCCGCCAGACGCCAGTATTCCCCCGGCGCGGGCTCCTTGCCCGGATTATCATGCCGCCACTGCTCCAGCACCTTATGCATGTTTTCAATCATCACAATTGCCGCATCCACCATCGCCCCGATGGCAATGGCGATCCCGCCGAGCGACATCATATTCGCGTTAATGCCCTGATAGTGCATCACCACAAAAGCACCGAGGATCCCCAGCGGCAGAGAGACCATCGCCACCAGCGCGGAGCGCAGGTGGAAAAGGAACAGCGCGCACACCAGTACCACCACGGCAAACTCTTCGAGCAGCTTGTGCGTCAGCGTTTTGACCGAGTCCTCAATCAGCGTGGAACGATCGTAGACCGGAACAATCTCGACGCCCTGCGGCAGCGTTTTTTGCAGCTCGCTCAGTTTCGCTTTTACCGCACGAAGCGTTTCCAGCGCATTCTGCCCGTAGCGCATCACGATCACGCCGCCAGCGACCTCCCCTTCACCGTTAAGCTCCGCCACGCCCCGGCGGATCTCCGGGCCAATGCCAATGGTGGCGACATCTTTCAGCAGGACAGGTACGCCATCGCGGGTGGCGATCACCACATTGCGAAAATCCTCCAGCGAGCGCAAATAGCCTGTTGTCCGCACCATATACTCCGCTTCGCCCATCTCCAGCAGGGCGCCGCCGCTCTCTTTATTGGCGGCCTGCACCGCGCCGGATAGCTGGCTGTGGGTAATATTCAGCGCGCGCATCTTCGCCGGGTCCGCCACGATCTGATACTGACGCACCATTCCGCCAATACTTGCCACTTCAGATACATTCGGTACCGTCTTAAGCTCGAACTTAAGCGTCCAGTCCTGAAGGGCCCGCAGATCTGCCAGGCTGTGTTTTCCACTACGGTCGATCAGCGCATATTCGTAGATCCAGCCCACGCCCGTCGCATCTGGCCCCAGCGACACCTTCACGCCTGGCGGAAACTGCGCCTGTACCTGGCTTAAATATTCCAGCACCCGGGATCGCGCCCAGTAGAGATCGGTGCCATCCTCAAACAGCACATACACATAAGCGTCACCAAACATTGAAAAACCACGCACGGTTTTAGCTCCCGGCACAGACAACATGGAGGTTGTCAGGGGCCAGGTCACCTGATCTTCAATCACCTGCGGCGCTTTTCCGGGGTAACTCGCTTTGATAATGACCTGCACATCAGACAGATCGGGCAACGCGTCCAGCGGCGCGCGCTGCACCGCCCACCAGCCCCAGCCGGCCATCATCAGCGCGGCCAGGATCACCAGCAGGCGGTTACGCAACGAGGCGCGAATCACAGCGGCAATCATGGCGTCACCTCCGGCATCACGCTACGCAGGCTGGCTTCGGAATCAATGAGGAATTGCCCGGACGTCACCACCTTATCGCCCTCTTTGACCCCGGACAGGATCGCCGTCCAGCCCTGCGCCGTCAGGCCGGTTGTCACCGTCACAGGCTGGAAATAACCGTCCCCGGTGGCCAGCAGCAGACGCGCAGACTCTCCGCTGTTAATCACCGCCTCTTCCGGCACCGCCAGCACCGGCGGGCCTTTCATCTCTTCCGCACGCCTGACGGAGAGGTACATGCCTGGCTTAAGCTTATGTGCGGTATTTTCCAGCACGATACGGGCTTTCAGGGTTCGCGTGGTCGTCTCCATCTGCGGCAGCAATTCGCTGACCGTGCCGTGGAATTGCTCCCCCGGCCAGCTTTCTGACGTTGCGACCACGTTGCTGCCCACTGCCAGAGACTGCGCCTGCGTTTGCGGGTAGTCGACCACCAGCCAGACAGGATCGAGGCTGGCGATCTCAAACAGCGGCGCCGTTGCGGTTATTTGCGCCCCTTCCCGCACGTCCAGCTTCACCACATAGCCCGCCCGGTCAGCGCGCAGGGTGAGCGTGGTCTGCGGCTTACCGCTACGCTCCAGCAAACGAATGACCTCTTCCGGCATAAACTGCAACGCCAGCCGCTCGCGTGCGGCGCGGGTCAATGCGGCATCGCCAAGCTGACGAACCGCGAGGTACTCCTGCTGGGCGGTGGTCCATTGCGGGATCCACAGTTGCGCCAGCGCCTCTCCGGCTTTCACCTGCTGCTGCGGCGCATTAACAAACAATTTTGACACCACGCCATTGGCCGGGGCTGACACCACCGAGACGTTACGTTCATCCGTTGCAACCGTGGCAAAGGCCGAGAACGGCGAAACCAGCTGGCGCATCTCAACGTTGGCGGTTTTCATCCCCAGGTTTTGCTGCTGTTGAGTGCTGATGGCCACGCCCGACGCCGCCTGTGCTTCATCGGCGTAGCGCGGGACCAGATCCATATCCATAAAGGGGGATTTACCCGGCTTATCGAAGCGCTGACCGGGCACCATAGGGTCGTACCAGTAAAGCACCTTACGTTCAGAGGGTTGTGCAGCCGCAGCCGGCTGATGCGTCTGCTTCTTTCCGACAAAATAGCCGCCAGCGGCAGCTATCGCGATGGCAATCGCCATTAACGTTGTTTTTTTCATTGCGCCAGCTCCTGCGGGATCAGCCAGTTCACGGCAGCCCAGGTTCGCGCCATTTCGCGCTCCGCCTGGTTCACCGCCAGTTCCGTATCCAGTACGCCACGACGCGCCTCCAGCAGGGCCGGAAGCGCCGACTGTCCAGAGCGATATTGCGCCGTCAGTACCGCCAGCCGTTGACGCTGCAACGGTAGTACCTCGTCCCGCTGTCGCTGCCACACCGTTTGCGCAGCCTGATACTGCGCCACCAGCGTTTGCACCTGGGCAATGTGTTCACGTTTGAGCAGCGTCAGTTGATCCACCGCCTGCATTGAGCGGGAAACATCGGCGGCGTAATCCTTGTCCTGACGTTTTGACTGGAACAAAGGCAGATCCACGCTGAACATCACGCCAGCCATATCGTCATAGCCTTCGGCGCGGTGGGCGTAATAGACCTCCACATCCACATCGGGTATCGCCGCCACGGCAGATTGCGCTGAACGCGCTTTCGCGGTCTCGGCTTCACGTCGTGCGGCCTCCACTTCCGGGTGCCTGACGCTCCCCTCCTGCAACGTTTTTTCATCGGCAGGAAGACGCTGATAGCGCGGCAGCGGACCGCGAACCGCCGTAATCGCGTGCCCCGTTAGCTCCAGCAGACGGCTTTGCGCCAGCTGCACATCCCGCTGCGCCAGCGTCTCTTTGTCGCGCATGGCGCTGAGGATCATTTGCAGGGCCAGTACGCTGTCCGGCGTGGCGCTTCCCGCCCCGACGCTCGCCTTCTGCACGCCCCGCTGGCGTTCGGTTTCACGGACCAGCGTTCTGGCCGTGTTCAGCGCCTGCTGGGCCAGCGCCAGATCCAGCCAGGCCTGGGCGGTATCACGCTGAAGCGCGGCGCGGACGGCTTCGGATTTTGCCAGCACGCTTCGCGCCTGCGCCTGAAAGGTCTGCGCTTTACGTTCCCGCTTCTCTGAGCTGACGTAGCTTTGCATGATGCCAACCTTCTGCATGGTCATCCCTTCGCGCGTCAGCCGCCGATCGTTGCTGCCCTGTACCGGCACGTTTTCGATACCGAATTTCAGTTTTGGGTCAGGTAATTGCGTGGCGGAATCCGCCATCGCATCCAGCGCCTGCGCTTCGTTACGGCTGGCAGAGAGTTCTGCCGAGTAGCGCTGGGCTTCGGTCAGGGTGTGTTCGAGCGTCCACGGCTCCGCCTGCGCGGCGGAGGTTAACAGGCCGAACAACACCCCACCGAGCCACAGGCTCAGTGTGTGTTGTTTCATGGTGACCTCGCTTAGCGCGCTGGCGTCAGCGAGATAATCTGGAAACCGTCACCCGCACGCTCAAGCGTGAAGGTCACTTCATCCCCTGGTTTGGCGTCATTCAGCGTGGCGCCGGCAGATAAAGTAAACGGCATGGTCATTGCTGGCCATTTTAGTTCCGGTATGGCCTCGTGCCGGAGCATGACGGCGCTGTCAGAGATCGACTGAACCACGCCGTGGCCCTGCCAGGTCTGGTTTGCCTGTACGGTATAAGAAGCGAAAGAGACGGACGCGCCAACCAGCGCGGAAAGGAATACGGTACGCATGATAAAACTCCTGTTAAACGTTAAGTAAATAAAATCAACGAATTAACAGGTTTTTATTCCCGAAACCGGCAATAGCGGATCGTTGCCGGCGGCCCCACAGCAGGAGGGGTAACGGACCACGCAGAATGGCTTGCAGACGAGCACTCTGGCGTCGTTAAGGTCAGGGTCATGGCGGCAGGCAGCGCCACCAGATGCGGCTGGGCAGGATCTTTTTGTACCTGATCCGGCACACAATGTTTTTCACACAGCGGTGAAGCACCGGCAGCATAATGCGGCCCCGGTTGCGCCATCATCTCCATATGCTGGATGGTGGCTACCTCACCGCGCAAATCCATTGAACATTGATGGGAGGCGACGGCCACCTGACTCTGGATCAACAGCCAGCCAAACGCCAGCAAAAACATCAGCAGATGTTTTTTGATAAAGCGCAGGCGATATGTCCAGCTGGCGTGCATATTCAGATCGTCGGATAGGGTAAAAGTGAACCGAGTATAAGCAGGCAAAAGAATGAAAGAGAAGTGGTTTTAAAGAGATTTACGTTTTAAATCGATTGTCGGCAAGTAATACTCAAAACCTTAACACTTCACCATCATTTTAATGACATATAATATCTATTCATCAGGTCAATAACGTCTTAATATAAATGACGCAGGGTTAGCAAAAATATCGTCATCAGTGCCTTTAGTAGTCTCTTTCTTGATTTTAATCAGCAAGGACTGGACATTTATTCGGCACATTTCAGCTTCTTTTTTATTGATTATTTGTCTCTCGGGCAGCAAGGATACAGGGGAAATCATGCTTACTTTTCTCGAACTCCTCATTGGAGTCGTGGTCATTGTTGGTGTAGCACGCTACATCATTAAAGGTTACTCAGCCACCGGCGTGCTATTTGTCGGCGGCCTGACGCTGCTGATCATTAGCGCGCTAATGGGTCATCAGGTTTTACCCGCCAGCGAAGCCAGCACCGGATATACCGCTACCGATATTGTGGAATATATAAAAATTCTGCTGATGAGCCGCGGCGGCGATCTGGGCATGATGATCATGATGCTCTGCGGATTTGCTGCCTATATGACCCATATCGGCGCGAATGATATGGTGGTAAAGCTGGCTTCTAAGCCGCTGCAATATATTAATTCCCCCTATCTGCTGATGGTCGCGGCCTATTTCCTGGCCTGTCTGATGTCATTAGCCGTTTCCTCAGCAACGGGCCTTGGCGTGCTGTTAATGGCAACGTTGTTCCCGGTAATGGTTAACGTCGGGATCAGCCGTGGCGCAGCGGCGGCTATTTGCGCCTCTCCGGCGGCGATTATTCTCTCCCCTACTTCCGGTGACGTAGTGCTGGCCGCAAAAGCCGCGGAAATGTCGTTGATTGACTTCGCCTTCAAAACCACACTGCCGATCTCCATCACCGCTATTCTCGGCATGGGCGTGGCGCATTTCTTCTGGCAGCGCTATCTCGATAAGAAAGAGAACGTCAGCCACGAAATGATGGACGTCAGCGAAATCACCACTACCGCCCCGGCGTTTTATTCCATCCTGCCCTTCACGCCGATTATTGGCGTGCTTATTTTCGACGGCAAATGGGGCCCGCAGCTGCACATCATCACTATCCTGGTGATCTGTATGCTGCTGGCGGCCATCCTGGAATTCGTTCGTGGTTTTAACACCCAGAAAGTGTTCACGGGTCTGGAAGTTGCCTTCCGCGGTATGGCGGATGCCTTCGCGGGCGTGGTGATGCTGCTGGTTGCCGCGGGGGTGTTTGCCCAGGGGCTGAGCACCATCGGCTTTATTCAGAGCCTGATCTCTATCGCCACCTCGTTCGGCTCGGCCAGCATTATCCTGATGCTGGTGCTGGTGGTGCTGACCATGCTGGCGGCGATGACCACCGGCTCCGGTAACGCGCCGTTCTACGCCTTTGTTGAGATGATCCCTAAGCTGGCGCACTCCTCCGGCATCAACCCGGCTTACCTGTCCATTCCGATGCTTCAGGCTTCCAACCTGGGCCGTACCATTTCTCCGGTATCGGGCGTGGTGGTTGCGGTTGCGGGGATGGCGAAAATCTCTCCGTTTGAAGTGGTAAAACGCACGTCAGTGCCGGTGCTGGTTGGCCTGATTATCGTTATTATCGCCACCGAAGTGCTGGTTCCCGGCGCTGCCTAAGCGAAATTCCTGATTTCCAAAAAGCGCCTGCGGGCGCTTTTTGTGCTTTAATAACCCCCAGAAATTAATCGCGCCCAACCAATCAGGAAAGCAAATGTTCAGGAAGGATATCGTTATCCCGTCTGGCGCAGTAGCGCTTGCACTCTGTGTCTTCTCAATTCAGGCAGATCCGCTTAAGCCAACCCAGTACGGCGATTTCGATCGCTACGTTCTGGCCCTTTCCTGGCAAACCGGATTTTGCCAGAGCATGGTCGAACGTAACCGTGACGAACCGGAAGAGTGTCGCCTGCAAAAAGAGAGCAGCAACAAAACCGATTTTCTGACCGTCCACGGCTTATGGCCCGCGCTGCCGAAATCTATTGCCGCTCGCGGAGTGGATGAACGCCGCTGGATGCGCTTCGGCTGTGCCACTCGTCCGGTTCCGAATATGCCGGAAGCAAAAGCCAGCCGCAAATGTGACGCCGCAGAGACCGGACTATCGCTAACCGGCGCGGCGAAGCTGAACAGCGTGATGCCCGGCGCGGGCGGCAACTCCTGCCTTGAACGTTATGAATACGCGAAACACGGCGTCTGCTTTGGTTTTGATCCCGACGCTTACTTCGGCACCATGGTGCGCATGAACCAGGAGGTGAAGCACAGCGCGGCAGGAAAATTTCTGGCGGAAAATTATGGCAAAACCGTCCGCCGCAGCGACTTCGATGCAGCCGTGGCCAAAAGCTGGGGGAAACAGAGCGTAAAAGCGTTCAAGCTTACCTGCCACGGCAATCCGGCTTATCTGACCGAGATGCAGATCTCGCTGAACGCCAGCACCATCAACAACCCGCTCTCTGCCGGCTCCTTTGCGCCACAGCCGCATCCGGGCAACTGCGGCAAACAGTTTGTCATTGATAAAGCCGGTTACTGATGCTGCGCCGGGCACCTTTTTGCCCGGTTTTTCATTGATTTCCGTGATATGACGATTAACCTCACACTTCCGCTCACACGCATCATTTTTCCAGCTAAAGCATTATTAATCCGGTAAACATCACTGAAACCTCCCCGCCATAATCATGGCGTTATCTACAGGAGGAATTTCACATGGCTAAAAAACTGATTGCACTGTGCGCCTGCCCGATGGGCCTGGCACATACCTTCATGGCAGCCCAGGCGCTGGAAGACGCGGCGACGGAAGCCGGTTATGAGGTAAAAATTGAAACCCAGGGCGCGGACGGGATCCAGAATCGCCTGACCCCGCAGGATATTGCCGACGCTGACATTATTATCCACGCCATCGCGATCACCCCGGAAGACAATGAGCGCTTCGAAACGCGCGACGTGTATGAGATTACGCTTCAGGACGCTATTAAAAACGCGGCAGGCACCCTGAAAGAGATCGAAGAGATGATTGCAGCAGAACAATAATAATCCTCACACCCAGGGGTTTTCGTCATGGCTATTAAAAAACGCAGCGCGGTTCGCCCGGACAGTCACGAGGGTGACACACTTGCCATCAAATCCGCACCGGTTGCCGCCGGTGCGTCTTTCTGGAAAGAGCTTCCACAGCACATTATGTCGGGGATATCCCGCATGGTGCCAACGCTTATCATGGGCGGGGTTATCCTCGCCATTTCACAGCTCATCGCCTACGTCTGGCTGGAGATCCCGCCTGACACCGGTATTCTCGACGCGCTTAACTCTGGCAAATTCACCGGTTTCAATCTCTCGGTATTGAAATTTGGCTATCTGACCGAATCGTTCGGCGGGCTGCTGTTCAGCTTCGCCATCCCGATGTTTGCCGCCTTTGTCGCCAACTCTATCGGCGGAAAGCTGGCCTTCCCGGCCGGGTTTATCGGTGGCCTTGTCGCCACGCAGCCGACGCTGGTGCTGAACTTTGATGCGGAAAAACTAACCTGGCTTGCCACCAAACCCGTGCCCTCCACGTTTATTGGCGCGCTGATTATCGCCATAGCCGCAGGCTATCTGGTCAAATGGCTGAATAGCCGTATTAACGTACCGCAGTATCTGCTGGCCTTTAAAAGCACCTTTCTGATCCCAATCCTCTCGGCGCTGTTTGTGATGCTGGCGATGTATTACATCATCACGCCGATTGGCGGCTGGCTGAATGCAGGTATGCGGACCGTACTGCTGGCGGCGGGTCAGGCGGGCTCAATGATGTACGCCATCGGGATGGCGGCGGCCACGGCGATTGATCTTGGCGGCCCCATTAACAAAGCGGCGGGATTTGTTGGCCTGGGGCTGACAACCGATCATGTCCTGCCCATCACCTCCCGCGCCGTGGCGATTGTTATTCCGCCCATTGGTCTGGGGCTGGCCACGCTGATTGACCATCGTCTGACCGGCAAACGCCTGTTTAGTCCGCAGCTTTATCCGCAAGGCAAAACGGCCATGTTCCTCGCCTTTATGGGCATCAGTGAAGGGGCCATCCCGTTCCTGCTGGAAAATCCGCTTGCGACGCTGCCGGCGTATATGGCGGGTGCGATCGCGGGTGCGATGACCGCCACCGCGCTCGGTGCCGTGCAGTGGTTCCCTGAATCGGCGATCTGGGCGTGGCCGCTGGTCACCAATCTGGGGGCGTACATGCTCAGTATTGTGGTCGGGGCGGCGATCACCGCGCTGTTGGTCGTGATTATTCGTAACAGTCTGCACAAGCGCGGAAAACTCGCTATCGACACGCTGTAACGGGGTGAACCATGGAATTACTGAGAAGGCTTCATGCCTGGCTGGCTGCGGAAAAACTGGACGGCGTGCTCATCTCTTCGCGCCAGAATAAACAGCCGCACCTGGGCATTTCAACCGGTTCGGGATATGTGCTGGTGACACAAACCGCGGCACATATCCTGGTGGATTTCCGTTACTACAGCGATATCGCTTCACGAGCGGCGGGCTATGAGATGCACCTGCTTAACACGGAGAACCCGTTTGCGCAGGCGGTGAACCAGATTATTGCGAAGGACAATCTCGCCCGTCTTGGCTTTGAGGGTGAATACGTGAGCTGGCAAACAGGCGTGCTGTGGCGCGATACGCTGAATACTACCCTTTGCAGCACCTCGCTCGACGCGCTGCGGCAGATAAAAAGCGCTGACGAAATCGACCGTATCCGTGCAGCATGCGGCATTGCCGACCGCGCCGCACGACACATCCGGCGTTTCATTCAGCCCGGTATGCGCGAGCGTGAAGTCGCTGCCGAGCTGGAGTGGTTTATGAAGCAGGAGGGTGCGGACAAGCCCTCTTTCGACACCATTGTCGCCAGCGGGCCGCGCGGTGCGCTGCCCCACGGCAAAGCCACTGATAAAGTGATTATGCCTGGCGAGATGATCACCCTTGATTTCGGCGCCCAACACCAGGGGTATTGCTCGGATATGACAAGGACCTTTCTTGTCGCCGGGCAAAACACGCCGCCGGAGGAGCACCCTCTCTATGCGGTGTACCAGATCGTTCTGGCGGCACAACAGGCGGCCATTGATGCCATCCGCCCCGGCGTTTCCTGTCATCAGATCGATAGCGCCGCACGTTCCGTGATTGAACGTGCAGGTTACGGCCCGCAGTTCGGGCATAACACCGGCCATGCCATTGGTATTGATGTACATGAAAATCCACGTTTTTCCCCTACCGACCGCACCCCGTTGCAGCCCGGCATGGTGCTGACCGTTGAGCCGGGGATCTACCTTGAACACCTGGGCGGGGTACGAATTGAAGATGTGGTGCTGGTGACGGAAACGGGCGCCGAGGTGCTTTATACCCTCGACAAACGGCTATTGCTGACGGGAGAACAAGAGTGGACAGAGATTTACTGTGCGCCCTGAGCGAAGCAGACGCCATTGCGGCCTCAGAGCAAGAGGTACGCGACATCCTGCTCAGTGAGGCGCAAAAATACCATAAAGAGGTTCAGTTTGATGGGCTGGGTTCCGTGCTTATCCGCGTCAACCAGAGCCGGGGCCCGAAGGTGATGGTCTGCGCCCATATGGATGAAGTCGGTTTTATGGTGCGTAGCGTCTCGCGCGAAGGGGCCATTGATGTCCTGCCCATCGGCAACGTGCGCATGATGGCCCGTACCCTTCAGCCGGTGCGCATCTCCACGCGTAACGGGGAAAAAATACCGGGCCTGCTGGATGGGGATCTGAAAGGAGAAAACGTTGACAATTTGCGTGTCGACATTGGCGCGACGTCGGCGGAGGAGGTATTCGCCACCGGTATCGACGCAGGCGACCGCGTGACGTTCGATACACCCTTTCAGACTCTTCCCCACAATCGGGTGATGGGTAAAGCCTTCGACGATCGTCTCGGCTGTTACCTGCTGATCGCGCTGCTGCGCGAGCTGCACCAGACGCCGCTCGACTGCGAGCTTTGGCTGGTGGCCAGCTCAAGTGAAGAGGTCGGCCTGCGCGGCGGCCAGACCGCCACGCGCGCCATTCATCCTGATATCGCGCTGGTGCTGGATACCGCCTGCTGGTCAAAAAATTTCGATTATGGCAGCGCCAACCATCGCCAGATCGGTGCGGGCCCGATGCTGGTGCTGTACGACAAAACGCTCATCGCCCCAGCCAAACTGATTGCGCTGGCTGAGACGATCGCGCGCTCGCAAGGGATCCCGCTGCAAAAAGACATGTTCAGCAACGGCGGAACGGACGGCGGGGCGATCCATCTGTCCGGCACTGGCGTGCCGACTCTTGTGCTTGGTCCCCCGACCCGACACGGGCACTGCGCGGCATCCATTGCCGACGAAAAAGACATTCATCACACCCAACAACTGCTTGTCGCGCTTGTGGCATGCATGAACCGTGAGACCGTGGATCATCTGACGGACTTCAGATGCTGATCTCACGCGGCCAGGAGGAAGTATGCTTTCAATTGAATTTTTCTGCCCACTGCCCAACGGCCTGCATGCGCGTCCGGCCTGGGCGTTAAAAGAGCAGTGCAGCGCATGGCGCAGCGACATCCGTTTTATCAACAGACGGCTTAACACTCACGCGGATGCCAAAAGCTCGCTGGCGCTGATCAGTACCGGTACGCTGTTTAATGACAGCTGCGTGCTGGAAATTAACGGCAGCGACGAGGAGCAGGCCCGACGCGTGCTGGAGGCGTATCTCACCGGCGCGTTTATCGACAGCGACAGTATTCCCTCCGGCGACGCGCCGCACGTTGCGCATCCCCTGCCCCGTTCGCTTGTAAGGCTTGCTCCCCACCTTCAGCACGGCATTACGCTCGCCAGTGGCATCGGGGCTGGCACTCTGCGAGGCTGGCAGAGCGATAACCTCAAACGTTATTGTCAGATCCCCGCCTCGCCGGAAGATATTACCCGCCTGGAACACAGCCTGGCGACACTGGCTGAACAGCTCAACCACCGTCTGCGCGGGCTGGACGGCGAGAGTAAAACCATTCTCAGCGCGCATCTTTCGCTGATCCAGGATGAGGAGTTTGGCGGCACCATACGCCGACTGATCGCCGAGGAGCGGCTAAGCCTTGCGGAGGCGATCATTCGTAATATGGAGCTGATCTGCGACAAGCTGTCGCTCTCCGCCAGCGACTACCTGCGTGAACGCGTCAGCGATATTCGCGACATCAGCGAGCAGCTTCTTAACATTACCTGGCCGGAGTTGCAGCAAACCTCCGCATTCACCCTCAGCGCTCCCACTATTCTGGTGGCAGAAGATCTGACGCCCAGCCAGTTTCTCAGCCTCGACACGCAGTATCTGAAAGGCATGGTGCTTGAAAAAACAGGCCGGACGTCGCATACGCTGATCCTGGCACGCGCGGCCTCCGTGCCTGTGCTGAGTGGTTTAACGGTCGCCTCGCTGGCGCCGTTGATGGGAAGAGAGGTCATTCTGGACGGCATCTGTAGCGTGCTGGTCGTTGAACCCAACGACGCGGTGAATGATTACTATAGCGTGGCGCAGCGCCTTGCCGACCGACGCCACCAGCAGCAGATCAAAGATGCGGGTCTTCCAGCACTCACCCGCGACAACGTACCGGTAGAGATTGCCGCCAACATCGGCAGCGCGCTGGAAGCGCCCGGGGCGTTTGCCTGCGGCGCGCAGGGTATCGGGCTGTTTCGCACTGAAATGCTGTATATGGACAGAGACTCCGCGCCGGACGAGCAGGAGCAATTCGAAGCCTATCAGCAGGTGCTGCTCTCCGCGCAGGGCAAGCCGGTCATCTTTCGCACAATGGACATCGGCGGCGATAAGCAGATCCCTTACCTGAACATTCCCCAGGAAGAAAACCCGTTCCTCGGCTATCGCGCCGTTCGTATTTATCCCGAATTTGCCGATCTCTTCCGCACCCAACTGCGCGCGATCTTACGCGCAGGCGCCAGCGGCAATGCGCTGTTGATGATCCCGATGGTGCACAGTCTCGATCAGATTTTATGGATCAAACAGGAGCTGCAAAACGTTCGTGACGCCCTGGCCTCACAGGGGTTACGTCACACCGCGCACCTGCCGCTGGGGATCATGGTTGAAGTGCCTTCAGTCTGCTTTATCATCGATCACTTCTGCGAAGAGGTGGATTTCTTCAGTATCGGCTCGAACGATATGACTCAGTATCTCTACGCTGTCGATCGCAACAACCCGCGCGTTTCGGGGCTGTATAACCCCATCACACCGTCTTTTTTACGCATGGTTCGCCAGATTGTCGCCGCAGCGCATCGTCACGGGAAATGGGTCGGCATTTGCGGGGAACTTGGCGGAGAGCAGCGCTACCTCCCTCTTCTGCTTGGTCTGGGCTTAGATGAGTTCAGCATGAGCGGGCCGCGCATCCCTGCGGTAAAAACCCAGCTGCGTCAGCTGGACATGGCAACCTGCCGGGCGCTGGCGGAAAAGGCCTGCGACAGCCGCAGCGCAGAGGAGATTGAAGCCCTGCTGGCGGATTTCACACCGGAAGCGCCGCCGCGTCCCTTGCTGGCCCTGGAGACTATCGTGGTCAATGAGCCGCTGACCTCAAAAGAGCAGGTGCTTCAGTTCTTATGCGGAAATCTTGCGATTCATGGCAGGACCGAAAACCCGCTCGAACTTGAAGAAGATCTCTGGCAGCGCGAAGAGATTGTCACCACCGCCGTCGGGTTTGGCGTGGCGATCCCTCACACCAAATCGCAATGGATACGCCACTCCAGCATCAGCATTGCACGCCTGGACAAGGCGATTGACTGGGAGTCGGATTTGGGCGATGTCGAGCTGGTGATCATGCTGACGCTCGGCGCTCAGGAAGGGATT
Organism: Enterobacter sp. DN; assembly: GCF_046054285.1. Lineage (NCBI taxonomy): Bacteria > Pseudomonadati > Pseudomonadota > Gammaproteobacteria > Enterobacterales > Enterobacteriaceae > Enterobacter > Enterobacter sp. DN. The sequence continues at coordinate 576,654 of NZ_JBJJTG010000002.1, forward strand.
AATCACGTGAAGGTCTTTTCCCAGCTGGCGCGGAAGCTGGTCAATAAAACGTTTCGCGAGTCGCTGTTTGCAGCAACGACGCCGCAAAGTATCCTGGATCTGTTGAACGCTGAAATCACGTTCTGACTGTCACTGAAAGCGTGCGCGATACTCCCCCGGCGTCAGGCCAAACTGGCGCCGGAACAGACGGCTAAAATAGTCGCTATCGGCATAGCCGCAGCGCTTCGCCACTTCCCCCACCGGCAGGTGGTATTTTTGCAGGATGGTTCTCGCCTTCGCCATACGCACCCAACGAACGTAATCCACAAAACTCATCGTCCCCTGTTGGGAGAACAGGCGTGACAGATGGTTAGCCGAAATATTAAAAAGCGCGGCGACGCTGTCCCGCGACAGGGATTCAGCATAGTTTTCCTGCACCCAGTTACAAATGCTCTGATAGAGGAAATCCCCGCGCGACAGTCCCGGTTCAGGCAGCGACGACACCACTTTCCGGCACCAGTGCAGCAGGCTCAGCACCAGCGGTTGAATAATGGCCTGATCCTGCGGGGAAGTGCTCAGGTGCGTCAGGGCCATCAGCATCGCGGCACATTCGCCTCGTTCAGGATGAGGAAGCTCAACGTGTCGCTGCGCAGGCACGGATCGCCCGTGACGGGTATCATGAAACACCAGCCCCAGCCACGACGGCGCAAAAAGAATGCTCAGCAGCATGACCGGTCGTTCAAACACCGGGACGCTGGCGGCCTGGGCGGGAAGAAACAGCATTTCCCCCTGGCAGAGGGTCTGCTGCCCGGTAACCAGTCTGTTGCCATATTCCCCGCGAAGAACGACATCAAGCCGTGGCCAGTCGCGGCTCACGCTTCCGACAGCGTCAGACGCGCCACGTTGAGCAAACCAGACTCGCCCCAGCTGCTGTGGGTTGAGCACCAGGCCGCTCAACAGATCGGCAAAAAACTGCTGATCGGCGGGCAACAGGGTTGCGCGCATATCACCCCCTGCGCGCATCCGGGCGTACCAGGTCGAAGCGATGGCTGTCACTGATGGCGTAGTAGGCTGTAGGTCCACCCGCACGCAGAATGGGCTGCGCTTTCGCGGTCTGGTATATCCCCTCTTCCAGCAAACTCTCGGCGATATGGACGCCCACGACTTCGCCGAGCACCAGCCAGGTATCAATCGGTGTCCCATCCGCGCCGGTAAGCTGAATGCACTGTGACAATCGACACTCGAAATTCACCGGGCTTTCCGCCACGCGCGGCGAGCTCACAAGCTGGCTGGCTACGGGCGTCAGGCCGGCAAAGGTAAATTCATCCTCGCCATGAGGGAGCGTGGCGGAGGTTTCATTCATCGCCTCGGCCAGATCGCGCGTTGCGAGGTTCCAGACAAACTCCCCCGTTTCGGTAATATTCCGCACGCTATCCTTCCAGCCGTTGCTTGAAAAACCAATGATCGGTGGGCGATAGTTAAAGCAGTTAAAGAAGCTGTACGGGGCAAGGTTCAGTTGACCGGCCTTATCACAGGATGAGATCCAGCCAATCGGACGTGGACCGATAATGGCGTTCAGCGGGTCGTGCGGCAGGCCGTGCCCCTGAGACGGTTGGTAAAAGTACATATCGCTCTCTCTACGCTGGGGCTGCAACGCGCATTGCCCGGGTTCAGTCTTTCCAGCGTAACGAAATTTCCGTTCAGCGTGAATCGGGACGCCGGGTTTATTGCCAAAAAGTCATATGGCGCATGATTGTGACCTTCATCACTTCAAACTTACGGTTTCAGACAGTATCATCAGATAAGTTAAACCCTCGCTGCCAGACGGCGAGGGTTTTCTTTTGGATTGGTTTCTGCGTTACACGCAGCATTAACGACATGGAGTAAAAATGTCCAGACCTACGATTATCATCAATGAACTCGACGCAGAACGTATTGACCGACTGTTGGAGAAACCAGAATTCGCCTCGCTGCCGGTAGCCGATGCGCTGAACGAAGAGCTCGACCGGGCGCAGATGTGTACGCCTGAGACCATGCCGCATGATGTGGTCACCATGAACAGCCAGGTGAAGTTCCGCAACCTGACCACCGGAGAGGAGCTCACTCGTACGCTGGTCTATCCGGGGCAGATGACCGACAGCAGCACGCAACTGTCGGTGCTGGCACCCGTGGGCGCAGCGCTGCTTGGACTGCGCACGGGCGATACCATCCACTGGGAACTCCCGGGCGGCGCCTCAGCTCACCTGGAAGTGCTTGAGCTGCTCTACCAGCCCGAAGCCGCTGGCGATTACCTGCGTTAATCCCTTCTGAACAAGCGACCCCGCTTTGCACAGAGGATGCACCCGCATCCTCTTTCCGCAAATTCACCCTATTGTGCTATACCGGACAAAAACCGCTTAATCCACGCTTAGTCTGTTGTAGTGCCGTGGGGACGGTCATGGGTGAGATACTTGTTATCACACTGGTTTTTCTCATCATCCTGGCGATCCTCGTCGTGGCGGTGCTGTATCTTGAGCGCCACTGGTGAGTGAGGAACCTCACACAACGCCGCCGGGGAAGGCATTCACCAGTCCCTTCACTTTCTGCTGCGCTGCCTCCGGGGTGTCTGCGCCAGGCACCAGGATCACCTTGCGGCACTCCTCCTCCCGTTTTTCGAAGATCTTATAGGCGCGTTCCGCATCAGCCAGCGGAAGATAGTGGGTCACAATATCTTCTGGGGTAAGCAGCCCTTTTTCGATGAGCGGCAGCAGCTCTCCCAGCCAGGCATGGACGTGGGTCTGCCCCATCTTAAAGCTCAGCCCTTTATCGAAGGCATCGCCAAACAGGAAGCCGTGAATAAAACCGGCGTACACGCCCGGCACGCTGACCACGCCGCCGCGCCGCACCGCAGCAATGCACTGGCGCAGGGCTTTGCCGCTGCTGCCTTCAATTTTCAGGTTACTGAGGATCGTTTCCGTGGTGCTGCCTTTGGCCTCAAACCCGACGGCATCAATCACCGCATCCACTCCGCGCTGTCCGGCCGTTTGCTCAATGATTTTCTCCGCCGCGTCGTTATCGTCATCAAAGTTAATCGGGATCGCGCCGTAGCGCTCCTGGGCAAACCGCAGTCGATAGGGATGATGGTCAACCACGAAAATCTGCTCTGCGCCGAGAAGCCGCGCGCAGGCAATGGTCAGTAACCCCACCGGCCCGGCCCCGAATACGGCGACGCTGGAGCCTTTCTGGATCTGCGCATTTTTTGCCGCCTGCCAGGCGGTAGGCAGAATATCTGACAGGAAAAGCGCTTTGTCGTCAGACAGCAGCTGGGGCACTTTAAACGGCCCCACGTTGCCTTTCGGGACGCGCACATACTCCGCCTGTCCGCCCGGCACGCCGCCGTAAAGATGGCTGTAGCCAAACAGCGCGGCAGGGGCGGGAATTTGCTTTTTGTTCAGCGCCGCGCCCTGCCCGCGGTTCGTGTTTTCGCAGGCCGCGTACTGTTGCATCTGGCAAAAGAAGCAGTCACCGCAGGCAATCACAAACGGGATCACCACCCGGTCACCTTTCTGCACGTTTTTCACTTCGCTCCCGCACTCCACCACCTCGCCCATAAATTCATGACCAAAGATATCGCCGTGCTGGACCTTGGGAATTTTTCCGCGATAAAGATGCAAATCAGAACCACAGATCGCCGTGGCCGTTACGCGCAGGATGATATCGTCAGGCTGTTCGATGCCCGGATCGGGGACATTATCGACCCGAACATGATGCGGACCGTGATAGGTGAGAGCTTTCATGCAACCTCCGAAAGGGTGTGGGTAAGCTTATAAAAGGGTAGCTATCTCTCGGGATCTGCCCCGGAATCCGGCTGTTTTGAGATTTATCCTGGCGAGATAAAAAAGTGCTGTCGGGATTACAGAAACCTTTTATATTTTGTGGTTGAATGATTTCAGCGTTTATAAACAAGGAGAAACGGTTATGTATCAAACAATCATTATGCCGGTTGATGTTTTCGAAATGGAACTGAGTGATAAGGCTGTACGTCACGCGGAATTTCTCGCGCAGCAGGACGGAGTTATTCATCTTCTGCATGTTTTACCGGGCTCTGCCAGCCTGAGCCTGCATCGTTTCGCTGCTGATGTGCGTCGTTTTGAAGAGCATTTACAGCATGAAGCCGAGACACGCCTGCAAACCATGGTCGGGCACTTCAGCATCGATCCTTCCCGCATCAAAACCCACGTCCGGTTCGGTAGCGTGCGCGACGCCGTTAATGAGCTGGCGGGGGAATTAAATGCCGACGTGGTAGTGATTGGTTCACGTAACCCTTCCATCACCACTCACCTGCTGGGGTCGAACGCCTCCAGCGTGATCCGCCACACCCACATTCCGGTGATGGTCGTGAGATAAAAAAAGAGGCCACCTTTTGGTGGCCTCTGGCATTGCAGGTGTCGTCTTGCTTTCTTTTATTATGCGGTTTTGGTGCGGATCAGATAATCAAACGAGCTCAGCGACGCTTTCGCACCTTCACCGGTGGCGATGATGATCTGTTTGTACGGCACGGTGGTGCAGTCGCCCGCCGCAAACACGCCCTTCACGCTGGTTTCGCATTTCGCATCAATGATGATCTCGCCCATGCGGTTGCGCTCAATCGCGCCTTCCAGCCAGGTGGTGTTTGGCAGCAGGCCAATCTGAACAAAGATCCCTGCCAGCGCCACGCTGTGGATATCGCCACTCACGCGGTCACGGTATTCCAGACCGGTCACTTTGCTGCCGTCGCCTTTCACTTCTGTCGTCTGGGCATTGAGCACAATATCGACGTTATTCAGGCTACGCACCTTATCCTGCAACACCTGGTCCGCTTTCATCTCCGGGGCGAACTCCAGCAGGGTAACGTGTTCAACAATTCCCGCCAGATCGATAGCCGCTTCCACGCCGGAGTTACCGCCGCCGATCACCGCGACGCGTTTACCTTTGAACAGCGGGCCGTCACAGTGCGGGCAATAGGTCACGCCTTTGGTGCGATACTGATCTTCGCCCGGGACGTTCATGTTGCGCCATTTCGCGCCGGTGGCAATGATCACGCTGCGCGCCTTCAGCACCGCGCCGGACGCTGTTTCAATCTGGTGCAAACCACCCTCGACCGCCGCCGGAACCAGTTTGCTGGCGCTCTGGCTGTCAATGACATCCACGTCGTAGTCGCTGACGTGCGCTTTCAACGCCCCGGCCAGCTTCTGGCCTTCGGTTTTCGGCACGGAAATGTAGTTTTCAATGTCAACGGTATCCAGAACCTGACCACCGAAACGCTCCCCCATCAGACCGGTACGGATCCCTTTACGTGCGGAGTAGACCGCTGCCGCCGCGCCCGCCGGGCCGGAGCCAACAATCAGTACGTCGTACGCATCGCGTTGGTTCAACTCTTCCGCCGCACGTTTTTCTGCGCCGGTATCCACTTTGGCGACGATTTCGGTCAAGGTCATACGCCCCTGGCCGAACTCCTGACCATTCAGGTAAACCGCCGGAACGCCCATCACGTTGCGCTCGGTGATTTCGTTCTGGAACGTACCGCCGTCAATCGCCGTGTGCTTAATGCGTGGGTTGAGGACTGACATCAGGTTCAGCGCCTGCACCACGTCCGGACAGTTGTGGCAGGAGAGTGAGTAATAGGTTTCAAACTCAAAATCACCGTCGATATCGCGGATCTGCTCCAGCAGCGCCTGCGCTTCTTTTGACGGATGACCACCGGTCCACAGCAGCGCCAGCACCAGCGAGGTAAATTCATGCCCCAGCGGAGAGCCCGCGAAACGCGGCCCCTGGTCAGACCCTGGGTTAGCGATCAGGAAAGAAGGCTTACGGACTGCCAGCGTGTTGTCTTCTTTGAAGGTCACTTTCGGCGACAGCTCAGCAATCTCTGTCAGCAGCGCTTTGATTTCTGCCGATTTCGCGCTGTCGTCCAGCGTGGCAATCAGCTCAACAGGTTTGGTCAGTTTCTCAAGGTAGGCCTTGAGCTGGGTTTTCATGTTAGCGTCGAGCATTATTCTTCCCTCTCTTAAAACGTCATCATGCAAGCCGCCTTATACGGGCTGCCTGAATGCAACTTGCATCATGGTGCTGGAATGAAATGGGCGCGGGGAGCGCCCATTGATTGCCGGGTGGCACTTCGTTTACCCGGCCTACGATACTGTAGGCCAGTGCAAGCGTAGCGCCGCCAGGCTTTACAGACTTAGATCTTGCCAACCAGGTCCAGAGATGGAGCCAGCGTCGCTTCGCCTTCTTTCCATTTCGCCGGGCACACTTCGCCTGGGTGAGAAGCAACGTACTGAGCCGCTTTCACTTTGCGCAGCAGGTCAGATGCATCACGGCCGATACCTTCAGCGGTAACTTCGATAGCCTGGATAATGCCCTGCGGGTCAACAACGAAGGTCGCGCGGTCTGCCAGGCCTTCATCTTCACGCATGTTGTCGAAGTTACGGGTCAGGGCGCCAGTCGGGTCGCCGATCATCGCGTATTTGATTTTCGCGATAGTTTCAGAGCTGCTGTGCCACGCTTTGTGGGTGAAGTGGGTATCGGTAGAAACAGAGTAAACGTCTACGCCCAGCTTTTGCAGTTCTTCGTAGTGGTCTGCCACGTCACCCAGTTCGGTCGGGCAAACGAAGGTGAAGTCAGCCGGATAGAAGAAGAACACGCTCCAGCGGCCCTCGGTATCTTTCTCAGTAACTTCGATGAACTCACCGTTTTTGAACGCCTGGTTTTTGAAAGGTTTAATTTTGGTGTTAATCAAGGACATCTGTACTTCCTCCGTGTTTTCGTTGAGATGTAAGGTAACCAACTTTGTTCATCGGGGCTAATGCGTATGCTTTATCAAATCAATCAGCCAAACCTTACAACAGCAACAAGACAGCAAGGTGAACCTTTTACAGGAAAGCCTGAAAGTAAAAAGGCCGCCTCAACGGGCGGCCCTGATACCTGAATTCCCCGCAGGTACATTCAGTGCCAGCCGAAGCTGGCGTTGCGTTGCGCTCTACATACCTTGTATCAAGGCCGTAACAGCGGTTTGATTACAGCATCCGTGCGCGCATTGAGCAATGCATAAGAGGGATAGTCCTGCCTATGGTTGTGATAGGCAGAATCGAACAGGCCTCAGAAACGTTATAAATTTAATTTCATTATAAATTTCGCGCTATATATAAATGCCAGTTGTCATTCAAATAATTCAATCACACTTTAAAGATAAAATTATCTTAATAAATCTTGAAGTTGTGTTTCAATAATCCAAAGCCGTGATATATTAAGATCACTTAATTTTTAAATTAAGCGAGTTACCCCCACGGATTGTTAAAGGTAACTTCCCTCTGTCGTACTCCATGATGTGATAACGACAGCAAACACAGCACACTCAGGACGAAACATGGCCAACCTCTACGACCTAAAAAAATTCGATCTCAATCTGTTAGTCATCTTCGAATGCATTTACCAACATCTCAGTATCAGTAAGGCTGCCGAGACACTTTATATCACGCCATCCGCCGTGAGCCAGTCGCTGCAACGTCTGCGTGGCCAGCTCAATGACCCCCTGTTCATCCGCTCAGGTAAGGGAATTACGCCGACCACGGTGGGCACCAACCTGCATCATCATCTTGAACAGAATCTCAACCAAATTGAGCAGACGATCAACATGATGCATCACTCGGACATCAAGAAAAAGTTCGTTATCTATTGCTCTCAAATGATGTCGCCCGGCTATATGCTCGAACCAATGAAGCTGCTAATGTCAGAGGAAAATTACGAGATAGAACAACGAGATATGCTTATCTCTCCGGAATCCGCAGAGGACCTGCTCGCCTACCGTAAAGCCGACCTGATCTTTACTATTGCCCCAATTAAGAATCGCTCTGTGGTGTGTTCTCACTTTGCCACGGTGCCAATAGCGTTAATCTGCCGAGAAAACCACCCAAGACTCGCCGATACGGTCAGTCTTGAAGCGTTATACCGGGAAAAATTCACCTTTTACCAGAGTGCGCACCCGGGCGTTAAAGAGTTCCAGAATCGCGCCAATGACCTTTTCCCGGAAAGAGATATTGCTTTTCGCACGGACTCCATCAGCTCGCTTATCTCCATGGTCAGTTCATCTGATCTGTTAGGCTTTATACCCGTATCAATCTATGAAGCCTATAAAGAGACGTTAAAAATAAAACGGATCGCCGCCCCATTTGAATTGCCCGAAATACATGTCTATATGCTTTACAGCCGTTCATCGCTGAACAGCAGCGTTTTTTCAACGTTCATTGAGAAAATGCATAAACTCTGTCTTTCCGCTCCATCTGCGTAAAATCATTTATATGATGAATATAAAAATCGCAAACTGAAAAAATGATCCCGTGAAAATAATGAAAAATGATTTCATAATATCGTCTTAATTTTTTCCAGACATTTAACACGCAGGATGCGATTAACCATGTCGATCTATAAAATCCCTTTACAGGAAAATGTTTTAGACGCTTCAGCGGAACGCATAGACTGGACGCTAAACAATTTCTCCAGGGTATGCGTTTCCTTTTCCGGTGGAAAAGATTCTACCGTGATGCTGCATCTCGTTGCCCAGCAAGCACGGCAATTAAAGCGAAAAATAGATGTCATCTTTCTGGACTGGGAAGCGCAATTCTCCTCAACCATTCAGCATGTTGACACGATGAGAACGCTGTATCGGGATGTTATCCATCAGTTCTGGTGGGTAGCGCTTCCGCTCACGACCCAGAACGCCCTGTCACAGTTTCAACCTGAATGGCAGTGCTGGGAACCCGGGACAAACTGGGTTCGCCAGCCACCGGAAGATGCCATTACCGATTATCACTATTTCGATTTTTATCAGCAGGGAATGACGTTTGAAGTCTTCGTGCGAGAGTTTGCCGAATGGTATGCGCAAAAACGTCCTGCCGCCGTTATGGTGGGGATCCGCGCCGATGAATCCTACAACCGCTTTCTGGCTATCGCGTCGGCACGTAAGCAGCGCTTTTCTGACGATAAACCCTGGACGACCGTCGCACCGGGCGGGCACACCTGGTATATCTACCCTCTGTACGACTGGAAAACCGCCGACATCTGGACGTGGTTCGCGAAATCGAAATGTTGCTATAACCCGTTATACGACCTGATGTACAAGGCGGGGGTGCCGCCGCGTTATATGCGCATCTGCGAACCGTTTGGCCCGGAACAGCGTCAGGGCTTGTGGCTCTATCATGTCATTGAACCCGAACGCTGGGCGGCGATGTGTGAGCGTGCCTGCGGGGTGCGCAGCGGCGGTATTTATGCCGGGCACGATAACCATTTTTATGGCCACCGGAAGATCCTGAAACCAGACCATCTTGGCTGGCGCGAATACGCCATGCTGCTACTCGACAGCATGCCGCAAAATACGGCGGAGCATTACCGCAATAAAATTGCGGTTTATCTCCACTGGTATCAAAAGCGAGGCATGAACGATATTCCCGATACGCAGGAGGGCGACATTGGCGCCAAGGACATCCCCTCCTGGCGACGTATCTGTAAGGTTTTACTTAATAACGATTACTGGTGCAGGGCCCTGTCATTTAGCCCAAATAAACTAAAACACTATCAGCGCTACAGCGACAGAGTGAAGGCAAAACGCAAGGAGTGGGGCATTTTATGCGACAGCGAATAATCACCGAAATTGACATCTACCTTCAATCACTTGCCGAAGAGGATCGGATCAATGCCATTAACGCCTTCCGTCAGGCAATACATAAAAACAGCCCTTTTCGTGAGCAACCTATAGACTGTGTGCTCTGGGTTAAACAGGACGCGATTACCGCCAACGATTACAACCCCAATAACGTTGCCCCACCGGAAAAACGATTACTCAGCAAGTCACTGGAACTTGATGGATTCACCCAGCCTATCGTTGTGACCGAAAGCGAACAGCAGCAGTATGAAATCGTGGACGGTTTTCACCGCCATGAAATTGGCACAACCCGGGCGGTTTTGAAGCGCCAGCTCAAAGGGTACTTACCCGTCACTTGCCTGCGCCAGGAGCGACAGGACAAACATAACCGAATGGCGGCCACCATTCGCCACAATCGGGCTCGTGGGCGGCATCAAATCAACGCCATGTCAGAGATTGTTCGTGAACTGGTTCAGCTCGGCTGGGACGACGAGAAGATAGGCAAGGAGCTTGGGATGGATAGCGACGAAGTACTGCGCCTCAAACAAATCAACGGTCTGCTCGAACTCTTCGCAGACCGTCGTTTTTCTGAAGCCTGGACGGTGAAATAGTCAGAGCGCGTTTAACCGCGCTGCCGCTGCCAGCAGCGTCGATTCCTGCTTCGCAAAGCAAAGTCGGATCAGCTTATGCGGGAAGGGATCGGCGCAGAACACCGACAGCGGAATGGCCGCCACGCCCACCTCTTTCGTCAGCCACTGGCAGAAACTCACGTCGTCCAGATCGGAAATCGCGCTGTAGTCGGCCAGCAGGAAATAGGTCCCTTCACAGGGTAAAATCTCCAGACGGCTTTTGCTCAACGCAGCCACAAACCGATCCCGACGCGCACGGTAGAAATCCGGTAGCTCACGGTAGTGTCCGGGTTCGCTGCGCAGCATATCCGCCAGCGCCAGCTGAGCGGGTGTGTTCACCGCAAACGTCAGATACTGATGCACTTTACGCAGCTCAGCGCTGATGGCGGCGGGCGCCACGCAGTACCCGACCTTCCAGCCGGTCATATGGTAGGTTTTGCCAAATGACGATACCGCGATTGCACGCTCACGAAGCTGCGGATGCGCCAGCACGCTGGCATGCCCCTCTTCGGCGAAGCAGATATGCTCATACACCTCGTCGCTCAGAACATAGATTTCACGTTCGGCGATGGCCTGCCACAGGGCGGCAAAATCGCTCTTCTGCCACACCGTCGCCGATGGGTTGTGCGGCGTATTCAGGATCACCAGCCGGGTTTTATCGCTCAGCAGCGCGGCAAACGCCTGCCAGTCCGGACGAAAATGCGGCGGCTGGAGCGCCACGCGTTTCACTACGCCGCCGGCCAGTTCAATCGCCGGGGCGTAGCTATCGTAGCTCGGGTCAAAACAAATCACCTCATCGCCCGTACGCACCAGGGCGGTTATCGCCGCATACAGCGCTTCGGTCGCCCCTGCGGTTACCGTGATATCGCTGTTCGCATCAGGTTTATAGCCATACAGCTCAGCCGTTTTATCCGCAATGGCTTCACGCAACGCCTGCACGCCGGTCATCGGCGCGTACTGGTTGGCTCCCTGCGCCACGTGGTACGCCAGACGCTCCTGCAAATATTTCGGCCCGTCAAAATCCGGAAAACCTTGTGAGAGGTTAATGGCGTTGTGCTGCTGCGCCAGGGCGCTCATCTGGGTAAAAATCGTCGTGCCGAGATTTGGAAGTTTACTCTGCGGGATCAACGGGTTATTGCTCATTGTAGTGTGCCTGCCTGTAATACTTATGTTGCTGACACTATAACACGATGTTAGTCTTTGGCAATCAAGACGCTTAGACGTCTAAACGATATAAATATTCCTGACCGAGAGGGTAAAAGGAAATGACAGACAACCTGCAACTCACACACCTGGTCGAGGCCTGCCGCTGGATTGGCGCCAAAGGCTGGGCGCCCGCTACCGGCGGCAATATGTCCGTGCGTCAGGATGAACACCTGTGCTGGCTGAGCGAATCCGGAAAAGATAAAGGCAGCCTGACCACCGCCGATTTTCTACAGGTTGAAATCGCCACCAACCGTGCGCCGTCTGGCCGTAAACCGTCGGCAGAGACCGGGCTGCATACCCTCATCTATCGCCTGTTTCCCGAGGCTAACGCCGTCCTGCACGTTCACACTGTCAATGCCACGGTGCTGTCGCGTCTGGTCAACGAGGCCGAGCTGAAGATCACCGGTTTCGAGATGCAAAAATCCCTTACCGGGCAGACCACGCACCAGGATACGGTGGCCATCCCGGTGTTTGATAACGACCAGGACATCGACGCCCTCGCCTCTCGCATCGCCCATTACGCGCAGGAACGTCCGCTTAATTATGGTTTTCTTCTGCGCGGTCATGGCTTAACCTGCTGGGGACGCGACGTGGCCGAAGCCCGCCGTCATCTGGAAGGTTTAGAATTCTTATTTGAATGCGAAATGCGTTTACGACAATGGGAGAGAGTATGATTCGCGCGATTGTGACGGATATTGAAGGGACCACCAGCGATATCCGTTTTGTCCATGATGTTTTGTTCCCCTACGCGCGTGAGCGGCTGGCGGCCTTTGTGACCGCGCAGCAGTACGCCGAGCCGGTCAAATCGATTCTGGACAACCTGCGCGATGAAATCAGCGCTCCGCATGCCAGCGTCAGCGATCTCATCAACGTACTGTTTACCTTTATGGATGAAGACCGCAAATCGACGGCGCTCAAAGCCCTGCAAGGCATCATCTGGCAGGACGGTTACGTCAACGGTGACTTTACCGGACACCTCTATCCTGACGTACTGCCCGCGCTGGAAAAATGGAAGGCGCAAGGGATTGATCTCTATGTTTATTCCTCTGGCTCTGTCGCCGCGCAGAAACTGTTATTTGGCTACAGCGACGAAGGTGATATTACTCATCTGTTCAGCGGCTATTTTGATACCCACATTGGCGCCAAGCGCGAGGTGCAGTCTTATCAAAATATTGCGGCGCAAACGGGCATTGCCCCGTCGCAGATCCTGTTTCTGTCGGATATTCATCAGGAGCTGGACGCGGCTGAGCAGGCGGGTTTTCGTACCCTGCAACTGATTCGCGGTGAAGATGACGGCGCAAGCCATCATCATCAGATCCACCAGTTTGACGAGATTAATCCGGAGCAGATCCCTTCATGAGCGCATTGACCATTTATTCCGATAAAGACGCCAGTCAGCACCAGTGGCACAGCACCGACGCCGCCGAGATTGCCCAACAGCTCAACGCCAAAGGCGTGCGGTTTGAACGCTGGGCGGCGGATCGCGATTTAGGGCACGATCCCGCGCCTGAAGCCGTGATCGCGGCCTATCAGCATGCGATCGACAAGCTGGTGGCAGAGAAAGGTTACCAGAGCTGGGATGTGATCAGCCTGCGCGCCGACAATCCGCAGAAAGAGGCGCTGCGCGCGAAGTTTCTGAACGAACACACTCACGGTGAAGACGAAGTGCGCTTTTTCGTGGAAGGGGCGGGATTGTTCTGCCTGCACATCGGCGATGAAGTGTATCAGGTGCTGTGCGAGAAAAACGACCTGATTTCCGTTCCCGCGGGCACGCCGCACTGGTTTGATATGGGCTCAGAGCCGAACTTTACGGCGATTCGTATCTTCGATAACCCGGAGGGTTGGGTCGCACAGTTTACCGGGGATGCGATTGCGGATGCGTATCCACGCCTGGCATAGTCTGAACAGGCACGGTTAGCCCCCTCTCCCTGTGGGAGAGGGTTGGGGTGAGGGCACCCGCGCGCACTACGCGTTAAGCCCCTTAACATACCCCACCAGATGATCCAGCACCACGCCCCATGCTTCGTGGAAGCCCATCTGCTCATGTTGCTCGCGGATCTCCTTCGTCGGATGACGCGCAATCGCCGAGGTCGCGCGGTGCATCCACCACGCGCTCCAGTTTTAAGTCTGTGTCAGGATCGAGCGTCACGATGTTGTCCTCTCATGGAACCCCCTTAAAGGATAGCCGGACTCAGGCAAATTTCCCTGCCGCTACCTCGTCCGGCGTGACCACGCCAGTATCCAGCACCCAGCCGCTAATCAGCGAGGCAGGCGTGACGTCAAACGCCGGGTTATAGACCTGCGCCTCTTGCGGCGCCCACTGCACCGCGCCAAAGCTCCCCGCCACGCCCGTCACTTCACTGGCCGCGCGCTGCTCAATCGGGATTGCGTCACCGTTCGGGCAGTCCGGGTCGAGGGTCGTTTGCGGGGCAGCGACGTAGAACGGAATGCCGTGAAACTTCGCCAGCACCGCCAGGGAATAGGTGCCGATTTTGTTCGCCACGTCGCCGTTGGCGGCAATGCGGTCTGCACCCACCCACACGGCGTCCACCTGCCCTTTTGCCATCAGGCTGGCGGCCATGGAGTCGGTAATCAGCTGATACGGTACGCCCAGCTCGCCGAGTTCCCACGCGGTCAGCCTGCCGCCCTGCAATAGCGGACGGGTTTCATCCACCCAGACGTTGCTTACCTTGCCTTCCTGATGCGCGCGAGCAATCACCCCCAGCGCGGTACCGACGCCCGCCGTCGCCAGCCCGCCGGTGTTGCAGTGGGTCAGCAGACGGCTGCCGGGCTTCACCAGCGCGCTGCCCGCACTGGCAATAGCGTCACAGAGCCGTTTGTCTTCGTCAATCAGCCGCAGCGCTTCAGCCATCAGCGCCGGAATATAATCTTCCTGCCACAGCGCAATCTTCATGCGATCGAGGTTATTCATCAGGTTCACCGCCGTCGGGCGGGAGGCGCGCAGGGTTTCCAGCGCCACCGCCAGCTCGTCGCGGCTTTTGCCGCTTTCCGCTAACAGCGCCAGCAACAGGCTTGCAGAGAGACCAATCAGCGGCGCGCCGCGCACCCGCAGGGCGTGGATGTGCCCGACCAGCGCCTCGACCGTCGAGGCATCGAGCCAGCGTTTCTCCTGTGGAAGCGCCTGCTGGTCGAGAATAAAGAGCTGATTATCCGCCACCCGCAGGCTGGTCGTCTGTAATGTCTGCATGTCGTTAATTCCCTGTTGCGTTGTTGTAGCACATTGTGTCAGGATGAAATCCAGATGTATAGACGTCTACATGTCTTAATTAGCAAAACTGAGGAGCAGGCCATGTCGCAATACCGTACCTTTACCGCTCAGGACGCCGTGGAGTATGCCAGGCAGTTTGGCGGACTTGACGATCCTTCATCGCTGGTAGAGGCGCAGGAAATCGGCGACGGCAACCTCAACCTGGTCTTTAAAATTTTCGACCGCGCGGGCGTGAGCCGCATCGTCGTTAAGCAGGCGCTGCCCTATGTACGCTGCGTCGGCGAATCCTGGCCGCTGACGCTGGATCGTGCCCGTCTTGAAGCGCAAACCCTGGTCGAGCATTACCAGCACAGCCCGCAGCACACGGTAAAAATCCACCACTTTGACCCGGAACTGGCGGTGATGGTGATGGAAGATCTCTCCAGCCATCGCATCTGGCGCGGCGAGCTGATTAACAACATTTACTACCCCCAGGCGGCGCGTCAGCTGGGGGAATATCTGGCTCACACCCTGTTTCACACCAGCGATTTTTATCTGCATCCGCACGATAAAAAAGCGCAGGTAGCGAAATTCATCAACCCGGAGATGTGCGAGATCACCGAAGATCTGTTCTTTAACGATCCGTACCAGATCCACGCGCGCAACAGCTACCCGGCCGAGCTGGAAAACGACGTTGCCGCCCTGCGCGACGACGCCCAGCTTAAAATCGCCGTGGCCTCCCTCAAGCACCGCTTTTTCTCGCACGCCGAAGCCCTGCTGCACGGAGACATTCACAGCGGTTCGATTTTTGTGGCCGACGGCAGCCTGAAGGCCATCGACGCTGAGTTCGGCTATTTTGGGCCGATTGGCTTTGACGTTGGCACCGCCATTGGCAACCTGCTGCTGAACTTCTGCGGCCTGCCGGGGCATCTTGGCATTCGCGATGCCGCCGCCGCGCGCGAGCAGCGGCTGACCGATATTCAGGAGCTGTGGAACACCTTCGCGGAACGCTTCCAGGCGCTGGCAAACGAGAAAGCCCGCGACGCCGCGCTCGGCGTGCCGGGCTATGCCTCCGCGTTCCTGAAAAAGGTCTGGCATGACGCCATCGGCTTCTGCGGCACCGAACTCATTCGCCGCAGCGTCGGGCTTTCCCACGTCGCGGATATCGACACCATCCAGGATGAAGCCATGCGCCACGAATGCCTGCGCCATGCAATATCCCTCGGTAAAGCGCTGATTGTCATTGCCGACCGCATCGACAGCGCGGAAGAGCTGGTGGCGCGGGTGCGGCAGTACAGCTGAGAACGTTTGCCCGGTGGCGCTCCGCTTACCGGGCCTACGGGTGCAAAATGTAGGCCGGGTAAGGCGAAGCCGCCACCCGGCAAAAACTCACCCCAAATACTCAATCACCGACATCCCGCCGTTATAATCCGTGCTGTAAATAATCCCCTGCGCATCCACAAACACGTCGCACGACTGGATCACCTGCGGGCGGTTGGGCCGCGTATCCATCATCCTCTCCGGCGCCGCGGGCACCAGCGCTCCCGTTTCCACCGGGCGATACGGATTGGAAATGTCATACGCGCGCACCCCCGCGTTCTGGTACGTCGCGAAGATCAGCGTTGAGCTGACGAAGCTTCCCGGCCGGTTCTCATGCAGGTTGTGCGGCCCAAAATGCGCCCCTTTCGTCACGTAGTCGGTTTCATCCGGCTGCGGGAAGGTGGCAATACTTACCGGGTTCGACGGCTCGCGGATATCAAACAGCCAGATCAGCTTTTCGCCGTCCTGCTGGTTATCCAGCACCGCCTCGTCCAGTACCACCAGCAGGTCGCGATCCGGCAGCGGCAGCGCGGTGTGCGTCCCACCACCAAACGGCGGGCTCCAGTTACGGTGGCTAATGAGCTTAGGCCGGGTGCGGTCCTTCACGTCCAGCAGCGTCAGGCCGCCGTCGCGCCAGCTGCCGTAGGCGGTATCCCCCGCGATAATCGCGTGGTGCAGCGCGTAGCGCTTCCCATCCGGCCAGTCCGGCTTCTCCCCTCCGGCCTGGTTCATCCCGGGCAGCCACCAGCGCCCCGCCACTTCAGGCTTACGCGGGTCCGCAAGATCGATGGTCAGGAAGATATAGTCGGTAAAGCCGTCGATCAGCGCTGAAACGTAGGCCCAGCGGCCGCCGACGTACCAGATGCGGTGAATGCCGATGCCGCTCAGCGACAGAAAACCGATTTCGCGCGGCCTGTCCGGCGTGGAGATATCAAAGACGCGAAGCCCGGCGCTCCAGCCTTTATCCTGCACGTCGCTGACGGTCTCCCCCACCTGGCGCGTGTAGTAGACCTTCTCATCGGCAAAACGCGCATCGGCAAACAGGTCCCGGGCGTTAATCACCAGCAGCAGATCGTCGTGCGCCTGGAGGTGTACGTTCCAGGTACCCGGCGGCGCGGGCACGTAACCTGCGGCTTTTGGTTTTTTCGGATCGCGCACGTCGACAATGGAAAAGCCCTGCGACACCATATGACCGATATAGGCGAAACCACGGTGCACCATCAGCTGTACACCGTCCGGACGACCGCCCTGGTCGCTATGGCCAATCAGCCGCATATTGCGGCTGTATTCGGGAGGGGGTAATTGAGACACCTTATGCTCCTTACGCCCGGTGGCGCTACGCTTACCGGGCCTACGGGTGCGAAATGTAGGCCGGGTAAGGCGCAGCCGCCACCCGGCTTGGTTTACTTGTTTTTAGCGGCAAGCGTCGCAAACCACGGCGCGATAAAATCTTCCGTCTGGCCCCAGCCCGGAATGATTTTCCCCAGAGACGCCACGTTCACCGCGCCCGGCTGGGCGGTCAGCAGCGCCTGCGGAATAGCCGCCGCCTTGAAATCGTAGGTGGCAGGCGTCGCTTCTCCGGCAATCTTATTGGCGATCAGGCGTACGTTGGTCGCGCCAATCAGCTTCGGATCTACCGCCACGCTCACCTTCCACGGGCTACCCGGCTCGCGCATCAGCTGGAGATCCTGGTTGGAGATGTCGATGCTGTAGAGCTTGATCTCGGTGCGGCCGTTCTCTTTCAGCGCCTTATACGCGCCCTGGCTGAAGGCATCCCAGGTCCCCCAGATGGCGTCGATTTTACCTTTCGGGTATTTCGCGAGGATCGCCCCCACCTTGTTGGCGGTGTCGCCCTGCACGTCAGAGGAGACCGCGCCGATGGACTCCAGCTCTTTAATCTCCGGATACTGCTTTTGCAGTTCTTTATACGCCGCCTGACGGCGCTCCATCGGCGGGAAGCCCGCGACCCACAGCTTGACGATATTGGCCTTGCCGTTGAAATCTTTCGCCAGTTGACCAAAAGAGAGGTTGGTCAGGGAGGCATCGTCCTGCTGGGTAACGGTTACGCCCGGGATCTCGCCGTTCACGGCGGTATCAAACACCGAAACTTTAATCCCGGCATCCACCGCCTTCTTTACCAGCGCGGTGGAGTACGGATCGCGCCCCTGAGAGAGAATAATCCCGTCGTATTTCTGGCTGATGGCCTGGTTCACGAAATCCTGGAATCTGGCGTCGTCCCCGTTACTTAAAAACGTGCTGACCTTAAAGCCGAGCTTTTTCCCTTCCTGAATCGCCCCGGCAACAAACTGCGTGGTGTTGTCGTCCGAGCCCAGGTTGCGGATCACCGCAATGCGAATGGGGCCGTCATGGCTGGCAATGGCGGCCGGAACCGGCGCGGGGGTAGCCGCCAGGCCCGGCAAAGAAGTGAGTAATCCAAGAGCTACCAAAGAGAGCGCAATCTTTTTCATTTATTATCCCGTTGTGTTGTCAGCGTTTTTGTATGTAAGTAATCGCCAGTGCCATCGCGAGCACCAGCCCTTTTATAATGTCCATGGCGTAATACGGCACGGAGAGCATCACCAGCCCGTTCGACAGCACGCCGAGGATCACCGCCCCCACCAGCGTGCCCAGCGCGTTCGGCTTGCCGGACCCGGCCAGCGAGAACCCGATCCACGCCGCCGCCACCGCATCCATCAGGTAGCCGCCCCCCGCATTCACCTGCGATGAACCGATACGCGAAGCCAGCAAAATTCCGCCCAGTCCCGCCAGCAGCGAGGCGATCACGTAGGCCGCCACCTTGTAGCGCGTGGTACGAATACCGGAGAGACGCGCGGCTTCCGGGTTGCCGCCAATGGCGTACATCCGGCGTCCGTGGGTGGTCAGCGACAGGCCAAGCTGCGCCAGAATCGTCACCACCAGCATGACGATCACAATGGTCGGCACCTGCCCCAGCAGGCTGAATGCCGCCGGAATGGTCCCTTCCGCCATGTCGCCGCTCGGCAGCACCATGTTCTCGGTAATCGACCCGCCGTAGCTGTAGGTCATCGCCACGCCCTGGATGACAAACAGGCTGGCAAGGGTCGCGAGCATGTCCGGAATGCGCAGGATGACGATCAGAAAGGCGTTAAACAGGCCGACCAGCGTGCAGAGCGCAAGGGTCAGCAGAATCGACTCGGTGGTGCCGAAGCCGTGCCAGACGAAAAGCGAAATCACCAGCGCGTTCGCCAGCGACGCGGTTGACCCCACCGAGAGATCGAACCCGCCGACGGTCAGCGAAATCGAGACGCCGATGGCAATCACCGTCACGATGGCAATCGAGCGCAGAATGTTGATGATGTTGTTCGGATCGAGGAAGCTGTCCGACACCAGGCCAAACACCGCCACCAGCGCGACGACGGTCAGCAGCATGCCCCACCTGTAGAGAAAATCGAAAATCTGCTGACGGCCAGACGCCGCCGCGTTCACTGAAAGGGCCTTGCTCACGACGCCGTTCCTCCGGTTGAATAATAAAGTAGTGTCTCTTCCCGGGCCTCGGCTCCGGCGATTTCCGCCACGATGCGTCCGTCCCACAGCACGCAGATGCGGTCGCACAGCCCGACCAGCTCGGCGAACTCGCCCGAGGCGTAAATCACCCCTTTGCCCTCGCGCGCCAGGCCGTCGATCAGCTGAAACAGATCGGTTTTGGCCTTCACGTCCACGCCTTTGGTCGGCTCGTCGAATATCAGCACGCTGGCGTCATTGCGCAGCCATTTGCCGATGGCGACCTTCTGCTGGTTACCGCCGGAAAGCCGACGCAGCACCTGCCCCGGCCCGCGCGTGCGCACACCGACGCGGGCAATCACCTCTTCTGCCCAGCGCCACGCCTGACGATGACCAAACAGGCTCCAGCGCGAGAAGCTGTTATCGGCGCACACGGCAAGGTTCATGCTCACCGGCTCGTCGATAAAAATGCCCTCTTTGCGCCGCTCCTCCGGCACCAGCGCCAGACCGCGCAGTACCGAGTCTGCCGGATCGCGCGGTTTCCAGGCCTGATGGTTCAGCTCGCCGCGCGCGACGCGGCTTTTGCTGGCGCCAAACAGCGCCTTGCAGAGTTCCGTTTTCCCCGCCCCCGCCAGCCCGGCAATGCCAAGGATTTCACCTTTGCGCAGGTGCAGGGAGATATCTTTCAGCAGCGCATCGTCGTGCAGCCCTTCCACCCGCAGCAGCGTCTCCTCACCGTGCGGCGGGCGCGGGGGCGGATAGATATCGCTCAGTTCGTGGCCGAGCATCTTCTCAACAATCGCTTCGCCGCTCAGATCCGCCATCGGGCCGGACTCAATCAGCCTGCCGTCGCGAAGCACCGTCAGGGTGTCGCAGATGGCCTTCAGCTCGTGAATGCGGTGAGAGATAAACACCACGCCGATACCCTGCTGTTGCAGACGTCTTACTACCGCAAACAGACGCTCACTCTCGTGCGCGTCCAGCGGCGCGGTGGGCTCATCAAGAATGAGAAAACGGCAGTGGTGCGAGAGCGCCCGCGCAAGCAAAATCTGCTGTTTTTCAGCCAGCGTGCAACTGTCGATGGAGCGGCGTACGTCGAGCGAAACATCCAGCTGCGCCAGCGCCTGCCGCGCCTGCTGACGAACCGCGCGCCAGCTGTAGCGGTGCCCCGGATGCGCCAACTGGTCGAGCATGATGTTTTCGGCAATGCTTAACCCGGGGATGAGCGCCACATCCACCTCCTGCTGCACAAGGTGGATACCCAGCCGTTTGGCGTCCAGCGGCTCGCGGATACTTACCGGCTGGTTGTTAATGCAGATTTCGCCTTCATAACGATCGTGCGTCCCGCACAGCACCGCCATCAGCGTCGATTTCCCCGCGCCGTTGGCGCCGGTCAGCGCATGCACCGACCCGCCGTTCAGGGTGAAATCCACGCGCGACAGGGCCTGAAAGCCGGAAAAGGCCAGGCTGATACCGCGCATCTCAAGGCGACTGGAAACCATCCGCGTAAATCCTTCATTACTCTTCTGATTTAGCGAATTTTTCACAGCTCTTGTTGACTGACAACGACGTAAAAGGCATAAGTTAAAGCAAAATATTATTAGCCATCCGGATGTCCAGACATAACATCGGGTTAGCGCTTGCTAAAAAAGGACAACTTCATGAGCAACACCGATATCCGCGTCGTGCCCGGCCCGGCGAACTACTTCTCTCATCCGGGAAGCCTTGCCCACCTGGATGATTTCTTTACTCCGGAACAGCTTTCCCGCGCGGTGTGGATCTACGGCGAGCGGGCAATCGAGGGCGCACGCCCTTATCTGCCGCAGAGTTTTAACGCGACGGGGGCAAAACATCTGCTGTTTAAGGGCCATTGCAGCGAGCGTGACGTCACCCATCTGGTGAACGAGTCGGGTAGTGAAACCAGCGTGGTGATTGGCGTGGGCGGCGGTGCGGTAATGGATACCGTCAAGGCCGTGGCGCGTCGTCTGGGCGTGCCGTTCGTAGGCATTCCCACTATCGCCGCCACCTGCGCGGCGTGGACCCCGCTCTCCGTCTGGTACAACGATGCCGGTCAGGCGCTACAGTTTGAGATTTTTGACGACGCCAACTTTCTGGTGCTGGTGGAGCCGCAGATCATCCTTAACGCCCCGGCGGAATATCTGCTGGCGGGCATCGGCGATACGCTGGCGAAGTGGTACGAAGCGGCGGTGCTCGCCCCTCAACCTGAGAGTCTGCCGCTGACCGTGCGTCTTGGCCTGAACGGTGCGCTGGCGATCCGTGACGTGCTGCTGGCACGCAGCGAAGAAGCGCTTGCGGATCAGCAGCGCGGCGAACAGACGCAGGCGTTCCGGGACGTGGTGGATGCGATTATTGCCGGAGGCGGAATGGTCGGCGGTCTGGGTGAGCGCTATACCCGCGTGGCGGCGGCGCACGCGGTGCACAACGGCTTAACCGTGCTGCCGCAGACGGAAAAATACCTGCACGGCACCAAGGTGGCCTACGGCATTCTGGTGCAGAGCGCCCTGCTCGGTCAGGACGACGTGCTGGCGCAGCTGGTGGCGGCGTACCAGCGCTTCAATCTGCCGACCACGCTTCGCGAGCTGGACGTCGATATTCACAACCGCGACGAGCTGGATAAGGTCATTGCCCACACCCTGCGCCCGGTGGAGTCGATTCACTATCTGCCGGTGACGTTAACGCCTGAGGTGCTGCGCGCCGCGTTTGAGAAGGTGGAATCCTTCAGCCGTTAATCGCGCCGACGGGCTATACCTAATGATGATTCTCTCCACTCTTGCAACGAGGTCATCATGCAGATCGATTTAACAGGTAAAAAGGCGCTGGTTACTGGCGCCAGTCGTGGGCTGGGTCGGGCGATTGCGCTGTCGCTGGCACGCGCCGGTGCCGATGTGGTTATCACCTACGAAAAATCCGTCGATAAAGCCCAGCAGGTTGTCGATGAGATCAACGCGCTGGGGCGACACGGCGAGGCGATTCAGGCCGACAGCGCCAGCGCGCAGGCGATTCAGGATGCGGTCACGCAGGCGGCGCGCTCCCTCGGCGGGCTGGATATTCTGGTCAATAACGCCGGGATTGCGCGCGGCGGCCCGCTGGAGTCCATGACCCTGGCGGACATCGACGCTCTGATCAACGTCAACATCCGCGGCGTGGTGATCGCCATTCAGGAAGCGCTGGTGCATATGTCTGACGGCGGACGCATCATCAACATCGGTAGCTGTCTGGCGAACCGCGTGGCACAGCCGGGGATCGCCGTCTACTCGATGACCAAGTCTGCCCTTAACTCCCTCACCCGAGGTCTGGCCCGCGATTTAGGCCCGCGCGGCATTACCGTCAACCTGGTCCACCCCGGCCCGACCAACAGCGATATGAACCCGGAAGACGGCGAGCAGGCTGACTCTCAGCGTCAGCTTATTGCCCTGGGCCATTACGGCCAGCCGGAGGATATCGCAGCGGCGGTCACCTTCCTCGCCAGCCCGGCTGCGGGGCAAATTTCCGGCACCGGTCTGGATGTCGACGGCGGTCTGAACGCCTGATCGCAAATTTACTGTATGCCTCTGTCGTCCGGCAGAGGCCTGTTCGAGCCGCCTCGACGATTCGCGGTTTGCCGCTTTCTCGCGGTTTTTCTCCGCTCTACAGTACCCATAAGAAATTCGGAATTTATCTAATAGTCTTATTATTTCCTTATATTTTGTGTGGGCGTACAGTGGAGGTACGGATGAAGATTGTCTGGTCAAAGACCGCTGAGAAGCAATTTTCTAAAATCGATACGCGATATCAGAACCGCATTAAATTCAGGCTGGAGAAGATGGATGATAAAACATCACCTGTCGCGGATATCAAGAAATTATCATCTCCCGAAAACCACTACAGGCTGCGATTAGGTGATTACAGGGTAATTTACACCTTCGGGGATCCGCCGGGTGATATCTGCTACGTAGTGGCGGTTAAACGCCGGACAACAACCACCTACCTTCATGAGGAGCATACGGAATATGACTGTTCAGTTCATAAAGGATAAAGAAGGGAAAAAACAGTATGTTGTCATTCCTTATAGTGAATATTTTCGCATGCGTTTAGCCACGCTTGAGTATGACGATGAGGATGAAAGCGACTGGGAAGACATCCCTTATGAATCAGATATCTACGATAACGTAGGTTTACCGGGGGAAGTGTGCGACGTCATGCATAACGAGAACGTCAGCCTACAGGCCGCCTGGCGCATTTTACGCGGCATGTCCCAGCAGGAGGTGGCGGAGAAGCTTGGCATCAGCCAGTCCGCCGTGTCACAGCTGGAAGCGCTGGACTCCCGACCGCAAAAGCGCACCCGCGAAAAGCTGGCGGCAATTTACGGCTGTAAACAGGAGCAGATCAGCCTCTATTTACCAAAAGAGGGTTAACAGCACTTCGCCCCGCCCTTGCCGCCGTAGCGGGCGTCCTGACGGTCGCGGAAAAATTCTTCGTAGGTCATGGGCGTCTGGTCCGGGTGGTTGACGCGCATATGCTCGACGTAGTTGTCGTAATCCGGCACGCCAATCATCATTTTAGCGGCCTGGCCCAGGTATTTACCTGCTTTGGAAAGGGTGTCGAACATAGTTCTGATCTCACAGGAAATGTAGGCCGGGTAAGGCGAAGCCGCCACCCGGCACACGGGTTAATGCGCCCCTTTCGCCTGGGTGACAATCTCGTCCAGGTTCTCAGGCATTGGCTCGTACGGCGTCTCTTTCGCCGTCGGTTTGTCGACTTTCAACGCCGCCAGCGCGGTTTTCAGAGAATACAACGCCAGCACCACAACCACCACCATAAAGAAGATGGTCAGCCCGGCGTCCAGACGGTTGTTAAACACCAGCTGCGACAGCTGCGACTCGGTGTACTGTGCCGGGATCTTGCCGCTGTCGATCATCGCCTGGAACTTGTTGGCGATCGCCAGGAAGCCCACCTTGTTGTCCGGGCTGAAGGCTTTCTGCCAGCCCGCGGTCAGGGTACAGATCAGCAGCCACGCCGTTGGCACCAGCGCCACCCATGCGTAACGCTGGCGCTTCATCTTGAACAGGACTACGGCACAGAGCATCAGGGCCATGCCCGCCAGCATCTGGTTGGCGATACCGAACAGCGGCCACAGGGTGTTAATCCCGCCCAGCGGATCGACCACGCCCTGATGCAGGAAGTAGCCCCACGCCAGCACGCACAGCGCCGTCGCCAGCAGGTTAGCCGGGAGTGAATCGGTACGCTTCAGGTTCGGGGAGATCACCCCCAGCAGATCCTGCAACATAAAGCGCGCCGCACGCGTACCGGCATCCACCGCCGTCAGAATAAACAGCGCCTCGAACAGAATGGCGAAGTGATACCAGAACGAGACATCCATCAGCCCGCCCAGCGCGCCGTGCAGAATGTAGGCCATGCCCACCGCCAGCGTTGGTGCCCCGCCTGCACGAGAGATAATCGACTGCTCGCCGACCTCATTAGCGATATGCGTCAACGTTTCAGGGGTAATCGCAAAGCCCCAGCCGCTGACCACCTGCGCGGCAGAGGCAACCACGTCAACGGTGCCGGCAGGTGCCAGTACCGCCATTGGGCTGTTCATCGCAAAGTAAACGCCCGGGTCAATAATACAGGCCGAAACCAGCGCCATAATCGCCACGAAGGATTCCATCAGCATGCCGCCGTAGCCAATCAGGCAGGCCTGATTTTCATTCGCCAGCATCTTCGGCGTGGTCCCGGAGGCAATCAGCGCGTGGAAGCCCGACACCGCCCCACAGGCGATGGTGATAAACAGGAACGGGAACAGGTTACCGGTCCAGACCGGGCCGGTGCCGTCAATAAATTTGGTCAGCGCAGGCATGGTCAGGGTCGGGCGCATAATCAGAATGCCGATCGCCAGCCCGACGATGGTGCCGATTTTCAGGAAGGTGGAGAGGTAGTCACGCGGGGCCAGCAGCAGCCATACCGGCAGCACCGCCGCCACGAAGCCATAGCCCACCAGCATCCAGGTCAGTTGCACGCCGGTGAAGTCGAAGAACGGCGCCCAGGTCGGGCTTTCCGCTACCCAGCCGCCGGAGATAATGGCAAACACCAGGAACACCAGGCCAATAACTGAAACTTCACCAATGCGCCCCGGACGCAGATAGCGGATATAGATCCCCATAAACAGCGCCAGCGGAATGGTGAAGGCGACGGTATAGGTTCCCCACGGGCTGTGGGTCAAGGCTTTCACCACGATCATCGCCAGCACCGCGAGGATGATCACCATGATCATAAAGGTCGCCACCAGCGCAATCACCCCGGCGGTTGCGCCCATCTCCTCTTTCACCAGCTCACCCAGTGAACGACCGTCGCGGCGGGTGGAGACGAACAGCACCATGAAGTCCTGCACCGCGCCCGCCAGCACCACCCCCGCGAGGATCCAGATCATCCCTGGCAGGTAGCCCATCTGCGCGGCCAGTACCGGCCCCACCAGCGGGCCTGCCCCGGCAATCGCCGCGAAATGGTGACCGAACAGCACTTTTTTATCGGTCGGCACGTAGTCCAGACCGTCGTTATGACGCACGGCCGGCGTCATGCGCGTGCCGTCTACGCCCAGTACCGTCTTAGCGATATAGCGGCCATAAAAACGGTATGCGATCAGATAAATGCAGACGGAGGCGACGACGATCCACAGCGCGTTGATCTGCTCCCCCCGGTTGAGGGCGATATAGCCCAGGGCAAAGGCTCCCACCACGGAGAGCACCGCCCACGTAAGGTATTTCCCTGAGTTGTTCATAGTTGTTGTCCGTTGTTGTGAAACAGTGAGATGTTACATTTTGTTTCTAGAACAACGGATAAAATTTAACAACTTTGAAACGCAATAATGCGTGGTCAAACCAGAGATTTACACCACAGTGTTAAGCCGATCACTTTCAGCTGAATGACTTACCCCAACACCATCGTACTCAACCGACAGGTACAGCACCGCCGCCCCTGCTCGTCGAACACCACGATCTCCCAGCTCTGGCTGGAACGGCCCAGATGCAGCGGCTGACACACGCCGCGTACCTTACCGTGAGAGACCGCGCGGTGGTGCGTGGCATTCAGTTCCGTGCCCACCACGTTCTGCCCGTCACGGGTCATCAGAAAACCGGCCATTGAGCCCAGCGTTTCCGCCAGCGCCGCCGAGGCGCCGCCATGCAGCAGGCCAAACGGCTGGTGGGTGCGGGCATCCACCGGCATCTCTGCTTCCAGCGTATCGTCCCCGAGGCGGGTATAGACGATGCCAAGGTGCCCCACCATCGTATTCAGGCTGGTGGCGTTCAGCTCCTCGAGCGTTAAATGACGTTTCCAGTTCATTACGCCCCCAGCGTGGAGCCGCCGTCCACCACGATATCCTGCAAGGTGATATGGCTGGCGGCATCGGATGCCAGGAACAGCACGGTCGCAGCAATCTCCTGTGGACGGGCAATTTTACCGAGCGGAATGCCGAGCTTGAACTGCTCGCCAAAGCCGCGAATGCGCCGCTGTTCCGCATCATCGCTGGTCCACAGGGTGCGCTGCATGTCGGTATCCGTTGAACCCGGCGACACCAGGTTACAGCGTACGCCGCTGCCCGCCAGCTCCAGCCCGACGGTCAGCGCCAGGCTTTTCAGCGCCGCTTTCGACGCGCCGTAGGCGCTCATGCCGATGCGCGGCGTGTGCGCCGCGTCAGAGGCCACCGTCACAATCGCCCCCCCCTGCTGATGACGGAACTGGCCCATCGTCTGCTGGAACAGGTTGAACGCGCCGCCGACGTTGACCGCAAAGGTCTGCTGCCAGTCCTCCTGCGAGAGCTGATCCGTCGCGCCCATACGCAGAATGCCCGCCGCGTTAACCAGCACATCGAGCCGCTCAAGGCTGCTGAGCAAACGCCCGCAGACGTCACTCGCCTGCGCCGCATCCGCCACGTCCAGCGTTTCGGTGGCAAACGGATATTCGCCGTGAGGGAAAGCCAGATCGAACCCGGTCACCTGCGCCCCGGCCTCCACAAATGCCAGCGCGGTCGCATAACCAATGCCCTTACCCGCGCCCGTCACCCAGACCGTTTTACCGGTGAAATCAAAAGCCATCACTTCACCTCGCGGGAGAGCAGCGCCCACCAGGCATCGAGGGTCGGATTTTTTGCCAGCATCACGAAATCAATGTCGCCGTGCACTTTGCGCCAGCGGGCGGCCAGCGCCATCATCCTCACTGAATCCAGACCGTAGTCGATCAGGTTTTCGTCATCCATCGGCTCGTCGGACTCGTCCAGCAGCGGCAGGATCAGCTCACGCAGCGCGGCTTTCGTTGTCGGAACGGACGGCAGCAGTTCGTCGGTCATCACCACGCGGCCCGAACGTCCTGCCACGTATTTCAGCGACATCAGGTGCTCGTCGCGGGTGAAATCCGCCAGCGCGTCGGCGATAAAGAACGGTTTGATGTCGCGCATAAAGGCGTCGGTGGCGGTGGTCATGCAGCCGATGTGGGCGTACACGCCGGTGATCAAAAGCTGGTTGCGCCCGGTCTCTTTAAGCATCTGCTCCAGCGGCGAGCGGTGAAACGCGCTGTAGCGCCACTTCACCAGCACGGTGTCCGCTTCGTCCGGGGTCAGCTCAGCGACGATGCGCTGCTGCTCCGGCGAGCGAGTCAGGCCCGGCCCCCACATATCGTTCAGCAGGGCGCGGTCTTCATCGCTCTGATCTTTCGGCTGCGCGGTGTAGTACACCGGAATATTGTGCTCTTTGCAGTACGCGCGCAGTTTAGCGATGTTCGCCACTACCTGCTGCATCATGTCGCTATTTTCGCCCCAGAAGTTCAGGAAGTACTCCTGCATATCGTGGATCAGCAGCGCGGCGCGCTCCGGTTCAAACGCCCAGTTCACTTTACTGGTCGGCAGTTCGGCGGCGGTTGGCAGCGCGTATGCGGTTAATTTTGGAATGGCCATTATCTGTTCCTCAGCCCCGGGCGCGTTCAGCAAGCCACAGGCGCAACTGTTTCTTATCAACTTTGCCGACCGGCGTGAGCGGAAGCGCATCCACGCTCTCCACGCGGTCCGGCAGCTTAAATTCGGCGACGCCCTGCTCGCGCAGGAAGCGGCGCACCTCCACCGCGCGCAGGGGCTGTTTCACCACCAGGTACGCGCAGCTTTTTTCGCCCAGCAGGCTGTCTTCCATGCTCACCAGCGCGGCGTGGATCACCGCGTCGTGGCGCAGCAGCAGGTTTTCGATCTCTTCGGCGGCGATCTTCTCGCCACCGCGGTTGATCTGATCTTTCTCGCGCCCCTGCACGGTGATGTAACCCTGCTCATCGATGGCGATCAGATCGCCCGAGCAGTAGAAACCGTTGGCATCAAAGGCGCTGGCGTTGTGTTCCGGGCTATTGAAATAGCCGCGGAAGGTGTAAGGGCCGCGCGTCATCAGACGCCCGACTTCCCCGCGCGGCAGCGGGTTGCCGTCCTCGTCCGCCACCCACACTTCATCGTCCGGGCACATCGGGCGGCCCTGGGTATTGATGATGCGCTCCGGCGCATCGTCGAGGGCGGTGTAGTTCACCAGCCCTTCCGCCATGCCAAACACCTGCTGAAGCTGGCAGCCAATTTCCGCCGGAATACGTGCCGCAAGCGTGGCGGAGAGACGTGCGCCGCCTACCTGGAGCAGTTCGAGGGATTTCAGCTGGGCGTTCCCCGCGCCGTCGGCAATCGCCTGCAACCACAGGCTGACCGCGGGCGGCACCAGTGAGGTGACGTTTATCTGATGCTGCTCAATCAGCGGGAAGCAGAGCGTGGCGCTCGGATCGTTAGCCAGCACCACGCAGCCGCCCGCCGTGAAAACGCCTAACGATCCCGGCGAGCTCATGGCGTAGTTATGCGCCGCGGGAAGCGCGTTCAGATAGCGGGTGTGCGCAGTGATACCGCAGATTTCGTTGCTGCGACGGATGCTGTAGTCGTAGTCGTTGTGCGTACGCGGGATCAGCTTCGGCGTGCCGGTGCTGCCGCCGGAGAGCTGGAAGAACGCCACTTCGTCGGCGGGCGTCGGGTTCGGGATGAAATTGTCCGCCGGGCGTGCAATCGCCGCCTCCAGCGCGTGTTCGCCCTTATCGCCGCGTAGCAGCACAACGCGTACCGAGCGATGCGCATCCACAAAGGTATTGAGAAAATCATCACCCGCGAACAGCGTGTGGTCGCGATCGGCAATCAGCACGGCGGGTTTGATCTGCTCCGCGTAGGCGTTGAGTTCGCTGCGCTGATGGCTAAAGAGCGCGTTGACCGGTGCGACGCCGATTTGCAGCAGCGCGAAGAAGGTGATGTAGAACTCGGCCACGTTGCCGAGCTGCACCAGCGCTGTCTCGCCGCGATGCAGCCCCTGCGCCTGAAGGACAGACGCCAGATTCGTCACCGCCTGATTAAACGCGCGGTAGGTGATGCGGCGATCGCCGTCAATTATCGCGACCGCATCGTTGTCCGCATGGTCCGTCAGGATGTGAGTCAGCGGCAGATCCTGCCAGTAGCCTTTTTCACGGTAGCGGCGGGCAAAATCCTCAGGCCAGCGGGTAAAAGGGATGGTCATGAGTATTCCTTAGTGCAAACCAAACACGTTGAGCATGGTGGAGAGCTTCACGCCCGTCTCGCGCCACTCGCCCACCGGGGAGGAAGCAGGCACAATGCCCGCGCCGGCAAACAGGCGAACGGTATTTTGATGCAGCCGCGCGCAGCGGATAGTTACCACCCACTCGCCGTTACCTTCGCTGTCGCACCAGCCGACGATGCCGCCGAACAGCTCACGATCGAACGGCTCCAGCTCGGCAATCAGCTCTTTTGCCGCCTGATGCGGGAAGCCGCTCAGCGCTGGCGTCGGGTGCAGCAGGCAGGCCAGCGTCAGGGCGTTCTCGTTTTCACGCGCGTCACCTTCTACCGGCGTCGCCAGATGCCACAGCGTCGGGGTGGTGATGAGCTGCGGGGAAGCCGGCATGGTCAGATGATGGCTGCGCGGTTCCAGAATGGTTTTCATCGCCTGCGTTACCAGGTCGTGCTCGTGACGGTCTTTTTCGGAGGCCAGCAGCTTAGTGCCCGCTTCGCGATCCAGCACATCGTCCGGCTGACGGCGCGCAGAGCCCGCCAGCGGCAGCGAGCTAAAGTGCGCGCCCTCTTTACGCAGCAGCAGTTCCGGGCTGGCGCCCAGCAGCACGCCGCCGTCTTCCAGCGGTACGTGGAAGTTAAAGCTCGCCGGGTTCTGGGCGATAAGACGCTCCATCAGCGCGCTGCTATCAATCTGTTTGTCGGTGGCGATATCAATCAGGCGCGACAGCACCACCTTATTCACCTGCGGCGTGGCGGTGAGCGACGCGGCGCGAGCGACCATCTCCTC
The DNA here is from genome assembly GCF_046054285.1 of Enterobacter sp. DN. Lineage (NCBI taxonomy): Bacteria > Pseudomonadati > Pseudomonadota > Gammaproteobacteria > Enterobacterales > Enterobacteriaceae > Enterobacter > Enterobacter sp. DN. Next base: position 607,494 of record NZ_JBJJTG010000002.1, read on the forward strand.
GAAAACCGGCTGCGGCGGGATCTCGGTGCGTTGTTGCACGTTCAGCGTCTGCGCGCCGGAGGCGTAGCGTGCGGACTGCTGACGCGCCGGGCGGGAGAAGGTTTGCCAACGTTGCGGAATAAACAGCGATGACGGTTTGCGGGTATCGAAGGGGATCGCCCCTACCATCACCGGATGGGCAATGCCGCTGTTTTTCGCATTCTGGAAAGCCTGAGCTAATTTCTGCTGAAAGGGGCCCGCCGGATCGTCACCGCCGACGGCGGGTTCAGAAAAACGGGCAAAACAGCCTGACGTGGTAAAACTGCGATAGGGCGACATAAAGAAAAAGCTGTCTGATTGCAGCGTGGTCGCGGTGTGCTGAAGGTCCTCAGCCAATGACGTATCCATATCATCCTCCTAAAATGATAAAAGCAGTAATAATGATTATCATTTATATTTTCGTCGGCTAACCTAATCCCACATCGCCCTGGTGTCAACCGCAGAGCAAACAACTTGTGCGACTAACGCTTGCATCCCTTCCCCGCAATCATGAAAATGAGAAGCATTAACTTCAACAAAAACAGGATGCCGCTCTGTGAAACTCCCTGCCGTTTGCCGTAATGCCTTTCTTTTAACAGGACTTTTTGTTTTAGGACTAACCTCAGCGACGGCCGCCGACTGGCCGCGTCAGGTCACAGACAGCCGCGGCGTTCATACGCTTGAGCGCAAACCGACGCGCATTGTTTCCACCAGCGTGACCCTAACCGGCTCCCTGCTGGCCATTGACGCCCCGGTTATTGCCAGCGGAGCCACCACGCCAAACAACCGCGTGGCGGATGCACAGGGCTTTTTACGTCAGTGGGGCGATATCGCGAAACAGCGTAAGGTTGCCCGGCTGTACATCGGCGAGCCGAGCGCCGAAGCGGTCGCGGCCCAGATGCCGGACCTGATTTTGATCAGCGCCACCGGCGGGGATTCCGCGCTGGCGCTCTACGATCAGCTTTCCGCCATCGCCCCGACGCTTATCATTAACTACGACGACAAAAGCTGGCAGGAACTGCTGACCCAGCTGGGGACGATCACCGGGCAGGAAACACAGGCCGCAGAGCGCATCGCTGCCTTCGATAAACAGCTCGCCCAGGTGAAGCAGCAGATGAAGCTGCCGCCGCAGCCGGTGAACGCCATCGTCTACACCGCCGCGGCGCACACGGCGAACCTGTGGACGACAGACTCGGCTCAGGGCAAGCTGCTGCACCAGCTGGGCTTCACGCTGGCGGCGTTACCTGATGGATTGCACACCTCGCAAAGCCAGGGCAAGCGTCACGACATTATTCAGCTGGGCGGGGAAAACCTGGCGACGGGGCTGAACGGCGAAGGGCTGTTCGTGTTTGCCGGCGACCAGAAAGACGTGGACGCGATTTACGCCAATCCGCTGCTGGCGCATCTGCCGTCGGTCAAGAACAAGCGCGTCTGGGCGCTGGGAACGGAGACGTTCCGCCTGGATTATTACAGCGCGTTGTTGGTGTTGCAGCGTTTGAATTCAATTTTTAAATAAGTGGCACGTTTCCCGTAGGCCCGGTAAGCGCAGCGCCACCGGGCGTTTTGTCGGGTGGCGGCTACGCCTTACCCGACCTACAGGTTCTGCCTGAACCGACGCAACTCCACCAAAACCGCCAATAAAATTACGCCAACCACGGCTAACACAAACCCGCTGCTGCTCGCCGACGCCACCGGGGTCATTATCGCCCCCAGCCCGCCGAGGATCGCTGCGCCAATCGCATCGCCCGTGACGTTCTGCGCCGTCCACAGGCCGTTAATGCGCCCGAGCATCCCTTCCGGCGTCTGGGTCTGGATCAGGGTGTACTGTAAAAGAGAGCTGACCGCGCTCAGCCAGCCAAAAATCACCAGACACATCACCCCCAGCGCCCACACCGGCATCAGGCTGAAGAAACCAATCGCGATAAACGAGGCCAGCGTCGCCACCAGCATGATTAACCCCGGTCTCGCGCTCTGCGCCAGATTTCCGCTGGTCAGCGCCCCGCACGCGGCGCCGAGCGGAATGGCGGCGTACAGCACCCCAATCTCTGAGGCGCTCATCTGCCACTCGCCCGCCAGCGCCGGGTACAACACGCGCACGGCGCTCGCCATCGTCAGCAGGCCGCCGAGCAGCGCAATGCCGCCAATCAGCGGGTTGCTGAACAGAAAGCGAATCGCGGCCATCAGGGACTTCAGCGGATGCTCGCGCGGCTGCGGCGGCGGTGGCAGGAGCGGCAGACGCAGCAGCGTCAGGGTGGTGATAAAGGTTCCCGCCGCGGCAAGGCCGTAGTTCCACGCCACGTTGCCGGTCGCCAGCAGCAGGCCGCCGACCATCGGCGAAATCACCGATCCCAGACGCACGGTGAGCATGGTGATCGCCCCCGCCTGCATCAGGTTCTCGCGCCCGACCAGCGCGGGCGTGGCCGCCAGCAGCGCCGTCACGCCTAACGAGGCAAAAAAGCCGTCCCACAGGCCCAGGGCATAAATCGCCATCAGCGACGGCTCCGGCAGCATTGCGTTCAGACACAGCCCGACAAAGCCCACCCCGCAGGTGCCGCGCGCCAGCAGGATCAGTTTTTTACGCTCGTAGCGGTCCGCCAGCACGCCGCCCACCATCAGGCCGATAAACATCGCCCCGCCGGTTAAGGTGACGGATAACCCCACCAGCCAGCTGGAGTGGGTCATGGTCTGGATCTGTACCGGCACGGCGACCCCGAGCAGGCCGAGGGATAAAATGGAGATAAAGCGGGCGATAAAAACCGCTCGAAACGCCGGGTGCGTTTTCAGCAGGCTGAGGTTGAGCAGCCAGGATTTTTGATTCATGACAAGGCCTTGAGGTATCGGTCTACCATTTCCATGGGCGCACATGCTAACATAGCCAAATAAGATAGATAACGATAATTACTATCATTATCACATCATGGACGTTGCTATGTCGTTTTCCTCTTCCGCGGTGCGCGCCGTAGCCGTGCCCGTTTTATTGCTGCTGTTGATCCTTGCGATTGCACTCAGTTTGCTGGTTGGCGCGAAGCCGCTGCCCGCGTCCGTTATTGTCGATGCGCTCTCCGGTACCTGCCAGAGCGCCGACTGCATTATCGTGCTCGACGCCCGCCTGCCCCGCACCCTTGCCGGCCTGCTGGCCGGTGGCGCACTCGGGCTTGCCGGTGCCCTGATGCAAACCCTCACCCGCAACCCGCTGGCGGACCCTGGCATTCTCGGCGTGAACTCTGGTGCCAGTTTCGCCATTGTGCTCGGCGCGGCGCTGTTTGGTTTCACCTCTCCGTCTGAACAGCTGGTGATGGCCTTCTGCGGCGCGCTGGCCGCCTCGCTGGTGGTGGCCTTTACCGGCAGCCAGGGCGGCGGACAGCTCAGCCCGGTACGTCTGACACTGGCGGGCGTGGCGCTCGCGGCGGTGCTGGAAGGCTTATCGAACGGCATCGCCCTGCTCAACCCGGACGTGTATGACCAGCTGCGCTTCTGGCAGGCCGGTTCGCTGGATATCCGTACCCTTGATACCCTGAAAGTGGTGGCATTCCCGGTGTTTATCTCTGCCGCCGTAGCGCTGTGTTTAAGCCGGGCGCTCAACAGCCTGAGCCTCGGCAGCGACACCGCGACCGCCCTCGGCAACCGCGTGGCGCGCACGCAGCTGACGGGCCTGCTTGTCATCACCGTGCTGTGCGGCAGCGCGACCGCCGTCGTCGGGCCGATTGCCTTTATCGGCCTGATGATGCCGCACATGGCGCGCTGGCTGGTGGGGGCGGATCACCGCTGGTCACTGCCGGTCACGCTGCTGGCGACCCCTGCCCTGCTGCTGTTTGCCGACGTACTGGGCCGCCTGCTGGTGCCGGGTGAATTGCGCGTCTCGGTGGTCAGCGCCTTTATCGGCGCGCCGGTGCTGATCTTCCTGGTACGACGCAGACGCGGGGGTGGCGCATGATGGCCCCGTCCCGTCGATTACTCACCAGCGTCGCCCTGCTGGTCGTCGCCAGTCTGCTGCTGGCGGTCTGGAGCCTGCAAAGCGGTGCCGTAACGCTTGATTTCGCGCAGGTCTTTCATGCTCTCACCGGCAGCGCGCCGCGTAACATCACCATGGTGGTCACCGAATGGCGACTGCCGCGCGTGGCGATGGCGATCCTGGTTGGCGCGGCGCTCGGCGTCAGCGGCGCAATATTCCAGTCGCTGATGCGTAACCCCCTCGGCAGCCCGGACGTGATGGGCCTGAATACCGGCGCGTGGAGCGGCGTGCTGGTGGCGATGGTGCTGTTCGGGCAGCATCTCATGGCCATTACCTTTACGGCGATGGCGGGCGGCATTCTCACCTCCCTGCTTATCTGGGCCCTGGCCTGGCGCAACGGCATCGACACCTTCCGCCTGATCATCATCGGGATCGGCATCCGCGCGATGCTGATGGCGTTTAACACCTGGCTTCTGCTACAGGCGTCGCTGGAAACCGCACTCTCCGCCGGGCTGTGGTACGCCGGTTCCCTCAACGGTCTGACGTGGGGAAAAACCTGGCCCGCCGCGCCGCTGATTATCCTGATGTTTATTGGCGCGTTGCTGCTGGTCAGGCGCATGCGCCTGCTGGAGATGGGCGACGACAGCGCCTGCGCGCTGGGCGTGAGCGTAGAGCGCTCGCGCCTGATGCTGATGCTGGTGGCGGTCTTGCTGACCGCAGCGTCTACCGCCATCGCCGGGCCGATCTCGTTTATTGCCCTTGTCGCGCCGCATATCGCGCGGCGACTTAGCGGCACCGCGCGCTGGGGATTAACCCAGGCAGCGCTGTGCGGCGCAGTATTACTGCTGGCCGCCGATCTCTGCGCTCAGCAGCTGTTTACGCCTTATCAACTGCCGGTGGGCGTGGTGACCGTCAGCCTCGGCGGGATTTACCTCATCGTCTTGCTCGTTCAGGAGTCACGCAAGAAATGACAGATTCAACACCCCGCTTGCGCGGCGAAAACTTGACCCTCGGCTACGGTAAAAAAATCATTGCCCGGGACTTATCCGTTGCCATTCCGGACGGCCACTTCACCGCCATCATCGGGCCAAACGGCTGCGGCAAATCGACATTGCTGCGCACGCTGAGCCGCCTGATGTCGCCGGTTGAGGGCAGCGTGTTCCTCGACGGGGAGCAGATCCAGCGCTTCGCCAGCAAAGAGGTGGCGCGCCGAATTGGGCTGCTGGCGCAAAACGCCACCACGCCGGGGGATATTACCGTGCAGGAGCTGGTCTCCCGCGGGCGCTATCCGCACCAGCCGCTGTTTACCCGCTGGCGCAAGGAGGACGACGAGGCCGTGAAGCGCGCGATGCAGGCGACGGGCATCACCGATCTGGCCCAGCAAAGCGTCGATACCCTCTCCGGCGGACAGCGCCAGCGCGCGTGGATCGCGATGGTGCTGGCGCAGGAGACCTCCATCATGCTGCTGGACGAGCCGACGACCTGGCTGGATATCAGCCATCAGATTGACCTGCTGGAGCTGCTGAGCGAACTGAACCGTACGCAGGGGTACACTCTGGCGGCAGTGCTGCACGACTTAAACCAGGCGTGCCGCTACGCTACGCATTTGATTGCGCTGCGCGACGGCGAGATTGTGGCGCAGGGCGCGCCGAAGGAGATTGTGACGCCGGATCTGATCGCGCGGATCTACGGCATGCGCTGCATGATTATTGACGATCCGGTGGCGGGTACGCCGTTGGTGGTGCCGTTGGGTCGGCGGTAATTGCCGGGTGGCGGCTACGCCTTACCCGGCCTACATTCAGCTCCCGTAGGCCCGGTAAGCGCAGCGCCACCGGGCATTTGCACTATCCAAAAATTTCCTTCAGTACCGGCCCAATCTTTTCAAACGCCTGCGGTGAAATAATATCCACGTGGGCGCAGTCCTGGCTGTACACCTCCAGCTCACCCACCCACGGCGCCCACGCGGCCTGCGGATCCAGGGTTCGCGTTCGCTCGGCGACAAACAGCGTCGCTTTACCGTCAAACCGCGCGCTGTGTGCCGTGGTGAGCAGCCGCACCGCGTCCGCATAGTTGCCTTCAATGGCGTTAAACAACTCGCTGGAGCCCTGCCCCTGCTGGGCGGCAATAAACGCCTGACGTTCGCGCTCAATTTCCGCCAGCACCTCCGGATCGAGGCCGTTGGCCTCTTTCTCCGCCCAGTTCTGGGTTTCCGGTGGCCAGGTATCCAGCAGGCCGAGGAACGCTACGTTTTCACCCTGCTCGCGCAGACGCGCCGCAATGCCCTGCGCCAGCGTGCCGCCGAGGGAATAGCCGAACAGATAATAGGGCCCCTGCGGCTGCTGCTTACGCAACGTCTTCAGATGATGCTCGATCACCGCATCGAGATCCGCACACTGCTGCATTGGCCCCTCAGGTCGGGGAGACTGAATGCCGATGATTGACCAGCGCGGGCTGAGGTAGCGCGCCAGGACGCTAAACTGCCAGGCAAAGCCGGACGCCGGATGGAAGCAGAACAGCGTGGGGCCGTTGCTTTCACGCAGCGGGAGAACGGTTTCATACCCCAGACGCTGCGCCTGCTCGTCGCTCATCTGCGAGTCCAGCAGGGCGCTAAGCTTGCTCACCGTCGAGGCGACCATAATCTGCCCCGGCGTGACCTTGCGGCTGAACGCACGGCTGAGCTGAGCCGCAAGGCGCATCGCCAGCAGCGAGTGGCCGCCGAGGGCAAAGAAATCGGCCTCGATATCGTTCACCGCGCAGCCCAGCAGGGCAGAAAACGCCTGCGCCACGGTGACTTCGGTTTGCGTCTCGGGCGCGCGACCGGAAGTTTTGCTGGTCAGCTCCGGCAGCGGCAGCGCCTTGCGATCCAGTTTGCCGTTGGCGCTTAACGGCAGCGCGCTGATTTGCAGCAGCACCACCGGCACCATATGCGGCGGCAGCTGGGCTTTGAGTGAGGCAAGCAGCGCGTCGCGATCCAGCGGTAAGCCGGATTCAGAGACAACGTATCCCACCAGCTGGCGGGCATCGCCGCCCGTGGCAGCCGCCTGGTTGAACACGCAGGCGTGCGCCACCGCCTGGGCCACATCCGGCAGCGCGAGCATCGCCCGGTCGATTTCGCCCAGCTCGATGCGCTGGCCGCGGATTTTCAGCTGATCGTCGCTGCGGCCCAGATATTCCACCGCGCCGTTGTCCAGCCAGCGGGCAACGTCCCCGGTGCGGTACATTCGCTCGCCGGGGGCAAACGGATCGGCGATAAAGCGGCTGGCGGTAAGGTCGGGGCGTCCCAGATACCCCTGCGCCAGCTGAATGCCGGTGAGATACAGATCCCCCGCCACGCCGAACGGCACCGGGCGCATCATCGCGTCCAGAATGCGCAGCCCCGTATTCCACACCGGGAAGCCGATCGGCACGCTGTTGCCTTCCACCGCCGCCAGCTCGGGGCCAAACGCCGGATACCAGCTCACATCCACCGCCGCTTCGGTTGGGCCATAGAGGTTGTGCAGCGGCGCATGGGTGAGCTGTTCCCACTCGCGACACAGCGCAGTCGGCAGCGCTTCGCCGCTACAGAACACCTGCTTAAGGGTTTTGCAGCACACAGCGTTTTCCGGGGTCAGAGAGGCGACAAAGGCCGCCAGCATCGACGGCACGAAGTGGGTGGTGGTTACGCCATATTCTGCGAAGAAGCCCTGCATCGCCTGCGGATCGCGGTGCGCGTCCGGCTCGGCCATCACCAGCTTCGCCCCGGCGATAAACGGCCACCAGAACTCCCACACCGACACGTCAAAGCTGCACGGCGTTTTCTGCGCCACCACGTCATGCGCCGCCAGTGGATAATGATCCTGCATCCACTTCAGGCGGTTAACGATGGCGGTATGGCCGACCATCACCCCTTTTGGACGCCCCGTCGAACCGGAGGTAAATATGATGTACGCGGTCTGCTCCGGCTTCGCCAGGCGCAGAGGTTCAGCATCGGTGGCCGGTAATAGTGTGTTGTAACTAAAGGTGGCGATCGGCAGATCGTTAAAGCGCGGAAGCTGCTCGCCGGTAGTAATGAGCAGCGACGGCTTCGCGTCCTCCAGCATCATCCGCAGACGGTCATCCGGGTAACCGGTATCCAGCGGCAGCCAGGCGGCGCCTGCTTCAACAATCCCGTGCAGCGCCAGGGTCAGGAACACCGAGCGCGGGAGCGCCACCGCCACGCTGTCGCCCGGCTTCACGCCGCGCGCGCGCAGCAGGTTTGCCAGCGCGACCACCTGCTCGCGCATCTGGCGGTAGTTCAGTTCAGTATGGGCATCCGCCAGCGCGGGGGCGTCCGGCGTTTTGCTCGCCTGCTCCGCCACAAGATCCGCCAGCGTGGTGGACGGCAGCGCCAGCCCGGTATCGTTGATGCGCGCCAGCCGGGCGTATTCCTGCTCTGATACGGTTTCCACGTCGCCACAGCGCAGGTCCGGATTGGCGGCAAACTGCGTCAGCATTGCGTTCAGGCGCGCCGCGTGCCCCTTCAGCGTCGCCTCGTCGTAACGCTGCCCGTTGGCGAGGATCTCAATGCTCAGTCCGCCCTGCTCGTCCGGGAACAGCGCCAGCTCCAGATCGTTCACCGGGCCGGTTGCCAGCGTGTGGGTAATGGCCTCCACGCCGTCGATATTCAGCTGATAATCGAACACCTTGACGTTCAGCACCGGACCAAAAAGGGCTTCGTCGCCTGCGGCACGTCCGCTGTCGCGCACGATCTGCTCGGCGTCGTAACGCTGATGGCGGCGCATCTTTTTCAGCTGGTTCGCCAGGCGCAGCGCCAGTTCCGGCAGGCTCTCCTGCGGGCGAATATTCACCGCCAGCGGCAGGACGTTGAGCACCGGTCCGGTCGCGGTCAGCGCGGCGGAGCCCATACGGCGCATAAAGATAAACCCGGCGGCGTAGTCCAGCCGTCCGGTCAGGCGGCCCAGCCACAGCGCCACCAGCGCAAGGGCCAGATCGGTACGCTGCGCCTGGCCTGCCTTCTGTGCAAGCTGGCTGAACGCACGGCCGTCCATCGCAATTTTCAGGCGCAGGATATCGGTGGTGGCGGCGCGTCCCGGCAGCGGCGCGGAAGAGAGCGAGACCGGAGAAGGAAGCTGTTTGCGTTGTGCGGCCCAGAAAGCACCGTCGCGCTGATACGCCTCGCTGTCGCGATAGCGCTGATACTCCTCCACCACCTCGGCGAACGGGGTGAACGGCGAGGCCGGCGTGGATTCACCTTTCTGCCACGCAGCGTAAATGGCGGCGATCTGACGGGTAATAGCCGGGAAGCTGAAGCCATCTACCACCAGATGATGATACCGCTGATACCAGTACCAGTGGCTTTCTCCCACCTGGATCAGCTGGTGAAACGCCAGCGGCTGACCGCTGTCGACGCGCAGGTTCTGGTTGAGATCGGCCTCCATCAGCGCCACGGCGGCGTCGTGGGAGTCAACGCGCACGATGGACGGCTCCGGCAGGAGCATGGCCTCATCGATCCACTGCCACACCTCACCGTTATCTTCGGCAAAACGCATCCGCAGGGTGTCGGCCTGCATCATGCCTTCAGCGATGGCTTTTGCCAGCAATGGCGCATCGATAGCGCCTTTCAGCTCGGTGTAGTGCGCGACGCTCCAGGCATTTGGCAGGGAGGAAAGCTGCTCTGCCATCCAGATCCCGGGCTGGGCGGCGACAAGAGGGAGACGGTTCATGCGCGCTCCCCCGCAAAACATGACGGCTCAAGCGTCTGCCACTGTTCCGCCAGCCACTGCTGGCACGCCTCCTGAGATTGCGGTTCGCAGACCACGCGCCAGCCCGCGGGCAACTCGCACTGCTGCGGCCACAGGCTGTACTGCCCCTGGTCATTTTGCAAAATGGCGAACTGTCCCTGCGGATTATCGAAAGGATTGCTGAATTCCATACAGACTCCGTTATTGAATAAGCGGCTGCCAGAGGGTCATCAGCCCCTGCGTCAGCCCACCGCGCCAGCAAAGCGCATCGTGTCCGCCGTCAACCTGACGCCAGAAAACCGGTTGCTGAGTGTGTAGTTCGGCGAGGATCGCCTGGTTTGCGCGCAAAATAAGCGGCTCGTTGCGCCCGGCCTCAAGGACGATGCGCAGCCCGCGAGCGGTTTTGTCACCCGCTTTGAGTTGTTCGATGAGCAGCCCGTCCTGCTGCGCGCCGCGGTGCGGCCACCAGTAGGATCCGGACTGGCTGAGGATGCAGCCAAAACGCTGCGGCCAGTTGAGGCCCGCATAGAGGGAAGAGAGCCCGCCGAAGCTCTGACCCGCCACCACGGTATGGTCGGCGCGGTCGCTGAACGGGGCCATGCTTTTCACCTGCGGGAGAAGTTCGTCCTGCACCGCCAGCCAGAAATCAGGGTTACACGGCAGCTCGCGGCTGCGGTGTGCGGTGTCAATCACGTCGATTAAGACATAGACCGCAGGCGGCAGTTTGCCTTCAAGGGTGAGCGACGCCAGCGCAGGCCAGACGGGCATGCTTTCGGCCCAGAACTGCCCGTCGAGCAGCACCGCCAGCGGGCGCTCGGGGCTTTCATCCCCGGTGGTAAAAATCCACACGCGGCGACGGTTCTTCAGACGCGCGCTGTGCCACTCAATGCAGACAGGCTTTTTGTAAGGGGTATCGGGATGGTTCCAGCCGGGCTGTACGGGCGCCTCCGGCATCTCCAGCGCCGAGACTGCGTGCCCGCGCCCGCCGCGCCAGCTCTGGGCGTTCAGCGGGTCGGACACCGCGTGCGGCAACAGTTTGCGCCAGCCTTCGCGCAGCGCCATGCGGTCCGGCTGATCGCCTTCAAACACTGCGCTGGCAAAATCGTTTTCATTGTCGGAGGGGATAAAACAGTAGCTGCCGCGCCATTCGGGGCTGAACTCGCCCTGCCACTGCCAGACGTCGGTATCCGGGATACGTTCAAGGGACTGCGGACGGGCATTTTGATGGTGATCGGTCACACCGGTGACGTAGAGCCAGACGCGTTTAACCGTCGACGTTTTCTGCGTTCCCGCCGGGTCCCGCCACCAGAATGTCACGCGATAGTTTTCCTGATGACGTTCCCGTTCCGGCCCGTCTTTCGCCTGCCACCACGCTTCACTTCCGGTTGTTAACGCCGTCACCCTTATAACCCCATGTTTAACAGTCTTTTTTGTTTCAGAGCAAATTTTATTGATAATATTATTGATAACTATTTGCATTTGCAATAGCGTAATGCCCGCGCTGTGGGAAGCGCGCTCATTAAATAACCATAAAAGCGGGACGTACAATGAATAAGAAGATTCACTCTCTGGCCTTGCTGGTCAATTTAGGGATTTATGGTGTCGCGCTGCCCGTCATGGCAGACGACAACACCGCCTCCGCGCAGCATGAAGACACCATGGTGATCACCGCCGCCGAGCAGAATTTGCAGGCGCCGGGCGTGTCGACCATCACCGCCGACGAGATCCGCAAAAACCCGCCCGCGCGGGACGTGGCGGAAATCATCCGCACCATGCCGGGCGTTAACCTGACCGGCAACTCCACCAGCGGCCAGCGCGGGAATAACCGTCAGATTGACATTCGCGGCATGGGCCCGGAAAACACCCTGATCCTGATCGACGGCAAGCCGGTCACCAGCCGCAACTCCATCCGTCTGGGCTGGCGCGGCGAGCGTGATACCCGCGGCGATACCGGCTGGGTCCCGCCGGAGATGATCGAGCGCATCGAAGTGATCCGTGGCCCGGCTGCTGCCCGCTACGGTAACGGCGCGGCGGGCGGCGTGGTGAACATCATCACCAAAAAATTTGACGACCAGTGGCACGGCTCCTGGAACACCTACCTGAATGCGCCAGAGCATAAAGACGAAGGTTCCACCAAACGCACTAACTTCAGCCTGAGCGGCCCGCTGGGCGGGGATTTCAGCTTCCGCATGTACGGTAACCTGGATAAAACTCAGGCCGACGCCTGGGACATTAACCAGGGCCATCAGTCTGACCGTACCGGCACATATGCCGACACGCTGCCGGCAGGCCGTGAAGGGGTCGAGAATAAAGACATCAACGGCGTGGTGCGCTGGGACTTTGCGCCTATGCAGTCCCTGGAGTTTGAGGCGGGATACAGCCGCCAGAACAACCTTTACGCGGGCGATACCCAGAATACCAACAACGACAACAGCTCCAGCGGGCTGGTGAAGAAGAACTACGGTAAAGAGACTAACCGTATCTATCGTCAGAACTTCGCCGTGACCTGGAACGGCGGCTGGGATAACGGCATTACCACCAGCAACTGGGCGCAGTACGAGCACACCCGCAACTCACGTCTGGGCGAAGGCCTGGCGGGCGGTCTGGAAGGCCTGTTCAACAGCAATAAATTCACCGATACCGACCTGGCCGACGTGATGCTGCACAGCGAAATCAACCTGCCGATTGATTTCATTGTGAATCAAAACCTGACGCTCGGCACCGAGTGGAACCAGCAGCGCATGAAGGACTCGACCTCCTTCACGCAAACCCAGCAGGGCGGCACCATTCCGGGCATGAGCGAAGACCGTAGCCCGTACACTTCAGCGGAGATCTTTTCCCTGTTTGCCGAAAACAACATGGAGTTGACCGACAGCACCATGCTGACCCCTGCCCTGCGCTTCGACCACCACACCATTGTGGGTAATAACTGGAGCCCGTCCCTGAACCTGTCGCAGGGTCTGGGGGATGACTTCACCCTGAAGATGGGCATCGCGCGCGCCTATAAAGCGCCAAGCCTGTACCAGACCAACCCGAACTACCTGCTGTACAGTAAAGGCCAGGGCTGCTACGCCAGTTCCGACGGCGTGGGCTGCTACATGATGGGTAACGACGATCTGAAAGCGGAAACCAGCATCAACAAAGAGATTGGCCTGGAGTGGAAACGCGACGGCTGGCTGGCGGGCGTGACCTGGTTCCGCAACGACTACCGCAACAAGATTGAAGCGGGCTACGCGCCGATTGGCCAGACGTCCACCGGCAAAGTCACCACCGATATCTACCAGTGGGAAAACGTGCCGAAGGCGGTAGTAGAAGGTCTGGAAGGCTCCCTGAACGTGCCGGTCAGCGATACCATCAACTGGACCAACAACATCACCTACATGCTGCAAAGCAAGAACAAGGAGACCGGCGATCGTCTGTCGATCATCCCGGAGTATACGCTGAACTCTACCCTGAGCTGGCAGGTACGTCAGGATGTCTCATTGCAGTCGACCTTCACCTGGTATGGCAAGCAGCAGCCGAAGAAGTACAACTACAAAGGTCAGCCGGTGACCGGGTCTGAGAAAGACGAAGTCAGCCCGTACAGCATCGTTGGCCTGAGCGCGACCTGGGACGTGACCAAAAACGTCAGCCTGACCGGCGGCGTGGACAACGTCTTCGACAAGCGCCAGTGGCGTGCGGGTAACGCCCAGACCACGGGTAATACCACCACCGGCGCGTATATGTACGGTGCGGGCGCGTATACGTATAATGAACCGGGCCGTACCTGGTATATGAGCGTGAATACGCGTTTTTAAGGCACTGAAGTCAATCCTTCCCTCTCCCCTCCGGGGAGAGGGTCAGGGTGAGGGGAAAAACCATGCACACCACCCACAGCACATTTTCTCTCGCTGGCCACACCCTCCACCGCATCACTTTCGACCCCGCCACCTTTACCGACGCCGATCTCCTCTGGCTCCCCCACCACGCCCAGCTCGCTGACGCCGGACGCAAACGCAAGGCCGACCACCTGGCAGGCCGCATCGCCGCCGCGCACGCCTTACCTGACCACACCATGCCCGCCATCGGCCCCAGCGGGGAACCGCTCTGGCCGCAAGGTATTTCCGGCAGCATCACCCACAGCGGCACGCAGGCGATAGCCGTCGTCACGCAATACCCGGCGCTTATCGGCATCGATTGTGAAACGATCCTCTTCGAAAACGAAGCCAGGGAAATCAAAGACGGCATTATTGATACGCAGGAAGAACCTGTGCTTTCCCGCCAGGGATACCCGTTCGCCCTCGCCCTGACGCTGGTCTTCAGCGCCAAAGAGAGCCTGTTTAAGGCCCTCTTTCCGCAGGTACAGGCCTGGATGGGTTTTGACTGCGCCCGCGTTACCAAGCTCGACGACAAGACGCTCACGCTGGCGTTGACCCGTCAACTGGCAGGCTTTGAAGAAGGCACCGCCTTCCGCCTGCACTGGCAGCAGCACGGCGAACAAGTCATCACCCTGCTGTCACACGCTCCTGGCGACGAGCCTTCACGCTGGTCACCACAAACGTCACGATAAACACCATCGCGAACAGGACCACAATGGTCGGCGCAGGCGCGCTGTCGAGATAAAACGAGGCATAAACGCCGCTTACCGACACCAGCGCTGAAACGGCGACCGCCACCAGCAGCGCCATGTGAAAGCGTCGGGTAATCAGCACCGCCACGGCGCCGGGTGCAATCAGCAGGGAAATCGACAGAATGATCCCCACCGCTTTCAGCGTCGCAACGATGGTCAGCGAAACCATGCACAGTAAGCCGTAGTGCAGCCAGCGGGTGCGCAAGCCACTCGCCTGCGCCTGCTGATAGTCAAAGCAGAACAGCAGAAAATCGCGCCACTTCAGGCCAATCACCAGCGCAATCAGCCCCGCGACGAGACCGCTTTGCAGAATGTCCATCCCGTTGATACCCAGCATATCGCCGAACAGAATGTGGTCGAGATGCACCTCGGGTTTGACGGCGATATAGAGGATCAGCCCGGCGCCGAACATGCCGGAAAAGACGATCCCCATGACCGTATCCTGTTTGATGCGGCTGTTATCCTTCAGATATCCGGTGGCGACCGCGCAGAAAAGACCGGCTACGAACGCGCCCAACGCCAGCGGCAGGCCCATCATCCAGGCCAGCACGACGCCGGGAAACACCGCGTGGCTCATGGCGTCGCCCATCAGCGCCCAGCCTTTCAGCACCAGAAAAACCGACAGCAGCGCGCAGGGCACGGCCACCATGAGTGAAATCAGCAGCGCGTTGTTCATAAACGCAAACTGGAACGGTTCGAGAAGCAGCGTCAACATGGGTGTGCCTCCCGCGCCCGACGTCGGCTGGCAAGCAGTCCGTGCTTCGGCGCAAAGACGAACGCCATCAGGAACAGCAGTGTCTGGGCCACGACGATAATGCCGCCGGTGGCGCCGTCCAGGTAATAGCTGGCCCACGCGCCGAGGAAGCTGGTGATGCTGCCAATGGCGACGGCAATCATCAGCAGGCGCGGGAAGCGGTCGGTCAGCAGCCACGCGGTCGCGCCGGGCGTGACCACCAGACAGATCACCAGAAATGCGCCGACGGTTTGCAGCGCCGCCACGGTAGAGACCGCCAGCAGCGTGAAGAAGAGAATTTTCAGGCGTTCAGGACGCAGGCCGATGGCGCGGGCGTGGTTCTCATCAAAAAAGGTCACCATCAGATCTTTCCATTTGAACAGCAGGATAACTATCGACACCACGCCGATAATCGCCAGCTGGACGATATCTTCCGGGGCGATAGCCAGAATATTGCCGAGGACGATGGTCTGAATGTTCACCGAGGTCGGGTTGAGCGAGACCATAAACAGCCCCAGCCCGAAAAACGAGGAGAAGATCAGCCCGATAATGGCGTCCTCCTTCAGGCGGCTGCGCTGGTTGAGAAACAGCATGCTGCCCGCCGCCAGCCCGCCCGATAAAAACGCCCCCAGCGAGAACGGCAGCCCGAGCATGTAGGCCCCCGCTACGCCCGGCACGATGGAGTGCGACAGCGCATCGCCGATCAGCGACCAGCCTTTGAGCATCAGATAGCAGGAGAGAAACGCGCACAGCCCGCCCACCATCGCCGAGACCCACATCGCGTTGAGCATGTACTCGTAGCCGAAGGGTTCGAGAAGCACGTTCATTTGGCCTCCTGACGGTGCGTGACGAAGGGGCGTTCGTCGTCGGTAATAATGCGATCTTCCGAGCCGCTGAGCACCACGTGGCGCAGCACGCCGCTAAAGGCGCGCTCGAGATTCTCGGCGGTAAAGGTGGTTTCCGTCGGGCCGCTCGCCAGCACGGTGCCTTTGACCATCACCGTGTAATCGCAGAATTCCGTGACCGAGCCCAGGTTATGGGTCGAGACCAGCATCGTTTTACCCTCGTCGCGCAGCTCCCGCAGCAGGCTGATGATCCTGGCTTCGGTTTTGACGTCCACGCCGGTAAACGGCTCGTCGAGCAGGATCACCTCGCCCTGCTGGGCAATCGCACGGGCCAGAAACACGCGCTTCTTCTGCCCGCCGGACAGCTCGCCAATCTGCCGATGGCGCAGCTCGAGCATATCTACACGCTTCAGGGCGTCGGTGACGATCTGCTTATCGCATTCTTTGGGACGACGCAGAAACCCCATATGCCCGTAGCGGCCCATCATCACCACGTCCTCGACGAGCACCGGAAACGACCAGTCGACCTCTTCCGACTGCGGCACGTAGGCGACCAGGTTCTGACGCAGCGCCCGGTGAGGCGGCAGCCCCAGAATAGAGATAGTGCCGCTCGCCGCCCGCACAAACCCCATCACCGCCTTAAACAGCGTGGACTTGCCGGAACCGTTCACGCCAACCAGGGCGGCAATCGATCCGCCCGGCACGCTGAACGATGCGTCGCGCAGCGCCGTGTGGCCGTTGCGGTAGGTCACGGTCACGTCGGTTACAACAATCCCCTCGTGCATGGTTACTCCTTCATGCCGTCACGGATGCCCTGCACCAGCGTGCGGGTGGTGACGTTCAGCAGATCGATATAGGTCGGCACCGGGCCGTTTTCAGCGCTCAGAGAGTCGACGTACAGCACGCCGCCATAGTGGGAGCCGGTTTCACGCGCCACCTGACGGGCGGGCTTATCCGAGACCGTGCTTTCGCTAAACACCGCCGGAATGTGATGTTTTTTCACCAGATCGATAACCTTGCGCACCTGCTGCGGCGTGCCCTGCTGATCGGCGTTGATCGGCCACAGGTAAAGCTCCTTCAGGCCCAAATCCCGCGCCAGATAGGAGAACGCCCCTTCGCTGGTTACCATCCAGCGTTTGTCTTCAGGTATCTCCGCGACCTGCTTGCGCAGCGGTTCGAGAGTGGCGGTGATCTTCTGCTTGTAGGCTTCCGCATTGCGCTGATAGGTCTGTGCGTTGGCCGGATCGTACTTCACCAGCGCGTCGCAGATGTTATCGACGTAAATCAGGGCGTTGTCCGGCGACATCCACGCGTGCGGATTGGGCTTGCCGTTATAGGGCCCTTCGCTGATGCCCATCGGGGTGATGCCTTTGGTGACAATCACCTCCGGCACGCCGTTCAGATGCTGATAAAAGCGCTGGAACCACAGCTCCAGATTCATGCCGTTCGCCAGGATCAGCTGTGCCTTCTGCGCGCGTTTGATATCGCCCGGGGTGGGCTGGTATTCGTGAATTTCCGCGCCCGGTTTGGTGATGGAGGTGACCTCTGCGGCATCCCCCGCCACGTTTTTCGCCATATCAGCAATAACGGTAAAAGTGGTGATGACCTGGAACTTTTCAGCCGCCAGCGCGCCGGTCGTGGTCGCAGTCATGAGCAGCGCGCCGAGCAACAAACGCTTCAATCCTTGCCGTGGATGCATCGCAGAAGTCTCCTGAGGTGATTAAATTCAAAGCAAAATTAGCCTGTGCTATAAGGTATAGCACAGGCTATATTTAAATGAAAATAATTATCATTAAAGTTGTGTCAACCTGGACTGTCAGGCGGAATTTTTAGGAAATGTGCTTTCTTTTTTCTCTCACGGTCAGGAGTATTATTTACGGCCAATACCCATATTAACAAAAGGGAATTGATATGCCGGTTAATGAAAGAATTCACCCCACTTCGGGAACCCCGATTAATCCGGGCGGGATCCGACAGCTCACAATTGGTGAAATCGCCCTTGCGAAGACGCTTTACGGTTACAGCATCCGTTATCATCTGGTGTGGGTACACAGGGAAAGCTATCTTCCTTTTAATCTGCAACCCGTTGATGTGGCGATGAGTCCCAATGGGGAGATGTGGTACAGAGAGGAAACGTATTCGCCGGATTTTTCGCTAGAGGATGACATTGTTAAAAAACATCGATTCATGCATGAGATGATGCATGTCTGGCAAACTCAAAAAGGGATGTTTGTCAGAACAAGAGGATTATTTTCCGGTATTGCTGACTATACTTATAGCTTAGATAAAGTAGATTTATTGCATTATGGGTTAGAGCAGCAAGCATCAATTGTAAGCGATTACTGGTTATTGAAATACTTTGGTTTGGAGAGGAATGAAGAATTATTACAATACAGAGACTTAAAACTTAGGGAAAGCTTGTATTTCCTTCTGCAAAAATACAAAAATGTCTTAAAGGGATTTCCAGGATGAAGAACATATTTGTCATCTTTATCCTCTGCATTTTAATCACTGGATGCCCGGGAGGTAATCGAGCCCCCAAAAATAGATTTACATTTATTAATGGTAACCGCCTATGTTTTAGCATAGATAAAAATGACGTCCTGAACTTTTACACTATTTATTCAAGTAAAGATCATAAAATCACTATCGTAACAGGGTCGGGATATAATAATTTAGACATCTCCTACCCGGATACATGTTTAAATATAAAATGGAAAAATGGTCGTACTTACGTTATTCATTACGGATTAAACAATAAAAAATATGTACACCAATTCGATGTTGATAATAACGGAAAACAAATCAACTTAGGAGAATTATAATGTCATTACCCGCTTACTTATTTCTCTACGATGAGAACGGAATGCAGGTTCAGGGCGACTGTATGATGCCAGGCCGGGAAGGTGCTATCGAAATTATGAACAGCAGTTACGGCATAAAACAGGCAGTGGACAGCCATACCGGGAATATGACCGGAACACGGCAGCATGGTCCCGTTACTGTGCATAAGCAATTAGATAAAGTGAGCCCTTATCTTGCCGTTGCCGCCTGCGAGGGCAGACGGCTGCAAAAAGCCATTATCAAATATTATGAAATTGTTGAAGCGGGAGCAGAAAGAGAGATCTACACCATTACGCTTGACAGCGTGGTGATCGCATCTCTGGATTTCACGCATGTTTATTACCCGGGCAGTTCAGCCCCGAATATGCATGAAGTGGTGGGACTTCGATTCCGGGGCATTCAGTGGAATTATGTGAAAGGCAATATTCTTTATGGCGATGCATGGATGAAACCTGCACAGAAAGAGAAGAGTAACGCATAATTTACCTGGCTCATAAAGATCATTGCATGCTGCCGCTCAGAAACGGCGATCCTGGCATTCCCTGGATCGCCTGGTTAATCTTAAGCGCTACCCTTTTCCACTTTCGTTCACGGGCAAATCCCCCGTATCAATTAACGCTCCCGGAAACGTCTCCAGCCACTTCATCATCTTCAGTTTGTTGGTATACGTTGCACTGACGCCTTCCAGACAGCCCCACAGCTCACGGGAATTTTGCGGCGTAATCACAATACAATCCGGCATCACGCGGATCTTCACGGCTATTCCTGCTTTAAACCCTGCGCGGGTTAACCACGCGCCGGTTAACGGCAGATAGTTGCGCTCCATTCGAGTATAAAGTTCCACACAGGAGGAATCCGCCTCTCCTCTTTCATGAAGATACGCAGAGTGAACCGGCTCGTCATGCAACGCCCGGATGCGTTTTTTGCGTAGCTTCTCGCGATTTTCTTGCTGAATCTCTAGATCTGCATTTTCTGTTTGGGCAATAGCCCGCTCTGGCATAGAATTCTTCGCAGCCATAATCAACTCCCTTTTAGTTGTTTGTGGTTAGCGGTATGAAGGTGGTCGCACACCTTTGTACCGCGATTCCTTTTCTTACCTTTTTACCTATTCTTTCAAGATCTCAGTGCTGGCTTAACTGCCGCTATTATACTGCCATGGATAAATGTACAGGGGTCGAATATTAGGGAAATGCGAGGCGGCTCGAGTAAATAAAGAAAAATAAAATGGTGAATATAAAGAAAGGAAATATTGCCCTTCAGATCCAATGCTCATTAAACGCCTGATGGCGCTTCGCTTATCAGGCCTACGATAAACCGGTTTTGTAGGCCGGGTAAGGCATCGCCGCCACCCGGCATGAGGGCAGCGGCGCTGCCTTTGTAGGTTCTTCAGATCAAGCCTCAAACATCCGGGAACATCACGCTATTTCCCGGCGCTTCCCTGTGCAGATGGATAAAGTTCAGGTGCCGTTCATACTGGTCCAGAATGTCCGTGATCACCTGCTCCTTGCTGTAATCCATCAAATCATTCCCCTGGCTGCCTTCCAGCAGGAAGGTCTCAAGCCGGTAGTAGGTCGACTTCCCGCTGCGCGCCCGGTAGGTAAACCCGGGCACCGAATACTGCTGCGGCCAGATTTGATAGACAAAGTTCTGCTCGTCGCCCATGTGCACCAGCAGATCCAGGTGCCCCAGGGTTTCACCCTCCTCCGGCGGCAGGTTTTTCAGCTCCACGTAGGCGCCACGCAGCTTCAGCTCCTGGGCCACCTCTTCCATCGCCGGGAAACAGACCGTCTCCATCATCTGGCTGGTGTAGCGCGTGCCGGGGTAGTTCATCAGGCGCGAGAGACGTTTTTTCCAGCTCAGCCTGTCCTGCGCGCCCAGCGGACGCGGGGCGGTGTCGCGGCTGGCGCTGACGCGGCGGTAGTCTTCCACCTTAAGCGATTTATACAGCCCGGCCATCACGAAGAAGATCACGAAGCTGAACGGCAGGCCCATGATCACCGTGGTGTTCTGCAACGCCGAGATACCGTTGGTCATCAGCATGCCGAGCGTCAGCAGGCCGATGGCGACGGACCAGAAGATGCGCAGCCAGTTCGGCGCGTCGCTGTTAATGTCCTTGAGCTTCGAGGTGAAGTTCCCCAGCACCAGCGCGCCGGAGTCCGCCGAGGTGACGTAGAACAGCAGGCCGGTAATGGTCGCTACGGACGCGCTAAAGGTAAACGCCGGATACTGCGCCAGCAGGCTGTAGAAGCCGCGCTCCGGGTGCGCCATCGCTTCCTGGGCAAAAGTCGCATTGCCGTGGATGATCTCGTGCAGCGCGCTGTTGCCGAAAATCGACAGCCACAGCAGGGTAAAGGTGAACGGGATGATCAGCGTGCCCATCACGAACTGACGGATGGTGCGCCCACGCGAAATACGCGCCAGGAACAGGCCGACAAACGGCGACCACGCCACCCACCACGCCCAGAAGAAGAGCGTCCAGTTGTTCATCCACTCTGTCGGACGGTCAAAGGCGAAGCTGTTCAGCGTCATGCCCATAAAGCGATTTACGTAATCACCTACGTTCAGCACTAACGCATTCAGCAGGAACGAGGTGTCGCCCATAAACAGCACGAACAGGATCAGCCCCAGCGCCAGCGCGACGTTCAGCTCGGAGAGCACGCGAATCCCTTTATCCACGCCGGAGGTCACCGAGATGGTGGCGATAATCACCGACAGCGCAATCAGCGCCGCCTTCGCCGCCATCGAATCCGGGATGTCAAACAGCACGCTCAGCCCGTAGTTAAGCTGCACTACGCCAATTCCGAGCGTTGTCGCGATACCAAAGATGGTGCCGATCACCGCCGCGATGTCTACCGTGTGCCCAATAGGGCCGTTGATCTTTTTGCCGAAAATCGGGTACAGCGCGGAGCGGATGGTAAGGGGCAAATTATAACGATAGCTAAAGTATCCGAGCGCCATGCCCATCAGGGCATACATCGACCAGCCCGTCAGGCCGTAGTGGAAGAGCGTCCAGACCATCGCCTGGCGCGCGGCCTCCATCGTCTGCCCTGCCCCTTCCGGCGGCTGCATATACTGCGTGACCGGTTCCGCCACGGAGAAGAACATCAGGTCGATGCCGATGCCCGCGGCAAACAGCATCGCGGCCCAGCTCAGCAGGCTGAACTCGGGCTTAGACTGCTCTGGCCCGAGCTTCACCGAACCGAAGCGCGAGCAGGCAATGCAGACCACGAAGACGATATAGAGCGTCGCGGCCAGCAGATAGTACCAGCCGAAGGTCTTCGACACCCAGTTCAGGGTGCGCCCAATCCACTCGGCAGAAAAATCACGAAAGAAAATGGTCGTCAGGGAAAACAACAAAATCAGCCCGGCGGACGTATAAAAAACGACCGGGTTGATTTTGTCTTTTTCTCTGTCCTGTGAAAGGTCTGTCATCCAGTATCCCCACTGTTTTTGTAACTATTGAAATCCAAATCCGCAACAATTAAGACACATTTTATATTGAACGTCCAATCAAAAACCGCTTTAATAGTTAACCAACGCTGATGAATGGAGTGGCAAAAATGCCCAAAGTGGGGATGCAGCCGATCCGGCGCAGGCAGCTAATCGATGCCACGCTGGAAGCAATTAATGAAGTGGGAATGCATGACGCAACCATCGCGCAAATCGCCCGTCGGGCGGGCGTATCCACGGGGATCATCAGCCACTATTTCAAAGATAAAAACGGTCTGCTGGAAGCGACCATGCGTGACATCACCGGTCAGCTGCGCGACGCGGTATTAAGCCGTTTACGCGCCCTGCCGGACGGCAGCGCAGAGCAGCGATTGCAGGCGATTGTCGGCGGCAATTTTGATGAAACCCAGATCAGCGGCGCGGCGATGAAGGCCTGGCTGGCCTTCTGGGCCAGCAGCATGCATCAGCCGATGCTCTACCGTTTGCAGCAGGTCAGTAGCCGCCGGTTGCTCTCTAACCTGGTGTACGAGTTCCGCCGCGAGCTGCCGCGTGAACAGGCTGAAGAGGCGGGCTACGGGCTCGCCGCACTGATTGACGGGCTGTGGCTGCGCGCTGCGCTCAGCGGCAAACCGCTGGATAAAACCCTGGCCCAGTCGCTCACCAGCCACTTTATCAGCCAGCATTTACCGACCGATTAACCGAGGAGAATTTATGTCCCGAATGGCAGAACAGCAGCTTTATATCAATGGTGGTTACACATCGGCCACCAGCGGTCGCACCTTCGAGACCATCAACCCGGCGAACGGTGAAGTTCTGGCAACCGTGCAGGCCGCCGGGCGCGAAGACGTGGACCGCGCCGTGGAAAGCGCACAGCGCGGGCAGAAGATCTGGGCGGCGATGACCGCCATGGAGCGCTCGCGCATTTTGCGCCGCGCCGTCGATATCCTGCGCGAGCGCAACGACGAGCTGGCAACGCTGGAAACCCTCGACACCGGTAAAGCGTATTCCGAAACCTCGACCGTCGACATCGTTACCGGCGCGGACGTGCTGGAGTACTACGCGGGGCTGATCCCGGCGCTGGAAGGCAGCCAGATCCCGCTGCGCGACACCTCGTTCGTCTACACCCGCCGCGAGCCGCTGGGCGTGGTGGCGGGCATCGGCGCGTGGAACTACCCGATCCAGATCGCCCTGTGGAAATCCGCCCCGGCGCTGGCGGCGGGCAACGCGATGATCTTCAAGCCGAGCGAAGTGACTCCGCTTACCGCCCTGAAACTGGCGGAGATCTACACCGAAGCAGGCGTGCCGGACGGCGTGTTTAACGTCCTGCCGGGCGTGGGCGCAGAGACCGGCCAGTTCCTGACCGAGCATCCGGGCATCGCCAAAGTCTCCTTCACCGGTGGCGTGGCCAGCGGCAAAAAGGTGATGGCGAACTCGGCGGCCTCGTCCCTGAAAGAGGTGACGATGGAGCTGGGCGGTAAATCTCCGCTGATAGTGTTTGACGACGCGGATCTGGATCTCGCGGCAGATATCGCCATGATGGCGAACTTCTTCAGCTCCGGTCAGGTGTGCACCAACGGCACCCGCGTGTTCGTACCCGCGAAGGTCAAAGCCGCGTTTGAGCAAAAAATCGTTGAGCGCGTGGGCCGCATCCGCGCGGGCGACCTGTTCGATGAAAACACCAACTTTGGCCCGATGGTCAGCTTCCCGCACCGCGACAGCGTGCTGCGCTACATCGCCAAAGGCAAAGAGGAAGGCGCGCGCGTGCTGTGCGGCGGCGACGTGCTGAAGGGTGACGGCTTTGACAACGGCGCGTGGGTGGCCCCGACCGTGTTCACCGACTGCACCGACGAAATGACCATCGTGCGCGAAGAGATCTTCGGCCCGGTGATGTCCATTCTTACCTATGACACTGACGAAGAGGCCATTCGCCGCGCCAATGATACCGACTACGGTCTGGCGGCGGGCATCGTCACCGCCGATCTGAACCGCGCCCACGGCGCTATTCATCAGCTCGAAGCGGGCATCTGCTGGATCAACACCTGGGGTGAATCCGCCGCAGAGATGCCGGTCGGTGGCTACAAACACTCCGGCATTGGCCGTGAGAACGGCGTCATGACGCTTCAGAGTTACACCCAGGTGAAGTCCATCCAGGTTGAGATGGGTAAATTCCAGTCCATATTTTAACCGGGAGGTTTATTTGCAATTTGACTACATCATTATCGGAGCCGGCTCTGCCGGCAACGTACTGGCAACACGACTGACTGAAGATCCGAACACCACCGTCCTGCTGCTTGAGGCGGGCGGGCCGGACTACCGCTTTGACTTCCGCACCCAGATGCCTGCCGCGCTGGCCTTCCCGTTGCAGGGCAAGCGCTACAACTGGGCGTATGAAACCGAGCCAGAGCCTTTCATGAACAATCGCCGCATGGAGTGCGGACGGGGTAAAGGGCTGGGCGGCTCGTCGCTGATCAACGGCATGTGCTACGTGCGCGGCAACGCAATGGATCTGGACAACTGGGCGAAAGAACCGGGTCTGGAGCACTGGAGCTATCTGAACTGCCTGCCCTACTACCGCAAAGCAGAGACCCGCGACGTGGGGCCGAACGACTACCACGGCGGCGACGGTCCGGTGAGCGTCACCACCTCTAAGCCGGGCGTGAACCCGCTGTTTGAAGCGATGGTAGAGGCGGGCGTGCAGGCGGGCTACCCGCGCACCGACGATCTCAACGGCTATCAGCAGGAAGGCTTCGGTCCGATGGACCGCACGGTCACGCCGCAGGGCCGACGCGCCAGCACCGCGCGCGGCTATCTGGACCAGGCCAAACCGCGCCCGAACCTGACCATCCGCACCCACGCCATGACCGATCACATTATCTTTGACGGCAAGCGCGCGGTGGGCGTCGAGTGGCTGGAAGGCGAAAGCACCATTCCGTCAAAAGCGACAGCGAAGAAAGAGGTACTGCTGTGCGCGGGCGCCATCGCGTCTCCGCAGATCCTCCAGCGCTCCGGCGTGGGCAACGCTGAACTGCTGAAGCAGTTTGATATCCCGCTGGTACATGATTTACCCGGCGTGGGGGAAAACTTGCAGGATCACCTGGAGATGTACCTTCAGTATGAATGTAAGGAGCCGGTCTCACTCTACCCTGCCCTGCAATGGTGGAACCAGCCGAAGATTGGCGCGGAGTGGCTGTTTGGCGGCACAGGCGTGGGCGCGAGCAACCACTTCGAAGCGGGCGGGTTTATCCGCAGCCGCGAGGAGTTCGAGTGGCCAAACATTCAGTATCACTTCCTGCCGGTGGCGATTAACTACAACGGCTCGAACGCGGTGAAAGAACATGGCTTCCAGTGCCACGTTGGCTCCATGCGCTCGCCGAGCCGCGGCCACGTGCGCATCAAGTCGCGCGATCCGCACCAGCATCCGGCGATCCTGTTCAACTACATGTCCCACGAGCAGGACTGGCAGGAGTTCCGCGACGCGATCCGCATCACCCGCGAGATCATGCACCAGCCTGCGCTGGACAAGTATCGCGGTCGTGAAATCAGCCCGGGCATCGAATGCCAGACCGACGAACAGCTGGACGAGTTCGTGCGCAACCACGCCGAAACCGCCTTCCACCCGTGCGGCACCTGCAAAATGGGCTACGACGAAATGGCGGTGGTTGACGGCGAAGGCCGGGTTCACGGGCTGGAAGGGCTGCGCGTAGTGGATGCGTCGATTATGCCGCAGATTATCACCGGCAACCTGAACGCCACCACCATTATGATTGGCGAAAAGATTGCCGACGCCATTCGCGGGCGCGAGCCGCTGGCGAAGAGCACGGCGGCGTATTATGTGGCGGATGGGGCGCCGGTTCGCCGCTGAGTGCGAACTTCTCCCCTCACCCCGGCCCTCTCCCAAAGGGAGAGGGTGTCATCGTCCCCTCTCCCTCTGGGAGAGGGTTAGGGTGAGGGGAAATTATTGCCGAAATGCTTCAAGCCGCTTAACCTGCCGTCCTTCCCCGTCAAAATTCTCCGCCGCCAGCCAGGCGCGCAGCTCTGCATCGCGCTGCGGCCATTCGCCGTCAATAATCGAAAGCATATCGCTGTCGCGGTTGCGTCCTTTACGCACCAGCTTCTGGCGCAGGCGCCCTTCCCAGACAAACCCCAGCCGCTCCGCCGCGTTGCGTGAGGCGATGTTCATCGAATCGCACTTCCACTCCAGCCGGCGATATTGATGCTCAAAGGCATTTTTCAGCAGCAGCCACACCGCTTCGGTACCCACGCGGGTGCCCTTCATTCTGCGCGACCAGGTGACGTGGCCGATCTCAACCGAGCCCTGAAAGCGTTCTATCGCCATATAGCTGACCAGCCCTACCGCCTTTTCGGTGCGCAGATCGATAACGGCAAAGGGCACCAGGTCGTCATCCAGCACCTTTCCCAGCACCCAGTGCGCAGTGGCCTCAACGCTCACAGGCTGGGTGCTGGCAAGCCACGTCCAGTCGCTGTCGTCACCCAGCGCATAGGCTTCAAACAAATCAGCCGAATGGCGGTCAGCATCCAGCGGCTCCAGGCGGCAATACTGCCCGGTGAGCAGGGTACGGGTTAACGCGCGGGCGCATTTCCAGTCCGGGACAATATCATTAACGGTTTGACCATGTTGATTGATTTCGGGCACGGCGGTGACTCCCTGAAAGGTAAGGAGTTTGTTATAGCAGGTTAAAAAGCGAACGAAAAGAGAGGTGACTCATAACCAGACCGAATGCGTTATTCCCGGAGGGCATAAGCAAAGCAGAATTTCGACTTTGAGGAAATCCTCAGCCAGCCTACCGTAACGGTGCATAAAACAATCACAATATATTTTCTTCAGGGATCGCTATGAATAAAAAACTGCTGCCGTTACTGGTGCTGGCTGCGCTCTCAAGCGCTGCTCACGCCGCTACCCCGCCCAACACGCTGGTTGTCGCCCAGGGTCTGGATGATATCGTGAGCCTTGACCCGGCCGAAGCCAACGAACTTTCCAGCATCCAGACCGTACCGAGTTTGTATCAGCGTCTGGTACAGCCGGACCGCGATAACCCGGAAAAAATCACCCCGGTTCTGGCCGAAAGCTGGGAAGCGGACGCGGCAGCAAAAACCCTGACCATCAAACTTAAGCCCGATGCAAAATTTGCCTCCGGCAACCCGCTGCGCCCGGAAGATGTGATCTTCTCATATACCCGCGCCGTGACGCTGAACAAATCCCCGGCGTTTATCCTCAACGTACTGGGCTGGGACGCCAGCAACATCGCCAGCCAGCTGAAGAAAGTGGACGACCATACCCTCACGCTTCGCTGGACGGCGGACGTCAGCCCGTCGGTAGCGCTGAATATACTCTCCACGCCGATTGCCTCCATCGTCGATGAAAAGCAGGTTGCGGCGAACGTGAAGGATAACGACTTCGGCAACGCGTGGTTAAAAATGCACTCTGCGGGCAGCGGCGCGTTCAAAATGCGCGTTTACCAGCCGCATCAGGCCATCGTGCTGGAAGCCAACGAATCCGCGCCCGGCGGCGCGCCGAAGCTTAAAAGCATCATCATTAAAAACGTCCCCGATCCCGCTTCCCGCCGCCTGCTGATCCAGCAGGGTGATGCGGACGTGGCGCGCGATCTGGGTGCAGACCAGATAATCGCCCTCAGCGGCAAGCCGGGCGTGAAGGTGCTTAGCATCCCTTCTGCCGAGCAAAACTATCTGGTGTTTAACACCGGCAACAGCGCTAACCCGCTGCTGAATAATCCAGCGTTCTGGGAAGCCTCGCGCTGGCTGGTGGATTATGAAGGCATCACCAAGGACCTGCTGAAAGGCCAGTATTTTGTTCATCAGAGCTTCCTGCCGGTCGGCCTGCCGGGCGCGCTGGAGGACAATCCGTTCACGTTTGACCCGGCAAAAGCAAAAGCGATCCTCGCCAGGGCGGGCATCAAAGACGCGCATTTCACGCTGGACGTAGAGAATAAACCGCCGTTCATCACCATCGCGCAATCCATGCAGGCGAGCTTCGCTCAGGGCGGCGTGAAGGTGGATCTGCTGCCCGCGGCGGGTAGCCAGGTGTACGCCCGCGTGCGTGCGAAACAGCATCAGGCGGCCATACGTCTGTGGATCCCGGACTACTTCGATGCACACTCCAACGCCAGCGCCTTCGCATGGAATGACGGGAAATCCAGCACCGTGGCCGGGCTTAACGGCTGGAAAATTCCGGAGCTGAACAACGCTACGCTGGCGGCGGTTGCCGAGCCGGATCCGGCAAAACGTCTGGATCTGTATAAGAAGATGCAGGAACAGTTACAGCATAACTCGCCGTATGTGTTCGTTGACCAGGGCAAAACCCAGATCGTGGTGCGCGATAACGTGAAGGGGTATCAGCAGGGGCTGAACGCGGATATGGTCTGGTACGATCGCGTTACGAAGTAGCCCTTGTTGCCGGGTGGCGCTGCGCTTACCCGGCCTACGTTCCTGGTTTTTGCAGGCCGGGTAAGGCGAAGCCGCCACCCGGCATAAAGAGATTTCCCATGCCACATCTTTCCACCCACGTGCTTCAGGGTCTGCTGACTCTCCTGCTCACGCTGTTCGGGCTACTGCTGGTCACGTTTGCGCTCTCTGCCTTTTCCCCGGTCGATCGCGTATTGCAGATCGTCGGCGATCACGCCAGCCAGTCCACTTACGATCAGGTTCGCCACCAGCTTGGGCTGGATCGGCCTCTTCCCGTACAGTTCTGGCACTACCTGCAAAACCTCGCTCACGGTGATTTAGGCACCGCCAGCGCTACCGGTCAGCCGGTATTGCAGGACCTGCTGCACGCCTTTCCCGCCACGCTGGAACTGGCAACGCTGGCGCTAATTATCGGCACGGTACTCGGCGTGATTGCGGGTGTACTGTGCGCCCGCTACGCCGGTTCGCCACTGGACTTAGCGATCAGAACGCTCACCCTGCTCGGCAATTCGGTGCCAATATTCTGGCTCGGACTGCTGATGCTGGCTCTGTTCTACGCGAAACTACAGTGGAGCGCTGGCCCCGGCAGGCTGGACGACATCTGGCAATTCACCGTTGAGCCACGAACCGGATTTGCGCTGGTTGATACCTGGCTTTCCGGCGACCGCGAGGCGTTCCGCAACGCCATCAGCCACCTGGTGCTGCCGGTACTGCTGCTGGCCTACTACTCGCTGGCAAGTATCACCCGACTGACGCGCTCCGCCTGTCTGAGCGAGATGAACAAAGAGTACATATTGCTCGCCCGCGCCAAGGGCGCTGGAGAGATGACCATCCTGCTGCGTCACGTGCTGCCGAACATTCGCAGTACCCTATTGACGGTGATTGCGCTGGCCTACACCAGCATGCTGGAGGGCGCGGTATTAACCGAAACCGTCTTCTCGTGGCCGGGCATCGGGCGCTACCTCACCACGGCCCTGTTCGCCGGTGACACCACCGCCGTGATGGGCGGCACGCTGCTGATTGGCGTCTGCTTTGTTCTGATCAATAACCTTACCGACCTGCTTGTGCGGGCGACCGATCCCAGGGTGCGCTAATGCCGTTTTATCTCTTCTTACGCCGCCTGCGCCGCTCCCCTGCCGCGTTTTGCGGGCTGATCGCCATCGCGCTGCTGGTGCTTATTGCCCTGTTCGCGCCGTGGCTTGCGCCGCATGATCCCAACTGGCAGGACGCCGCCGCGCGTCTGCAACCGCCCAACGCGCAGCACTGGCTGGGTACCGACAGCTATGGGCGGGATCTGCTCTCCCGATTAATCTACGGCACCCGTCCGGCACTGGGGCTGGTGGCCTTAGTCACCGTTATTACCCTCCCCGCCGGTCTGCTGGTGGGGATTTTGTCAGGCTACTACGGCGGCTGGATGGAGCGCATCCTGATGCGCTTTACCGACGTGGTGATGTCGATGCCGCGCCTGATCCTCGCCTTCGCGTTTGTCGCGATGCTCGGCCCCGGTCTGGTGAACGGCGCGCTGGCGCTGGCCTTAACGACCTGGCCTGCCTATGCGCGCCAGGCGCGCAGTGAAATCCAGCGTCTGCGCCACAGCGATTATCTGGCCGCCGCGGAGATGATGGGCATTCGCGGCCCGCGCCTGCTGGTCGGCCATATTCTGCCCCTGTGCCTGCCCTCCGCGATTGTACGGCTGGCGCTGGATCTGGCCGGGATCATTCTGGCCGCCGCCGGGCTGGGCTTCCTTGGCCTGGGCGCACGTCCACCGATGGCGGAATGGGGCGCGATGATAGCCGACGGCATGCAGGTCATTTTTGACCAGTGGTGGATTGCCGCCATTCCAGGCGGGGCGATTCTGTTTGCCAGCCTGGCCTTTAACCTGCTGGGCGATGGCCTGCGCGACGTACTGGAGCCACAGCATGACTGAACACCGCGTCATCGTCGATGCGCTAAATATCGACTACCCCGCCGCGCGCGTGGTCAACAACCTGAGCTTTACGTTAGGCAACGAGCGGCTGGCGCTGGTGGGAGAATCCGGCTCCGGCAAGTCCATGTCTGCCCGCGCCCTGCTGGGGCTGGTGCGCAAGCCCGGCATCGTGAGCGCTAAGCGGCTTAACGTGCTTGGCAACGACCTGCTGACCCTGAACAGCCGCCGCTGGCAGGCGCTGCGCGGCAACGGCATTGCGATGGTTCTACAGGACCCGCGCTACGCGCTAAACCCGGTGAAAACCGTCGCCGCCCAGCTTGATGAGGCGCTGACCCTCCATCAGCGCCTGCCCCGCGCCGAACGCCTGGCGCGCATTCACGATATCATCCGCGCCGTGGGGCTGAACGAGCACGTGCTCCAGCGCTATCCCGGCGAACTCTCCGGCGGCATGGGCCAGCGCGTGATGATCGCCATTGCGCTCGTCAACAACCCACAGGTGCTGATCGCCGACGAACCGACTTCCGCGCTGGACGCACGCCTGCGCAACCAGATCCTGGAGCTGCTGGTACAGCAGTGCGAGGCGCGGCAGATGGCGATGCTGTTAATCAGCCACGATTTGCCGCTCGTCGCGGAACACTGTGACCGCGTGCTGGTGATGTATCAGGGTGAGAAAGTTGATGAAATGGCGGCGAGCCAGTTGCCGCAGGCAACCCATCCTTACACGCGCACGCTCTGGACCTGCCGCCCGAACGCCGGGACGTTTGGCCAGATGCTGCCGACGCTCGACCGTTCGCAACCGTGGAAGGAGGCCGACAATGGCACTCGTTGAGGTTAACCAGCTCCGGGTGAGTTTTGGTGAAAAAACGGCGGTTTCCGCCGCCAGTTTTGCGATCGAAAAAGGCGAAACCTTCAGCCTGATCGGTGAATCCGGCTGCGGCAAATCGACTCTTCTGCGCGTGCTGGCGGGGCTGCTGCGCGAGTGGAATGGCCACATTTCCGTCCTCGGGGAAAATTTACGGCCAGGACGACGTTTTGAAGGCGCGCTTCGCCGTAACGTGCAGATGGTGTTCCAGGATCCGTGGGCGTCTTTGCACCCGAACCACACCATTGCCCGCACCCTGTCGGAGCCGTTAAACTTCCACGGCGAAACCCAGGTTGCCGAAAAGGTGGCGGATGCGCTGCAACAGGTGGGTCTGGCTGCCGACGCCAGCAGGCGTTACCCGCATCAGCTTTCCGGCGGACAGCGTCAGCGCGTGACCATCGCCCGCGCGCTGCTGCTGCGCCCGCAGCTTCTGCTGCTGGATGAACCGACCTCGGCGCTGGATATGTCGGTACAGGCGGAGATCCTGAACCTGCTCAACCGCCTGAAGGCGCAGCACGGCATGACCTACCTGCTGGTGAGCCACGATGCGGACGTGATTGCGCATATGTCCGACCGGGCGGCATTTATGGCGCACGGGGAGATCCAGCGGGTATTTGACCGTGAAGCCATGTTGCAGGGGGAGCACAGGATGGGGTAAACCGTGCGGCGGCGAGTGCCGCACGCATTTCGTAGGCCGGGTAAGGCGTAGCCGCCACCCGGCAAAAAATCACTTCAGCAGCTTCACCGTGGCATCAATGTCGATCTCATCTTCAGTGAAGATCATCGTCGTGTTCTGGAAGGTGGTGATCGCCAGCTTCTTCACCGTGCGCATTTCGCCCGGCTTTTTCTCGGTTTTTGGTTTGATGCTGTTCATCAGCAGCCCCACCGACAGCACCGCATTCTCTTTGTCGATTTTGGTCTCAACGGGCTCTTCCTCGCTGAACACCACGAAGGATTTAATTGAGGTGAGCTTCACGCGCTCGCCCGCAATATAAAGATGCTTACTCTCCGGGATCACCTTCACCGCATACGCGGAAAGGCCTTTGCTGTTGGTGGTTGGCTCGAAGGTCACCGCCGCATCTTTTTTAATCAGATCAGGGTTGGCGACCTTAATCACATGAAAATAGCGGTTGTCGCCGTTTTCATCTTTGATAAATCCAAAGCCTTTATCTTTAAACCACGTTGTGATTGTACCGTTCATCGCTGTTACCGCCTGTCAGATCTCAAGACTAAAGTTTTGCAGCGCGCAGTGTAATGCACAATGGCTGACGAGACAAAAAAAAGCCCCTGCACGGGAGCAGGGGAAAGTTCATGTCAGAGCTTTTTAGTATTGTGTATTTAGTTGAACACCATCCCACCATCAATCAGCAGCGACTGACCGGTCATGTAGTCGGAATCCGGCCCGGCGAGGTAAGAGACGCAGGCAGCCACGTCTTCCGGCTCGGACAAACGGCCAAGCGTGATGCGTTTGGCAAAGGTTTCCGTCCCGTAGCCAAGCGGTTTACCCGCCGCCTCGGAGACCTGACGGTCGATTTCCGCCCACATCGGCGTTTTGACGATCCCCGGGCAGTAGGCGTTAACAGTGATCCCCAGCGGCGCGAGATCCCGCGCGGCGGTCTGGGTTAAGCCGCGCACCGCGAATTTACTGGAACTGTAGACGGCCAGCTCCGGGTTACCGGTGTGGCCCGCCTGGGAGCAGGCGTTGATGATCTTGCCGCCGTGCCCCTCTTTACGAAACGCGTCAATTGCGGCCTGAATGCCCCAGATCACCCCTTTCACGTTGATGTTGTAAACCTTGTCGACAATCTCCGGCGTGATGGATTCGATGGGCGTGGACGGCGCCACCCCGGCGTTATTGACGATGACGTTAAAACCGCCCAGCGCGGTGCGGGCTTTTTCCACCGCCGCGAACACCTGCTCGCGGTCAGAGACGTCCACCTTCACGGCGACGGCCTTCCCGCCGTTACGGGTGATCTCATCCGCGACCGCTTTCGCCGTCTCTTCGTTGTAATCCGCAATAGCAACGGCAAAACCATCCTTCACCAGGCGAAGCGCGATCGCTTTGCCAATCCCCTGGCCGGAGCCGGTTACGAGAGCCACTTTTTGCATTTCTCTGTCCTTATATTGATTCACAAAATCTGGCTGAGATGGAGCTGGCCCATCAGCAGCGGGTTATCGCTGTAGTCGACGGGAATGGCCACCACGGCCGGGCCATCGACATCCATTGCCGCACGCAGCGTCGGTTCGAGCGCATCGGCGCTCTCGACAGCAAAGCCTTTCGCACCGAACGCGTCGGCATAAACTTTGAAATCGACCGGGCCGAACTCGACGCCGGAAAGCCTCTGGTATTTTTTCTCTTCCTGGATGGCCACCATGTTGTAGGCGTTATCCACCCAGATGATGTGCAGCACATTGGCGTTGAGGCGTACGGCGGTTTCCAGCTCCATGCTCGACTGCAAAAAGCCGCCGTCCCCGGAGACCGAGACCACCTTGCGCCCCGGGTTGACCAGCCACGCGCCAATAGCCCACGGCAGCGCCACGCCCATGGTCTGCTGACCGTTGGAGATCATCACCTGACGCGCCCGGAAGCTGTAGAGGTAGCGGGCGATCCAGATGTGGAAGCTGCCCATGTCGACGGTGAGCGTCACGTCGTTGTTCACGATGTCCTGCATGGCGCGCACGATGCGCAGCGGATGCAGGGCAAACTGGTTAAGCGATGCGCCGCGACGGTCGAGGAGGTCCCGCTGATGCTGGCGATCGACAAGAATTTCCGAGGCGCGCTGGCTGAGTTCAAGTTTGTGCTCGATTCGACTGGCAAGCAGATTCAGCGTGGCGGCAATATCCCCGACCAGTTCCAGATCGGGAACATACTTGCGCTCCTCATAGGCGGGCAGCACGTCAATGTGCACCAGCGTGGCGTCGCCGCTGTTCCACATGGACGGCTCGTACTCCACCGGGCTGTAGCCGATGCAGATAATCAGGTCCGCCAGATGCAGCAGCCGGTCGCCCGCCTGGTTGTTAAAGAGGCCGACGCGTCCGGCGAAGCGGGTGAAGTGTTCCTGATTCACCGCCCCGGCGGCCTGATAGGTGCTGGTGACCGGAATACGGCTTCTCTCCAGCAGCTTATGCAGCGCGGCGCTGTTGGCGGGCTGGCTGGCCATCAGGCCGAGTAAGATGACCGGGTTTTTGGCCTTCGCGATAAGCTTCGCCACGTCGTTGATGGCTGACTCCGGCGCCGGGCCCATCAGCGCCGCGGTGCTGGCGGGTAAAATAGCCCCCGTGGTGGGCTGGTCGACAATATCCTGCGGCAGGCTGACAAACGCCCCGCCCGGCCTGCCCTGCTCGGCAGCGCGAAACGCGTTCGACACCACCTCGGCAATCGCGTCCGGTGAATTAACTTCGACGGCGTATTTGGTGACCGGGCTGAACATGGCGACGGTATCCATGCTCTGGTGCACCAGTTTCGCTTTATCTGCCCGCTTCACCGCCCCGCCCAGCGCCACCACCGGGTCACCTTCGCTGTTGGCGGTGGCGATGCCGGTGATCAGGTTGGAGCAGCCCGGCCCGGAGGTGACCAGCGCGACCCCGGCCTTACCGGTTAGCCGCCCTACCGCTGCCGCCATAAACGCCGCGTTCGCCTCGTGACGCACCGGGATAATCTCGATGGAGGAGTCCAGCAGGGAGTCAAAGACCTTGTCGATTTTTGCGCCCGGTATGCCGAACACCTGCTTCACACCCTGCGCTTCCAGCTGGCCGACAACCATATCGGCGCCGTGCGCCCACTGACGTGACTGTTTCTCACTGTTCACGGTAGTTCTCCTGTTAGTTTTCGACGGCGCGGATAGCCGCATCAAGGTTGCTGGGGTGCAGGTTGGCCTGTAAAAACGCGCTGTCGGCGGGCAGGTCAATCATCAGCTTGTGGATTTCGCCGAAGGTGAGCACGCCGTTCTCCAGCTGATAGTCGAGCAGGTGGCCCCCGCCCTGACGGTCGTCGGTGATAAAGTGTTCGTGATAGCCCGCCACGTTAATGCCCTGCATATGCTGCGGGGTGCGGAACCCGACCAGTACGCCCTCGCGCTGGTTAAAGCGGAACACCGGCTGGTCATCCAGCACGTCGGTCATCGCCCGGTACGGCGGTGTCTGGCGCGGTACGGTGCGGGTGTGCGCGTGGCGGAAATTGCCGTCGATGCGCAGCGCGCAGAACAGGTTATCGGAGGGGATTTGCTTGTCGATCACGTCGTGGATCTGCTGACGGCTGACCGGCCCGTCGAAGGCCTTGCGGTACTGCGGCTGGAACCAGGTCATCACCGCGAACGGCGTTTTTTGCTCCGGCTTCGCGGCGCGGGCGCTGCCGTCGGCGCGCAGCTGGTACACCTGGCTGCTGAAGGCAATCATTTCACCGTCCAGCTCGTTAAAGGTACCGAGACCAAAATCACCGTGTGCCAGCAGGTCGGCGATGGTCGTCTCCCCTTCGTAGACGCCGCTTAGCAGGGCGCTCATTAGCGATGTCTGATAGATCACGCTGTCAGGATGCTGAGCCGAGAACCCACGCAGGGTCTCGCATAAACTCGCCTCACAGTCGCATGCAGATGAATGCATCATCATGCCCGTCCTCTTCAACTTTATTTATAAAGGTTAAATAAATGTTGACCCGATTCAGCAGAGAGTTCCAATATAGAATCCATGCTGGTTTGAGACGTTTTTGATATGGAACTTCGTTATCTGCGCTATTTTGTCGCGGTAGCACGCGAGCGACACTTCACCAGGGCGGCCAAAGCGCTGGGTATTTCACAGCCTCCTCTGAGTCAGCAGATCAAACGGCTCGAAGAGGAAGTGGGCACGCCGCTGTTCAGGCGCCTGACGCGGGGCGTGGAGCTGACCGAAGCGGGAGAGGCCTTCTATGAGGACGCCTGTAAGATCCTGGCGCTGAGCGATGCCGCGCTGGAGAAAGCCCGGGGCATCGCGCGCGGGCTGAACGGCAGCCTGTCGATTGGCATCACCAGTTCAGATGCTTTTCATCCCAAAATCTTCGCCCTGATTCGCCAGTTTCAGGTGCAGAACATGGCTGTGCAGGTTCACCAGGTGGAAGCCAATATGTCGTCGCTGACGACGATGCTGGCGGAGGGTGAGCTGGATATCGCCTTTGTGCGCCTGCCGTGCGAAAGCAGTAAGGTGTTCGAATTAAAAATCCTCGATCGGGAGCCGATGGTGGTGGCGCTGCATCGCGATCATCCTCTGGCGGCATGTGGCGATCTGGCGCTGGATGAGCTGCGGGATACGCCGGTGGTGCTGTTCCCCCAGGAGGTAGCACCGGGGCTGTATGACCGCGTTTACGGCAGCTGCGAGCGGGCCGGGATCGATATGCAACACACGCTGCAATCTTCACAACTTTCCTCTTCCCTGAGCATGGTCTCCGCTGGCGGCGGGTTCGCGCTGGTGCCGAAATCCATGGCCGCTATTTCTCCGCCGAATGTCACCTACCATGCGCTGCGCTCGCCGGAGCTTTATACCGATATCGCGCTCTGCTGGCGGCGCTTTGAGCGTTCGCGGACGGTGAAGCGGTTTCTGGCGATGATGAGCGAGGAGTAGCTACGGTGTGGCTGTGCCCGGCGGCGCTGCGCTTGCGCGGGCCTACGGTTCGTGTCGCGGGTTGGTTGGCTTGTTGGCGGTTTTGTAGGCCGGGTAAGGCGCAGCCGCCACCCGGCAATGCCCTTTGGAAGCCGCCTCGCAAACTTTTAAGCAACCTTATGTAATTCAGGGGCATCCCTTTTCATCCCTTCTTCACCTGCAACTTCCCGATTCTGCGGATCTCTTTGAACTGGCTGGCACCTGTGCGGCATACGTGAGCGTACTGGTGGAAATGGACGATGCGGTGACATTTTCCACGCTCTGTAAGCAACTGCTGGGTTGTTAGCGGAGTTTGTGAAGGAGCATTATATAACGGCTCACTGAGTCGGCCTTACACAAAGGACAACGTTGTTTGATGAATGACGGTTAAGAGCGTTCAGCAGGCTTCGATGCCAGATCGACTTTCAGCCATCTCATGACTAAAAATTACTGTTCGTGCCGGGTGGGGCATGCAATTGTTAGAGGAATGCACAGGAAGGCGGTCACGCCACAGAGGGCGTGACATAAAATCAGGCCTGGTCGTCTTCTTTACCGTAGTAAAGCTTACCGATCTGAATGAGAGGACGGCCCTGGGATTTGCGGTGCAGGTTGCTGTCACGCAGTGAATAAACGCAGCCGCAGTATTCCTGCTGGTAGAACTGCTCGCGCTTGCTGATTTCAATCATGCGCGACGAACCGCCCTGTTTCCGCCAGTTATAGTCCCAATAGACCATACCCGGATAGTGGGCGGCGGCTCGCTGACCGCAGTCGTTGATTTGCTGCATATTTTTCCAGCGAGAGATGCCCAGTGAGCTGCTAATCACGTTGAAGCCATTTTCAGCGGCGTAAAGCGCAGTCCGCTCAAAGCGCATGTCAAAACACATGGTGCAGCGAATGCCGCGCTCGGGTTCCCATTCCATGCCTTTGGCGCGCTCAAACCAGTTATCTGTATCGTAATCCGCATCAATAAACGGTACGCCGTGCTGTTCGGCAAAGCGAATATTCTCATCCTTACGAATCAGATACTCTTTCTGCGGATGAATGTTCGGATTGTAGAAGAAGATGGTGTAGTCGATCCCTGAGGCCTGGATCGCCTCCATTACCTCACCAGAACACGGAGCGCAACAGGAGTGCAGCAGCAGTTTATCAGCCCCGTTTGGGAGTTCTAGTTTAGGGCGTTTGAAATCAGCGGTAGTCATAAATTTATTTGATGAGGTAATGAGGACTGAAAACAGTGTAGCATCAGAGCTGTGCTATCGGGAATGGCGGCCAGTCTCATACATATCCCGCAATGCCTGTTATTGACACATAGCGGACGCATCTTTCACACGTTTCTATATAACCTGGTTAGCAAAACTATCTCCGCTGCACTTCTTCTCAGCAAGCAATTCCTGAATACGCTACGCAAATTAAACAAATATTTCAGACCAAGATAGATCAGGCACGTTAACGCTGGATCATATGCGCGCTGGCGAAGCGTTTTGGTTTGCCGGTGAGTGCGTTTGTAGGGAACTGATGCGAGGTTTTCACCCAGACCAATTCCCCAGACGTTAATACCACTATCTCTCTCACCCCGGCCCCTCGCTCCCCGCCGCCAGCAGCGGCATCACCACATCGCTGACGGGCACCGCAATCCCGTGCCTGCGGCCATAGCGCTGGATCACGCCGTTGCGTATGTCCCACTCCATCAGGCGATCCGCCTGACGGTCGGACAGGATCGACAGCATTAAAGATCTGCACTGGGACATTCGCCCCAGCCCGCACATTAGCACCATGCAGGTGCGGTCGACGGATAAGCCGCTGACGCTCAACAACGCGATTAATATCGCCTGGCTGATCCAGGCCACGTCACACTGGCTGCTGACCACGCGGCCTTATAAGCATCAGGAACGGGATTTTCTGCGGTACCTCTTTACCGTTTTCAGGTGTGTCGCTACGGATAGGTGGATATTCAGACGAGCCGTTATGAGTTTTTAAACAATTAATAAAGAGTCAAATAGACAGAATACCCAATAAACATTCAAGTATTTATTACATCTTCAATTAATATTCACTTAATTATTATTTAAGCAAAACCACCGTATTAATCATTAACAATTTATCCAGATCCAAACCATAAGCCCCCATACTTTCTTAATTTGCATCAACGAAACCGCAGATCGTTTTATATCCACCCTGTACAAAATTGACGGCCAATTTTGTACGCGCTAGCGTTGCACTAGTTACGTAACAAGCTAAACCATAAGGTCTTTTCAGGATTTCCTTAAATGGAGTTTTAAACAAATGGCTATTCCCGCTTATTTATGGCTTAAAGATGACGGCGGCGCCGATATAAAAGGCTCTGTCGATATATATGGACGTGAAGGTAGCATCGAGATTATCGCCTTAAATCACGGCATAATGCAGCCCACGGACAAGCATAACGGCAAGGCGACAAGTCTTCGCATCCATTCCCCCTATTCTTTCGATAAAGAGATCGACGCTTCCAGCCCCTATTTGTATAAGGCTGTTAGCACGGGCCAGAAGCTAAAATCCGCAGAGACAAAGTTTTACCGTATCAACGATGCTGGTCAGGAAGTGGAATATTTTTCCACCCTTCTGGAAGGCGTGAAGATCGCCAGCGTCTGTCCAATGATGCTTGATATCAAAGATCCTGACTATGAGAAGCATAACCATCTTGAGCTGGTAGAGCTGCTCTATGAAAAAATTACCTGGCGCTACGTGGACGGTAAAATCATGCATTCAGATAGCTGGAATGACCGTAAGACGGCATAAGGAGAACGTTATGGGATGGAAGTATGAGCAATCAACTGGCAAGATGTATAAAGACGGCAAATTAATTGAGACAGGATATTCCGGTGCCCTTACCAATAAAAATAATCCGGACCGTCAGCATGTGAAGGGTCTGGGTCCATTGCCGCGCGGAACATATAAAATTGCGGGACATTCGAATTCTAAAGGACCCATTACCATTATCCTTGAGCAAACTTCGGGAGAGAGTTTTGGTCGTTCAGAGTTCCGCATTCATGGTGACCATAAGTACGGTCCAGCCGGATTTGCTTCGGAGGGGTGCATTATTCTCTCACTGTCAACGCGACGTAAAATCCTTCGTGACGGCGGTGAGCTTGAGGTAGTGCGATGAAATATCCAATCGTCCTGCTGCTTTGTGCGCTCACTGTCCCAGCCATTGCAGCCAGCACTGACTGGCCATCAGCACTTCATGGAATCGCCTCAGGTGACACACACTGGATTGAGCAAGCCCCAACGCTGGCTGCCACGGCTGACGTCAGGCAGGCGCAACTGCTGGAGGATGCTTTGGCCGCAGCGCTCACAACAAACACCAGCGCCACACTGAAAGCGCTCCAGACCATTGACGCGGGAAAGTGGCCGCACATGGTTGGCAGCGATATCGTCTGCACGCCGCCTCTAGAGAAATCCCCCGCCGAAGTCGACGCGTTCTATCAGCGCACCCGCCGGGCGCTGCTGGATACGGTTGAGGGTGCTCAGTGCCTCTGGATCCTGGAAGCAACAATGGAAGAGCTAAACGCTGAGAAAGCCCGTCAGGGTAAGTAAGAGAGTTACCCGGCGCACAACGGCCGGGTCTTCCTTCTCGCCAGACCCTGGCTCACCCCGGCCCCTCACTCCCCGCCGCCAGCAGCGGCACCACCACGTCGCTGACGGGCACCGCAATCCCGTGCCTGCGGCCATAGCGCTGGATCACGCCGTTGCGTATGTCCCACTCCATCGGGCGATCCGCCTGACGGTCGGCAAGGATCGACGTGCCTAAATCCACTGGCGCACGCTGGAAGTTCGCCAGAATCTCCTGGGCCACCGCATCGTCCAGCTTCGCCCCTTCGGCGCGGGCGACGGTAAGCCCCTCGCGCAGGTAGGCCAGCGCCAGCTCGCTGATATCCTCGCGCCTGAACATCCCGGCGCGGCGATTGGCCAGCACCATCAGCCCGGCGACCGCGTTTTGCAACAGCTTGCGCCAGGCGACGGTAGTGAAATCTGTCGAGAGCTCAACGTCACAGCGCGTGCCGCGAAGCGCCTCCACCACCCGCTGCGCCTGCGGCACGTCCGGCAGCGTAAGGCGCGGTTTGGCGCGCAGCCAGACGGAGGCATCCGGCTCGCGCTGGGCAGGGAACCAGACCACCGAGGGCAGCACCGTTGCGCCATTGACCAAAGGCGCAAGCTGGGCTTTCTGCTCCACGCCGTTTTGCAGCGCGCAGACCACGGTGTTTTCATCGCACAGAGCGCGCAGCCACCCGGCGCTGTCGGCATTTTGCGTCGTTTTGACCGCCAAAAAAACGAGGTCAACGGGGCGCGTAATGACGCTGGGATCGGTGAGTACCGGACCGGGCACCACAATTTCACCCTCATCATGACGCAGGCGCAGTTCCGGATGCGCGGTGCGCCCACACAGCAGCGGCGTGCGGCCCGCTTCATGCAGCACCGCGGCGATGGTGGTCCCAATCGCACCGGGTCCTGTCAGCGCAATGGTTGGATAGTCAGACATGGATCACTCCCCTTTTGCTAAGCCTGCTATCAGTTATACCACCCTGAAAAGAGCGCGCCACGCCCATTGTCTATACTCAACTCATAACAGACAACGGAGTGCGCCATGCCTTTACCCGACTTCAAATCCTCTGAACCTTATACCCTCGGCATTGAGCTCGAACTCCAGGTGGTTAACCCGCCGGGTTACGATCTGAGCCAGGACTCCTCTGCCCTCATCGCCGCCGTCAAAGACGACATCAAAGGGGGGGAAGTCAAACACGACATCACCGAAAGCATGCTCGAAATCGCCACCGGCGTGTGCCAGACCATCGACCAGGCAGCGGCGCAGTTTTCAGTGATGCAGCAGAGCATCCTGCGCGCGGCGGAAGATCAGCATATCCAGATCTGCGGCGGTGGGACGCATCCGTTCCAGAAATGGCAGCGGCAGGAAGTGTGCGACGACGAGCGCTATAACGTCACGCTGGAGCGCTTTGGCTATCTGATTTTGCAGGCGACGGTGTTCGGCCAGCACGTACACGTCGGCTGTCGGACCGGGGACGACGCCATTTACCTGCTGCACGGCCTGTCGCGCTTTGTGCCGCACTTTATCGCCCTGGCCGCCGCATCACCGTATATGCAGGGCACGGACACGAAGTTCGCCTCATCGCGTCTCAACATCTTCTCGGGCTTCCCGGATAAC
The DNA here is from genome assembly GCF_046054285.1 of Enterobacter sp. DN. Classification (NCBI taxonomy): domain Bacteria; kingdom Pseudomonadati; phylum Pseudomonadota; class Gammaproteobacteria; order Enterobacterales; family Enterobacteriaceae; genus Enterobacter; species Enterobacter sp. DN. The sequence continues at coordinate 649,699 of NZ_JBJJTG010000002.1, forward strand.
GGTCAGATGCCGTGGGTCAACAGCTGGCAGGAGTTCGAGGGGCTGTTCCGCCGCCTGAGCTCCACCAGCATGATCGACAGCATTAAGGATCTGCACTGGGACATCCGCCCCAGCCCGCACTTCGGCACCGTCGAGGTGCGGGTGATGGATACGCCGCTGACGCTCAGCCACGCCATTAACATCGCCGGGCTTATTCAGGCGACGTCGCACTGGCTGCTGACCGCGCGGCCCTATAAGCATCAGGAACGGGATTTTCTGCTCTATCGCTTTAACCGTTTTCAGGCCTGTCGCTACGGGCTGGAAGGCATTCTGACGGACGTACATACCGGCGAGCACAAAACCGTGGCAGAAGATATCGCCTGGCTGCTCGAGCAGGTTGCGCCGTCGGCCGAGAAGCTCGGCGCGACAAGCGCAATCAATGAGATTGCCCTGCTGTTAAAGCAGGGCAAGAGCGAGGCGCAGCGCATGCGGGACTTTATCGCCGATGGCGGCTCGCTGATTTCTCTGGTGCAGAAGCACTGTGAGCTGTGGGCGACGAGTCCGTAAGGCCGTGGCCCCACTCGCGCAGGCGCTGGAACAGCACGAACAGCGCCGGGATAAACACTATCCCCACCACGGTCGCCACCAGCATGCCGCTGAACACCGTAGTGCCGATGATGCGGCGGCTCTGGGCACCCGCCCCGGTCGCCAGCATCATCGGCAGGACGCCGATAATGAACGACACGGCGGTCATCATTACCGCGCGGAAGCGGCGCGATGCCCCCTCCCGTGCGGCATCGACAATCGCCATTCCATCCATGCGCCGGGCGCGGGCAAACTCCACGATAAGAATTGCGTTCTTGGCGGCGAGGGCTATCAGTAGCACCAGACCTATCTGCACGTATACGTCGTTGGCATAGCCCGTCAGCCACAGCCAGACCAGCGCCCCGCCGATGGCGAACAGCACTGAGAGCATCACGCTCGCCGGCAGCGTCCAGCTCTCGTACTGGGCGACGAGGAACAGCCACGCCATCACCACCGCCGCCAGCACGATCCATATCGCCTGATTGCCGGTCTGCTGCTCCTGATACGACATGCCGCTCCAGGCGTAGTCGTACCCGGCTGGCAGGTTTTCCGCCAGAATCTCGCCCATCGCCGCCATTGCGGTGCTGCTGCTCACCCCTTCCGCTGCCGAGCCGCTCACCGATACCGACGGGAACTGGTTGTACTGCTGAATAAATGGCGCGCCGACGGTCGGCGTGATGGTGATGAGGTTGCTCAGACGCACCCGCTCGCCGCTGTTGCTGCGCACGAACAGCTCGCTGATTTGCTCCGCGCGCTCGCGCCACTGCATCTCGTTCTGCATCACTACGTGGTAGACGCGGTTGTTGACGCTGAAATCCCCGGCGCGCGTGCCGCCAAAGGCGGTTTGCAGGCTGCTGAAGATGCGTGACACCGGCACGTCGAGGCGGGCCGCGCGCTCGCGGTCAACGGTGAGCGTCATCTGCGGTACGTTGCTGCTCCAGGTGGTGAACACGCGGCTCAGCTGCGGGTTCTGGTTGGCTTTCGCCAGCACCTCACGCGTCACGCGCTCCAGCTCCGCCGGACTTTGCCCCGCCTGCGCCTGAATGCGCAGGTCGAAGCCGGAGGCGTTGCCCAGCCCCGGCAGCGTCGGCGGCGCAAAGGTCATGATGGTGGCTTCCGGCAGGGCCAGCAGCTGGCGCTGAAGGATGCCCATCACCTCATCCAGCGGCGGACGCTCGCTCCAGTCTTTGAGCATGATGGAGATAAACCCGCCGTTCGATGCGCTGGTGCCGTTGAGGATGTTAAACCCGGAGACCTGAATCACGTCTTCTACCGCCGGGTTGTTAGCGATCAGCTCGCGCGCGGTGGTCATCACCGCTTCGGTGCGCTCCAGCGAGGCTGCCTCCGGCAGCTGGACGCTGGCGAAGAAGTAGCCCTGATCCTCCTGCGGCAGGAAGCCCTTTGGCATCGACATGAAGCTGAATACCACCACCGCCGCCGCACCCGCGGTGGCCAGCAGCGCCAGCCACGGGCGCAGGTTTAAAACGTTCACGATGCGGGTGTAGAAACCGCGCGTGGCGTCCAGCCCGTGGTTAAAGGCGCGATAGAGTGCCGCAGGTTTCTCCGGTCGCGGGCGCAGCAACAGCGCGCACAGGGCGGGCGTAAGAGTCAACGCCACGAGGCTTGAGAGCGTGACGGCGGTGGAGAGCGTCACCGCGAACTGGCGGTACAGCTCGCCCACAATCCCCGGCAAGAGCGCCACCGGCACAAACACCGCCAGCAGCACCAGCGTGGTGGCAATCACTGGCCCAGCGATCTGACGCAGCGCCAGCGCGGTCGCCGCCGTCCGGCTCTGCCCTTCCGCCATCAGCGTTTCGACGCTCTCCACCACCACGATGGCGTCATCCACTACCATGGTCAGCGCCAGAATGATGGCGAACAGGCTCAGCGTATTGGCGGAGTAGCCGAGCGTATAGAGCACCGCGAAGGTGCCCACCAGCGACACCGGAATGGCAAGGGCAACAATCAGCGTCGCGCGCCAGCTTTGCAGGAACAGGGACACCACGACCACCACCGCCAGCATCGTCAGCGCCAGCGAGACGCCAATCTCTTTGATGGTGGCGGCCACAAAGGAGGTGGTGTCGAATTTGACTTCATAGACCAGATCGTCCGGGAAGCGCGTGGATAACCGTTTCAGCTCCGCGCGCACCGCATCGGCCACGCGCAGGGCGTTAGCGGACGGCGTCGGGTAGATGCCGAGGTAGGCGGAGTCGTGCCCGTTCAGCTGCGCGCCAGAGCTGTAGCTGCGCGAGCCAAGCTCGATGGTGGCGACGTCCTTCAGGCGCACCAGCTGACCCATCTCCCCGGCGCGGATAATGATGTTGGCAAAGTCGTCGGCCTGATTTAAGCGCCCCAGCCCGTTAATGGTCAGGGTCTGCTGCTGGCCGTTAAACACCGGCGGCGTGCCGACCTGGCCTGCCGCCCCCTGCACGTTCTGCTCGCGCAGCGCCTGCGCCACGTCATCGCTGGTCACGTTCAGGGCGTTCATGCGGTCCGGGCGCAGCCAGATGCGCATGCTGTAGTCCCGTGCGCCAAACATCTGTACCTGCCCGACGCCCGGCAGACGCGACAGCGCCTCGCGCACCTGGGTGCTGGCGTAGTTGCTGACGAACAGCGGCGTGTGGGTGTTGTTCGGTGAGTAAAGGCTTACCCCCATCATCAGGTTGGTGGCGCGCTTGCGCACCTGCACGCCGTTTTGCTGCGCCTCGGTCGGCAGCTGCGCCACGGCCTGCGCCACGCGGTTCTGCACGTCGATGGCGGCGAGATCCGGGTCGGTGCCTGCCGCAAAGGTAATGTTCAGGCTATAGCTACCCTCGTCCGAACTGGTGGACTCCATATAGAGCATATGATCCACCCCGTTCAGCTGGGTTTCCAGCGGCGTGGCGATGGCCTCCGCCACGTCAGCCGAGCTGGCGCCCGGCCATGACGCTGACACATTCACGACCGGCGGGGTGATCTGCGGGTACTGCTCCACCGGAATAATCCTCAGCGCGAAGGCCCCCAGCAGGGTGATGACCAGCGCAATCACCATCGCAAAGCGCGGGCGTTTGATGAAAAACGTCAGCATGATGGCTCCTTAATTCAGTATCTGGACGGCAACGCCTGGCTGCACGCGCTGCGCACCGTCAGTAATCGCTCGCTCACCGGGCTTCAGGCCGGAGGCAATCTGGAACTGCTGGCCGATCTGTACGGCGACCTTCAGCGGACGCATTTCGGCTTTATCCTCGGCGTTAACCACCCATGCGAAGAACCCGTCGCCATTCTGCTGTACGGCAGCGGCGGGCAGAGTCAGCACTGGTTGCTCACTTGACGGACGCAGGTAGACGTTCACGTTGCCGCCGGGCAGCAGCTGATGGCGCGGGTTGGCGAACTCGGCGCGCAGCATCACGCTGGCGGTGCGCGGGTCGATGCGGTTGTCCACGGAGGTGAGTTCCCCGCTGATGCGCTGGCCGTTGCTGTCAATCAGCGCCTGCCAGGCCTGCTTCATGGCGCTGATATCCGCATGCTGTCCGGCTTTAGTGGCAAACGTGCCCTCTTCCAGCGCAAAGGCAATGCGGATGGGATCGAGCTGTACCACCTCCACCAGCACACCGCTGGCAGGATTCACCAGGCTGCCGACGTGAAAGTTGCTGTGCCCCACGCGCCCGTCAATCGGTGAGGTAATGCGCGTGTAGTTGAGGGTGACGCTGCGGGTGTCGAGCCGGGCTTTCGCCTGCTCCAGCGCGGCGCTCGCTACGTCGCGCTGCATGCGGGCGTTGTCCACGTCGTGGCGGCTGATGGCGTTGCTGCTGCCCAGGCTTTCGAAGCGTGACAGCTGCTGCTGCGCCTGACGCAGCGTGGCTTCGGCGCTTCTCACTTCGGCCTGCGCCAGACGCAGGGCGGCGCGCGGCTCGGCGTCGTCCAGTTCGAACAACACGTCGCCTTTTTTCACGTACTGCCCGTCGCGGAAGTGGATTCTGGTGATGACGCCTTCCGTGCGGGCGCGCAGTTCAACGGTGTGGATAGCTTCAATGCGACCCGGGATCTGACGCTCGGCGGCGTGGGCGGTCTGCTCCACGGTGGCGACACGCACGGGAATGGCCGCGGCGAATGCGGGTGGCAGGGTGCAGGCGAGGAGCGCGAACAGGAGTGGGAATTTCATGGGAGTACCTCGGCGTTGTTTTCCCTCACCCCGGCCCTCTCCCACAGGGAGAGGGAGGTCAGAGTTCCCTCTCCCTGTGGGAGAGGGTTAGGGTGAGGGCAAAAGGTTATGCAGCCTTACGGAACCTGCGGGTCAGTCGCTTCTCGATTTCGACGACGAAGAACATCACGCCCGCCACCGCCAGCGTCACGAACCAGTAGCGCAGCGGCAGCGCTTCGGTGCCGAACAGCATCTGCATAAACGGCAGGTAGATAATCGCCGCCTGGAGCAGGAACAGTACGCCCGTTACCAGCCAGATCCCTTTGTTCGCCAGCAGGCCGCGGTTCAGGGAGAACCCGTCGGTGTTGCGGCAGTTAATCATGTATACCCACTGGGCGCAGACCAGCATCTGCAACAGCACGGTGCGGATGAACTCCGCGCTGTGGCCGCGCGGGGCCAGCCAGGCTTCCAGCGCAAAGGCGGCGATGGCAATCATGGTGCCGACGAAGGCCACGCGCCAGACGGCGTAGGCGTCCATCACGTGCTGCCCGGTCTGACGCGGCGGGCGGCGCATAATGTTGCGCTCGGCGGCCTCGAAGGCCAGGCCGAAGGAGAGCGTGGCGGAGGTCGCCATGTTCATCCACAGGATCAGCACTGGCGTCAGCGGAATGATGTTCCCCGCCAGCAGCGCAATCACAATCAATAGCCCCTGCGCCAGGTTGGTCGGCATGATGAACAGAATGGTCTTCTTCAGGTTGTCGTAAACGCGACGTCCCTCTTTCACCGCGCTGGCGATGGTGGCGAAGTTATCGTCCGTCAGGACCATGTCCGCCGCCTCTTTGGTCACTTCCGTGCCTTTGATGCCCATCGCGATACCCACGTCCGCCTGGCGCAGCGCCGGGGCATCGTTCACGCCGTCACCGGTCATGCCGACGATTTCGCCTTTGTCCTGCAACGCTTTCACCAGGCGCAGCTTATGCTCCGGGCTGGTACGGGCGAAGATGTCATACTTCACCGCCGCTTCCGCCAGCTCGGCGTCGTCCATCTTCTCCAGCTGGTAGCCGGTAACCGCCTGCTCGCTGTTGGTGATCCCCAGCATCTGGCCGATGCTCATCGCCGTCTGCGGGTGATCCCCAGTGATCATCTTCACGCGGATCCCCGCCTGCTGGCAGGCGTTAATCGCCTCAATCGCTTCCGGACGCGGCGGATCCATCATCCCGGCAATGCCGAGGAAGATCAGACCGTGGCTCAGGTCGTCGTGAGTTAATGCCTGCTCGCCGTTCGCTGGCTTGAACGCCGCGGCGACCATGCGCAGCCCCTGACGCGCATAGCGCTCCATCTCCGTTTCCCAGCACGCGCGGTCAAAGGCTTGCGCACCGTTGCGGGTCTGCTGCTGCTCACACAGGGCGAAAATCACGTCCGGCGCGCCGGTAATCAAAATCTGCTCCTCACTGCCAATCTGGTAGTGGGTGCTCATGTACTTGTACTGAGAGTCGAACGGGATCTTGTTAACCAGCGTGGTCACGACCGGCTCGAGGTGGGCCTTGGCCGCCAGCACCTTCAGCGCGCCCTCGGTTGGCCCGCCGGTGATGCCCCACAGGCCACGCTCGTCCTGAATCAGCTGGCTGTCGTTACACAGGTCGATGGTGCGCAGATACTGCTCCAGCACGGTGCCCGGCTGGATCTGCACCGGCTCGTCGCTGCCTTCGAGGTAGATGTTGCCCACCGGCTCGTAGCTGTTGCCGTCCACGCGATAGCAGGTGTCGGCGGTGATGATGGCTTTCACCGTCATCTCGTTCATGGTCAGGGTGCCGGTTTTATCCGAGCAGACCACGGTCATCGCGCCCAGGGTTTCAACCGTCGGCAGCTTGCGGATAATCGCCCGCTTGCGCGCCATCGCCTGTACGCCCAGCGAGAGGATGATGGAGATAATCGCTGGCAGACCTTCCGGTACGGAGGCTACCGCCAGGCTAATCAGGGAGAGCAGCAGCTCGCCCATCGGGATCTCGCGGAACACCAGGCTGAAGACAAACAGCGCGGCCATCATCGCCAGAATGATGGCGAAGATCGCTTTACCCAGCTTGTCCATCTGCACCAGCAGCGGGGTGCGGTGTTTTTCAATGCCCGCCATCATCTGGTTGATGTGGCCGAGTTCGGTCTCCTGGCCCGTGGCAATGACCACGCCAACGCCGCCGCCCGCGCTTACCGTCGTACCGGAAAAGACCAGGTTCGTGCGGTCGCCCAGCGGTAATTCGCCGTTCAGCGGGTTCGTGTGTTTATCCACCACGGTGGATTCACCGGTCAGAATTGCCTCTTCCACGCGTAAATTATGCGCTTCGATTAAGCGCATATCCGCCGGTATACGATCTCCTGCGCGCAACACAATAATATCGCCCGGGACGATTTCCGTCGTCGGGATAGTTTCATGGTTGCCGTTACGAATAACGCGCGCCTCGCTGGAGAGCATATTGCGAATACTCTTCAGGGATTTTTCCGCGTTACTTTCCTGAATGTGGCCAATTAAGGCATTGATTACCGCCACGCCCAGAATAACCAGCGTATCAACCCAGTGTCCCATTACTGCCGTTAATACGGCGGCTGCCAGCAGGACGTAAATCAGGACATCGTTAAAATGCGCGAGAAAACGCAGCCAGCCCGGCTTGCCTTTTTTCTCCGGCAGCGCGTTCGGGCCATGCTTCTGTAAACGCGCCTGCGCCTCGGCACGGTCCAGGCCATTAGCCTGGCTCTGCGCCTGAGCAAGCACCTGCTCTACGGTCTGCTGGTACGCCTGCCCGCCTGCGGGTGGCATATTCTGCGAGAAATTTTTTTTGGTCATGGTATTTTTCCTTCAATATCCGGTGGACGGAAGCCGGAATTCCTTTCTGGCTTTAAATAATTCATTTTTAAGTCTTGCGGGTTAAATTGATCTACCGCAATATATTGACTACCCGGTTATTCAAAACTGATTAAAATTATTTCGACGCGTTGATTTTTACAAAATATTTCTAAACCAACACTAAACGAGGAGGAAGCATGTTTGGTATTTATCGCGGACGGCGTCTGGCGTTATACATTGTCGCAGCCATTGTTATTGCGACGTTAATTGGATATAGCACCTATAGCTTTGTAAAATTATTTTCGTGAGAAAGACGTTTATTTACATAACGCGATATTAATTTAATCGCCCCGAAAATATTATCTATTTTCTGTTATTAATTCGCAGAATAACGGTGGCCTTTTACCCAATTTTGCCAGCGGGGATGATATTGCTTTACGTTTCAGGATGCCGGACAATGACATTTTTAACTGACGATTAACATTACGATGAAACACCCGTTAGAATCGCTGCTCACCGCAGGGGGCATTTTGCTGATGGCCCTGCTCTCCTGCCTGCTGTTACCCGCGCCGTCGCTGGGTCTGGTGCTGGCGCAGAAGCTGGTTCAGACCTTTCATATGGTCGATCTGAATCAGCTGTACACCATTCTGTTCTGTCTGTGGTTTTTGGTGCTCGGCGCCATCGAATTCTTTATCCTGCGTTTCATCTGGCGCCGCTGGTTTTCACTGGCGTCGTAAGCCAGTGAGATCGCGCATCCCGTGGATCAGCGCTTCACACCAGGCCGCGTAGTCGTGGCCGCTGGATGAGGGGTGGAAGCTGACGCGGTAGCCTTTATTCCTCAGCACCTGTTCAAAATCCTGCGTGGTGCGATAGATGCCGCCGCCCGGTCCCGTGGTTTCAAACTTCCCGGCCTGTAACCAGAAGCGCACCGGATACGGTGGAGACTGTTGGTACTGACGCGTCAGCCAGCCGGGAGCGTCACCTTCTGGTGCCCACCAGTAAGAACCGGAAAGGCTCAGCACGTTGCCAAACAGGCGCGGATAGCGCAGCGCCACCCATGAAGAGGCAATTCCCCCGTAGCTTGATCCTGCCAGTACGGTTTTCTGCCGCTGCATGCCGATGCCCTTCCCCCGCAGCCACGGCAGCAGCTCGTGCGCCATAAAGTCAGCAAAATCCGGGTTCGGCGGCAGCTCGTTGCCGCGACGGGCGTGATCGAGGCTGTCGATAAACACCACGTTAATCGGAGGCAGGTGATGTCGGGCAATCAGACCGTCCAGCACGTTGGCAAAATGGTATTCGTCCTGATAAACCTGTCCGTCGAAAAGGATGAGCGTCCAGCGTGCAGGCTGTGCGCCGCGCGGTTGGTAGATCATCACGTCGCGGGCATTGCCGAGGATGTTGCTGCTCAGCCTCTGGCGGCTCAACATCCCGTGTAACAGCGGCTGTGCCGTAGCCCGAACGGAGCAGTAGCGCGCCGGGCTGAGATCGAGCAGAGAATAGCGATTCCAGCGATCGGTCTTCTGCTCCCCAAAGCTATTCGGGTTAAGCGGATCGGCCTGCGCGCTTACCAGGATGGCACGGCGTTGATCGCGGGCAGAGCCTTCAACGATCGGCACATCGGGGGCGAGCTTGTACTGCATCACCGTATCAGCGGGGACCACGTAGCTGCGGAACCAGACGTCGCTGTTGCCCAGACGGAACAGCGGATCGTGATCCCCCGCCGGAGAGCCGAGAATGAAGACGTTATCCCGCGCGCCGCGCCACAGAAAGGTCACCCGCTTATGGCTCGCATCTACCGGCTCCACCATCGGCGTTCCCTGTCGACGCTGCGCCTGCCAGAACGCCTCGGTACTTCCACCGGCAGAAATGACGTTTGCCAGCGCCTTCAGCGTCGGGCTTTCTGGCGCCAGCATCTGCACGCGTGGTAACGGAGAGGTCTCTTTCATCCGCCACTGAAAACGCCACGGCTTGCCAGCTTCGCCGTGTAGCACCAGCGAGGTGTTCTGTTTCACCGGCAGGGCAAACAGCAGCGTGTGTTCCCCGTCCGCAGGACCGTTTTCGATCAGCGTGCGGATGCGACGGTTTTGCCCATCCAGCAGGCGCGCATCCGTCACGCCATGCAGCGTGGCGGAAACGTAATTTTCATCCAGCTCGGGCAGGGAGAAGCAGACTTCGCCGCTGGCATCAAACTTTCCCTGAACATCGCCCTGCCGGGACGACTGCTCGCACGTTGCCGCCACGGCGGGCAGCGCGCCGATCCCCAGCAGCAACCCACTCCATACCCTCTTCATTACCGCTTGTTCCCCAACGAAATTTGTTAACAACGCTAATGCAAATGGTAATAATTTGCAATATCATCAACGGCGTTTTACCGGTGTTTTTATGGCGATAGCAACCAAGGATGTTCAATAAAAATGTTTAAAAATAATAAGATAATGCAGCTCTGGCTGCTGAGTCTGGCGACGACCAGCGTCGCGGCTCAGGCAGAAACGAAAGAAGAAACGATTACGGTGACGCAGGGCGTGAGTGAAGAGCCCACTGCGCCCGTAAAAGGCATTGTGGCGACGAAAACGCTCTCCGCCACCAAGACCAGCGCGGAGATCGTGAAGACACCGCAGTCGGTATCGGTGATCACCCGCGATCAGATGAACATGCAGGACGTCACCTCCGTTTCGCAGGCGCTGCGCTACTCGGCGGGCGTGTTTACCGAGTACCGGGGCTCGTCTAACCGTAACGACGAGGTGTTTGTGCGCGGCTTTAGCTACGTGCCGAAATTCCTCGACGGCTTAAGCTTTGGCGCAACGGCTTCCTCACAGACGGGCACAGTTGACCCGTGGCTGCTGGAGCGCGTGGAGCTGGTGCGCGGCCCGGCGTCGGTGCTGTTTGGACAGGTGAATCCGGGCGGGTTAATCAGTATGACCAGCAAGCGCCCGACGGCGGAGGCCATTCACAACGTGCAGTTCCGCACCGGCAATAACGATCTCGCCGAAGGTGCGTTTGATTTCGGCGGCAAGCTGAGCGACGACGGCCGCGTGCTGTATCGCGTGAACGGTATCGCCCGTACGCAGCATAATCAGGTGGACGATTATAAAGAGACGCGGATGGCGATCGCCCCGGCGATCACCTGGTACCCGAACGATCAGACCCGCTTTACGCTGCTGACCAGCTACCAGAAAGATCCGGATGCCGGATACCGCAACTTCCTGCCCGCGTATGGCACGGTGAAAAGTGCCGACGGGAAGTACATCCCGCGCGACTTTAACGTCAGCGATCCGAATTACAATCAATCCTGGCGCGAGCAGACGATGATTGGCTACGAGCTGGAACACCAGTTCGCCGACAACCTCACCTTCCGCCAGAACGCCCGTTACGCCACCATCAAGCAGAAATATCGTTATCTGGTTTACGCCAACAGCACGGCCAACAGCACGGTGTTGACCCGTCGCGCCCAGCGTGAAGAGCGCACGACCAACGAATTTGGCCTTGATAACCAGCTGGAATATCTGCTGGAGACCGGAAGCGTCAACCACACCCTGCTCGGCGGGTTTGATTACAAGACCAGTAAGGATAAACAGCTGCTGGCGCGCGGGAGCGGCTCACAGTATGACCTCGACTGGACAAACCCGGTTTACGGCGTGAACGTGGATGAAAGTACCTTCAAAACGGCCACCGACGAGCAGCAAAATCTCGACCAGATGGGCCTGTATCTTCAGGATCAGATGAGCTGGAACAACTGGGAGTGGCTGGTTTCCGGGCGCTACGACTGGAGCGAAGTGCGTACCAACGACTTCACCGATAACAGCTTTACGCAGCAGAACGACAGCAAATTTACCTGGCGCACTGGCCTGCTGTACGCGTTTGATTCTGGCCTGTCGCCGTACATCAGCTACAGCACCTCGTTTGAACCGAACCTGCAAACCAACCGTGCGCCGGGCGTCGCGCCATTCAGGCCCACTACCGGGGAGCAGACCGAGATTGGTCTGAAATATCAGCCGGTCGACACCACGCTGATGACCCTGGCGCTGTACGATTTGACTCAGGACAACGTCGCGACCTATAACAGCGCTGAAGGCTGGTTCGAAAATGCGGGCAAGGTGCGTTCGAAAGGCGCTGAAGCGGAAATCCACGCCACGCTGATGGATAACATCAACCTGATTGGCTCCTACACTTACACCGATGCAAAAACCGAAAGCACCACGGTGGCGGGAACTGAAGGCAAAACGCCTGCGCGCATTCCAGCGCATATGGCATCGGCGTTCGCCAGCTATACCGTTCCGGGCGGAGCGCTGAAGAGCCTGACCGCTGGCGTGGGGATGCGCTACATCGGCACCAGCTACGGCGATGCGAAGAACACCTTCAAGGTGCCATCGGTGGATCTGTATGACGCGATGCTGCGCTACGATCTGGGCGAGATGAACCGCAGCCTGAAAGGGGCAAGCGTGCAGTTCAACGTCAATAACGTGGCAGACACGAAGTATGTGGCGTCATGCGCAAGCGATACGGCGTGCTTCTACGGGATTGGCCGGACGGTGACGGCAACGGTGAATTATCGGTGGTAAGTGATTTGTAGGCCCGGTAAGCGCAGCGCCACCGGGCAACTTAGGGCACCGGGCCCACAAAAAAGCCGGGTGGCGGCTACGCCTTACCCGGCCTACACGCGACATGTTAATGTGTCTGGCTATGGTTCTCTTTACGGTACGCACCCGGCGGCTGGTTGAAGGTGCGGGTAAAGATGCGGGTAAACGTCTGCTGCGAGTCAAACCCGTAGCGCAGGCAGATATCGTACACGCGCTCGTCTGACTCACGCAGATCGCGCGCCGCCATCAGCAGCTTGCGTTCGCGGATGTAGCGCCCCAGACTTTCGCCTTTGTACTGCATAAACAGCCGCTGTAAATGCCATTTTGAGTAACCCGCATGGCGGGCAATCTCTTCGATGCGTAACGGCTGGTGTAGATTGTCATCAATCCATTCGACAATCGTATCAATGACCTGAGCGGAAATCGTCATACTGCTCTCCCCCTCTGCTTCTCGCTTAAACATTATTCCCACCACTCGCGAAATTGTTGCGTGGTATCACTCACCCGCACGGGCTCGCCCAGCTCCGGCGTCAGAAGCCGGTAGTTTTTATCCTTACTGGCTTTCGCCAGCTGGATCAGTGGATCGTTCCAGGTATGTTTCGCCAGCACAAAACGCCCGTTATGTCCCGGTACGACCGCTTTGGCATTGAGATCTGCCGAGGCCTGCGCCGTTTCTGCCGGGTGCATATGGATGTACTTCCAGTCCTGGTCGTACTGGCCGTTTTCCATGATGGCTAAGTCAACTCCGCCAAACTGCTCGCCAATCGCTTTGAAATGCGGGCCGTAACCGGAGTCTCCGCTGTAGTAGACCTTTCGCTCTGGGGTGACAAACATAAAGCTGCCCCACAGGGTCTGGTTACGCTTAATGCCGCGCCCGGAAAAATGGCGCGCCGGCAGAACGTAAATCGTCAGCGTATCGCTGATATGCACCGACTGGTTCCAGTCCCGCTCGTCGATAATCTCAGGGTTCATCCCCCAGTAGCGCAGATGCGACCCCACGCCCAGCGGGGTGACCACGCGCTTAACCTTCGGCAGCAGCGCCTTGATGGTGGCGTAATCCAGATGGTCATAGTGATCGTGGGAGATAATCAGCAGGTCGATCTCCGGCATGCTCTCCGCACGCCACGGGTACTCCCCCGCAAACGCTTTATTGAGGAAGGAGAACGGTGCGGCGTAGCTACTCAGAACCGGATCGATCAGGATGCGTTTCCCCGCCAGCTGCATATACCAGGAGGAGTGGCCGAGCCACACCAGCGTGTCCTGTTCAGGCGACAGGCTCGCCAGATCGGTTTTCACCAGCGGCAGCGGCTGCGCAGGACGGGCGTTTTCGGTTTTACGGGTAAGGAACTGCCACCACGCCACCAGCATATTTTGTTGCCCGGTAAAGCCCGGCGTAGGGAGCGTGTTATGGAATTGCCCGTCGCGATAGTGCGGAGAGGCTTCCACTTCAGAGAGCTGCGCACCCTGCGGTGGCTGGCCAAATCCGGCATTCAGTACAAACGGTAAACTGGCAGCTGAAGCAATAATCATGACTAACACCACGCAGATGAATAGAGGCTTTTTCATTTCCTGACCCGCCTACGCGCCCCATCCGATGGTTTGCGCGGGTGACACTTGATTATGAGTGAGTAAGCACTCATTATAGATAGGATGATTACGCCGTCAAGAAGGTTTTCGTTCTTTGACATTCCGCGTTGCAGCGTATCAAGGCTCGTGTTTCAATCAGGGCTTTTACAATTGACGGGAGGAAAAATTTAGTGGCACGTCCGAAGAGTGAAGATAAAAAACAGGCCTTACTGGAAGCAGCAACGGCTGCGTTTGCGCAGTCAGGTATTGCCGCCTCAACGGCGTTAATTGCCCGTAATGCGGGCGTCGCTGAAGGGACACTGTTTCGCTACTTTGCTACCAAAGACGATCTGCTGAATGCCCTCTACCTGCATCTGAAGCAGGATCTCTGCCAGACCATGCTGGCGAATCTCGATCGCACCATCACCGAGCCAAAAGAGCATACCCGCAATATCTGGAACAGCTATGTAGACTGGGGCATTCGTAACCCCCTGGCGCATGCGGCTATCCGCCAGATTGGCGTCAGTGAAAAGCTGAACGCAGAAACCGAGCAGGCGGTGAAAGACATGTTCCCGGAACTGCATGAACTGTGTCGTCGTTCGATCCGCCCGGTGTTTATGTCTGACGAGTTTAAGACCTTCGGTGATGCAATGTTCTTATCGCTGGCTGAAACCACCATGGAGTTTGCCGCGCGCGATCCGTCCCGTGCCGTCGATTTTAAAGCGCTGGGCTTTGAAGCCATGTGGCGCGGGCTTGCTGAGGAAGATAACCATGGACAGTAAATCCTTGCAGGAACATGCCAGACGCGTCGCGCTGGAGATGCCTTTTACCGAACATTGCTGGCCGTTTGGCCCGGAGTATGACGTATTTAAGGTGGGCGGGAAAATTTTTATGCTGATGGCGACCGCACACGGTCGGGCCCACGTCAGCCTGAAATCCGATCCGGAAAAATCGCTGCTCAATCAGCAGATCTACCGTGGCGTGGAGCCCGGTTACCATCTGAATAAAAAACACTGGATCTCACTTTATGGCACGGACGACATCACGCCTGAACTGGTCACCGACCTGATTACGGATTCGTGGAATCTGGTCGTTGATAAACTGCCGAAAAAAGATCAGAAGTGGATTCGGCCAGCCTGATTGTTCGTCTGAGACGAACAGAATAAGCGCTCGAATCGCACTTATCTTTTCCCGCTTCGCGCGGTAATCTGCTTTCCTTTCACGCCCGCCCGCGGGCGAATTTCATCACCAGGAGTTGTTATGGATATTATTTCTGTCGCCCTGAAACGCCACTCTACCAAGGCGTTCGACCCAGCCAAAAAACTGACCGCAGAAGAAGCGGAAAAAATCAAAACGCTGCTGCAATACAGCCCGTCCAGCACCAACTCCCAGCCGTGGCACTTTATTGTTGCCAGCACTGAAGAGGGTAAAGCGCGCGTGGCAAAATCCGCGGCGGGCACCTATGTGTTTAACGAACGCAAAATGCTGGATGCCTCTCACGTGGTGGTGTTCTGCGCGAAAACCGCGATGGACGATGCCTGGCTTGAGCGCGTTGTCGATCAGGAAGAGGCTGACGGCCGTTTCGCCACGCCAGAAGCAAAAGCCGCGAACCACAAAGGCCGCTGCTATTTTGCCGACATGCACCGCGTGGATCTGAAAGATGACGACCAGTGGATGGCGAAGCAGGTTTACCTGAACGTCGGCAACTTCCTGCTGGGCGTGGCCGCGATGGGCCTGGATGCGGTACCCATCGAAGGGTTTGACGCCGCGATCCTCGACGAAGAGTTTGGCCTGAAAGAGAAAGGCTTCACCAGCCTGGTGGTGGTCCCGGTCGGGCATCACAGCGTGGAAGATTTCAACGCCACGCTGCCGAAATCTCGCCTGCCGCTGAGCACGATTGTGACTGAATGCTAAGCGCTTCTGGCACGCCGGCTATCGGCGTGCCCGTTTTCAGTAAAGCGTTATCTGCGGATGCTTTACCCCGCACACCAGCGCATAACGCGTTAATGTATCGAGACTCGCCCGGGTAATATTTGCTTCCATTCGTGATACCGTCGGTGCGCTGACGCCCATCCGCTCCGCCACCTGGGCGCGCGTCAGACCAGCATGATTGCGCCATTGCGCCAGCATCTCCCGCAGGCGTTCCTTGCGCTCTTCTGCATCAAAGGAAGCCTGAACTTCTGAATCGCTTAACAGTTCAGCTCTGAGTTCGTCCCAGTCAATAATCTTTTTGCTCATCCAACATCTCCTGTTGTCGTTTCAGTGCCAGACGGAGTTCAGCAGAGGGCGTTTTTTGCGTCTTCTTGATAAACACCCGCAGCAGAAAAATGGTTCTTTCCCGCTGATAAACGTAGATCCCACGAGTATGGATCAGCCCGACGGTTCGGATTTCGAACAAACCATTGGGTAAGGGTTTGCTGTCAGGTTCACGCAATACTGTCGGGTTGTTGCGTAATTTATCAAGCTGGCGAATCAGCTTCGCCTGTACTCCCGCAGGCAATGAGAGGATCTCCTCCCTGACTGCCGCATGAACGATAAGTCTGAACACTGTATTTCATCCCTGATAATATTAGCATGTAAGGCAATTTGCATTAAAGGCTAATTTTGCCTTTCGTGATTCACCTTACCAGCTTATTCCAGGCAGGACCGGATCCGCGTTGATTCCCTGAAAGCCCCTCGCAAAAAACTTATTTCCCCTGCTCCGCCAGCCACGCCATCGCCCTCTCCCCTGCCTCATCCACGGGTAAATAGACCAGCAGCCGCGATCCGTTTCGCGGCGCAGAGTACCAGTACATCTGCTGGAGATGAAAATCCCCCAGCTCGGGATGGGTGAACAGCTTGAGCTGGTTCTCCACGCCGCGCACGTCGTTACGCTGGTGCCACAGGGTTTTGAACTCTTCGGACACCGCAAAAAAACGCGCCAGCTTCGCTTCCCAGAGCGGGTCGCCCCGGTGCTCAGCCATGGCCGCGCGGAAGTAGGAGACGAAAATCGGCAGCACGTCGTCACGTTTGCCGAGCCGCGCGCGCCACGCCGGATGGGTGAGGAACAGGTAAATACAGTTGCGATCTTCCGGCGGGATGGCGTTGAAATCGACGCCCATCAGGTGGCCGAAGCTGTCGTTCCACGCCACGATATCGAAATTCGGTTTCTGAATACTGGCAGGTTTCGGCATCAGGGTATCCAGCAGGCGTCGCGTGCCTTCGCTGATCCCCTCGCAGCACACCGCCTGCGGGGCTTCACCCGGCGGCAAACCGGCGAGCACAAAAAGATGTCGGGCTTCGGTCGGGGTGCATTGCAGCGCTTTTGCAATGGCGGCCATCACCGCGCTGGACGGATTGACGTCCCGGCCCTGCTCCAGCCAGGTGTACCAGGTCACGCCGACATCCGCGAGCATTGCCACCTCCTCCCGACGCAGGCCCGGCGTGCGGCGGCGGCCGCTGCGCGGTAAGCCGAGGCGCTGCGGATCGAGGCTTTCGCGCCGGGCACGCAAAAACGCGCCCAGCTGCTTGCGGGTGTCATCCTGGAGAGAGGTGACAGGTTCAGACATCAGCGCCATAACATCTCCTGCATGGTAGTACCAGTACCAGTATAAGCAAGAACTGGTACCCGTTTATCAGATGGTTGATGCTACGACTCTACGCTGTTTGACGCAATGGAGTCACCATGAATACGTCAGTTGTTTCACCGGGTCGTGCGGGCCTGATATTGCTGTTAACCGGCCAGATGCTGCCGCTGATTGATACCTCAATCACCAACGTGGCGCTGGATTCCATCACCCATTCGTTACACGCCACCGCCACCGAACTGGAGCTGATCGTCGCCCTCTACGGCGTGGCCTTTGCCGTCTGCCTGGCCCCCGGCAGCAAGCTGGGCGATAACCTTGGCCGCCGTCGCCTGTTTATGTGGGGCGTGGCGTGTTTTGGCCTAGCCTCGCTGCTGTGCGGCATGGCAGGAAATATCGAACAGTTGCTTGGCGCGCGCATTATGCAGGGTGCAGGCGCCGCGCTGATCATGCCGCAAATTCTCGCGACGTTGCATGTGACGTTAAAAGGAACGGCACACGCCAGAGCGATCAGCCTGTTCGGGGGTATCGGCGGAATTGCGTTTATCGTCGGCCAGATGGGTGGCGGCTGGCTGGTGTCGGCGGACATCGCCGGGCTGGGCTGGCGCAACGCCTTCTTTATCAACGTGCCGATTTGTCTGGTGGTGCTGGCGCTGAGCCGTCGCTACGTGCCGGAAACCCGCCGCGACACGCCGTCGCGCATTGACTGGACCGGGACTGTCCTGCTGACGGCGATACTGTGCTGTCTGCTGTTCCCGATGGCGCTCGGCCCGCAGTGGCACTGGTCGTGGCCGCTGAAGGCCGCACTGCTGGCGATTGTGCCGCTGGCCTGTTTGATGGTGCTGAACGCGCGCAAAAAAGAGCGTGAGAATGCCCACCCGCTCATCGCGCCGCGCCTGTTACAGCTGCGCAGCATCCGCTTTGGCGTGCTGATCGGGATACTCTTTTTCAGCGTCTGGTCCGGGTTCATGTTCTGTATGGCGCTGACCATGCAAAGCGGTCTGGGGATGGCGCCGTGGCAGTCCGGGAACAGCTTTATCGCGCTTGGCGTCACCTATTTTATTTCTGCCTGGTTCGCCCCACGCCTGATTGCCCGCTACAGCACCAGCGCCATCCTGCTGACCGGGCTTGCGATTCAGCTTGTCGGCCTGGTGGCGCTGATCGCCACGTTCCGTCACTGGGGAATGCAGAATACCGCGCTGACGCTGGCCCCGGCCACCGGGCTGGTGGGTTACGGGCAGGCGCTGATTGTAAACAGCTTCTACCGTATCGGGATGCGCGATATTCAGCCTGACGACGCGGGGGCCGCGAGCGCGATTTTAAGCACGCTGCAACAGGCTGCGCTGGGGCTTGGCCCGGCCATTTTCGGCGCGATTTTGCTGCACGGGCTGCAAAATCATCACGGAGATTACACCCAGGCGGTCAACGTCTTCCTGATGGTGGAAACGGCCATGATGGTGGTGCTGGCGCTGGTCACGCTGCGTATGCGCCATCGTCTGTGTTTACCGGTCGTCAAGGCCTGTCCGGCGACAAAATAAAACTGCCTGAATTTGCATAATAGATCCGCAGCCGCCATTATGGGGCTGCATCAATACAGGAGACGTTATGCAGGAATTAATTGCTCAGGTTGAAGAGTTAGGGATTGAAATTAATCACACCACCTCTTTAGTGATTATCTTTGGTATTATTTTTCTTACAGCCATTATCGTTCATTTTATTCTGCACAAAGTGGTGCTGCGCGCATTCGAGAAACGCGCCCAGGCCAGCAGTCATTTATGGTTGCAGATCATTACGCAGAACAAATTATTTCACCGTCTGGCGTTTACCCTCCAGGGGATAATCGTCAACGTTCAGGCGGTTCTGTGGCTGCAAAAAGGCAGCGAAGCGGCGGAATTACTCACCACCTGCGCGAAATTGTGGGTGATGGTTTATGCCCTGCTCTCCTTCTTCTCGTTGCTGGACGTGATTTTCAATCTGTCGCAGAAAATGGCTACCGCCTCGCAGCTGCCGCTGAAGGGGATATTCCAGGGCGTTAAGCTGGTGAGTGCCATTCTGGTAGGGATACTGATTATCTCCCTGCTGATCGGTCAGTCACCCGCCATTCTGATAAGCGGCCTGGGTGCGATGGCTGCCGTTCTGATGCTGGTCTTTAAAGACCCGATACTGGGCTTAGTGGCGGGCATTCAGCTCTCCGCCAACGACATGCTCAAGCTCGGCGACTGGCTGGAGATGCCGAAGTACGGCGCCAACGGCACGGTGACCGACATCGGCCTGACCACCGTTAAAGTGCGCAACTTCGATAACACCATCACCACCATCCCGACCTGGGCGCTGGTGTCCGATGCGTTCATCAACTGGAGCGGCATGTCCGCCTCCGGTGGTCGCCGCATCAAGCGTAGCCTGAATATCGATACCACCAGCATTCATTTCCTCGACGAGCAGGAGCAGCAGAAACTGATTCAGGCGAAACTGCTGAAGCCGTATCTGGCGGCGCGTCATGAGGAAATTAACCTGTGGAATCAGCAGAACGGCGAAGGGGAATCGGTATTAAACCTGCGCAAGATGACTAATATCGGCACCTTCCGTGCCTACCTGAATGAATATCTGCGTAACCACCCGCGCATTCGCAAAGATATGACGCTGATGGTGCGCCAGCTCGCGCCGGATGCCAACGGGCTGCCGATTGAAATATATGCCTTTACCAACACGGTGATCTGGGCGGAATACGAAGATATTCAGGCCGACATCTTCGATCATATTTTCGCGGTGGTAGATGAATTTGGCCTACGTATTCACCAGTCGCCAACCGGAAACGATATTCGCTCGCTGGCTGGCGTCATCGCCAGATAATCAGGAGCTGGCGCGGGAAATAAAGCGCCAGTCCATCATGACCCTTTCCGTGGGCGCATCCGGGTTGTCGATCTTATTTAACAGCAGATTGACCGCCTTGCGCCCGATATCCCGCGACGGCTGTTCAATAGTGGTGAGTGAAATCATCTCCGCCAGCTCAGTGCCGTCAAAGCCGACCACCGCGATATCTTCTGGCACCCGCAGCCCTGCCTGCTGAATGGCGCGCAGCGCCCCCGCCGCCAGCGTATCGGAAACGGCAAACACCGCATCCGGCGGGTTTGCTTTTAACAGGTTTTGCATCGCCGCCATGCCCGCACCAGAGCTGAGCTCACTGGCGTACTCCACCGCCTGATAGTCCAGATCCCGCAGGTGTATGACGCTCTTATAGCCGCGCTCGCGCAGACGGGCATATTTGTAGCTGAGGTCGTGGTTGATCAGCGCAATGCGTTTGCGTCCCCCGTCCGCAAGCTGGCTGACAACGTGCTGGGAGGCATCAACATCATTAATCCCCACGCAGGAGACCGCGCCCGCATCGGCGTATTCAGCGCACTGCACCCACGGCGCGTTGCCAATCAGCGCGGCCAGCTCCGGCAGTTTCGAGAATGCATCCATGGTGATAATGCCGTCGACGATTTTGCCGGAGAGCAGGCTTAAGCCCGAGCGGGAGCGCTCAATATCCGAGCCGGAGTTGCACAGCAGAATGCGATAGCCGTTCTTTTCTGCCTCGGCTTCGATGCCCTTCACCACTTCGGCGCAGAACGGGTTGGCGATGTTCGAGACCATCACCAGGATCATATAGCTGCGGGCAGTGCGCAGCTGACGCGCCAGCAGATTGGGCTGATAGTTACTCTCCTGGATCGCCTGCAAAACGCGCTCGCGGTTTTTCGCCTTCACGGTATCGCTGTTATTCAGTACGCGGGAGACCGTTGCCACGGATACCCCGGCCAGTTGAGCGATTTTCTGAATTGACATAGCGACGATACATCCTGCGGTTAGCGTTTTGTGCAGGCTACCATAAATTGATTGCCCGGCGAACCGGGCAATACGTCAGTATTCCACGCGCACCCAGCGCTGCTGCCGATGACTTTTCACAATCGCATCAATGATATACATCACACAGGCGCCATCGTGGAAGGTGGCAAACTGCGGATTATCCGGCATCGCGCCCGCCTGCACGGCACGGTAAAACTGCGCCATCATATTTTTAAAGGCATCCGGCCAGCCTTCAATGTGCCCGCCGGGGAAGTGGGCGCTGTCGGCCACGTCACGGTTCATCAGACCCGGATCGTCGCAGAGTATCTGGTTTGCCCTGGCGCGATGGCCGGCCCACAGCTGCTGCGGGATTTCCTGATCCCACGCCACCGACTGCTCGCTGCCGTTAATTTCAAAGGTCAGGCGATTTTTTCGCCCCGCGCTCACCTGCGAGACGCTAAAGCTGCCCTTGCTGCCGTCGTCAAAGCGGAACAGCACCGAGCCAAAGTCTTCGGTGGTGACCGGTTTGTCTTCATACTCCGCCTGTTCGTCATGGGAGAAGGTCTGATGACCGCCCGCGCTGGCCTTGCGCGTCGGCCAGACGGTGGATAAATCAGCCATCACCTCGGTAATGCGCCTGCCGGTCACATACTGTACCGTATCGCACCAGTGGGAGCCGATATCCGCCACCGCCCGCGACGCGCCGCCGAGCGCGGCATCAACCCGCCAGTTGTAGTCGGTTTCCAGCAGCATCCAGTCCTGTAAATAGCTGCCGTGCGAAGCAAACAGCCGCCCGAGGCTGCCCGCACGCATCATGCTCGCCGCCTGGCGCACCATCGCAAACTGGCGATAGACAAAACTCACGCCATGCACCACGCCTGCCTGCTCCGCCAGCGCCACCAGCTCGCGCGCCTCGTCCGGCGTCATGCACAGCGGCTTTTCGGAAAACACGTGCTTGCCCGCACGCAGGATCTGGCGGTTAATCTCCGCGTGCAGGTGGTTCGGCGTGCAGTTGTGCACCGCGTGCAGATTAGGGAGCGCGAGCAGTTCCTCCACGCTGGCACAGGCGTGCGGCACATTGAGCTGGCGCGCCTTTTCCTGCGCCTTAACGAGCGAGCCGTCACAGAGCGCGACCACCTGCACAAACCCGAGACGCCTGAGCGCCTCGATATGCGCCGGGCCAATAAACCCGCTGCCGATAATCCCGACGTTAATCATGGCTGCCCCCTGCGGCGAAATCATCAAACGCCCGTCCGGAAACCGGGATGATATGACGGCGGATAAATTCGCTGCCCTCACTCGCGCCGGTATCGCCATCCTTCAGGCAGCACTCCCACTCCAGCACTGCCCAGCCGTCGTAGTCGTACTGGGTCAGCTTGCTGAAAATGCCCTTAAAGTCGATCTGTCCGTCGCCGGGCGAGCGGAAGCGTCCGGCGCGGTTGATCCACGGCTGGTAGCCGCCGTAGACGCCGCTGCGCCCGCTGGGGCGGAACTCGGCGTCCTTCACGTGGAACGCTTTAATGCGCGCATGGTAGATATCGATAAAGGCCAGATAGTCCATCTGCTGGAGCAGCATATGGCTTGGATCGTAGAGAATATTACAGCGCGGATGGTTATCGACCAGCGCCAGAAAACGCTCGAAGGTGACGCCGTCGTGCAGATCTTCCCCCGGATGCAGCTCAAAGCAGACGTCCACGCCCTGCTCGTCGAAGGTATCCAGAATCGGCCGCCAGCGGGCTGCCAGCGCCTGGAACGCCTCCTGAAAGCGCTGCTCGTTGTGCGGCGGCCACGGATAGAAAAACGGCCAGGCCAGCGATCCGGAGAAGGTGGCGTGCGCTTTCAGGCCTAATCGGGCCGAGGCGACCGCCGCCTGCTTCAGCTTTTCCGTCGCCCACGCCTGACGCGCCGCCTCGTTACCCCGCACGGAAGCAGGGGCGAAGTGGTCAAACGCCTCGCTGTAAACCGGGTTTACCGCAACAAGCTGCCCTTCCAGATGGGTCGACAGCTCGCTGATGACCAGCCCATGCGCGGCCAGCCTGGCGGTGATGTCGTCGCAGTAGGCCTGACTCTCTGCGGCTTTCTCCACATCAAAAATATGCGGATGGTTGCAGGGGATCTGCACCGCTTTGTAACCCTTCCCCGCCGCCCATCCTGCCAGCCCGTCGAGCGTGTTGAAGGGCGCTTCCCCGCCAATAAACTGCGACAGAAAAATGCCCGGTCCTTTCATTGTCCTCATACCACCTCCTGAACGTTACGCCTTGTCATCGTCATACTTAAACGTGAGAAGGAAAATCAGCGCGATCGCCGCGGCAGCCACCGCCGGGATCCACCAGAATGTGACCCACGCCTGCGGCACGGTCTGTCCTGCCACCAGGCGGTTGTAGAGCGCGCCGGAAATCTGAGAGCCGAGCAGCATGCCGATGCCGTAGGTGAACATCACGATCATGCTCTGCGCCTGGCCTTTCACCTTTTCGCCCGCCACGCGGTCGGTGTAGATAAAGCCGACGACAAAGAAGAAATCGTAGCAGACGCCGTGGAGCAGAATGCCGAGATACAGCAGGATGCGCCCCTCCTCGCTGACGCCCAGCGCGAACATGGCATAACGTACGAACCACGCCAGCATGCCGATCAGCAGCATATATTTCACGCCCAGACGGCGGAACAGCAGAGGAATAACCAGCATGAAGACGATCTCAGACATCTGCCCGAAGGACATGGCGGTGCTGACGTCGGCAATGCCGGCATCCGCCAGATACGAGGCGGTGTAGGCGTAATAGGTGCCGAGCGGGACGGAGATCAGCATCGCGCAGACGGAGAAGACGAAGAAGTGGCGGGTTTTAAGCAGCGCGAAGGCGTCCGCGCAGAAGAGATCCCGCACCTTAACCGGCAGGCCTTTTGCCGGCGCTGGCGTGTGCGGCAGCGTCAGGCTGTAGACCGCCAGCAGCACGGAGCTGACCGCCGCCACCTGGAAGATGGTGACGCTGGACGCCACGCCGGTGACGCCGATGAAAATGCCCGCCGCGATCCAGCCGATGGTGCCGAACACGCGCACTACCGGGAAGGTTTTATCCACGTTCGCCAGGCTGTGAAACGCAATGTTGTTGGTCAGCGCCAGCGTCGGCATATAGCAGAGCGTGTAGCCAAACAGCAGGCCAATCAGCAGCGCGCCGTTCTCAGCAATCAACGCCCCCGGCACGAACCAGAGGATCGCCGCGCCCGCGAGGTGCATCACCGCCATCACCTTCTGCGAGGCGAAGAAGCGGTCCACCAGCATCCCGAGCACGAACGGCGAAAGAATGGAAGCGATGGGTCCGGCAGAGAACGCGTCGCCAATCAGCAAAGACATGTTGTGCCGGGTCATCACCAGGCCAAGCGTGACCGACCAGCTACCCCAGATAAAAAATTGCAGAAACATCATCAGCGACAGACGCGGCACCAGCAGCCGGTGCTGCGTTATCGCCTTTTCACTACTCTCAGTTGACACCATGATAAGCCTCACCCGGAAAAAGTAATCGATTACAAATTCGTTCAAATGAAAAGTAATCGATTACAAAATAAAGATCCTGTGGATCAAAACAGAATTGGGAGGGGAGTCACGATAAAGGTGAAGGGGAGGTGCCGGGTGACGGCTGCGCCTTACCCGGCCTCCGAACATGTAGGCCCGGTAAGCGCAGCGCCACCGGGCGTGAAGGCGGGCAGTGTGGTGCGGTCTGGTTTGGTGCGGTCTGGTGCCCTCGCCCCGGCCCTCTCCCACAGGGAGAGGGAGAAAACCGCGCTACTTTTTACGTGAGAGCTTAAACGCAATAAACAGGAACACCACCCACACCGGCAGCAGCATCGCTGACAGGCGCATCTCATCCATGGTGCACATCAGCACCAGAATCAGGCCGAGGAAGGCGATACAGAGGTAGTTCCCCGCCGGATAGAGCAGCGCTTTAAACTGCGTCTCGCGCCCCTTGCGTCGCATCGCCGCGCGGAAGCGAAGGTGCGCCAGGCAGATCATGATCCAGTTCAGCAGCAGCGTGGCGACAACCAGCGCCATCAGCAGGCCAAACGCCTCTTTCGGCAGCAGATAGTTAATCAGCACCACCAGCGAGGTGATAGCGCCAGAAAGGAACAGCGAATTGATCGGCACGCCGCGACGGCTGACGCGGGTGAGGAACTTCGGCGCGTTGCCCTGTACGGAGAGGCCAAACAGCATGCGGCTGTTGGAGTAAACCCCGCTGTTGTAAACCGACAATGACGCCACGAGAATGACGAAGTTGAGCGCCGAAGCCACCACGTTGCTGTTCAAATCGTGGAAGATCATCACGAACGGGCTACTGTCAGATTTCACTTCTACCCACGGATAGAGCGCCAGCAGCACCACCAGCGAGCCGATATAGAACAGCAGGATACGGTACACCACCTGGTTGACCGCTTTCGGAATGCTTTTGTGCGGATCGCGCGCTTCAGCCGCGGTGATGCCAATCAGCTCCAGCCCGCCGAAGGAGAACATAATGACCGCCAGCGACAGGATCAGCCCTTTCCAGCCGGTCGCCAGAAAGCCGCCGTGCTGCCACAGGTTGTCGATGCTTGCACGCTCGCCGCCGTGACCGGAGAACAGCAGCCACAGGCCAAAGCCGATCATGCCAATAATCGCCAGCACCTTGATCAGCGCAAACCAGAACTCGGTCTCGCCATACAGGCGCACGTTCACAAGGTTAACGGCGTTAATGATGATGAAGAAGGCCGCGGCCCAAATCCACGTCGGCACGTCCGGGAGCCAGTACTGCATATAGATGCCGGCGGCGGTCAGCTCTGCCATGCCCACCAGCACGAACATCACCCAGTAGTTCCAGCCGGAGAGGAAGCCTGCGAACGGCCCCCAGTATTTATAGGCAAAGTGTGCGAAGGAGCCGGACACCGGCTCTTCAACGACCATCTCGCCGAGCTGGCGCATGATCAGGAAGGCGATAATCCCGGCGATAGCGTAACCCAGTAGAACCGCCGGGCCAGCCATTTGAATGGCGGGGCCGATGCCGAGAAACAGCCCGGTACCGATCGCGCCGCCGAGGGCAATTAACTGAATATGTCGATTTTGCAAACCACGTTGCAGCGTCGGACTCTGATCCGACGAAGCTTCAGCGCTACCACGGCCTGAAGCGGATGACGCGTCTTTCACGCCCTACCCCTGTCTCTTTTTTAGAAGGGGCACGTTTTAACACTTCATGCTGGTGGTAGCAAGCTTAACGCCGGGCCAGCGCATGCGCCCGGCGGATTAACGTCACGACCCGATGATCCCGCCGTCCGCTTTGGTAATCACCACCGTTGACGATCGCGGACGCCCGTTCGGGCTGGCGTCTGGCCAGTTGGAAACAGCGCGCGGATTGGCCGGGTCGGTAATATCATCCCCGCCCTCCCCCGGATGCTGAATGTTGATAAACAGCGTGCGGTTGTCCGGCGTAAACGCAATGCCGGTGATTTCACATCCGCGCGGCCCGGTCAGAAAACGGCGATACTCGTTGGTGCCCGGAATGGTGGCGACCATCTGGTTATTGCCCATCCCCTCGTACGCTTTCTTATTGATGGTGCTGGAGGAGACGTCGGTCTGGATCCACAGGACGCCCTGGTGATCGAACGACAACCCATCCGGGCTGCCGAATGCCGCGCCCTGCATGGAGCCTTTGGCCTTCGGATCGTCGCCGTCGGTACGCCCGGCCATAACCAGAATATCCCACTTAAAGCGTGCGGCGGCAGGATCGGCACCCTCTTCGTGCCAGTGCATGATGTGACCAAACACGTTGTTGGCGCGCGGGTTAGCGGCATCGACCGGTGCCTTCCCCTCTTTACCGCGATCGCTGTTGTTGGTGAGCGTACAGTAGACGCTGCCGCTGGCGTGCGGATCGACGGCAATCCACTCAGGACGATCCATTTTCGTTGCCCCCACCGCGTCGGCCGCCAGGCGGGTTTTGATCAGCAGATCGCCCTGGCTTTCAAACCCGTTGCTTTTATCCAGGCCATTTTGCCCGAAGATCAGCGGCAGCCAGTCGCCGCTTCCGTCCTGGTTGAACCTGGCGACGTACAGCGTGCCGGACGTCAGCAGCTGCATATTGGCTTCCCGGTTCGCGGGATCGTATTTTTTGTCGGAGACAAACTTATAGATGTACTCAAACTTCTGGTCGTCGCCCATGTAGACCACCACGCGATTATCGGCGGCGAGCGTGACGGCTGCCCCCTCATGCTTGAAGCGGCCCAGCGCGGTGTGCTTGCGAGGCGTGGAGGTCGGGTTGTAGGGATCGATCTCCACCACCCAGCCGAAACGGTTGGGTTCGTTAGGGGTTTTATCGACGCTGAACCGCTCATCCACCTCGTTCCAGCGATAGGACTCATCGCTGTCGCTGATGCCGTAGCGTTTTTCCAGCGGTTTGAGATCGGCTTTTTTCACAAAAATGTCCGACCAGTTCTCCTCGCAGGTGAGATAGGTGCCCCAAGGCGTGTGGCCGTTGGCGCAGTTCTGCATGGTGCCCAGAACGCGTTCCCCCTGCGGATCGGCGGCGGTTTTCATTAAATCCTGATACCGCGCCGGGCCGGTAAGCTGCATCGGCGTATTGACGGTAATACGCCGGGCGAAGGAAGACGGACGCACCACCTCCCAGCCGCTGCCCGTTTTTTTCACTTCCACCACCGACACGCCCATCGCGTTCTGCCCCTTGCGGGCTTTGTCGAGGCTCCAGTTCGCCGTACCGTCGATAAACAGCATCCCGTTATCGATGTATTCATGGTTCAGCGCCAGCAGGCCATGCTCCGGGTTTTGCGCCCCCTGCGGCAGACTAAACCACGCCATGCCGTCGTGGTGCATGCCCGCCTGCACAGCCTGTTCGTCTGTGGTATTGCTGGCGTCCGGCTTAAATGCCGGCATGTTGTCTTTGATCCCCGTCGGATCACCCCAGCGATAGAACGGGCGGGCAATATAGCCTTCTGGCACCCTGACCGTGTCTTCCGTGGAGACGTCGATGCTGGTAAAGCCCAGGGAAACTGCTTTTGCCAGCGCGGAAGGCTTCGATACCGCGGCAATGGCATTTTCGGGTGTGATCAGATACGGGAATGATACGGCGGCCCCCGCTACGGCCCCCATCTGGAGAAAACGGCGGCGGGAGAGGAACACCTCTGCAACCTCGGAGAATACCGGGTTAGCGCTGCGGTTACTGATATCGTCGCGATGTTCTTTTTTAAATACGGATTTGAGGGGTCTGCCCATAGCGGCTTCCTGTCATTGGCCAAGAGGTAAGGATGTGGCGACCAGTGTAAGAAGCTTTTATTACAATTTTATAACACGACAACGAAGGGATTGGGGCGTCCCTGCCCCGGATAACGAGGTGGAACGCTTAGAACTCGTAGCCAACCGAGACCTTAAAGGTACGCGGCTCGCCCTGAGTGATGTAAGTACCGGAATCGTCCACGCTTGACCAGTAGTTCTCGTTGGTCACGTTGTCGATGCCTGCCCGCACGGTCATCTGGTTTTCATTGTGGTTCACCGCGAAGCGATAGCGCATGCCCAGATCCAGCGTGGTGTAGCTGTCCAGCTTTTTGGTGTTCGCAAGATCGGCATACTGCGTGCCGGAGTGGTTAACGCGCGCGGTCGCCGTCAGGCCTTCAATCGGCTTGATATCGTACTCTGCGCCCAGCACGGCGTAGAAGCTCGGAATACCGATCGCATCGTTGCCCTGATTGACGCCGTTTTTGGTTTTGGTCAGCTCAGCCTGCAACCAGGTGGCGCTGGCATTCAGACGCATCCCAAGCATTGGCTCGCCGAAGACGTTCAGCTCCACGCCGCGGTTACGTTGTTCTGCATCCAGGCCGTAGTGACCGCTGTCGTCAAGGATCGCCGACGGCATTTTGATCTCAAACAGCGCCAGGGAGCCGCCCACGCGGCCAAAGTCCGCCTTTACGCCCACTTCGTTCTGCTTAGAGTGCACGATACCGGTGCTCTGGCCGTAGTTAGTAGCAGTGTTCGGCGCAGTTTCACCGGGCTGTAACGCCTCGGTGTGGTTGGCGTAGAGGGAAATTTCCTCCCACGGTTTATAGACTACGCCGTAGGTTGGCATCCAGCGGCTGCCGTCGAAACCGTCCGCGTCGTTTTCCGCGCCGGTGATTTTGTTGTACCCGCGGATGACAACTTTCTGATGACGTGCGCCTGCGGTGAACAGCAGCTTGTCATCCAGCACGCCCAGGGTATCACTCAGCAGCCAGCCCTGCGTGCGGGTGCGCCCGCTGGTCAGCGGATCGCTGTATTTGCCGCCTGAGCCGCTGAAGTTGCTGCTGTCCGGCATAGCCACGCCGGTGTTGTGGTAGATGTTGGTGGTCGGATTATCCGCCGCGGCCGACATTTTCCACGCGATTTTTTCGTTTTTGGTCATCGCCGAATACCCGACGTTCACCTTGTGCGAGACGAAGCCGGTAGTGAAGTTACCGCGAATACCCGCCATGCCGCTGACGGAATCGCTGATGCGGTTGGTATCAAGGCGGCTGACCGTCGCATTACCGCTCTTATCGAGGAGCTTCGGCGCGCTGTAGATCCCTTCTTCGTGCGCGTGCTGCGCGCCGAGACCGGTATATGCCGTCCAGCTATCGGTGATGTCATACTCGCTGCGCCACATCCCGAACTCGTTTTCGATATCGCTGTAGGCCCACTTCTGCGAGAAGTTGCGATCGTTCTTCGGCGGCTCAGGCACAAAGTCCACCGCCGAGATGTTGACGCTGGTTGGGCTGCCGTGGAAGGTTTTTTTCTGGTAGCCCAGGTCCAGCGAGGTGCGGAAGCGGTCGCCTTTGTAATCCAGGCCGGTGGAGAGCAGCGTGGTGCGGCGGCGGTCGTTCGGCACGCCGGTTTCCCCTTCGCGATGCACGAGGTTCACGCGCGCGCCAAACTGGTCGTTATCGCCAAAGCGACGACCCGCATCCAGCGTGGTGCCAATCTGGGAATCCGAGGTGTAGTCAACGCCCACTTTCGCCTGCGGGGTGTCGCCCGCGTGTTTTGGCTCAAGGTTGATCATCCCGCCCACGCCGGAGCTTGCGGCGCCGTTCATCAGGGAGTTGGCCCCTTTGAAAATCTCGATACGGTCGACCATCTGGGCATCCACCACCTGACGCGGCAGCACCCCGGACAATCCGCCAAAGGTCATATCGTCGCCGTCAAACTTCAGGCCGCGAATGCGGAAGGTTTCCGCGCTGTTGCCGTAACCCTGAACGAATTGCACGCCCGCGTCGTTGGCAACCACGTCAGCAATGGTTTTTGCCTGCTGATCTTCCACCAGCTTCGAGGTGTAGCTGATGATGTTGAACGGCACGTCCATGGCGTTCTGCTGACCGAGCATCCCCATGCGCCCGCCGTTCGCCACCTGGCCGTCGAGGAAGGCCGGAAGCAGCTGGTCACCACCGGGTTTGAAATCACTCCCCGCCGTGGACTGGACCACGATGGTGTCCTCTTTTTTCTCATCCGCCGCAAAGGCGGAGTGTGTAACCGCGCCGATGGCAATCGCCAGCAGCGTTTTGTGCATTGTGGTGTTGTTCATAATGAGCTCTTAACGTGCGCGCAAAAATGACCCGTTGTCGGGCCTTAAAAGTTATTAAAAGAAATGCAAATGAGAACTATACGCATTATGAATACGTAATCAAGTGTCAACGGGCATCTCTGAGCGAGAAGAGACAAGAAACAAGGCTGGCGGGAGGTATGGCGCGCAACCACCCCGAAACAGGGGTGGTTGCTAAGGCATTATTTTTTCTTGAAAATATCGGCGGTACCGTGAATTTTGTTGTTGGTATTACCGGAAGTCAGCACCAGCACATCAGCACCTTCTTTATCGGCTTTCTCGATCAGCTCTTTTTTCGCGTCGTCTACCGAGACTTCATTGGAAGTGCTAACCGTACCGATTTTTTCATACTGTGATTCCACTTTCTCAAACTCGTTTTTCGTCAGCAGTTCAGCCGCAAAGGTATTGGTGGTAAACAGAAATGCAGCGCCCATCAAAATAGCAGTCGTTTTTTTCATAACCTTTTTCCTTGAGATTAATCAGCAACTACAAAAAGCCCCACGAGTAAGAGTGAGGTGATATGAGCATGGTAGAGGAATAGCAAAATTGCCACAGTGTAAAAAAAATACTGTTATAACAGTCAATTGTGCTGTGAAAAATGTGCGTTAACGCTACTTTCGGAATGGGTGTTTCATGGGGAAAATCAGCAGGGCGTCACGCAGGCGGCAATCTGTGAAATTTAATGGCACGCCCTGTAGGATTCGAACCTACGACCTACGGCTTAGAAGGCCGTTGCTCTATCCAACTGAGCTAAGGGCGCACGGAGAAGAGTGTACTTCGCGGTGGTGAAACGCCTGGAATTATACGGTCAATGCGTAGTGAGTCAATGCCTTTTCCGCCTTCTCTGGCGATAATGACTAGCTGATTGTAAATACGGCTGTTTTTTCAACATTTATCCCTCTTTTACGGGCTGCGAAAAGGCTTAGCCGCTTTTAAGTAACGCCTGCTGTTTTCCTGTTTACTTCACCTTCACACTGTCCTGCGGTAACCCGGCCGCCTGGAGGCTGGAAGTGAACAGGACGACGGAGTGACAGCGCCAGACCAGACAGGTTTCCCCTCGTGCGTGCAGCACATCTCACACGATATTACAGGCATCAAGCTTGAACCCATTGTCGCCCTCTCCTCTTCGCACACGGTGGGGGCCGAAGTGCTCAGCGTGCTGTCGCCGCATCAGCAAAGCGAAAGCTTTTTCCAGGACTGGTCCGCCGCCCGGGCGCTTATGCTGCTGGAAGCACAGATCGCCGCGTTAAAAAACCCCTTCCCCTGTGACAACCTTTTCATAAATTTGCCGATAACCGTTCTGACCATACCGGAAATGTTCCAGCGTTTACTGCAACTTAACAGCCCACCGCTGAACATTGAACTCGTGGAGCCTGCCTCGTTCTTTACACTCTCAGACCCGGCGCGTCTGAGGGTGAGTTGTGCGCTTCAGCAGTTGACCGCGCGAGGACACCGGATCTGGCTGGATGATATTGATGAAGCGTCAGGACAAGCATTTTTATCCTGCCGCCTGCCATTAAGCGGAATAAAAATCGATAAGATCGCTTTCTGGCGTTTACGTGAAACGCCGGCGCTGACACAGCTGGTCACCCTTTGTTCAAAAATCGCTGCGAATGTGCTTATTGAAGGCATTGAAACAGAAAGGGACCGTACATGCGCGCTTCATGCTGGCGCGCGCTTCGGTCAGGGATATTATTGGCCATCCTGGAGATGGCAGGAGGACTGAACGGTCATCGCCAAGAGGGAAGCTATGCGAATGACAGTGCGCCGTTACCGGCGTCGTCGGACAGGAAGTGATTCACTGGGTTCTACGCACTCGCCTTTTGCTCTCCCATTTTTTGATCGTCTCGAATATTTGAGCCAGTCAATCAACCAGACCCGCAAAACCGATGCTCCCTTTATCATTCTGGTCACACAGGATAATTTTTTCCGTTCCGGTTTACTGAGCGGGCAGTCGCCCCTGAGCAATTGCTGCGACTATTCCACGCTGGAAGCCGCCCTCAGTGATTTAAATCACTGGCCTTCATCGCGTCTGGTAATAGACATTGAGAGCCGCGCCTCGCCGCTCATCGACCTGCTGGACCGATTACGCCGCCACAGCCTGTTCGCCCCCTACCTGACACCCTACCTGCTCGTCCGCGCCGATGATTATGATGCTCGCCTGTTTTGTAAAGCGGCTGGCCCTTTTCATGTGCTTGAACGCCAGCTAACGGCGCTGGCTATGCAACAAACCTTGCTGGAAGCACCGTCACCGGCCGGCAACCGCAAAGAGTGGTTTTCACGGGATGAATGGCCGATCTTACAGGCGCTGTCGCAGGGGAGCTCCTTGCGGCAGATCGCGCAGTTACAGAACCGCCCCTACAGCCGCATTATTTACCGTCTCAGCTGCATCCTGGCGAAACTTGGGCTGAATCATCGTCATGAGTTGCTACATCTTCTCAACAACCTCTCAGATTTCACGTATTAACGTATTCAGTAACTTCTTAATTCCTAAAGACCTTTAGGAAATTACTTAGGATATATGTTAAATTTTTGTGTTTTTTAACAAAACTTTCGATTTTATAACTATTCCTAATTCCAGGTCTTAAACCATGCGAAATGCTGCCGGTACGCTCAACGAGAGTGATTTTATCCATGCGTTAAGGTTCTGGCGCTTCAGTTAACAGGATGATAATGGTGTAAAAACAAGCGATTCACCTGTAAAAGAATGCGATGAGAGGTGAAGAAAACAGCAGATAGTGCTGTTCTGTTGTTGGGAACGGCAATTTGCCAGGAGGCGTTTGAAATGGAGAGATGACGCACGAAATGGCGGATTTCAGGGATGGCGGGCAGGAGGGATGCTGGTTGTCACAGCCCGCGCACTGTTAACACTCCATTAACATACAGTAAAATCGTTTATTTTTTGTTATTACATAAAGATGAAAGTGTGTGGTAAATGCAATATCAGGACATTTTTGCTAATTTTAAAAAGTTAGCGATTCAGATCCAGAACATAATAATCAGTAATATATGGATATTAATTTACAGGCTTTTCGGACAATACTTAAACGGTATAATAAGACGTGTTTGACACGCGAATAAGAAAAATCATTTTGCCATAACCAGCCTTATGAGATAACTGCGCTGAGGCATTGATATCACCACTACGTAAACAAGGATGCTTTCGCTCTTCCCAGGGACATTTACCGTACAAGGATCTGCGCAATTATCCTTCCGGCTTTTCGAGAGTTTTAACAAAACTCAGCATAACGCTTTTAACAATCTGAGGCATAAAAAATGAAACCGGCATCCGTTATCATTATGGACGAACACCCTATCGTCAGAATGTCGATAGAAGTCCTGCTACAGAAAAATAAAAACATCCTGGTCAAACTGAAGTCAGGCGACAGCCACGAGGTGCTTGACTGTATACGCAACCACCCCATTGACCTGGTCATTCTCGATATTGAAATGACGGGCACGGATGGGTTCGTATTGCTGAAAAGAATCAGGAACTTAAATAAAGACATTAAGGTTCTTTTCCTCTCTTCAAAATCTGAAGCTTTCTACGCAGGACGCGCCATCCGCGCCGGGGCAAATGGTTTTGTCAGTAAGCGAAAAGATCTGGGGGAAATTTATAACGCGGTGGAAATGATCCTGACGGGCTATTCTTTCTTCCCTTCAGAAACATTGAGTTTTATAAACCATCTGGGCTCGCGGACGGGCGCCGCCGTGGATATGCCATTATCGAATCGTGAAGTGACGGTTCTGCGATATCTGGCGAACGGATTATCTAATAAGGAGATTGCGGATCAATTATTACTTAGCAACAAAACAATTAGCGCCCATAAGTCTAATATCTTTTCCAAGCTGGGCGTGCAAAGTATCGTTGAATTAATTGATTACGCGAAGGCGCACGAATTACTGTAATCCTTCCCTCTCCCTGCAACATATAACCGTTACAGGGAGAGTGGATACGATTAATTATAATTAATCATGAAAGTTGCATCGGCGTCAGCCCGTCCCGGCTGCGGGTTATCCGCCGTGGCGATATAATTGGCATAAAACGACAGTTCGGCATTTCCCTGCGCATCCACCGCCACCGTCTGGCTGGCCTGCTGCAACGCGAGGCGCGTTTTATCCCGGTCGAGGATCTCCACGGCCACGTTGCTGGCCGCGCTGGCATCATTCAGTGCCAGCAGGCTGTTATCATGCCCGTCCATCTTCCCCGTAAATGTGACCGAAGCCGCCCCCGGCGGGCATCCGGTCAGCTTCAGGGTGAACGGTACAGGCTGCGTCCGGCTCCCCGTTGTGCGAAGCTGTTTCGTGGGCCAGGTGCCGAGCGTGACGGTTTTATTGCTGTCGTCCCCCTCCGCCACGCAGGTAAAATCCACGATATTGCCGTAAAGCTGAATGTTAATCTCCCCAAGCGCCGTCTCTGCGTGTGCAGGGGAGCAAAGCGCAAAGAGCGCGACGGCTAAATACCGCATTCCGTTTCGCATACCTGCTCCTTAGTCGTAGTCGACGCGTAAATAGCCGCGAGAGGTAAAACGCCCCTCGGCAGGTTTTTTACCGGTTACGCTGACGGGCCACGCGCGGATCCCCACCTGCGCCTGAGCGCTGTCGTCCAGACGGAACGGGATTTTGCTGGTCAGGTTGTTGGGCGTCAGCGGCACGCCATTACTGTTGGCAATCACAAAACCCACATCCGCGTTATCGGAAACCAGCGTACTGCCTGAAACCTTCTCCGCCTCAACACGCATCGTGAGCATGGCGTTCGCCTCGACGTTGGTGCATTTGATGCCGATGGTTTTGCTTTGCGCTGAGATCCCCTCCGGCTTATTCCCGATGCCCGCTTTACTGAACAGGGAGGCGCCGATGTCTCCGAAATCGAACTCCACCACATTCCCGGCATTAATTTCACAGCTCTGAGGCACCTGAATGGTCCCGCTGTAGCTGATGGTATAAACCGGCGTGGTGAGCGGATCCGAGGAGGTCGTGGTGACGTAAACCCGGAACATGGTCGCCCGGGGGATCACCACCATATTGATAAAGCGTCGGGTCACTTTAAGCCGGAAGACGAGGCTGGAATCCTGTACGCCAAACGGTTTGTTTTTAGACACATTCGGGTGGCTCCCCATCTGAATGTAGCTTTTGGGCGGATAAAACGTGCCAGCGTAGCTGTCGGTAATTTTCATCGCCCCGTCCAGATAGTCGTTTAGCTTCAGATACTGGTAGCCATCACTGGTGCCCGTGACCGGGAAATCGGTAACATAGCTACGCTTGGTGGTGTTCCCGGACGTTCCCTTAGGACAGACGGCGTTGACGCCCACCCACTGGGACTTCTCGCTGAGCGTGACTATCTGCCCCACCTGGTTATTGGAACTGTTGAATTTATCCGTCAGGTCGTAATACACCTCCGTCGGCACGCCATTTTCATTGACGCAAACGGTGGCGAAGGCCTTAGATAGCGGCAAAAACGCCAGCAGGGATAGCCCCAGATAATGGATTTTATTCACAGCGGATCCCCTTAAGTGTGATCGCCTGTTGCAGGCTTTGTTCTGGCAGGCTGTAGGGCGCACGACACTGGGACTGTTTCCCGTCTCCCCACTGAATCAGCAGTTCTCCGCTCAGCGGCAGCCCGCTCAGGTAAATCTGACCGTCATCTCCCACCATGCTGGTTACGCCGCTCTGCGTCTCACGCACCACCGCCCCAAACGGTACAGGCTGGTTATCACGCTTCACGGTGAGCAGCGCACGCACGCCGATGCGGGTGTCAAAACTGGCGCGCACCAGCGCACCGTTCGTCGGCACGACGCTGGAAACGTTATTTTCAATGTCGGTGTTGTTGCTCATAGTGTTGGTGTCGAGCGCCACGCGGTTGTAACGGTACACCGTGGCGTACGGCATCACCGCATAGCCACGCCAGTCTGTTTTGACGCCGGTCTGGTTTTCGACGCTCACGCCTGACGCGCCCGGCGCTTTGATCAAGACGTTGGTATCGCCCAGCGGCTGACTGAATGTGATGCCGTCTGAATGCCCTACCACGCCGCCGGAGAGCTGCCAGTTGAGGTCGTGCTGATCCCGGGCGTAGTTGTAGCCCACGCCCAGCGTGCCGTACGTCGCCTGCCAGTTAGCGCTGGCGCTGCCGCTGGCACCGTTATTGCTGGTGTGACCCTGCGTGACGCTGTAGTTCAGGTTACGATCCTGGAGCAGCGTTCCGCTGATCCCGGTCTGCCAGCTGGTATCACCGTCGCTGTTACGGCTGGCAGAGGCTGTGGCATAGGCCCGGTCGATCGCATTATCGCGACGGTAGCCGTGACGGGTGAACAGGCTGAACGGGACGGAGACGTTGAACGAGGCGATCCGGTCGGTTCCGTCAATGCCGACGGCCTTGTTCCACGACCAGGATAAGGCGTAGCTGACCCCTTTCACCCCGCCCGCGTAGCCAAGCTGATACCAGACGTTGGATTCGCTGGTGCCCCAGTAACTCTGCTGGCTGCCCGACACGTACACCGAGCCGTAATCGCCGAGAGACTGGGAGATATTGAGCTGGAAACGCCCTTTTTTATTCAGCGTCAGGTTGTGATAGCTCTGCACGTCCGGCACGCCGTCATCGTCCTGATCGTCGCCATACTGGTAGCCTTCCATTGTGCGCCAGGCCACATCGTCGAGGGTGTAGAAGCCTTTAGTCGAGTAGCGATAGCCCAGCAGCTGGAAGTTAGTGCCGAATCCGTTAAGGGATTTTGCGTACAGGAACCGCAGGGACTGCCCTTCATGGCGGCTGTCATCGGCAAGCTGGCTGCGGGCATGGGTGAGATCAAGTGAAACCGCCCCCCAGTCACCGAGGTTTTTACCCGCGCCAATGGCGATGGCGGTATAGCGCGAGGCCAGCTGCGTTCCGCCGTACAGCGTGTAGCCGTCGGCAAGGCCCGCAATCATCGTACCCTGAGTAAAGAACGGCGTATCCTGCTCGCTGTTGCCGCTGCGATAGTCCCCTGCCACCAGATCGTATTTCCAGCGCCCTTCACGCTGGAGCAGCGGAACGGTGGAATACGGGACGGTGTAGCGCTGCTGGCTGCCGTCCTTCTCTTCCACCGTCACCTCCAGGTCACCGCTTGAGGAGGTCGGGTTAAGATCAGTTATCGCAAAAGCCCCCGGCTGCACATAGCTCTGGTAAATCACGTATCCGTTCTGGCGGATCACCACTTTGGCAGGGGTGCGGGCGATTCCGCGCACGGTAGGCGCGTAACCTTGCAGACTGTCCGGGTACATACTGTCGGACGAATAGAGGCGACCACCGCGAAAACCGACGCTGTCGAAGACATCGTTACCGGTGTTGCTGTCGCCAAGCACCAGCTCGCTTTTCAGCGGGATGATCGTACGCTGCGCCCAGGTACCAATATTTTGCCAGCTGCTGTGCCGCTGGCCGTTGCTTTCGGTATAACGCCACGCGCCGTTATTGCGTAATCGCCAGGCGCCATAGTTCAACCCGCTTTGCAGGTTCAGATAGTAGCTGTCGTCGTCGCTGCCCCGGTTGCCGGTAAAGCTGTAGTTCAGCAGCGCGGCGGGGATGCCTTCATCCCACTGTTCAGGTGGAATATACCCGCGGGCGCTGTTTTGCATCGCCACCTGAGGCAGGCTGACGTTCAGGCGCAACGAGGCGAAGTTGAACGCCGTTTCGCTGCCCGGAATAGCCGTGGTGAGCGGAACGCAGGCATCGCCCTGCACGTTGCTCAGTTCCGGGAAGGCGGCGATATTGACGCCAAAGCGATCGAGCATCGCGCGCGTAATGCACGGCGACAAACCGCCCGCGACCGGCGGCGTGTTGTCAGCTTGCTCAAACCGCACGTCCTGCGTGCCGATAAACTCATCGTTACGCCAGATATCGACGCGATAGACGCCCGGTGCCTGCTGGTGGCCTTTTTCAAAACGCGACAAATCCGCCACGTTCGCCGTGTCATCGGAGAGAAACGCCGGGTTAAAGTAGCTTTCGCCCCAGCCAGCGAGTGGCCAGAGCGTTGCCATCAGTGCCAGCGCAACCGGGCAGTAACGCCATTGAGTGTTCATCGCCCTGTCTCTGCTCACAGGCTGACGCTACGCGCCGGCGTAATGGCGCCATAGTCATTCACACTCTGCCAGGAGAGCGTGCCGCTCGCAGCGGCAGGCAGCACCTGCTGTGCCGAGCTTTTAGGGGCAACCATCAGGTTATCCAGCGTCTGACCGCCGAGCTTCAGATTGACCAGCGTGACGTAATACGGCGAGGCATTGCTCACCTTAAGATGGTTGCCGACGCGCTCAAAGCGCAGCTGTGAGAGCGCCTCTTCCGGCGGCATCGCCAGGTTAGCCGGGCGAACAAACAGCTTGATACGTGACAGAATAGCCAGTTGCAGGACGTTGTTGCCGTCCTGATGTTTTTTGCTGACGGAGGGAATCGCTTTGACGTTCATGTAAAAGAGTGATTCGCGATCGGCAGGCAGCGCCGGGCCTGCGTAGATAATGCGCAGGGTGTTTTCGCTGGCCGGCTCGCTGACAAACAGCGGCGGCGTGACGGCAAAGGTTTTTTCCTTTTGCCCGTTGGCATTTTCTATCCACGCGTTAATTAAATAGCGCTCTTGTTTATTGCTGTTGGTGATCGCCAGCGACGTTTGTTTGGCATCGGCCGGATAAATAACGCGCGTCGCGCCCAGCGCAATTCCGCCGGACGCATTCGCGCTGGCAGAAACCATCATCAAAATAAAAGCTAAAAACAGTCCAGGTTTAATCAGGGTGTTCATCACAACCGTACCTTTAATAATTAGTTCGCAGGCGTCAGGGATAAATCAACGTAAACCAGACATTCGACTGAATAGTGCCTGGTACAAGGTGTTCGGAAATTGCCCGGTAGCGGGCGCTGAAATGAAATACCAGCTCGCGGGTGTCAATGGGTAACCAGCTCACCGCCGTCGCGTTCGGGATGATCTGACGTTGCTGTTCGTCAAAAAGCGCCAGCCCGACACCACTGCTGACCGCATTTTCCCCCGGCCGCGATGTCGCCAGGAAAACCTGCGGATCTTCTGCCGGTGTCACTCCCTGGAACTGGATCCCCACGGTGCGGGAGACGTCCACGCTGCAATCCAGCAGACGTACGGTGAAAGGCACATTAACCGTGGAAAAGCTGCCGACGCCGGAAAAGGCGTTTGTGCGGTATTGCCCCATATCCACGCGCATATTCTGGCTGTCCGGGGCCACGGCGCAGCCGCCGTTAACCAGCTCTCCCCTGAGGTGTACTTTGCCGCCGTCTATGACCACGGTATGTGCGTTTACCGCTGAGGCAATCGCAAGGGCACACAGCAGTATCCCAGTCCTTGTCATCCTTCGCTCCCGGTATAGGCGATCAAAAGACCTCTTCCCTGAGGCCAGCCACATCCCTGTACTCAGGCATTACTCGTATTTCATTACGAATGTTGCGTCCGCGTTTGCCTGGCCTGGCTCGGTGGTCGCCGCCGTGGCTTTATAGCGCGCGGTGAAGTTCAGGGTGTTAGTCCCTTCAATCAGGTTCTGCGCCGCAGAGAAGGTGGCACCGTCCGGGGTCAGCGTGGAGGATTTGCTGTCGAGGATCTCAATACCCACGCCCTTCGCGGAGTTGTCGTTATTACCGGAGCTTACCGCCAGCAGCGTTTTGTCGGTGGCGTCGATCTGGCCGGTAAACGCGACAGCAGCGGTTTTCGCTACCGCAGGATCGCAGTCGTTCAGTTCGATGGTGAACGGAATATTGGAGGTGGTGTCACCCACTTTAGTGAATTTCGCGGTACGGTACTGGCCAAGATTAACCGTCTGCTCTGAAGAGTCAGTATTCACTGAACACGCGGCATTCACTAATTCACCTTTAAAATGCACCGTACCACCGTTTACAGATACAGGCGCTACCGGATCTTCTGCGTGAGCGGCACCCGCGACCAGGGCCAGAGTTGCAATAACAGTAGAAGCAATGTTGCTGAGTTTCATGTCTATTCCTTTAAAATGTAAATAACCCTTCCCGCGCATATTCGGGAATAAGAAATA
This sequence comes from Enterobacter sp. DN, assembly GCF_046054285.1. NCBI lineage: Bacteria > Pseudomonadati > Pseudomonadota > Gammaproteobacteria > Enterobacterales > Enterobacteriaceae > Enterobacter > Enterobacter sp. DN. The sequence goes on from NZ_JBJJTG010000002.1 coordinate 690,339, forward strand.
CGATCAATTAAAAAATTGAAGGCTTATTTCGGAGAGGACAAAGTAGCTCAGGAATTTATTTTGTAATATGTCAAAACGCTGTCATTTTGCCAGGTCACATCCTAATCACCTCTAAGAAATTGACCATGCCCTGAGAAGGGATTTTGCAGGCCATCGATGAAATCTCGTAAAGGGTGACTGACAGCGGCGCTCGCTTCTGACAAAATACAGGCAATCCCCCCTTTCTAACGTTACAGACGGAATCTTCTCTCTGATGGCAGCAAAGATTATTGACGGTAAAACGATTGCGCAGCAGGTGCGCTCTGAGGTTGCGGAAAAAGTGAAGGCGCGTAAAGCCGCCGGATTTCGCGCCCCCGGGCTGGCCGTTGTGCTGGTTGGCAGCAACCCGGCTTCGCAAATTTATGTCGGCAGCAAACGCAAAGCGTGTGAAGAGGTGGGGTTCGTCTCCCGCTCTTACGATCTGCCGGAAACCACCAGCGAAGCGGAACTGCTGGAACTGATCGACACCCTGAATGCCGATAAAGAGATCGACGGCATCCTGGTTCAGCTGCCGCTGCCTGCGGGCATTGACAACGTGAAGGTGCTGGAGCGCATCGCGCCGGACAAAGACGTTGACGGTTTCCATCCGTATAACGTGGGCCGACTGTGCCAGCGCGCGCCGCGCCTGCGTCCGTGCACCCCGCGCGGCATCGTGACGCTGCTGGAGCGTTATAACATCGATACCTATGGCCTCAACGCCGTGGTGATTGGCGCCTCCAACATCGTGGGCCGCCCGATGAGCATGGAGCTGCTGCTGGCGGGCTGTACCACCACCGTTACCCACCGCTTCACTAAAAACCTGCGTCACCACGTCGAAAACGCCGATCTGCTGATCGTTGCGGTCGGCAAGCCGGGCTTTATTCCGGGCGAGTGGATCAAAGAGGGCGCAATCGTCGTGGACGTGGGTATTAACCGTCTGGAAAACGGCAAAGTGGTCGGCGACGTGGTGTATGAAGATGCCGCAGCGCGCGCATCCTATATTACTCCGGTCCCGGGCGGCGTAGGCCCGATGACGGTAGCAACACTGATTCAGAATACCTTGCAGGCGTGCGAGGAGTATCACGACGTAGAGGACGCGTAATCATGGCAACTTTTTCTTTAGGTAAACACCCGCACGTTGAGCTGTGCGATCTGCTGAAGCTGGAAGGCTGGAGCGAAAGCGGCGCGCAGGCGAAGATCGTCATCGCCGACGGGCAGGTAAAAGTAGACGGCTCGGTGGAAACCCGCAAGCGCTGCAAAATTGTCGCGGGGCAGACCGTGAGCTTCGCAGGACAGAGCGTGACCGTGACAGCCTGAGCTGTCTGATGCCCGGTGGCGCTGCGCTTACCGGGCCTACGTACTGTCTCCGTTTGTAGGCCGGGTAAGGCGAAGCCGCCACCCGGCAATTTCTCTCACAATCCCCTCACACCCATCACGGTTAATTATCGATCAACTTCAAATAATCACTATTCCCTCTGGCGAAATGTGAAAATTAAGTTGCGCGATTTTCAGACTTTCCCCACGATAAGTAGAACGTTCTACTAAAACGTTCTACTTACAATAACAGCGTGAAAAAAGCGCTACTCGGGGGAAATCAGCATGAGCCTGATATCAGGGTTTGTTAAATCGCTGTCTAAGTTATCGATGATTGGTCGCGCCTTAATGCTGCCAATTTCACTGCTTCCCGCTGCGGGCCTGCTGCTGGCCTTCGGCGATAAGTTCCATCTGCCGCTGATGATGAACGCCGGCGGGGTTATCTTTGATAACCTGCCGATGCTGTTCGCCATCGGCTCTGCCGTCGGACTGGCTTCGGAATCCGGCATTGCCGCACTCTCCGCGGCGGTCTCCGTGTTTGTCACCAACATCACCATCAGCACCGTGCTGAGCATCACGCCGGAAATGGCCTCTCAGGGCGGGAAATATGCCATGGTCGTTGGCATTCCGACGTTGCAGATGGGCGTCTTTGGCGGCCTGATCTGCGGTATTCTTGCGGCCTGGTGTTACAACCGCTTCCACACCATGCAGCTGCCGGAGTTCCTCGGCTTCTTCTCCGGCAAGCGCTTTGTGGCGATTGCGACGGCGTTTCTGTCGTTCCTGCTCGGCCTGCTGCTGCCGTACGTCTGGCAGCATATTCAGTCCGGGATCGACGCCCTGTCCGTGGTGGTAAACGGCGATAACCAGGCGGCCTCGACCTTTATCTTCGGGCTGGTGGAGCGCGCGTTGATCCCGCTCGGCCTGCACCATATCTGGTATCCCTCCTTCTGGTATTCGTTCGGGGATTACACTACCCAGGCGGGTCAGGTGATCCACGGTGACCAGACCATCTGGTTCAAGATGCTGGAAGAGGGAGTGAAATCCTTCAGCAGCGACACCTACCAGAACGCCGGGAAATTCATGCAGGGCGAGTTCCCGCTGATGCTGTTCGCACTGCCCGCGGCGTGTCTGGCGATGTACCACGAAGCGCACACGAAGAATAAGAAAATCGCGGCCGGTATTCTGTTCTCCGCTGCCCTCACCTGCTTCCTGACGGGCATCACCGAGCCGGTAGAGTTCACCTTTATCTTCGTGGCGCCGATCCTTTACGTCTTCAACGCCATCATGGCGGGCCTGGCGTACATGACCATGTACCTGCTGCATGCACACATCGCCAAGTCGTTCTCGGCGGGCTTTATCGACTACCTGTCGTTCGGGATCCTGCCGTCGTTTAACGGCTATCAGACCAACTTCCTGAGCGCCATTATCATCGGCATTCCGATGGCATTGATCTACTACTTCACCTTCCGCTTCGTGATCCGTCGCTTCGACGTGAAGACGCCGGGCCGCACTGAAGTGACCGCCAGCGCGAATGACAAGTCCGATTCCGAACTTGCCACCGAAATCATCGGCCTGCTCGGCGGTGCGCAGAACATTGATTCCGTCGGCTCCTGCATCACGCGTCTGCGTCTGGAAGTGGCGAAGAGCGAAGCGGTGGACCGGGACGGGCTGAACGGGCTTGGCGCACGCGGCGTGGTGTTCGTTGGCGATAACGGAATACAGGTGATTTTCGGGGCCAGAGCACAGTTTATCGCCCAGACCATGTCCACGATGATTGGCAAATAATAAGATGCCTGAAGGAGGCGTCTCCTGTACGCTGGGGGACGCCTCTTATCTGGCTGATAATCGGGAAATTTCAGGGAGCGGTTTTGAAGAAAGTCAGCATTATTGATGTCGCAAAGCATGCGGGCGTGTCGGTTTCTACCGTTTCGCTGGTGCTGCGCCAGAAAGGGAAGATCTCAGAGGCGACGATCGGGAAGGTCAATGCCGCCATCACAACGCTGGGCTATGTTCATAACGTCGCCGCTGCCAATCTTCGCGCCAACACCTCCAACTTAATCGGCCTGATCCTGCGCGACTTCAGCGACAGCTTTTCCATCAAGGTGATGGCGAGCATCGTTCAGGAGCTGGAGAAACAGGGTTATATGGTATTTCTCGGTCAGCCGCTGAACGACGGCGAACATCTTGAGCGTACCCTGCTCTCCTTTAAGCAGCAGGGCGTGGCGGGCGTCATCTACCTGGCGTCGGACACCCGCGCCGCCTCTCTCCCGGAACACATTCGTCACTGCCCGCTGCCGCTTGTGGCGGTTTCGCAGTCGTTGCTGGAAGAGAAATGCAACCTGGTGATGCGCGATAACCGCCAGGCGGCGAACCTGGCCGCGCGTTATCTTATCGAGCGCGGGCACCGCAACATCGCCTACATTGGCGGGCGCGACGGGTGCCGTATCCGCGAGCAGCGCCTGCTTGGTTTTCGCAGCGCGATGACGCAGAGCGGCCTGGTCTGGCGTGAGGAATATTCTCCCGCCTGCACCGATGACACGCAGGCGGCGGCCATGGCGACTCGTCAGCTGCTGGAGAAGAACAACACGATTACCGCCCTGCTCTGCCATTCACCGGACGCGATGATCGGTTCAATCTCAGGTATTCACCAGGTGGGGCGCACGGTGGGTAAAGACGTGTTTTTAACCCAGCAGGTGGCGCTGATTGGTTTTGAAGATATGCTCCACGTTAATCTCACGTCGCCGTCACTGACTTACGTTTCGTCTGCCAGCGAAGAGACCGGCCGCCAGGCGGCAGGGCTGATGATCCGCAGGCTGAAAGAGCCGGATCTGCAAACGCAGCGCATTACCCTCTCCGGGCAGCTTATCGCGCGGGAATCGGCGTAAAATCAGAATTTAGCACAGGTTTGCTGCGGCGGATCTGCTGCTATATTCCCATGATTTGCCATGGATAAATGCAATGCCTACCATTATCACCCACGCTGCCGTACCTCTGTGTCTGGGCTTAGGGCTCGGAACCAACGTCATCCCACCCCGCCTGCTGTTTGCCGGGATCGTCCTCGCCATGCTGCCCGATGCCGACGTACTGGCGTTTAAATTCGGTGTCGCCTACGGGAATATTTTCGGCCACCGCGGTTTCACTCATTCGCTACTGTTTGCCCTGGTGGTGCCGATACTCTGCGTGCTGGCTGGCCGACGTTGGTTCAGGGCCAGCCTGACGCGGTGCTGGCTGTTTTTAACCGTGTCATTGCTGTCGCACAGCCTGCTGGATTCAATAACGACAGGCGGGAAAGGCGTCGGCTGGCTGTGGCCCTGGTCAGATGAGCGCTTCTTTGCGCCGTGGCAGGTGATCAAGGTCGCGCCGTTTGCGCTGTCGCGCTATACCACGCCGTACGGGCATCAGGTAATCATTTCAGAACTGCTGTGGGTGTGGCTGCCGGGGATGGTGCTGATGGGGATGTTGTGGTGGAGAAAACGTGCGCGCTAATGCCCTCACCCCGGCCCTCTCCCACAGGGAGAGGGAGAAAACCTAACAATTCCCTCTCCCGGTGGGAGAGGGTTAGGGTGAGGGGAAAATTACTTACGACGCCAGGTGGTTCCCTGCGGGCCATCTTCCAGAATAATACCCATCTCGGTCAGACGGTTACGCGCCGCATCCGCCGCCGCCCAGTCTTTCGCCTGACGCGCTTCGAGACGTGCTTTGATCAGTGCTTCAATTTCCGCCACTTCACCGTCGTCCGCCTGCGCGCCGCTTTGCAGGAACAGGTCCGGCTCCTGCTCCAGCAGACCGAGCACGGAAGAGAGCTTACGCAGATGAGACGCCAGCGCATTGGCCGCCGCCATATCTTCTGACTTCAGGCGGTTCACCTCACGCGCCATGTCGAACAGCACGGAGTAGGCTTCCGGGGTGTTGAAGTCGTCGTTCATGACCTCAACGAAGCGGGCCTCGAACGCCTCACCGCCTGCGGCCGGAACAGATTTATCGGTGCCGCGCAAGGCGGTATACAGACGCTCCAGCGCAGCGCGCGCCTGCTTCAGGTTCTCTTCGCTGTAGTTCAGCTGGCTGCGATAGTGGCCAGACATCAGGAAGTAGCGCACGGTTTCCGCGTCGTAATACTTCAGCACGTCGCGCACGGTGAAGAAGTTACCCAGCGATTTCGACATCTTCTCGCGGTCAACCATCACCATCCCGGAGTGCATCCAGTAGTTCACGTACTCGCCACCGTGGGCGCAGGTGGACTGCGCGATTTCGTTTTCATGGTGCGGGAACATCAGATCCGAACCGCCGCCATGGATGTCGAAATGGTTGCCCAGCTGCTTGCAGTTCATCGCGGAACATTCAATGTGCCAGCCCGGACGCCCTTCGCCCCACGGGGATGGCCAGCTCGGTTCGCCCGCTTTGGACATCTTCCACAGCACGAAGTCCATCGGATTACGCTTCACGTCAACCACGTCCACGCGCGCACCGGCCTGGAGCTGGTCCAGATCCTGGCGGGAAAGCGCACCGTAGGTTGGGTCCGTCGGCACCGAGAACATCACGTCGCCGTTGTCCGCCACATAGGCGTGACCGCGCTCGATCAGCTTTTGGGTGATATCAATGATTTCATGGATATGGTGGGTCGCACGCGGCTCGCTGTCCGGGCGCAGAATATTTAAGGCATCAAAATCCTTGTGCATTTCGGCGATCATGCGATCCACCAGCTCGACAAAGCTTTCGCCATTTTCATTAGCACGTTTAATGATTTTGTCGTCGATGTCGGTGATGTTGCGCACGTACTTCAGGTTATAGCCCAGGAAGCGCAGGTAGCGTGACACCACGTCGAACGCGACAAAGGTACGGCCATGGCCGATATGACAGAGATCGTAAACCGTAATACCACACACGTACATGCCGACTTCCCCGGCATGGATAGGTTTAAATTCCTCTTTTTGGCGCGTCATTGTATTAAAGATTTTTAACATCGAAGATTCCATGTAAACACGTGTGTGGATTGTTTGTTCCTTATAATACCCATAATTCGGAGTACGGTCAGCACACAATGCAAGGTGATCGTGTCCTGTGGTTATGCTATAACAAGCCCCTATATGTGACCCGAGCACGGGTCGACGCACCACAATAACGGAACAGGATGCAAAAATGGTTACTTTCCACACTAATCATGGCGATATCGTAATCAAAACCTTTGATGACAAAGCGCCTGAAACAGTTAAAAACTTCCTGGACTACTGCCGCGAAGGTTTCTACAACAACACCATTTTCCACCGCGTGATCAACGGTTTTATGATCCAGGGCGGCGGTTTCGAGCCTGGCATGCGCCAGAAAGAGACGAAAGAAGCGATCAAAAACGAAGCGAACAACGGCCTGAAAAACACCCGTGGTACGCTGGCAATGGCCCGTACTCAGGCGCCACACTCTGCGACCGCACAGTTCTTCATCAACGTAGCGGACAACGACTTCCTGAACTTCTCTGGCGAAAGTCTGCAAGGCTGGGGCTACTGCGTATTCGCAGAAGTGGTTGAAGGCATGGACGTGGTCGACAAGATCAAAGCCGTTTCTACTGGCCGCAGCGGTATGCACCAGGACGTTCCTAAAGAAGACGTTGTGATCACAAGCGTGACCGTCAGCGAGTAATTCGTGGCGACACTCTTTATTGCGGATCTGCATCTGCAAACAGAAGAACCGGCGATAACCGCCGGTTTTCTGCGTTTTTTACGCGGTGAAGCGAAAAGCGCCGATGCGCTGTACATTCTGGGTGACCTGTTTGAGGCCTGGATAGGCGACGACGATCCGAACCCGCTGCACCGTGAGATGGCTGCGGCCATTAAAGTGCTGGTGGATTCCGGCGTCCCCTGCTATTTCATTCACGGCAACCGTGATTTCCTGATCGGCCAGCGCTACGCCCGCGAGAGCGGTATGACGCTGCTGCCGGAAGAGCAGGTGCTAAACCTCTATGGCCGCAATATTCTGATCATGCACGGCGACACGCTCTGCACTGACGATACCGGCTACCTGGCGTTTCGCGCCAAAGTTCACACCCCGTGGATCCAGAAAGTGTTCCTCGCCCTGCCGCTGTTTATCCGCAACCGCATCGCCGCCAGAATGCGCGCGGGCAGCAAGGCCGCCAACAGCAGCAAATCGATGACCATCATGGACGTCAACCCGCAGGCGGTGGTAAAGGTGATGGAGAAGCACCGTGTTCAGTGGCTGATCCACGGCCATACCCATCGTCCCGATGTGCATTCCCTTATCGCCAACGGCGAGCCCGCCCATCGCGTGGTTTTAGGCGCCTGGCACAGCGAAGGATCGATGGTCAAAGTCACGCCGGAAGGTGTTGAACTGATCGCCTTCCCGTTTTAACGCCCCCCGTCTTTTCGCTCATTTCCCGACCACGCAACCGTTTTCCTTGCCGGTATTACATGCTATTCTCTGTGCCCTCGAAAGCAGTGTGTTCCGCACCACAGGAGTTTTAAGACGCATGTCTTCCCGCAATAATCCGGCGCGTGTCGCCATCGTGATGGGGTCCAAAAGCGACTGGGCTACCATGCAGTTCGCCGCCGAAATCTTTGAAATCCTGAATGTTCCGCACCACGTCGAAGTGGTTTCCGCGCACCGTACGCCGGATAAACTGTTCAGCTTCGCCGAAAGCGCCGAAGAGAACGGTTACGAGGTGATCATTGCCGGTGCGGGCGGCGCAGCACATCTGCCGGGCATGATTGCCGCCAAAACGCTGGTGCCGGTACTGGGTGTTCCCGTGCAAAGCGCCGCGTTAAGCGGGGTTGATAGCCTTTACTCTATCGTCCAGATGCCCCGCGGTATTCCCGTCGGTACGCTGGCGATTGGTAAAGCGGGTGCGGCAAATGCCGCCCTGCTGGCCGCGCAGATCCTGGCGACGCATGATAAAGACTTACATCAGCGTCTGGCGGAGTGGCGTAAAGCCCAGACCGACGAGGTGCTGGATAACCCGGACCCGCGGGGTGCGGCATGAAGCAGGTTTGCGTTCTTGGCAACGGTCAGCTAGGCCGGATGCTGCGTCAGGCCGGTGAACCGCTGGGCATTGCCGTCTGGCCCGTCGGGCTGGACGCCGAGCCAGAAGCCGTGCCGTTCCATCAGAGCGTGATCACTGCCGAAATTGAACGCTGGCCGGAAACCGCCCTGACCCGCGAGCTGGCGCGCCATAACGCCTTTGTGAACCGCGACGTCTTCCCGATCATTGCCGACCGTCTCACGCAAAAACAGCTTTTCGACAAGCTCGGCCTCGCAACCGCGCCGTGGCAGCTGCTTTCCGATAAGCGCGAGTGGGATGACGTGTTTGCGATGCTGGGAGACCTGGCGATTGTGAAGCGTCGCGTCGGCGGCTACGACGGCCGCGGGCAGTGGCGCCTGCGCGCGAACGACACCGCCGAGCTGCCGGACGACTGCTACGGCGAATGCATTGTTGAGCAGGGCATTAACTTTAGCGGTGAAGTGTCGCTGGTTGGCGCGCGCGGGCATGACGGGCACACCGTTTTTTACCCGCTAACGCATAACCTGCATCAGGACGGGATTCTGCGCACCAGCGTTGCCTTCCCGCAGGCCAATGCTGACCAGCAGGCGCAGGCGGAAGAGATGCTCTCTGCCATCATGCATGAGCTGGGCTATGTGGGCGTGATGGCGATGGAGTGTTTCGTCACGCCGTCGGGTCTGCTGATCAACGAACTTGCGCCGCGCGTGCACAACAGCGGCCACTGGACGCAAAACGGTGCCTCCATCAGCCAGTTCGAGCTGCACCTGCGCGCCATCACCGATCTGCCGCTGCCGCAGCCGGTGGTGACCAGCCCGTCGGTGATGATCAACCTGATCGGTACCGATCTGAACTACAACTGGCTGAAGCTGCCGCTGGTGCACCTGCACTGGTACGACAAAGAGGTGCGTCCGGGGCGTAAGGTCGGCCATCTGAACCTGAACGATACCGACACGGACCGCCTGAGCGCCACGCTGGAAGCGATTGTTCCCCTGCTGCCGCCAGAATATGCGAGCGGTATTGTCTGGGCGCAGTCAAAACTGAAGTAAGTATCCCTCGCCGGGGAGTTGACCTTCCCCTTCCCCGGCGTACAATCCCCGCCCATTGCTGCTCAGTTTTCTTCTGGAACCACCATGAACGATGGAACGGACTATCGCGCGATCCTCGCGTCCGATACCCCTTTAATCGACGTTCGCGCGCCGATCGAATTTGCCCAGGGTGCGATGCCCGCCGCACTCAACCTGCCCTTAATGAACGACGACGAGCGTGCCGCCGTCGGCACCTGCTATAAACGCCAGGGTCCGGACGCCGCGCTGGCGCTCGGCCATAGCCTGGTCAACGGCGAGACGCGTGAGGCACGTATCAGCGCCTGGCGGGAAGCCAGCCTTGCCCATCCTGAGGGCTACCTTTGCTGCGCGCGCGGTGGCCAGCGCTCACACATCTCCCAGGCCTGGCTGAAAGAGGCGGGCATCGACTACCCGCTGATCCGCGGCGGCTATAAGGCCCTGCGTCAGACGGCGATTCAGGTGACCATTGAGCAGTCACAAAAGCCGATGGTGCTTATCGGCGGCTGTACCGGTAACGGTAAAACGCTGCTGGTGAAGCAGCATGCGCAGGGCATCGATCTGGAAGGGCTGGCGCACCATCGCGGCTCGTCATTTGGTCGCACGCTCACCCCGCAGCTTTCCCAGGCGAGCTTTGAAAATCACCTTGCCGTCAAACTGCTAAAAAAAGACGCCGCGCGCTGGGTGCTGGAAGATGAAGGCCGGATGATTGGCTCTAACCACCTGCCGGAGTGCCTGCGCGACCGCATGGCTGAAGCGCCTGTCGTGGTGGTCGAGGATCCGTTTGAGATCCGTCTTGAGCGCCTGCGCGAAGAGTATTTCGTCCACACGTGGGCCGACTTTTCTGCCGCCTACGGTGAAGAAGCGGGCTGGAAAGCATACAGCGAATATCTGCATCACGGCCTGTACGCCATTCGTCGCCGTCTGGGGCTGCAACGCTTTGCGGAATTTACCGCCCTGCTGGATGCCGCGCTTGTCGAGCAACAGCGTACTGGCAGCACTGACGCGCACTTCAGCTGGCTTGTGCCGCTGCTGAAGGACTATTACGACCCGATGTACGGCTACCAGCTGGAGAAAAAGGCGGAGAAGATTGTGTATCGCGGGACGTACGAAGAAATTGCTGAGTGGCTCGATCGCTGAAAAAAGCCGGGTGGCGGCTACGCCTTACCCGGCCTACGCGTACTTTTGTAACCCCGGTAAGCGCAGCGCCACCGGGGAACAAACCACTTAGAAGTCGTAACGCAGACGCACCAGGTTCATATCGCCCAGGTTGTCGGTGCTGGAGGTGAACACGTGTTCGTAATCCACGCGGAAACCGTAATCCAGCTGGAAGCTGATACCCACACCGTTGTCGATGCGCTGGTAGTTACGGCCATTCACGTACTCGATACGGTCGCCCATGAAGTACGGCTGGATGGATTTCACCGCATACTGACCAACCGGGAACTTGTAACCCGCAAAGTATTCAATACCCCATGCATCACCGGCGAAGTAGTCGTTAACGGACACTTTTTTGGTGGTCAGGAAGTTCTGATACCAGCCGCCGCCTGCGGAGAAGGTCCAGTTATCCGGCGTCCAGCTCAGGGCGGTACCAAGGATGTTCTGGTCGTAGGATTTGCTGTCGCCGTTGTCCGGGTTACGCATGTCCGCGCGGGTGTAGTTCCACGCTGCGCCCCAGGTCAGATCGGTAGTCAGGTGATAATCGATACCCAGTGAACCGCCGCCTTTACGTTTGTAACGCAGGCCGTTGCCCGGCAGGTATTCGCTGTCTTCAAACAGGTAAGAGGCGTAGATGTCAGCATCGCCCACGGTTTTCTTGTACTTCAGCATCTGGCGTGAACGGTAAGAGCCGTCATAGTCGCCGTTGATCCCGTTACCTGGCGCCTGACCAATCATGTCGTAGTCCCAGATATCGGTTTTTGCGCCCACTACGTCATAGTACACACTGTTCTGCTGGCCGAAGGTCAGCGTACCCCAGGTGTCGCTCTTCAGACCGGTGTAGAGCATACGACGAGAGGTGTCGTGCGCGCCGTCGGCGTAGTGATGATCCCAGTTGAACTGCGCCGGAATGTTCACACCCAGCTCGTAGTAGCTGATCCAGCTGATGTCATCGAACAGGTAGTAATCCGCAGCGAAACGGAAGCGGGTGCCGCCGTCAAAGCCGTTGCGCTTGTAGCTGTTTTTGCCGTCATCACCGGTCATATTCTGGAACTGAGGACGAATACTGCCGCCAACGGTGAAGTTCAGGCGGCTCAGCGGGTTACCCGCCTGCGGATCCTGTTTCAGAAGGGTGATTTCCGCCTGAGATGCGAAAGAAGCCAATGCCACTGCTGCGCCGATCGTTGTCGCCAGCGCTGTTTTTCTTATAGTCATTCTTTTTCCTTGATAGACACGCTGCTAAATATTTAGCTGGTGAATATTAACCGGAAAAATTCGGGCTGTGTGGGCGGGTTTTTAATGTTTTGTGCTACTAAATGCAGGGGCATTAACGATTTGTGCCGTTAAGCGATGACGCACCAGCAGAAATGCCGGTGCGTCATCATCACGTCAGTAAACTAGCTGACGAACTGGCGGAATAGCGCTTTACCTTTCAACAGCCGGGTTCCGAGCCAGCCGCCGCACAGGGACAGCAGCACGGCGCCGCAGACGGGCAGCGTGAGCCACAGCCGCCAGTCGGGCTCCCACGGGAAGTCGAAGACTTTGCTCTGGAGTACCGCCAGCGCGGTTTCCGCCCCGATGGCCGCCACCAGGCCCGCCACCAGACCGAGCAGAGCAAATTCGCTCCACAGCGTGGCGCGCAGCAGCCGTTTACTGGCTCCCAGCGTGCGGTAGACCACCAGCTCCTGATGACGCTGACGCATGCCCACCTGCACCTGCGCCAGCAGCAACAGCACGCCGCAGACGGTCACCAGCACTACCATCACCTCCAGCGCGCGGCTCACCTGCTCCAGCACCTGCCCGACCTGTTTGAGGATCGCGCCGATATCCAGCAGGCTCACCGTCGGAAATTCCCGGTTAAGCTGCGTCAGCATGCCGTTGCCGTTTTCCCAGCGGAAGCTGGTGAGCCAGCTCTGGGGCTGTCCGTCCAGCGCCCCCGGCGGGAAGATGAAGAAGAAGTTTGGTCGCAGGCTTTCCCAGTCCACTTTACGCAGGCTGGTGACTTTGGCGGTGAAATCCTGGGTATCGCCGGTGAAAGTCACGCTATCGCCGAGCTTCACGTTCAGGCGTGTCGCCAGCCCCTCCTCCATCGACACTTCCCCCGCTTTCGGCGGCCAGGTGCCGGCAACGATCGGGTTATGGTCCGGACGTTTCGCCTGCCAGGTCAGATTGAGTTCGCGGTTGAGCGATTCATCCTTATTTCCGTCCGTGGACTGGCCGTTGATCTGCGTCAGGCGGGCGCGCACGATCGGATAGAACGATTCCGGAATAATGTGATGCTCAGACAGGAAACCCTTCAGAGGCGTCACCTGTTCGGGAGCAATGTTGATCAGGAAATAGTTCGGGCTTTCCGGCGGAAGCTGCTGCTGCCAGCGATCGAGCAGATCCCCGCGCAGCACCAGCAAAAGCGCCAGCAGCATAAACGACAGCGAAAACGCCGAGAGCTGGCTGAGGGTAGACCACGGCTGGTGCAGCAGTCGGTTGACCGCCAGCCGCACGGGAAGCGATTTAACCGTCAGCTTTCTCAGCAGGTTAAGCAGTATCCAGCCCACCACGCCGCACAGCAGCGCCAGCACCACCGCGCCCGCCAGCACCGCCCACAGCAGCGTACTGCCGCCCATCAGCCAGGCCAACAGCCCGACCGCCACCGCAATAATCACCGGCAGATAGAACTTCAGCGGCCAGACGCTGGCCACCACATCGCGGCGCAGCACGCGCAGCGGCTGGGTGGCGAGCAGCAGCCGGTACGGGCGTAACCCCACCAGCAGGGAGATCGTCGTCATCGCGCCGATGGCCCACAGCCACGGCCAGAGGCTGGCAGGCGGTAATGCGGCGGGGAGTACCGGTTTGAGCAGCACCATCAGCAGCTTTTCAAACAGCAGCCCTATCGCCCCGCCGGTCAGAGCCGACAACGCCAGCACCATCAGCCACTGGCCGACAATCAGCTTGCGCAGCTGCGCGCGGCCCGCGCCGAGGGTTTTGAGGATCGCCACCAGATCGTAACGGCTGCGACAGTAGTGCCCCATCGCCACGGCAACCGCCGCAATGGCAAGCAGCAAGGTTAACAGCGCCGACAGCAGCAGGAACTGCTGGGAACGTTCGAGGGATTTGCCGAGCGCCCCGTCATCCTGCTCCAGCCCGTACCAGCGGTGTTCCGGCTTGAGCTGCGGCAGGAGCCATTTTTCGTACGCCTCCAGCTGCGCAGGCGTCCCGCCAAACTTATACCGCCAGGTGACACGGCTTCCCGGCTGGACGGCGTTGGTTTTCGCCACATCGGCGGTGTTCATCAGCAGGCGCGGCGCAAGCTGGAACGGATTAAATCCAGAGTCGGGCTCCTGCACCACTTCCCCGGCAATTTTGAGTGTCGCGTCGCCGACGTCGATACTGTCGCCGGGTTTCAGGTTCAGCAGCGCCATCAGTCGCGATGCCAGCAGGACCGTACCGGCCGTCGGTTTTAGCCCCGGCGGGCTGGTTTGTAAGTCACCATACATCGGGTAGATGTCATCCACGGCTTTTACGCTGGCAAGCTGCGGCGTGTCGCCCGCAAAGGTCATAGTCTGAAAGGTGATCTGCTCCCCTACCTTCAGCCCCTCTTTGCGCGCCTCCTCAATCCAGCCCGGCGGCACGGGGCGAGAACTTTGCAGAGCCCGGTCCCCGGCCATAAATTCCCGACTCTGCTGGCTAAGCCCTTTCTCCATACGATCGCTGACGCTACCGAGCGCCAGCACGCAGGCCACCGCCAGGCTCAACGCCAGCCAGACAATCAGCAGCGAGGGCGAGCGCCACTCGCGCCAGAACCAGCGGGCAATCATGCTTCCTCCTGAAGAATACCGTTCACCAGCCGCAGGCGGCGGTCGCAGCGGGCGGCCAGCTGCGGATCGTGGGTAACCAGAATCAGCGTGGTGCCGTGCTCGCGGTTGAGGGAAAACAGCAGATCGGCAATTTTGTCCCCGGTTTTACGGTCAAGGTTACCAGTGGGTTCATCGGCAAACAGCACTTCAGGGCGGCCGTTAAACGCGCGCGCCAGCGCCACGCGCTGCTGCTCACCGCCGGAAAGCTGTGCCGGAAGGTGGTCGAGACGTTTTCCCAGCCCCAGCTGTTCCAGCAACGCCTTGGCGTGATCGCGGCTTTCACGGGTATTGTCACCGCGCAGCAGGCCGGGCAGTTCAACGTTTTCCAGCGCGTTCAGCGTCGGGATCAGCATGAATGACTGAAAGACAAACCCGATATGCCGGGCACGCAGCGCGGCGCGGGCCTCTTCATCAAGCGCGTGGAGGGGCTGGCCGACCAGGTTCACTTCCCCACTGCTGCCATCGTCCAGACCGGCGAGAATGGCCAGCAGCGTGGACTTACCGGAACCGGATTCACCAATCAGGGCGATGGTTTCGGCACGTTTGACAACGAGTTCAACTCCGGTGAGGATGGAAAGCTCGTGTTCTCCCTGACCGACGGACTTCTTAAGACGATGAACTTCAACAATGTTTTCCGCTGGCATTTGCCCTTCCTGTTTTTGATGCTGATGACCTTCCGCGCGGCGGCTGCGGACACGTTATTGATTCTGGGCGACAGCCTGAGCGCGGGCTATCGTATGGCCGCCAGTGCGGCCTGGCCCGCCCTGCTCAATGATAAATGGCAGTCCCGGGCGTCTGTCGTTAACGGCAGCATTAGCGGCGATACGTCGCAACAAGGCTTATCGCGCCTGCCTGCCCTGCTTAAGCAGCATCAACCGCGTTGGGTGCTGGTCGAACTGGGCGGTAATGATGGTTTGCGCGGCTTCCAGCCTCAGCAAACGGAGCAAACGCTGCGGACCATTTTGCAGACCATTAAGGCCGCCAACGCCCAGCCGCTGCTGATGCAAATTCGCCTGCCCGCTAACTACGGCCGTCGGTATAATGAGGCGTTTAGCGCGATCTATCCTAAGCTTGCCAAAGAGTTTGATATTCCGCTGCTGCCATTTTTCATGGAAGAGGTCTATCTGAAACCCCAGTGGATGCAGGATGATGGCATTCACCCCAATCGCGATGCCCAGCCGTTCATTGCCGACTGGATGGCAACCCGGCTGGCTCCTTTAGTAAAACATGACTCGTCAAACAGCTGAGAACCTGACAGGTAAAGTTATGCAAAAATCGGTCTTAATAACAGGATGTTCCAGCGGAATTGGCCTTGAAAGCGCCCTTGAACTGAAACGCCAGGGGTTTTGGGTACTGGCAGCCTGCCGTAAACCCGAGGATGTCGAACGCATGCGAGGGCTGGGATTTACGGGCATTCTGCTGGATCTCGATTCGCCAGAGAGCGTAGAGCAGGCCGCCGATGAGGTTATCGCCCTGACCAACAACCGTCTTTACGGTCTGTTCAACAATGCGGGCTACGGCGTGTACGGCCCGCTACAGACTCTCTCACGGGAACAGCTGGAGCAGCAGTTCTCCGCAAACTTTTTCGGGGCGCATCAGCTTACCATGCGCCTTCTCCCCGCCATGCTGCCGCACGGCGAAGGGCGCATCGTGATGACCTCCTCGGTCATGGGCCTGATCTCCACGCCGGGCCGCGGGGCTTACGCCGCCAGTAAATATGCGCTTGAAGCCTGGTCCGATGCGTTGCGCATGGAGCTGCGCCACAGCGGTATTAAGGTCAGCCTGATTGAACCGGGCCCGATCCGCACCCGCTTTACGGAAAACGTTAACCAGACGCAGGCGGACAAACCGGTCGAAAACCCCGGCATCGCGGCGCGTTTTACGCTTGGGCCAGAAGCCGTCGTTGCCAAAGTGCGCCACGCGTTTGAGAGCGATACCCCTAAAATGCGCTATCCGGTCACGCTGGTAACCCATGCCGTCGGCTGGTTGAAACGCCTGCTGCCGGGGCGGATGATGGACAAAATTTTGCAGGGTTGAGTTGAAGCGACGACGCTTACCCCCATGTAAAGAGTAAACCGATAAAAGAGAATGCCGCATGTCCGTACAGAATATCGTCAACATAACTGAAGCTAACCTGCAACAGACGCTCGAACAGTCAATGACTAAACCGGTGCTGTTCTACTTCTGGTCTGAACGCAGCCAACACTGCCTGCAACTGACGCCGGTCCTGGAAAGCCTTGCCGCGCAGTACAACGGTCAGTTCATTCTGGCGAAGCTGGATTGTGACGCCGAACCAATGGTGGCTTCCCAGTTTGGCCTGCGCGCGATCCCAACCGTCTACCTGTTCCAGAACGGTCAGCCGGTGGATGGCTTCCAGGGGCCGCAGCCGGAAGAGGCGATCCGCGCCCTGCTGGATAAAGTTCTGCCGCGCGAAGAAGAGCTGAAAGCGCAGGAAGCCATGGCGCTGATGCAGGAAGGCAAGTACGACGAGGCGCTGCCGCTGTTAAAAGACGCGTGGCAGCTGTCGAACCAGAACAGCCAGATTGGTCTGCTGCTGGCAGAGACCCAGATTGCGCTGCACCGCCCTGAAGACGCGGAAGCCGTGCTGAAAACGGTGCCGATGCAGGATCAGGATACCCGTTATCAGGGTCTGGTGGCGCAGATTGACCTGCTGAAACAGGCGGCCGATACCCCTGAAATTCAACAGCTTCAGCAGCAGGTTGCGGACAACCCGCAGGATGCCGCGCTGGCAAGCCAGCTGGCGCTTCAGCTTCATCAGGTGGGGCGTAACGAAGAGGCGCTGGAGCTGCTGTTTAGCCATCTTCAGAAGGACCTGGGCGCCGCAGACGGACAGGCGCGGAAGATGTTCCAGGAGATCCTGGCCGCGCTGGGTACCGGTGACGCGCTGGCGTCGAAATATCGTCGTCAGCTGTACGCGTTGCTCTACTAGTAAAAAAATGCCCGGTGGCGCTAACGCTTACCGGGCCTACAAAAGCCGATATTACCCCGTCTTTTTCAACTGCGTCACCACCAGCTGGTGGCGCGCGTTGTAAAACTTCCGATAGGTCAGGTAGCAGGCAATGATGGTGGACAGGCTCGCCGTAGAGAGCAGCATAAACGTCACCATAATCTGGTACTTAATCGCTTTTACCGGATCGATACCGGCAAAAATCAGCCCCGACATCATGCCTGGCAGGCTCACCAGACCCACCGTTTTGGCGGAATCCACCGTTGGGATCAGCGAAGAGCGAATGCTGTCGCGGATCAACCGCGCCGAGGCCACCTTCGGCGTCGCGCCCAGGCTTAGCTTCTCCTGAAGCTGCTGCTGTTCACTGCTGAACCGTTGCCCCAGATTGTTGTAGCACAACCCGACCGCCACCATCGCATTGCCCGCAATCATCCCGGAAATGGGGATCACCTGCATCGGCGTAAATTCTATCGAGCCGGAGAGTACCAGTACCGCCAGCGTTAACGCGGTCCCGGTAGTGATGGCGATCAACGACGAAATGAACGCTTTATCGATGTATTTACTGCGTTTCTGCGCGTTCCATGCCGCGTTAAAGCAGATAAACAGCACCATCAACAGGGTCAGCACGGCATGATTGACGTTGAAGATGTATTTCAGCACATAGCCGACGATGATGAGCTGAATGACCGCGCGGGCGATACTCCAAAGAATATCTTTTTCCAGCCCCAGCTTTTCCCGGTAGCTGACCACAATCGCCACCAGCACCAGGACCATCGACAGCGCCAGCGATTCGTTGGTTATGTTATGTTCACCCACGGTGAGCCTCCTCCATTTTTCCGCCCTGCGGCCTGAGCGTGATGACATCATCCGCATGGGTAATTTCATTTGAATCATGCGTCACCCACAGCACGGCAATATTCTGCTCCCGGGCGTAGCGATGGATAATGTCATTGACGTTGCGCTTGTTAGCGTCATCCAGCGCGCTGGTGATTTCGTCCAGCAACAGCGCCTTCGGCAAGAATTGCAGGTTACGGATCAGCGAGACGCGCTGCTTTTCCCCTCCCGACAGTTCGGCGATCGATTTGGTCAGCGTCTCCGGCGAAAGCCCGAACCGGGTCAGATCGTCGGTAAACTTTTTCGGATCAGGCGTTTGGTTGCGGATGTGCCAGGGGAAAACCAGATTGTCGTACACCGTGTCGCCAAACAGGGACGGCGTTTGCACGCAGTATGACACCTGCTGGCGATAGCTTTCCGGTGAAAGCGTGGCGATATCTTTTCCTGCAAACAGGATGGTTCCCTCCGTTGGGCTCAGTAGCGAAGCCACGATTTTCAGGAGGGTGCTTTTGCCGCAGCCGGAGGGGCCAGTTATCAGTTTAAATTCGCCCGGAGAGAGACAAAAATCGACGTGCTGAAGGATGGTGTTATCACCCACACGAAAGCCAACATCCCTGATATCCAGAAGATTTTTTTTATTATTCATTCCGATTCCGTTAACCGCTGTAATAAGAACAGCCTTTAGCATAATCCTTTCCGCTACGCAGCGCGAATAGCCTTAACCTATAGCAAGTGTTAAACTTTTTGCTCGCTAATTGTCACCTCTATAACTACAGGAAGTCAGCAACATGACACATATCTTTTATGAGTTCTCTTCCCTGAAGCCTGGTGTTCCTGATGTGGAAACATTAATGGAAGTCATCAATTCTTCTGAACTCACGCGTTTTGTCATGGGTGCAGAGGTGGTCGATTTTGTTAAGAAGGCGCTCATCGTTAACACCACAATCGGTAGCTTTAAAAACTGCTATTTTGCTTTCGATGATGGAGCTTACTTTCTCGAGTTTGACGGCAAGGGTAAATCCAGACGCTTTACTGAGGTGCCGGACTGGTTCGTTTCCCCCGCGGAATTTGCCCGCTCGCAATGGCTGATTAACCATGATCTGGCCGATGTGAAGGCGACGGCGTTTATTGACGTGCTGATGTCCTACCCGCTTAAAGAGCGCCGGGCGCACTGCAATCTGCTGTTTGGTCTGGATCTGCATAAGGTCAATGTGGTTCCGGCGCCTACAGCCCCTGCCGGAAAAATGGGCAATAAAAACGGAAAAACCACCAAGCCTCGCGTCACAGATCTCGGCTCTTTTGAGCTTTTTACCGCGTTCTTTGCGCGTATGAAAACCGCCGTCAATGCTAATGAATTCCCTACCCTACAGGTGCTGACCGGCCAGGAGGATCTTACAAAAGCGCCGCACAGCTTAAAGCAAGGGATCAGAACCTGGTTTAAGGCGATTACCGGCGATCTGCCGCCGAACAACAAACGTGTCGGGGCGGGCAATGCGGTATTGTTCTGCGCTCCCGTTCGCGAGCAGATCCAGCAGATAGAGGCCATCGGCCTGGAAAAATACTATCAGGGCTTATCAAAAGCTATCGCTGACGCCGGGGATGGGTTTATCACTGACTTCAGCTATACCTGGTCTGAAAAGTAACGCTTTGCGCCCCGCATCCCGAACGGGGCGTTTTATTTCTGCCAGTCCGGTTCCCACCTCTTTACAGGGGCGAAATCCTGTTCGTTAGCCGATATACTTACGTTCAACAAATACGCAGTTTTTCTCGTTACGGCATGCAAAACAGGAGGTTTTTATGCTCATCGTTGTTCCTGTCCTTATATTCGTTGCGCTGGTTATCGTGGGCGCAGGCGTCAAAATTGTCCCGCAGGGTTACCAGTGGACCGTCGAACGCTTCGGTCGCTACACCAATACTCTTCAGCCGGGTTTAAGCCTGATCGTCCCGTTCATGGACAGAATTGGGCGTAAGATCAATATGATGGAGCAGGTGCTGGATATCCCTTCCCAGGAAGTCATCTCCAAGGATAACGCCAACGTCACCATCGATGCGGTGTGCTTTATTCAGGTGATTGATGCGCCGAAAGCGGCCTATGAGGTGAGCAACCTGGAGCTGGCGATCGTCAACCTGACCATGACCAACATCCGTACCGTGCTTGGCTCAATGGAGCTGGACGAAATGCTCTCCCAGCGCGACAGCATTAATACCCGCCTGCTGCACATTGTGGATGAAGCCACCAATCCGTGGGGGATCAAAGTGACCCGCATTGAGATCCGCGACGTGCGCCCACCGGCAGAGCTGATTGCTTCCATGAACGCGCAGATGAAGGCCGAGCGTACCAAGCGTGCCTATATTCTTGAAGCCGAAGGGGTGCGTCAGGCTGAAATCCTGAAAGCGGAAGGGGAAAAACAGTCGCAGATCCTGAAAGCCGAGGGCGACCGTCAGTCTGCCTTCCTCCAGGCGGAAGCGCGTGAACGTTCGGCAGAAGCGGAAGCCCGTGCGACGCAAATGGTCTCCGAGGCGATTGCCGCCGGGGATATCCAGGCTGTGAACTACTTCGTCGCGCAAAAATATACCGATGCGCTGAAGGAGATCGGCTCCGCGAACAACAGCAAGGTGGTAATGATGCCGCTGGATGCCAGCAGTCTGATGGGATCTATCGCCGGAATTGCCGAGTTGATCAAAGACGGCGGAAACGAGCGTAAAAAATGATAGAGCTCATCGTTGCACATCCTCATGCGTTCTGGCTAAGCCTTGGCGGCTTACTGCTGGCCGCCGAGATGCTTGGCGGCAACGGTTATCTGCTGTGGAGCGGGGTTGCCGCGGTGATTACCGGGCTGGTCGTCTGGCTGCTGCCTGTCGGCTGGGAGTGGCAGGGCGCGCTGTTTGCCGTGCTGACGCTGCTGGCCGCCTGGCTGTGGTGGCGCTGGCTGAACAAACGGGTGAAGGCGCAGAAGCCGGTCGACGCGCACCTCAACCAGCGTGGGCAGCAGATCGTGGGTAGACGCTTTACGCTTGATAACGCGCTGATCAACGGACGCGGTCATATGCGCGTGGGGGACAGTTCGTGGCCGGTAGTGGCCGACGATGACCTCAGCGCCGGCACGCGGGTTGAGGTCATTGCGGTGGAAGGCATTACCCTGCGGGTTAAAGCCTGTTAGGCGTGGGTTTTACGGTGGCAGCAGCCGGAAAGATTGTCGATAATCGGGCACTCGGCGCTGTCATCTCCCGGGCAGGATTCTGCCAGCTGTAACAGTTGCTCACGCATCGCCTGTAATTCGATGATATGGCGTTCGATCTCCGCCACTTTTTCCAGCGTACGTTTTTTCACGTCGGCACTGTGGCGTTTCGGATCGTTAAACAGGTTAACCAGCTCGCCGCACTCTTCAAGGTTAAATCCTACCTGTCTTGCCTGGCGCAGTAACGTCAGTTCATCAAGATGCAGCTGCGTATAGCTGCGGTAGCCGTTCTCACTGCGCAACGGTGGCGTCACCAGCCCTTTTTCCTCATAAAAGCGAATCGCTTTGCTGGTTAAGCCGGTTTTTTTCGCAACATCGCTGATATTCACATTTCCCCCTTGACCTTCCCCTTGATGGTGGGATTCTGACAGGCGCAGCTCCGTAAACTACTGCGCCAAATCAGTATTTCACATACTTAACTAATCCTCAAATCCCCCGCTTTGCCTCCAGAGTGTGAACACAATGTGGACATGCCGCTAAGAGAATTATAGCTCACAGCGTCCAGTAAATAGTCTGGTGCTCTGGTGCGAAGAGCGCATAAACCATCGTTTGAGAAATATACACATGACCCATAATTCGCTTTAAGGCCATTATGCTGCCACCGTTCATCATAAAGTATGTAGCGAATGTATGTCGCAAAATGTGGTCCACCTTTCCATCTGGCAAATTGGGATTTGTTTTTTTCATCCTCAAGCCGAACGTTTTATAACCCATCCGAAAAAGCCGCCCTAATTCCCTGTGTTTGATTATCCTAGTGACATCAACCGATATCTGAACGATGGCTATCTGGTAGAAAAGAGTAAAGAGATATACTGTAGGGATAGAGGCTGTAATGCTGAGTTAAATCAGGATGACATAACCTGATGACATAACCTATGGTGTTGAAAAATTCTGTCTGGCCTGTACAGCGAAACTATTAGGATCAAACGCAGCATAAGAGTGTAGTGATGATGTCATGCAAAGGGTTTAAGCGTAAAAATAACGGGAGAATGATATGATACTAGAAAAGCTAAGGGTTATGCTCATTACCGGGGGAAAGTGGGCAAGTATTTTGTTCCCTATAAAAGGGAAGCTGACTATCAAAACTGGCTCTATTATCGTGAAACTTCACATGAGGGACGGGAGACCAAAAAAACATTATATCCGCTCAGATGAGGCGGCGAGACTAAGTAAGCCTGGTCCAGCCATTAAAAGAATTTAATGACCCATAGCTGACGTATTTTGTGACTATCCTTAACATAAAACCCGGATGGCTGAAGCGAAAAAATGTCTTAAACCCGTGAATAAAAAGCTAAATCGGTGAAATCGTTACGTCACTAACTAATACACTATTCCGGTATGAATTTTTTGTTTTATGAGCATTTGAGCCCTAGAAAATATAAATAAGCATTATCGTTGATGGTAATATAATCACAAGACAGTATCACTTCAAATATCAAAAACAAAAGGGAGCCCCGCTCCCTTTTTCTTATATGAAATCACCTTTCATTATATATAAACTGACACTCTTCATCAAAATTAGCTGGAGCAAAATTATCATCGTAAATTAAATATCTATCACCCTCGCTGTCATCATAATAAACAGCTATTTTTTTATTTGGAAAGTGCCATACATAATAGTCATTTTTACATGGCTCAATGTATCCCAAATTACTAATTAGGAAATCCTTGAGAGATAAATTTTCAAGGAATGTCTTCCTCTCTCTATCGATAGTTATTTCGTTTTCTTTAAATACAGCTATGTGTGAAACCACATCCCCTTTATTATTTATTTTTCCTTTTTTATCCTTAAGATAATAAACAATATGATCTATTCCTCCCTGCCCATAATTTATTGATATGTAGCCATACTTTGGGTCAGGCATCACCCTCGGCGATCCGTAAAATTTAAAAATTGAATCTCTGCTCGCACCTATATCAATGGCGTCGTAACCAATAGGTAAGTATGACCCTTTTTGATACAAAGCCCCTAACCTCTGGAATTGCATGAGTTTTTTCAATTCATTTAACTCTGTACTTTTAGATGTCAAATCACCTTTAAGCTTGTTTATCTCTGAATTTTTAAATGCACTTAAGGTATGTAAATCACTATCCTTTTCAGTTGCTGTTTTGTTGCTCTCCTGAGTTATTTGTTTGATAAGCTCATTTTTGCTATCAACTTTGATCTGCAGTTCTGATATTTTATTACTGTCTTCTTTTTGGTATGTCGGGATTACATAATTAAAAACGATAAATAATGTTGTAGTCAGCACTGCAGAACCTGATATTACTGCAACTATCCAAGGATTATTTTTCCAATCAGCCACGCTTGAGCCCCATAGGTAACTTTGATTTTGTGATTATTATTTTGCACAAACTTGCACAAACTTGCACAAATTTTTTTATATTTATTATCACTGTTAAGCGCAGCAGCTATGCTTCCCGGCTGTGTATTTGCTATTGCGAGAAAACAAGCGTGTTTGTTGCGCGCAGGTGACGTGAGAACAGCCCACACGACAGGGGGGGCGAACAGGGCTTTAATTGCCATTGTTCGGCCTTTTACGCCTTCATCGTGCGCTTAATTACTTCTGAATATGTGCGGGGTCGATCGCAGTTTGCGCCTGCCAAAATGGCGCTCATGCGCTCTGAGTGAGTGGCATTAGAAATCGTACAAGTAGTGCTCCGGTGGTGGTAGGCAATATTGGGATCGAAAATTACTGAAAAATAACCATGTCCTTAACGTTAGCCGGGGTTAGCGGTTCGTCCACTGATTCGAATTGCGCCTCAGCGACACTGTCAGCCAGAATCTGTGCTGTAACGGTATAAACCTCAAAGGTACAATCCTCTGAGTCTCTAATACGGTTGTCCCAGAACCGGAAACCGTTACAGCCTGATTCCCCCTGCGATACTTTCCCTGCTTCGCACTATGGAATGTAGCAGTTAAATCTGGCACTTTTATGCCCCCCTCCATGTACTGGAGGGAGCTTTTTGAAAAACAATAAACGGAGAAGGGATTAATCATTCTTCATCAAAAAATTAGCTATTGATTCCATACAGCGAGGTAAATAAATAAAACATTCATCATCTAAATTAATTTCAATTTTCTGAAGTGTAAACTGTTGATGGACTTCAGTCATTTGCCAAAATGTAATAGGTAAATCTCGTCCTTGCAAGGATTTCATGATTGTGTAAATGGTAGTATCTTTACATCTCATGCCAAAAATAATATCCGATAAATATAATGATGCATTTTGCTTACCAATGTTAGAAATCATTCGCCATTCTTTTTCATATTGCCAAGGAGATGCCTTCCGAAGAAAAATCGCTTTTTCTATTTCAAGTTTTGCATTCGCATCGCCATTCAGCATTTGCAATATTTGACTGGTTTTGATATCTCTTGAGTTACTTGTATAATTTATTGGTTGGATTTTATCTTTAGCATTAGTTGGAATCGTATAGCCCAAGCATAATCCTCTATGATTATCAGCATAATGCGACCACATTAATGGACAATCACAATCCTCAGCAAGGGAGAGTACTCCTTTGCTATATCCAGAAAGGATGATCTTTCCGATTAAATTAGCTAATACACCTGTTATAGAAAATGTTTCATCTTCGTAAAAATCAAATTGCTGATATATATCAGCAATCATTCTTTCTGATTCACTTTTACTAAGGAGTGATATTTTATCTTGGGTTTTCTGGCCATTATAATGAAGATTATTAGCCGCACCTTTTAATTTACCCTCCGCATTTCTTTGATAAAGAGTTGATAATATATTTTTCAATTGCTCTTCATCCTTAATATCATCAAATATAGAAACTTTGCAATCAAGAGGGTCATTAAATTGATTCGGATTAGCAAAATAAAGATAATCACCAATGATCAACTCCATGCAATCAGAATTAAAAGATTTATATTTAAATAACTTATCTGGTACTGGCATTATAATATCCTTCATTTAATACATTTCTTTTTGGATAAATGTTTCATGAGTTACACTAACGAAGATCAATTGCATACATTTTGCATTTACAACTATCGGCACCTAACTCTACAAAAACGCCTGAGTTAATCAGGGTTTGTATTTGAAATGTGGACACTTTTTTCGAAGTGTGGACGCTGATTTTAAAACCCCATTTCAATCAGCTATTTAAACACTTGACCTTCCCCTTGATGGAAGGTTTAACCTTCATAACAGTTAGCGAAAAGCAGAGTGAAGGTCAACAATTGACCAGAACATTATACGGGAGTTTTGTTATGTCTCACACTATTGACCTGACACTGGACGGCCTCTCCTGCGGCCACTGTGTCAAACGCGTTAAAGAAAGCCTGGAGCAGCGTCCTGACGTGGAAAGCGCTGAGGTGAGTATCGATCATGCCGCCGTGACCGGCAGCGCCAGCGCCGACGCGCTGATTGATACCATTAAACAGGCCGGTTACGGGGCGGAGTTAAGCCACCCAAAGGCTAAACCGCTGGCAGAGTCATCATCCCCGTCGGAAGCACTGACAGCGGCCACTCCTGAGCTTCCGGTAGCTGATGATATTGATAACAGCCAACAGCTGCTGATCAACGGCATGAGCTGCGCCAGCTGCGTCTCCCGGGTACAAAACGCCTTACAGGCGGTACCGGGCGTCGCACAGGCACGGGTAAACCTGGCGGAGCGTACTGCGCTGGTGATGGGCAGCGCCTCCGCCGCAGAGTTAGTGCAGGCCGTGGAGAAAGCGGGCTACGGGGCAGAGGCCATCGAAGATGATGCCGAGCGCCGCGAGCGCCAGCAGGAAACGGCTGTCGCCACCATGAAGCGCTTCCGCTGGCAGGCGATTGTCGCCCTGCTGGTCGGTATTCCGGTGATGGTGTGGGGCATGATGGGTGACAACATGATGGTCACCGCTGACAACCGCACCCTGTGGCTGGTGATTGGTCTGATTACTCTTGCGGTGATGGTGTTTGCTGGCGGACATTTCTATACCAGCGCCTGGAAGAGCCTGAAAAACCGCACCGCGACGATGGACACGCTGGTCGCGCTCGGTACCGGCGCGGCGTGGCTGTATTCGATGAGCGTGAACGTCTGGCCGCAGTGGTTCCCGATGGAGGCGCGCCATCTCTATTATGAAGCGAGCGCGATGATTATCGGTCTGATTAACTTAGGCCATATGCTCGAAGCCCGCGCGCGTCAGCGCTCGTCGAAAGCGCTGGAAAGATTACTCGATTTAACCCCGCCGACGGCCCGCGTGGTCACGGACGACGGGGAAAAAAGCGTTCCGCTCTCAGAGGTACAGCCGGGAATGACGCTGCGCCTGACCACCGGCGACCGCGTGCCCGTCGACGGTGAAATCACCCAGGGCGATGCCTGGCTGGATGAAGCGATGCTGACCGGCGAGCCGATACCCCAGCAGAAATCTCAGGGCGATGCGGTGCATGCGGGTACGGTGGTACAGGACGGCAGCGTGCTGTTCCGCGCCAGCGCGGTCGGCAGCCATACCACGCTGTCACGCATCATTCGCATGGTCCGCCAGGCGCAGAGCAGTAAGCCGGAGATTGGTCAGCTTGCCGATAAAATCTCCGCCATTTTTGTGCCGGTGGTCGTCGGTATTGCCCTGCTGAGCGCGGCGATCTGGTATTTCTTCGGCCCGGCGCCGCAGATTGTCTACACCCTGGTGATCGCCACCACGGTGCTGATCATCGCCTGCCCTTGTGCCCTTGGCCTGGCCACGCCGATGTCGATTATCTCTGGCGTCGGACGCGCCGCCGAATTTGGCGTACTGGTCCGTGATGCTGACGCCCTGCAACGGGCAAGCACGCTGGACACCCTTGTCTTTGATAAAACCGGCACGCTCACCGAGGGCAAACCGCAGGTGGTGGCCGTCAGTACCGTTGGCTGTACGGAGACGGACGCCCTGCGCCTTGCCGCCGCGCTGGAACAAGGTTCCAGCCACCCGCTGGCGCGCGCCATCCTGGAGAAAGCCGGTGATGGCCGTCTGCCGCAGGTCAGCAACTTCCGCACCCTGCGCGGTTTAGGGGTCAGCGGTGAAGCCGAAGGCCATACGCTGCTGCTGGGCAACCAGGCACTGCTGACTGAACACGGCGTTGATACGTCCGCGCTGGACGCAGAGCTAAACGCGCAGGCCTCTCAGGGCGCGACGCCGGTTCTGCTGGCGAGGGATGGTCAGGTGGCGGCGCTGCTGGCCGTGCGCGATCCGTTGCGCCAGGACAGCGTGGATGCCTTACAGCGCCTGCACCGCGCGGGCTATCGTCTGGTGATGTTAACCGGGGACAATCCGACCACCGCCAACGCCATTGCGAAAGAAGCCGGTATTGATGAGGTGATCGCGGGCGTGCTGCCGGACGGCAAAGCGGACGCCATCAAGAACCTGCAAAGTCAGGGTCGCCAGGTGGCGATGGTGGGCGACGGCATCAACGACGCCCCGGCGCTGGCGCAGGCTGACGTAGGCATTGCGATGGGCGGCGGGAGCGATGTCGCCATTGAAACCGCGGCGATCACCCTGATGCGCCACAGCCTGATGGGGGTGGCGGATGCGCTGGCGATTTCGAAAGCCACGTTGCGCAACATGAAGCAGAACCTGCTGGGGGCCTTCGTCTATAACTCGCTCGGCATTCCGATTGCCGCCGGGATTTTGTGGCCGCTGACCGGTACCCTGCTGAACCCGGTTGTTGCGGGTGCGGCGATGGCGCTCTCGTCAATTACCGTGGTGAGCAACGCTAACCGTCTGCTGCGGTTTAAACCGAAGGATTGAACCTTGTACCCGTACGCGCTAGCATGAACCTTTCCGATCATGGAGCGCGTATGGGTCTGTTTAATCGTCTAAAAACATCGTTTCGCGCCCTTTTTCCCCGCCGTTATGCCTGGCCCGGTATGGATATTTCGCTTCCGGGCGGGCAGCATCTGCACCTGGTGGGAAGCATTCATATGGGCACGCAGGATATGTCCCCCCTACCCTCCGGCCTGATTAAACTGCTGAAGCGCGCCGACGCGCTGATCGTCGAAGCCGACATCTCCGGCCATGAATCGCCGTTTGCCGGGCTGGAAAGCGATCGCCCCCTGGCGGAACGTCTTAACGAGACGCAGCTGGCTGAGCTTACCCGTCTTGCGGATGAGACCGGCGTCTCGCTCTCAATGCTCGACACTCTGCCCCTGTGGCAAATTGCCATGGTGCTACAGGCCACCCAGGCGCAGCGCCTGGGGCTGCGCGGCGATTACGGTATCGATTATCAACTGCTGAATGCGGCAAGGGCGCGCAACCTGTCCGTTATTGAACTGGAAGGCACGGACAGCCAGATTGCGCTCCTTCGCCAGCTTCCCGATGACGGCCTGATGCTACTGGATGATACCCTGACCCACTGGCACACCAACGCGCGTCTGCTGCAAACGATGATTGGCTGGTGGCTGGATGCGCCGCCCGCAGACGGTAAGCTGGCGCTACCGTCGACGTTCAGTGAATCGTTGTATGATGTGCTGATGAACGCGCGCAACCAGGCGTGGCGGGAGACGCTATATGCCCTGCCTGCCGGTCGTTATGTTGTCGCGGTTGGCGCGTTGCATTTGTACGGAGAAGGGAATTTGCCGTCGCTGCTGAAATAAAAAAATGGCCAATATCTCTATTGGCCCGTCAAAGAGGAATTTCATCGTTTTTATTATACCGAAGTGACCTTCGGCTACGCCGATTGTCGCTCAAAGTAACCATCACTGCCAATACTATTGCGCAAGATGGTGCTATTTTTTAGACAAACGTCAGGCGTATGCTGCTGGTATGAATCGTCTGTCGCAAGAAGGATAGCCATGACTCCCGCCGTTAAATTACTCGAAAAAAACAAAATTTCCTTCCGGATCCACACCTACGATCACGATCCGAACGAAACCAACTTTGGTGATGAAGTGGTGCGCAAGCTGGGGCTGAACGCGGACCAGGTCTACAAAACGCTGCTGGTCGCGGTGAACGGCGATATGAAGCACCTCGCCGTGGCAGTGACGCCCGTCGCCGGACAGCTTGATCTGAAGAAAGTGGCCAAAGCGCTGGGAGCGAAAAAGGTCGATATGGCTGACCCGATGGTTGCGCAACGCACAACGGGTTATCTGGTCGGCGGGATCAGCCCGCTCGGCCAGAAAAAGCGTCTGCCGACGCTGATCGATGCGCCTTCGCAGGAATTTGAGACGATCTATATTTCTGGCGGCAAACGCGGGCTGGATATCGAACTGGCCGCAGGCGATCTGGCGAAAATGCTGGACGCGAAATTTGCGGATATTGCGCGCCGGGATTGAGAAAATTGCCCGGTGGCGCTGCGCTTACCGGGCCTACGATTCGAATGTAGGCCGGGTAAGGCGAAGCCGCCACCCGGCAAAAAAACGCACTACTGCCAGCTCACTTCGCCTTTCGGCTCATACATGTTCACGTCAATCGGTGAATTTTGCTGGATAAACTGCTTCAACACTTCCGCATCAATAAACCCGGTATTTACATAGCCCGGTTTGTTATCGATATGCGGATAGCCGTCGCCGCCGGTGGCGTTAAAGCTTAACGTTGCCAGGCGGTAGGTTTTCGCCGGATCAACCGGTTCGCCTTTGATCTTGAGATCGTTAAGCTTGCCGTCCTTCGCGACAAAGCTGACGTTAGCAAACTGCGGATACGCCCCGGAATCCGGCTTCATCTGCGCCACGGCGGTCAGGTAGTCAATCACCTCCTTCCCGCTCATGTCCGCATAGACCACCACGTTGCCAAACGGCTGTACTTTGAGCACGTCTTTATAGGTGATGTCTCCGCCTTCAATGGAATCACGAATACCGCCGCCGCTCATCACGCCGAAATCCGCATTCGTGCGCGCCATCTGCGCGGCCAGCACCAGACGCCCCATGTTGGTCTGTACGAAGCGAACTTTGCTGCGGTCTCCTTCCAGTCGTCCGTTAAGCGTGCCAATCTTCACGTCCAGCTGCGCTTTCCCTTTGCTCTGGAACGGCGTCAGCAGAGAGAGCATCTGCTGGTTTTCAGCGATCTCTGGCGTGTAGAGTACCCGCTCGCTTTTGCCGTCCGGATAGGTCACTTTCTTCTTCAGGTTGACCGGGATGAGCTGATAGTGCACCAGCTTCATCTCGCCGTTACGGAATTCGAAATCCGCGCGACCAACGTATTTCCCCCACTCGTGGGCCTGTACAATCCAGATCCCGTTCTGACGATCCGGCGCACACGGCGTACCGGGCACATAATCTACCTGCTTTTTATTCTCAGAAGCCATGCAGACCGGATCCTGTGAGTGACCGCCCACAATCATCGCCAGCGAGCCCGCAGGAAGGCTGCGCGCCATCTCCACGTCGCCCGGCGCGTTAGAGCCGTGCTGACCGTTATCGTAATGCCCCATGTGGGTGGTAGCGATAATCACATCCGGTTTTTCATTCTGCTGCAACTCCTGGATCACCAGCTTCGCTTCGTCCGCCGGTTTACGGAATTCGATGTCGGTGAAAAATTCAGGGTTGCCAATTTTGGCCGTATCGTCGGTGGTTAAGCCGATGACCGCGATCTTCAGATCCTGACGCTTAAACAGCGCCCACGGTTTAAACAGGCGCTCGCCGGTGCTTTTCTGATAAATATTGGCGGAAAGGAACGGGAATTTGGACCACTTCTCCTGCTGGCGCAACACGCTCAGCGGATTATCAAACTCGTGGTTTCCGACCGCCATCGCGTCGTAACCAATTAAATTCATGCCGCGAAAATCAGGCTCGGCATCCTGCAAATCAGATTCCGGTACGCCGGTATTAATATCCCCGCCCGACAGCAGCAGCACGCTGCCGCCCTGGGCCGCGACCTCTTTACGAATGCCGTCCACCAGCGTTTTTTGCGCCGCCAGGCCATATTCACCGTATTCGCTGCGCCAGAAATGGCCGTGATGATCGTTAGTATGCAGAATGGTAATTTTATAGGTTTTATCTTTTTCATACGCCTGCGCGGGCAGGCTTGTCAGCCCCCATGCGGCGATGAGCGCCAGCGCGACGCCACGCTTCATTAACTTCATCTTCTCTCTCCCTGACCCATAGACAAACGCAAAAATTACAGTGACTCACAAGAATAGACAAATAAGTTTTCAGAATTGCGACTTTCTTCAAATGTCACGGACGGGTATGTTAGTCGGATAATAATTACTCCCTGCATCTCTAATAACAAATCGACGTGGTATTTATGGCAATCAGTGAATCAACCCAGCCCGTCCAGGGCGCTCCGGCGTCGCCGCCGAAATCGCGCACTTCCTTTAAAGTATTAGGCGCAATCAGTCTCTCTCATCTGCTCAACGACATGATCCAGTCGCTGATTCTGGCGATCTACCCGCTGTTGCAGTCTGAGTTCTCATTAACCTTCGTGCAGATCGGGATGATCACCCTGACCTTCCAGCTGGCCTCTTCGCTACTCCAGCCGGTGGTGGGCTACTGGACGGACAAATACCCGATGCCATGGTCGCTGCCCATTGGGATGTGCTTCACCCTGAGCGGGCTGGTGCTGCTGGCCATGGCGGGCAGCTTTGAGGCGGTACTGGTTGCCGCGGCGCTGGTGGGAACCGGTTCATCGGTGTTCCATCCGGAATCGTCCCGCGTGGCGCGTATGGCCTCCGGCGGACGCCATGGGCTGGCGCAGTCCCTGTTCCAGGTGGGGGGGAACTTTGGTAGCTCCCTCGGTCCTCTGCTGGCGGCGGTAATTATCGCGCCTTACGGCAAAGGCAACGTGGCGTGGTTTGTGCTGGCCGCGCTGCTGGCGATTGTCGTCCTGGCGCAAATCAGCCGCTGGTATGCCGCGCAGCATCGCGTAAATAAGGGAAAACCTGCCGCGAAGATAACCAATCCCCTTCCGCGCAATAAGGTGATCCTTGCCGTCAGCGTGCTGCTGGTGCTGATTTTCTCAAAATATTTCTATATGGCGAGCATTAGCAGCTATTACACCTTCTATCTGATGCAAAAATTCGGATTATCGGTACAAAATGCCCAGTTCCACCTCTTTGCCTTCCTGTTTGCGGTGGCGGCAGGCACGGTGATTGGCGGCCCTGTGGGGGATAAAATTGGACGTAAATATGTGATTTGGGGCTCTATCCTCGGCGTTGCGCCGTTTACGCTTGTTTTACCGTACGCAACGCTGGAATGGACTGGAATATTGACGGTGATTATTGGTTTTATCCTCGCATCGGCATTTTCAGCCATCCTGGTCTACGCGCAGGAGCTGCTGCCGGGACGTATCGGTATGGTTTCAGGCCTCTTTTTTGGTTTTGCCTTTGGCATGGGTGGCCTGGGAGCCGCGGTGTTAGGGATGGTTGCAGACCACACCAGTATCTTCCTGGTTTATAAAATCTGCGCTTTCCTGCCACTTCTTGGGATGTTGACCATATTCCTGCCTGACAACCGTCATAAAGCGTGACTTCACGGCTGCCAAAGTTAAACTTTGGCAGCCGGATAACCTGAGGCCATAAGGCTTTCCTCTCCCTCCCACCTGCAAATTTACCAAAACATGCACTTTTTCACGCTTATTGCGTTTTTATTCTGATTTCAACAATTATTCATAAACATAAGCGTAAAAATTGTCATAAACTATTAATCGGCTTTTTGGTATTTGCACCAAAAATGGATCACCCATCGCGAAAGGAGACGGAATGCACCACGCCACACCGCTTATCACCACCATTGTTGGTGGACTTGTGCTCGCTTTTATCCTCGGCATGATTGCCAATAAACTGCGTATTTCGCCCCTGGTAGGCTATTTGTTAGCGGGCGTGCTGGCGGGGCCCTTTACGCCGGGTTTTGTGGCGGATACTAAACTGGCACCTGAACTGGCGGAATTGGGCGTGATTCTGCTGATGTTTGGCGTAGGCCTGCATTTCTCGCTGAAGGACCTGATGGCGGTAAAGTCTATCGCCATACCGGGAGCGATCGCCCAGATAGGGGTGGCGACGCTGCTGGGGATGGCGCTTTCGGCGGTGCTGGGCTGGTCGCTGATGACCGGCATCGTGTTTGGGCTGTGTCTTTCAACCGCCAGTACCGTGGTGCTGCTGCGCGCGCTTGAAGAGAGACAGCTAATAGACAGCCAGCGCGGGCAAATCGCGATTGGCTGGCTGATTGTTGAAGATCTGGTGATGGTGTTGACGCTGGTTCTGCTGCCTGCCGTTGCCGGTATGATGGAAAAAGACAACGTCGGTTTTGCCTCGCTGGCGCTGGATATGAGTATCACCATTGGTAAAGTCGTGGCGTTTATCGCCATCATGATGCTGGTGGGTCGCCGTCTGGTGCCGTGGATCATGTCCCGCAGCGCAGCGACGGGTTCACGCGAGCTGTTTACTCTCTCCGTGCTGGCGCTGGCGCTGGGGATCGCCTTTGGCGCGGTTGAGCTGTTTGACGTCTCCTTTGCGCTGGGCGCGTTCTTCGCGGGGATGGTGCTGAACGAATCCGAGCTGAGCCACCGCGCGGCGCACGACACCCTGCCGCTGCGAGACGCCTTCGCCGTGCTGTTCTTTGTCTCCGTCGGGATGCTGTTTGATCCGCTGGTTCTGATCCAGCAGCCGCTGGCGGTGCTGGGCACGCTGGCGATCATTATCTTTGGTAAGTCCGTTGCCGCCTTCTTCCTGGTACGGATGTTCGGTCACTCGCCGCGCACGGCGCTGACCATCGCCGCCAGCCTGGCACAGATTGGCGAGTTCGCCTTTATTCTGGCCGGTCTGGGGATGGCCCTGAACCTGCTGCCACAGGCGGGGCAAAATCTGGTGCTGGCGGGGGCGATCCTCTCCATCATGCTAAACCCGGTATTGTTTGCCCTGCTGGAGAAATATCTCGAGAAGACCGAAACCCTCGAAGAGCAAACCCTGGAAGAAGCGATTGAGGAGGAGAAACAGATCCCCGTGGATATCTGCAACCATGCGCTGCTGGTCGGTTTTGGCCGCGTCGGCAGCCTGCTCGGTGAGAAGCTGATGGCCCAGGGGATCCCCCTGGTGGTGATTGAAACCTCCCGCACCCGCGTCGACGAGCTTCGCGAGCGCGGCATCCGTGCGGTGCTGGGCAACGCTGCTAACGAAGAGATTATGAATCTGGCGCATCTGGACTGCGCTCGCTGGCTGCTGCTCACTATCCCGAACGGTTACGAAGCTGGCGAGATTGTCGCCACAGCCCGTGAAAAATGCCCGCATATCGAAATCATTGCCCGCGCCCATTATGATGACGAAGTGGAGTACATCACCGAGCGCGGCGCGAATCAGGTGGTGATGGGCGAGCGTGAGATTGCGAATACGATGCTGACAATGCTGACGAAACCGCCGGTTGAAGAGGCGGTGACGGGTTAAGTTATGTGCGGCCTGATGCCCTCACCCTGGCCCTCTCCCACAGGGAGAGGGAACAAACACTAAAAACGGCAACCACGGGTTGCCGTTTTGCTTTTACCTGTCCCAATACGCCTCTTCGAGGCTGTCTTCCCGTTCCGGCAGCCCCCGCGTTAAGCGCGGTGAATGCTGGTTCAGCACCTGATAACTCACGCGGTTCGCGTACTTGCACACCTGCGCCAGCGAGGAGTAGGTCAGCCAGTTGAAGGTGTGCTTGCTGGAATTCGGCACATTGGTTTTGTGGTAGGCGTTGGCGGTGATGTCGTGCAGCAGCGCGGCCAGCGCGCCGTCGCCCGCGCCGTTGGTGTTCATGATCTTCTCGGGGCCACCCATATACGGTGCGATGTGGGAGAAGATACGCAGCGGGTTGATGCAGTCTTTATGACGCATGGCGCGGCTGAACTCGTACTGGTTAAATTCGGCGATTGCGCCCGGCAGCAGCGGGTGCTGGGTTTTCCGCTTGCTCTCTTCTTCCGTGAAGCCCGCCATATACAGCCCGACCGGCCCGGCGGTGCAGAGCACCAGATCTACCCAGTCCAGCGCCTTATCAGACGCCAGCAGCGGATCGCTTTCGCCGGTCAGCGCTTCGGCCTCTTCTTCATTCATCGCCAGAATCGAGACGTGTTCTTTCAGGAAGGCCTGCCACCACTCCGGGTTGTCGGCAATGACGAATTTGGTGCCCAGCGTCAGAACCACAGGCACGTTGTATTTCTTCGCGTACTCAATTGCCTTCATGGTTGCGTCCGGCATTGGTTCGCCCGGCTTGCAGCGCACCAGATAGGAGGTCAATACCAGCGCAGACGCGCCCGCGATCACCTCTTCCGGGATACTTTCAGCACGCAGCTTATTCATATGGCCGGGGCTGATGGCAAAGGTACGCTCGCCGGAATCGCTTATCAGCGTAAAGCAGCGGCCAATCGGCCCGTCAACGCCCTGCAAATAGTTCAGATCGGTGCGGCTGGAAGTATTGCACAGGTAGCGGTAGGCGTAGCCTCCGATTTCGATATTGCTACACATCACGCCAAGCAGCACCGAGCGGTCGTCTGCCAGTACGGAGTAGTTGTGCATGGTGTTGCCGATGGTGCCGCCGGCAAACTGGTGGGTGATAAGATTTTCGCGCACCAGCTCCTGATACAGCGCTTCAGCAACGTCATCCTCAATCACCAGCGAGTGCCCGGCGCTCAGACCGTAACGTGCGACAAACGCATCATCCACTTTGGCTTCAATGTCCACCAGCGTCTGATCGATACCGACCACCCAGGCAGCGCTGGTTTCGCTTTCCTGCTGAATTTGCTGTAACAGCGGATCGCGGGCATCGACGGGGAAATAGTGTTTGGACTTACGTTTACCGGGAAATTTCATGGTCTGAACTGTGCAAAGAATACGGGCCGGGAATGGTAGCACAAACCCGGCCCGTAACGCGATCAGCGGCGGGTGGTGACCAGTGAGACCATCATGTCGATGTGTTCAGGGGAGTCGTTAAGCGCAGGAATGTATTCGTATTTCGTTCCGCCCGCCTCCATAAAGAACTCTTTGTTCTGGACAGCAATCTCTTCCAGCGTTTCCAGACAGTCCGCCGAGAAGCCCGGCGACATCACCTGAATGTGCTTCACGCCCTTCTCGCCCAGCATTTTAAGCGTTTCATCAGTATACGGGGTGAGCCACGGTTCACGACCGAAGCGCGACTGGAAGGTCATCATCACCTTCTCAGGCGGCAGGCCGAGGGCGGAGACCAGCTCGCGGGTGGTATCGCGGCAACGCTGGGGGTAATCATCCCCTTCGTTCGCGAAACGCTGCGGAATACCGTGATAGGAGAGCAGCAGCAGATCCGGCTCGCCGTGTTTTTCAAACGACGCGCGCGCGCTGCTGGCAAGCGCCTGAATGTACAGCTCGTTATCGGCGTAGTCGCGGATAAAAGTGATACCCGGTATACGGCGGCGGGTCGCCAGAATGCGCGCCAGTTCGTCCCAGACGGCAGCCACCGTGGAGCACGAATACTGCGGATAAAGGGCCAGCACCACAATGTGTTCAACGCCCTGCGCCAGCAGAGAGTCGACGGCGCTTTCCAGGGACGGCTTACCGTAGCTCATGCCGAGCGCAACGGGCATGTCCGGCAGGCGGGCGGCCAGCGCCTTCTCCTGACGACGGCTGTAGACCATCAGCGGCGAGCCCTCTTCCATCCACACGGACTGATAGAGCTTTGCCACACGCGGGGAACGAATCGGCAGAATGACGCCACGCAGCAGTGGCCACCACAGCAGTCTTGGGGTATCCACGACGCGCGTGTCGCTTAAAAATTGTCGCAGGTAGCGTTTGACCGCCGCTGGAGTAGGTGCTTCTGGGGTGCCCAGATTGGCAAGCAGGATGCCGGTTTTCGCCTGACTCATTCACGCCTCTTAACCATTTGATAGGCTGTCAATTGTAGCGGAAATGCGTTTAAACGAAACCCATTGCTGTAATAGGTAAGATGAGAATTTTTCTCACCCGGGGCTCCGGGTGAGAGAGGTGTGCTTAGCCGAGGATTTTTTCCAGCTCTGCACGTACATCAGCCACGGCTTTTGTGCCGTCCACTTTCGCGTATTTGGTGTTACCCGCCTGCGCTTCTTTGGTGTAGTAGCCGATCAGCGGTGCGGTCATCTGATGGTATTCCACCAGGCGTTTACGCACGGTTTCTTCCTGATCGTCTTTACGGGTGGTCAGCTCTTCGCCGGTCACGTCGTCTTTGCCTTCAACCTTAGGTGGATTGAATTTGATGTGGTAAACGCGGCCAGAGGCAGCGTGCACGCGACGGCCAACGATACGGTCAACGATCAGCTCGTCCGGTACGTCGAACTCCAGCACGTAATCCACGTTGATGCCCGCTTCTTTCATGGCGTCAGCCTGAGGAATGGTGCGCGGGAAGCCGTCCAGCAGGAAACCGTTACGGCAGTCTTCCTGAGCAATGCGCTCTTTAACCAGCGCGATAACCAGTTCGTCGGTCACCAGCTTGCCTGCGTCCATGATGTCTTTAGCTTGTTTGCCCAGCTCGGAGCCAGATTTAACAGCGGCGCGCAGCATGTCACCGGTGGAGATTTGCGGAATACCGTATTTCTCCATGATGAACTGAGCCTGAGTTCCTTTACCCGCGCCCGGAGCGCCAAGCAGAATAATACGCATTGCGAAAATCCCCTCAAAAGTCGATTCAATTTTTCAAAAAGCGCTAAACAATACCACCAGAACGGGTATGGCTCAAGGAAGGTGGGAAGGCTGAAACGGTTAACGGGGGGAGATAATTTTGGTTAGTGCGGTGGATCCCCCCTCACCCTAACCCTCTCCCCAAAGGGGAGAGGGAACTTGAACACCCTCTCCCCTTTGGGGAGAGGGCAGGGTGAGGGGTAGGTGTTTAATTACGCCAGCAGCAGCGCATTCACACGTTTAATGAACAGGTTAGGATCTTCCAGCGTACCGCGCTCGGCCAGCAGGGACTGATCCAGCAGCAGTTCAACCCACTCCGCAAAGCGGGCGTCGTCCTGGATATCCGCCGCGCGTTTCACCAGCGGGTGATCCGGATTAAGCTCAAAGATATATTTCACATCCGGCACGGCCTGGCCCGCC
This sequence comes from Enterobacter sp. DN, assembly GCF_046054285.1. Classification (NCBI taxonomy): domain Bacteria; kingdom Pseudomonadati; phylum Pseudomonadota; class Gammaproteobacteria; order Enterobacterales; family Enterobacteriaceae; genus Enterobacter; species Enterobacter sp. DN. The sequence continues at coordinate 728,713 of NZ_JBJJTG010000002.1, forward strand.
GCAGCGAACAGTTTCGCCATCTGGGTACTCATTTCGTCCGCATCGGTGGTGACAATGGCTGGCGTATCGGTCAGACGGTGCGTGAAGCGCACCTCTTTCACGCGGTCGCCCAGCAGCGTTTTAACGCGCTCAACGAACGGCTCCAGCGCCTTCTCGGCTTCTTTCGCGCTCTCGTCCACTTCATCCGCCAGCTTATCGATAGACTCGTCGGCTTTGGCAACGGACTGGAAGGATTTACCGTCGAACTCGGTCAGGTAGTTCATCATCCACTCGTCGATGCGGTCAGACAGCAGCAGCACTTCGATGCCTTTCTTACGCAGCAGTTCCAGATGCGGGCTGCTCTTCGCTGCCGCATAGCTGTCGGCGGTGATGTAGTAGATCTTCTCCTGCCCTTCTTTCATGCGGGAGACGTACTCTTCCAGCGACACGGTCTGGGCGGAGGAGTCGTTGTGCGTAGAGGCGAAGCGCAGCAGTTTAGCGATAGCTTCCACGTTCGCAGTATCTTCCGCCGGACCTTCTTTCAGCACCAGGCCAAACTGTTTCCAGAAGGTCTGGTATTTTTCCGCATCGTCCTTCGCCAGTTTTTCCAGCATCTGCAACGCACGTTTGGTCAGGGCGTTGCGCAGGTTACGGGTGACGGTGCTGTCCTGAAGAATTTCACGGGAGACGTTCAGCGGCAGATCGTTGGAGTCTATCAGGCCACGCACAAAGCGCAGGTAGTTCGGCATGAACTGCTCGGCGTCGTCCATGATGAACACGCGCTGCACGTACAGCTTCAGGCCGTGCTTGTGATCGCGGTTCCACATGTCCCACGGCGCCTGCGCCGGGATGTACAGCAGGCTGGTGTACTCCTGCTTCCCTTCAACACGGTTGTGGCTCCAGGTCAGCGGATCGGTGAAGTCGTGGGCGATGTGCTTGTAAAACTCGTTGTACTCGTCGTCTTTAATTTCAGCTTTATTACGCGTCCACAGCGCCTGCGCCTTGTTGATTTTCTCCCAGGAAACCACGGTTTCGCCGTCTTTCTCTTCCTGTTTTTCAATCTCAACCGGCAGAGCGATGTGGTCGGAATATTTGCTGATGATGGAGCGGACGCGCCAGTCGTTCAGGAAATCATCTTCGCCTTCACGCAGATGCAGGGTGATTTCGGTGCCGCGATCCGCTTTGGTGATGTCATCAACGGTGTACTCGCCTTCCCCTTTGGATTCCCACAGCACGCCGTTCTCGGCGCTGTCGCCCGCGGCGCGGGTGCGCACGGTGACTTTGTCCGCCACGATGAACGCCGAGTAGAAGCCTACGCCGAACTGACCGATCAGCTGGCTGTCTTTCGCCTGGTCAGAGCCCATGGACTCAAGGAACGCTTTGGTGCCGGATTTGGCGATGGTTCCGAGGTGGTCAATCACCTCGTCGCGGTTCATCCCGATGCCGTTATCGGCGATGGTCAGGGTGCGGTTCTCTTTATTAAACGAGACGCGCACGCGCAGCTCGCCGTCGCCTTCATACAGATCCGGGTTAGACAGCGCGCGGAAGCGCAGCTTGTCCGCCGCATCAGAGGCGTTGGAAATCAGCTCACGCAGGAAGATTTCTTTGTTGGAATACAGGGAATGGATCATCAGGTGCAGAAGCTGTTTTACTTCTGACTGGAAACCACGGGTTTCTTGTCCTTTCATCTAAGTCGACCTCAACAATGCCATTTAATGGGGTTGTAAAACGTTGAGTGAGAGATGGGGATAAGGGGAGGAATTTTCAAGCGGAGGCCGCGCGCGCAGCCTCCGTTTGGTCAGAAAATAATCTTGTGACGTCCGGCCAGCGAGTGTGACAGCGTGGTGCCGTCGACCATCTCCAGCTCACCGCCGACCGGCACGCCGTGGGCGATGCGGCTGGCGTCAACGCCGTACTGCGCGCACAGTTCGGCGATGTAGTTGGCGGTTGCCTCCCCTTCCACCGTCGGGTTGGTGGCGAGGATCACCTCTTTGATGGTTTCCGACTCCAGGCGCTGCTCCAGGCGATCGAGACCAATATCGTCCGGGCCGATGCCATCCAGCGGGGAGAGATGCCCCATCAGCACGAAATAGCGGCCGGAAAACTGCCCGGTTTGTTCGATGGCGTAGATGTCCGCCGGACTCTCCACCACGCAAATCTGACCGTTTTCCTGACGACGCGGGTTCGTGCAGATGTTACATACGTCCTGCTCGGTAAAGGTCCGGCAATCCGCACAGTGGCCAATTTCTGACATGGCGCGGGTCAGAGCCTGCGCCAGGCGCATCCCGCCGCTGCGGTCGCGCTGCAATAGCGTAAACGCCATACGCTGCGCCGACTTCGGGCCAACGCCCGGCAGGCAGCGCAGTGCTTCCATTAACTGCGTGAGCAGCGGACTGGTTTGCATCAGAATGGCATCTTAAAGCCCGGCGGCAGTTGCATACCGCTGGAAACAGAGGCCATTTTCTCTTTCTGGGTTTCGTCGATACGGCGAGCGGCATCGTTAAACGCGGCTGCAACCAGATCTTCCAGCATCTCTTTGTCGTCTTCGAGCAGGCTCGGGTCGATTTCAACGCGACGGCAGTTATGCGCACCGTTGATGGTCACCTTGACCAGACCGGCACCGGATTCACCCGTGACTTCCAGCTGAGCGATCTCTTCCTGCATCTTCTGCATTTTTTCCTGCATCTGCTGAGCCTGCTTCATCAGGCCACCCAGACCGCCTTTTCCACCAAACATAGGCTTCTCTCTTCTTTCACGTTAAGGATTACAACCGTAAGTCAGACTCACGATCAAATGGGGCGAATACTCTCTTCATCCAAATCGGCGTCGAAGAACCGGCGCAGGGTCTGGATGTTGTTATCCGCAATTATCGCCTCGCGCGCCTGCGCGAGCTTCTCTTCATAAATGGCCTGACGCCACTCGAGCGGCGTTTTCACCGCCGGATTATCATCTTCAATGATAGTCAATTCAACCGGTACACCCTGTAATGCGGTAAGCGCCTCGGCCAGCGCCTTTTGCGCGCCAGGGGAGTTGAGGTGCCGCTGGCCAGGGCGCAGGTGCAGACGCACCTGATTACCGTCCTGCTCTTTCCAGGCGTTCAGCGCGACCTGCTCCACCAGCTTCGGCAGTTGCAGTTTGCTGACCTCGGCGGCCCAGGCATCGCGCTCGATGGACTCTTCCGCGAGCTTCGCGGATAGCTCCGGCGTTTTTTCATGCTCCAGCGCCTTTTTCAGCGCTTTTGGCGTGGCGACCACTTCCTTGACCGTTTCAACAACGGTGGTCGCCTTCCAGCGGTATGCCTCTTCTTTCGCCGGGGCTTTTTGCTCGAGCGCGGACGGTGCCGGACGCGACTGCACGCGCTCCGTTACCGAGGCCAGTCGTTCAAGCGCGGCGTTGTTCACCGGCCGCGCTCTTGCAGGCGCTGCCGGTTCACTCTTTTTTGGTTTGGTTGCTCCCTGCGCACGTTGCAACTGGCTTCGTGCGGCAAGCACCGAACTGGTGGCATCCGACAGCGGCACGTTTTGCGGCGGCGGCGATGCCGGTTGCGGTGGCACCTGCTGCGGTGACATTACCGCGGTCGGCGCAACCGGCGCAAAGGACTGCCGGGGCGTTTCCGGCTCCGGCAGTGGCTTGCGCGGATGGAAGGCCAGCGCGCGCAGCAGCGTCATTTCAACGCCCATCCGGCGATCCGGTGCAAACGGCAGCTCTTTGCGGCCAATCAGCAGCGTCTGATAATAAAGCTGAACATCAGCCGGCGGCACGGTGCGCGCAAGTTCACGCATCCGCTGTTCAATGGTCGCCATGTCCGCGCCAATGGCCGACGGAGACAGTTGCAGCATCGCCACGCGGTGCAGCAGGCTGAGCATCTCGACAAGCAGCGCTTCCCACTCAATGCCACGGGCAGCAGCGTCGTTGACGAGCGCCATCACTCGCTCACCGTTGGCGGCAATCATCGCTTCAATAAGCGACAGCGCCTGATCGTCATCCAGCGTGCCGAGCATAGTGCTGACCGCGTCGGTGGAGAGTTTACCGTCACCGCTGGCAATCGCCTGGTCGGTCAGGCTCAGCGCATCGCGCAGGCTGCCGTCCGCGGCACGGGCCAGCAGTTGCAGCGCACGCGGTTCATGGACAATGTTCTCTTCATCGAGGATATGCTCAAGCTGAGCGCGGATCTGCTCAACGTCGAGCGCCTTCAGATGGAACTGCAGGCAGCGCGAGAGGATCGTGACCGGCAGCTTTTGCGGATCGGTGGTCGCCAGCAGGAATTTGACATGCGCAGGCGGCTCTTCCAGCGTTTTCAGCAGGGCGTTGAAGCTGTGGCGCGACAGCATGTGCACTTCATCGATCAGATAGACCTTGAAGCGGCCGCGCGCCGGGGCGTACTGCACGTTGTCGAGCAGATCGCGGGTGTCTTCCACTTTGGTGCGCGAGGCGGCGTCGATCTCGATCAGATCGACAAAACGCCCCTGCTCGATCTCACGACAGTTGTCGCACACGCCGCACGGGGTGGCGGTGATCCCGGTTTCGCAGTTCAGACCTTTTGCCAGCAGACGGGCAATAGAGGTTTTACCGACGCCGCGGGTGCCGGAAAAAAGATAGGCGTGATGGATGCGACCTAGCGACAAGCCGTTCGCCAGGGCCGTCAGCACATGTTCCTGACCGACAACGTCAGCAAAGGTTTGTGGTCGCCATTTACGGGCTAACACCTGATAACTCATGGGCAGGCTCTGCAACGCTGGAAGGTGAATTAATGGAGGGGAATGCTATCACAACCTCACCCATTGAGCGAGGTTGTGAGATACGGGATTAATGTCCCGGGAATGGCACCAGGCTGTAGCTGGTAATACCCTGTTTTTCCAGGCGCTGCTCGCCGCCGAGATCGAACAGGTTGATGATGAATGCCGCGTCGGTCACTTCCCCGCCCAGACGACGGATCAGCTTCACGGTCGCTTCGATGGTGCCGCCGGTTGCCAGCAGATCGTCCACCACCAGCACTTTGTCGCCTGGCTTGATGGCATCAACGTGAATTTCCAGCTGATCGGTGCCGTATTCCAGTTCATAGCTCTCAGCAATGGTTTCACGCGGCAGTTTGCGCGGTTTACGCACCGGCACAAAACCCACGCCCATCGCCAGCGCAACCGGTGCGCCAAACAGGAAGCCACGGGCTTCAGTACCTACTACTTTGGTGATCCCGGCGTTTTTATAACGCTCAACCAGCAGTTCAATGCTGAGGGCGTACGCTTTCGGGTCTTCCAGCAAGCTGGTGACATCGCGGAAAAGAATGCCAGGTTTTGGATAGTCCTGGATACTTTTGATGCTATTTTTCAGATATTCAAGCTGCTGTGCAGTTGCGGTCATCGGTTTGTGCCTAAATGAAACAGTGTTACTCACGGCGCGCGACGAGTCGGTCAAAGTAACAGTTGTTTAACCTTTGACCAGGCGCACCTGTGCTCGAAAACGGTCGAATTTACTGGCTGTGCGCCATAATTGCAACCGCCATGATGAGGCTTCAGTGCTTTTGTTGCTTTTCATCAACCACGGGGATCCGCCACATAAAGATCAGCAGGCAAACCAGGATCGCCAGCAGCAGAATGCGCACCCACATCATTTTCACCAGCCATAACGAGACGGCGAAGGTGATCAGGATGAAGGCAATGGCGCGCGGCTTAGCCCCGGGCGGCATGGCCCGGTGTTTTTGCCAGTGCCGCAGGTAGCCGCCAAACCACGAGCGGTACAGAAGCCAGTGGTGAAAACGCGGCGACGAGCGGGCGAAGCACCAGGCGGCCAACAGGATAAACGGGGTGGTCGGCAGCAAGGGTAAAACCACACCCAGCGTGCCCAGCACTACCGCGAGCCAGCCAATGATGATTAAAATAGTACGCTGCATAATGCGAATCGTTATCAAACTGAACGGCTACTTTACCACTGGAGAGCGCCTTGAAAACAGCACTGCTTCTTGAGAGGCTGCAAAATCAGCTGATCGCGCTGCGGGCGCAGGCCACGCCGTTGATGGGCCACGCCACGCTGAAACCGCGCTTTGACCGGCAGCTCTTCCGCACCCGCAGCACCGTCATTGAGGATTATCTTGCTGAAGCGCAGACCAATCTCGACGAGCTTCGTCACGCGGTTGAGAGTGAACAGCAGGAACAGGTCGCGTGGCTTGCGGAGCATCTTACCGAGCAGATCACCGCCCTGCACCGGGAAATCGCCGCCTGGCCGTTACGGGCGTGGGACAGCGCCTCGCCGGGGCTCGGTAAATGGCAGCGCAAGCGGCTGGAGAACCAGGAGTTTGAGCGCCGTCTGTTTGAGATGAAGCGCGAGCGCGAAGCCCGCCTGAACACCAGCGAAACGCTGGAAGAGCAGCAGTTATTAATGCGTGAAATCAGCGCGCTGGAAGGCCGCATCGTCCGCTGCCGTCAGGCGCTGGATGAGATTGAACGCGTCATTGAACGCCTGACCCGTTAACAGGAGCCACTGATGTCACTGGAAAATGCCCCCGACGAGGTCAAGCTGGCCGTCGATTTAATTATGCTGCTGGAGAATCACGAGATCCCGGCGGAGACGGTGCTGAAAGCGCTGGAGATTGTGCGGCGGGATTTTGAGGGAAAATTACCCCCTCACCCTGCCCTCTCCCCTGAGGGGAGAGGGTAAAAGCAGCCCGCACCAGATTATTCCCTCTCCCTTCAAGGGAGAGGGTTAGGGTGAGGGTCGTCCCCCTTAATCTCGCGCTTCACTTCCGTATGCTCATCGCCTTTCTCGTTGCGCAGATGAACCTCAAGCTGGTTAAAGGCGATATTAATATCGTTTTCACGACACAGACGGTCAATGGTGCGGTTCAGCTCATCGACGGTGTAGCTGCGATCGCGCAGTTCGCGTACGTACAGGCGCAGCTCATGATCCAAAGTGCTCGGCCCGAAGGTGGTGAAGAATACCGCTGGCGCAGGATCGTGCATCACTTTTGGATGGTCAGCTGCCGCCTTCAGCAGTACCTCTTTCACCTTGTCCAGATCCGAGCCATAGGCCACCCCGAGTCGGATCACCACGCGAGTGGTGGTATCCGAGAGCGACCAGTTGATCAGACGCTCGGTCACAAACGCTTTGTTCGGGATGATCACCTCTTTACGATCGAAGTCGGTAATGGTGGTCGCACGAATGCGGATCTTGCTGACGGTCCCGGAGAAAGTACCGATGGTGACGGTATCGCCGATACGCACCGGACGTTCGAACAGGATAATCAGGCCAGAGACAAAGTTACCGAAGATCTCCTGCAAGCCGAAGCCCAGACCCACCGACAACGCCGCCGCCAGCCACTGGAGTTTATCCCACGAGACGCCCAGCGAGCCGAATACCGTCATCGCCCCGACAATAATAATGACGTAGTTCAGGATGGTGGTAATGGCGTACGACGCCCCCTGACGCAGATTCAGCCTTGAGAGCACCAGCACTTCCAGCAGACCCGGCAGGTTGCGGATCAACGCCCAGGCAACCACTGACGACACCAGCGCAAAGAGCAGGCTGCCCATGGTGACGCTTTTCATTACCGCAGCGCCCGCTTCGGTACCGTTGTATTGCCAGAGCGTGATACTGTCGAGGTAGGCGAAGACGGTAATTAAATCAGACCAGATTGCCCAGAACATCACCGCAAACAGGGCGATCATCACCAGCATGGTAATACGCATCGTTTGCTGGTTAACCTGCTCCAGAGCAATGGTCGGCTCTTCCTGCGGCTCTGCCCCTTCAGCCCCCTCTTTCACCTGATGCTGCCGACGGGCAACAGCACGACGATAAGCAATGCGGCGCGCCGCCACGCTCAAACCACGCAGCACGGTCTGGAACAGCAGGTTCCATACAATCACCAGATAAACCGTTTCGATCCAGCGGCCGGAAAGACGCAGCGTGGTATAGAAGTAACCCGTCGCCGTCAGCACCATCAGCGCCAGAGGAATGATCGCCAGTACCGTTACGGTAGCCAGACGAAGATTGTGGGACTCTTTATCCCGCCAGCTGTCGCGGCACATTGGCCACATCAGAACGGCAATCAGCAGCAGGTTCAGCATAATCACCAGTTGCCCCAGCACGTCATCCATCAGGTGCAGCGGGGAAAGCTCCGCCACAACTGACCAGAAGTGCAGCGGCAGCAGCGCGAGGCTGATGCGCACAATCTGGCGACGCCAGTGGCTGGTGAGTTTTTCCGGCATGTTGAAGTGGCGGACGGCGACGCCATCTTTTTCCAGCACTTTCCAGCACAGACCAAACACCAGCCAGAACAGCGCCAGCTTCTTGCTGAACGCCCACAGCAGATCGCTGATATTCAGCTGCATGGTCAGCAGGATCAGGCCCACGGCGAGTATCAACAGGCAGACCGGCAGAGCACGGATCAGATCGATCAGGATCGCTTTCGGGGTGTGCAGCTGGCTGTCGTTACGCAGTTGCCCCACTTCCGAGGCCAGCTTCGCCTGGTACTGTTTCAGCCATTTCAAACGCCAGCGTATGACGCCAGCGATGAGCAGCAAAGGCAGCCCCGTCAGGAAGGCGATCATCACCGCAGGCCAGGCTTTCTCCCAGTTCACGGTAATTTTCATGCTTTTGATCTGGGATTTCAGCGTTTCCGGGAAAGATTTAAACCAGTCCCAGTCCATGGGTTTATTGCTGTTCACCCAGAAAATCTGCTGGGTCAGGATCTCCTGGAGGCTTTTAGAAACGCTCACCAGCTGCTGCTGGTTGATTTGCAGGTTAATCGCCATCATCAGCTGGTTGCCCAGCTGCTTGTTAAGCTGATCGAGCAATTCGCGGCGCATGTCCACCACCTGCAACAGCGCGTCGTGAACTTCAGCGTTCACTTCACCTGAATGGCCCTCTTCCACTTTGGCAACGAAGGTATCGCTCTGAAATAGCGCATCGCGCTGCTGGTTAACGTCAAACTGTTCAAGACGCAAATCCGCAATGCGGTTGGTCATGTCTTCCAGCTCGTCGGCGGAAGGCAGCGTCTGCTGTTGCTGGTAGAGAATGCGCGACAGCAGCAGGCTGCCCTTCAGGACGGCAATCTGCTCCTTGACGTTGCGCTCGGCCTGCAAAGCGCGATCCAGCCAGTTTTTGACCTTAATATTTTGCTGCACCAGCGCGCTGCCGTTTTCAGTCGCCTGAATCAGACGCTCGCTCAGCTGGTGGTTAATCTCCAGCTCCTGCTTCACCAGCGGGTTGGCCTGAATACGGGCCGTCTCGTCTGGCGAAACCGCTTCCTGCGCCGTTTTTTCAGTCAGCGTCAGGCGCTTGCTGTTCACCGCTTCCTGCAACAGCTGAAGCTGATGCTCAAGCCGGTTGATATTCGCGGTCACGTAGTCACGCTGTTTTTGCAGCGCATCCTGTAGCACCGTGTTGCCTTCCAGGCTCTTACGCTGCTGTTCAATCTCCGCGTTTAGCAGCGTCTGCTGGATGTTCAACAGCGTTTGCTGGCTGGGACGAAGCGCCCCTTCCCCCACGGTGATGCCATTCAGACGGTTACGTATCTGCTGTAGCTGTTGCGACGCCGAGTACATGGCGTTCTGCACGCGCTCAGGCTGGGTTTGCAGCGAAACCAGCTGGCTGTTGTAGGTTGAGAGATCGGACTGCGCCGTTTGCAGATCGTCCAGCAGCTGCGCCACGCGCGACTCAAGCTGGCGCAACGACAGCGTGGCAAGCGTTTTTCGGGTTTCATCGTCGTTATCGACGTCGCTGAGCGCACTCAGCGCCTCCGTTGCCTTACGCATGTTCTCCGGCGCCTGAGCGACCTTCTGCCGTAGCTGGGCTGTTTCGGCTTTGATGCGATCGATCTTGTCCAGCGTTTCCAGGGTTTCCGTCAGATCCTGCTGAACGAGTTTTTCCTGGGCGGAGAGATCTTTTTGCTTATTCAGGGTGTCGAGTTGCGACTGAACATCAGCACGCGTGGGAATGTCACTGCCATTGTCTGCACGGGCCCATGAAAGCGGCGCGGCTGCAAAGTAAAACAGCAGGATCAAAAACAGGGCCAGAACAGGATGTTGCGAGCGATTGATGTGCAGCATAGTTGTGAATGTGATGTGAGAAATGACCGGAAATAGTCGGGCATGAAGGATATCACGCCCGGCTGAAGCAGAATAGTACGACGGAAAGGGTCTACGATTTTTCCCATGCCCGATCAGGCAGAGCGCGGGCTATGTTTACTTTGAAGGGTCGGACAGAGCTGGCACATCTCAAGAAAAATTTCGACGTAGCTGCGCGCCTCTGATCTGAGATCGAACGACTCCGGAGCAAAAAGCCAGTTTTCCATCAGGCCGGAAATATAGCTTCGCATCAGGATCGCCGCCCGGCGGGTGAGTAATGTGGCAGGAAGCATTTTGGCCTGCATGCACTCCGTGAGGACCTGTTCGATGCGATCGTAGCTTTCCAGACACAGGTCGCGCTGCGCCTGCTGAACCACCGCCATTTCACCAACGAACTCACATTTATGGAAGATGATTTCCATCATCAGACGACGACGCTCTTCAACAACCGTCGCTTCAAGGATATATACTAGAATTTCTCTTAACACTGAGAGTGGATCGTGAGGGAATTTTGCCCGATACTCACTCTCAAGATCGCTAATGCTGGACTCTGAAAGCTCCCAGATTTCACCAAACAGATCGGACTTGTCTTTGAAATGCCAGTAAATCGCTCCCCGCGTGACGCCCGCGGCCTGAGCAATCTGTGCCAGCGAGGTTGCCGAAACACCCTGCTGTGAGAACAAACGCATTGCCACATCCAGAATGTGTTGTCGGGTTTCCAGCGCTTGTTGTTTGGTTTTTCGTGCCATACGTTGATGAATTTACAGGAGTCAGATTTACATACATTTATGAATGTATGTACCATAGCATGACGATAATATAAACGCAGCAATGGGTTTTAGACTCAGGACCCTTGATCAATTTGAAATCGGACACTCGAGGTTTACATATGAACAAAAACAGAGGGTTAACGCCTCTGGCGGTCGTTCTGATGCTCTCAGGCAGCTTAGCGCTTACAGGATGTGACGACAAACAGGCTCAACAAGGAGCTCAGCAGGTGCCAGAAGTTGGCGTCGTGACGCTCAAATCCGAACCTCTCCAGATGACAACAGAACTACCGGGCCGCACCAGCGCCTACCGCATTGCGGAAGTGCGTCCGCAGGTGAGCGGTATCATCCTGAAACGTAACTTCACCGAAGGCGGTGATGTCAAGGCAGGCGAGTCTCTGTATCAGATTGATCCAGCAACCTATCAGGCGTCTTATGAGAGCGCTAAGGGCGATCTGGCTAAAGCCGAAGCGGCAGCCAAAATCTCGCAGCTGACGTTGAATCGTTACAAGAAACTGCTCGGCACGCAGTACATCAGCCAACAGGATTACGATTCTGCCCTGGCCGATGCACAGCAAGCCAACGCAGCCGTTGTGGCGGCGAAAGCGGCGGTAGAAACCGCGCGTATTAACCTGGCTTACACCAAAGTGACCTCCCCTATCAGTGGTCGCATTGGTAAATCTGCCGTCACCGAAGGTGCGCTGGTGCAGAACGGTCAAACCAACGCGCTGGCCACCGTGCAGCAGCTTGACCCGATCTACGTTGACGTCACCCAGTCCAGCAACGATTTCCTGCGTCTCAAACAGGAGCTGGCTAACGGCACCCTGAAACAGGAAAACGGTAAAGCCAAAGTGGAACTGGTTACCAACGACGGTATCAAGTTCTCACAGACTGGCACACTGGAATTTTCTGATGTGACCGTCGATCAGACCACCGGCTCTATCACCATCCGGGCCATTTTCCCGAATCCGGATAAAACCCTGCTGCCGGGTATGTTCGTACGCGCCCGTCTTGAGGAAGGGACTAACCCAAGCGCCATTCTGGTTCCTCAGCAAGGTGTGACCCGTACGCCACGCGGCGATGCGAGCGCACTGGTTGTGGGTGCCGATAACAAAGTCGAAACGCGCAATATCACTGCAACGCAGGCGATTGGTGACAAGTGGCTGGTAACGGAAGGTCTGAAAGATGGCGATCGCGTAATTATTACTGGTTTGCAAAAAGTTCGTCCTGGTGCGCAGGTCAAAGCTCAGGAAGTGAAATCTGACGACAAACAACAAGCGTCGGCCGCTGGCCAGTCAGAACAAACCAAGTCTTAACTTAAACAGGAGCCGTTAAGACATGCCTAATTTCTTTATCGATCGCCCCATATTTGCGTGGGTGATCGCCATAATCATCATGCTGGCCGGGGGACTTGCGATCCTGAAGCTGCCTGTCGCGCAATATCCAACGATTGCGCCGCCGGCAGTGACGATCTCCGCAACCTACCCGGGCGCTGATGCCAAAACGGTGCAGGATACCGTTACGCAGGTTATCGAACAGAACATGAACGGTATCGATAACCTGATGTACATGTCCTCAAACAGTGACTCAACCGGTACGGTTCAGATCACCCTTACCTTTGAATCCGGTACGGATGCGGACATTGCACAGGTTCAGGTGCAGAACAAATTGCAGCTGGCGATGCCTCTGCTGCCGCAGGAAGTACAACAGCAGGGCGTGAGCGTCGAGAAATCGTCCAGTAGCTTCCTGATGGTTGTCGGCGTGATCAACACCAACGGCACCATGACGCAGGAGGATATTTCCGACTACGTGGGCGCCAACATGAAGGACGCCATCAGCCGTACGTCTGGTGTGGGTGACGTTCAACTGTTCGGTTCCCAGTACGCGATGCGTATCTGGATGGATCCGAATAAACTGAACAACTTCCAGCTGACGCCGGTTGACGTGATCAGCGCAATTAAAGCGCAGAACGCCCAGGTTGCCGCCGGTCAGTTGGGTGGTACACCGCCAGTGAAAGGCCAGCAGCTTAACGCGTCGATCATCGCGCAAACGCGTCTGACCTCCGCCGATGAGTTCAGCAAAATTCTGCTGAAGGTGAATCAGGACGGTTCGCAGGTTCGCCTGCGTGACGTGGCGAAGGTTGAGCTGGGCGGTGAGAACTACGACATCATTGCGAAGTTCAACGGTAAACCGGCTTCCGGTCTGGGTATCAAACTGGCGACGGGCGCGAACGCCCTGGACACCGCGACGGCTATCCGTGCAGAACTGAAGAAGATGGAACCGTTCTTCCCGTCAGGTCTGAAAATCGTTTATCCGTATGACACCACGCCATTCGTTAAAATTTCGATTCACGAAGTGGTGAAAACCCTGGTTGAGGCGATCATTCTCGTCTTCCTGGTGATGTACCTGTTCCTGCAAAACTTCCGCGCAACGCTGATCCCAACCATCGCCGTGCCGGTTGTACTGCTCGGGACCTTCGCGGTGCTGGCGATATTTGGCTACTCGATAAACACCCTGACGATGTTCGGGATGGTGCTTGCCATCGGCCTGCTGGTGGATGACGCCATCGTGGTGGTCGAAAACGTCGAGCGTGTCATGGCGGAAGAAGGCCTGCCGCCGAAGGAAGCAACCCGTAAATCAATGGGCCAGATCCAGGGCGCGCTGGTCGGTATCGCGATGGTACTGTCTGCGGTATTTATCCCGATGGCCTTCTTTGGCGGCTCTACCGGTGCGATTTACCGTCAGTTCTCCATCACCATTGTTTCGGCGATGGCGCTGTCGGTACTGGTAGCGTTGATTCTGACGCCAGCCCTGTGTGCGACCATGCTGAAGCCGATTCAGAAAGGCGGTCACGGCGAGCATAAAGGCTTCTTCGGCTGGTTCAACCGCATGTTTGATAAGAGTACGCACCACTACACCGACAGCGTGGGTAACATCCTGCGCAGCACCGGTCGTTACCTGCTGCTCTATATCATCATCGTGGTGGGCATGGCTTTCCTGTTCGTTCGTCTGCCAAGCTCGTTCCTGCCAGATGAAGACCAGGGCGTGTTCCTGAGTATGGCTCAGCTTCCGGCCGGTGCGACGCAAGAGCGTACGCAAAAGGTGCTGGATGAGATGACCGACTACTTCCTGACCAAAGAGAAAGACAACGTCGAATCCGTGTTTGCGGTTAACGGCTTTGGCTTCGCGGGTCGTGGTCAGAACACCGGTATCGCCTTCGTTTCTCTGAAAGACTGGTCTGAACGTCCGGGCGCAGAGAACAAGGTAGAAGCCATTACCGGCCGCGCGATGGGCACCTTCTCACAGATTAAAGATGCGATGGTCTTCGCCTTTAACCTGCCAGCGATTGTTGAACTGGGTACGGCGACCGGCTTCGACTTCCAGCTGATTGACCAGGGCGGTCTGGGCCACGAAAAACTGACTCAGGCGCGTAACCAGCTGTTTGGCGAGGTGGCAAAACACCCTGACCTGCTGGTGGGCGTTCGCCCTAACGGTCTGGAAGATACGCCGCAGTACAAGATCGATATCGACCAGGAAAAAGCGCAGGCGCTGGGTGTTTCCATCAGCGACATTAATACCACGCTGGGTGCAGCCTGGGGTGGCAGCTACGTCAACGACTTCATCGACCGTGGTCGCGTGAAGAAAGTCTACGTGATGTCCGAAGCGCAATACCGTATGCTGCCGAACGACATCAACAACTGGTATGTTCGCGGCAGCGATGGCCAGATGGTGCCGTTCTCCGCCTTCTCAACCTCGCGCTGGGAATACGGTTCACCGCGTCTGGAGCGTTATAACGGCTTGCCATCGATGGAAATCCTCGGTCAGGCAGCGCCGGGCCGAAGCACCGGTGAAGCCATGAACCTGATGGAAGAACTGGCCAGCAAACTGCCTGCGGGTGTCGGCTACGACTGGACCGGCATGTCCTATCAGGAACGTCTGTCCGGTAACCAGGCCCCTGCCCTGTACGCCATTTCACTGATTGTGGTGTTCCTGTGTCTGGCGGCATTGTATGAGAGCTGGTCGATTCCATTCTCCGTTATGCTGGTGGTTCCGCTGGGGGTTATCGGTGCGCTGCTTGCCGCAACGTTCCGTGGGCTGACCAACGACGTTTACTTCCAGGTGGGCCTGCTGACAACCATTGGCTTGTCGGCGAAGAACGCGATACTAATCGTCGAATTCGCCAAAGATCTGATGGAGAAAGAAGGAAAAGGCCTGATTGAAGCAACGCTGGAAGCCGTTCGTATGCGTTTGCGTCCAATCCTGATGACGTCCCTGGCATTTATCCTCGGCGTTATGCCGCTGGTTATCAGCTCCGGCGCGGGCTCCGGCGCACAGAACGCAGTAGGTACCGGCGTAATGGGTGGGATGGTAACCGCGACCGTTCTTGCGATCTTCTTCGTACCGGTGTTCTTCGTGGTGGTTCGCCGCCGCTTCAGCCGTAAGAATGAAGACGTTGAGCACAATCATTCGGTAGAACATCACTGATACCGGTTTCACATGATAAAAAGGCCGCATTTGCGGCCTTTTTCTTTTTCAGAAAAAATCATAAAATAGACCTATTGCCTTTCTATTTATTTTCCTCTTTTTTAATAAGGCCTATCATAATAGGCCGATAACTTACACCAGGAACTCAGCATTCTTTTATTATCATTTCGTGACGTAAATTATTCGGACTATTCCTAAGCAATGGAAAATATCTGAAGATATCTGGTTTCGGACTTCACATGAAACTTTGCGCTAACTCAATGAATTTTAAGGAACCGATAAAAATCGGCTTTTTTTATTGATTAACGCGTTCGCTGCAAAAGGTAGATTTGCGTAAAGGCTCGAACAGTAACGATTTAATTGTAATTTTTCGTAATAGCGCGGTGAAATCTTGATCAGAGTGGCTTATAGTTAGAGTTATCAGGAACACAGCTCCCGTGTGGCTAAGCAAGTTGTATCCATCCCGACATGATGTTCGGTGAGTAAAAAATCACTCAGAAGGGGATGCGCTATGGACGAGTACTCGCCAAAAAGGCATGATATCGCGCAGTTGAAATTTCTCTGCGAATCCTTGTACCATGACTGCCTTGCCAATCTTGAAGAAAGTAACCATGGCTGGGTGAACGATCCAACGTCTGCTATCAATTTACAGCTTAACGAGCTGATCGAGCATATCGCCACCTTCGCACTTAATTATAAAATTAAGTACAATGAAGATAATAAGTTGATAGAGCAAATTGATGAATACCTGGACGACACCTTTATGTTGTTCAGCAGCTACGGCATTAACGCACAGGATTTGCAGAAATGGCGTAAATCAGGAAACCGTCTATTTCGCTGCTTCACTAATGTCAGCAGAGCTAATCCGGTTAGTCTTTCCTGTTAAAATTATTACAATTACTAAGGTGAATTTATGTCTGATAAACCATTAACAAAAGTCGATTATTTGATGCGCCTGCGACGCTGCCAGTCAATTGACACCCTTGAACGAGTTATTGAGAAAAATAAATACGAGCTGTCTGATAATGAACTGGCGGTATTTTATTCAGCTGCCGACCATCGTCTTGCTGAGCTGACCATGAATAAACTGTATGACAAGATCCCCTCTTCGGTGTGGAAATTTGTTCGTTAATCGTTGAAGAGAGACTGTAAAGGCATTACGCCCGTTGTTAAGCTGAATTTACCTTTCGAATTACGCTTCAAATGCAAACGCCAGGTTCCCGTATAAAACGTATTTATGCGCAAGAATGTTGTGACTCCCGTCACAGCCACTTTTAGGGAACGTTCCCTTTCTGGTTAATCCTCTTTACGCTGCGTAAAACGATTCCAGAGAGGTTCCCATGAGTGAAGAAAAACAGAAGATGATTGCAGGTGAATATTACCGCCCTGGCGATGACACGCTGAGGGCTGACCGTTTACGCGCGCGTCATCTTGTTCACCGCTATAACCATACCGCACCCGATGAGAAGGCCGAACGTCGCGCCTTATTAGCTGACCTACTGGGTCAAAGCGAAGGTGCCTATATAGAGCCAAGCTTCCGCTGCGACTACGGGTATAACATCTATCTGGGTAACAATTTTTACGCTAACTTCGATTGCGTCATGCTGGACGTCTGCCCTGTCCGCATTGGCGATAACTGTATGCTTGCGCCGGGAGTGCACATTTATACGGCCACGCATCCTCTGGATGCGACCGAACGTAACAGCGGGCTGGAGTACGGTAAACCGGTCACCATTGGTGATAATGTCTGGATCGGCGGACGCGCGGTGATTAATCCAGGCGTGACCATTGGCGATAATGCGGTTATCGCTTCCGGCGCGGTAGTGACCAAAGACGTGCCGGCCAATGCGGTAGTGGGCGGGAATCCGGCGAAAATCATTAAAATGATCTAAGCGCATCCTGAGTAACTGTTATGCTTTTTCCTGGCATAACTGTTACTTTCATCGCATAAACCCCTCTCATAAAATAGGCAGATCACCTGTATTTTTAACAATCATAAAGGCAAAAAATGACAGAGATACAGCGCCTGCTTACCGCCACCATCGACGATCTCAATACCCGCGAAAAGCGCGACAATCGCCCGCGTTTTAGCATCAGCTTTATTCGCAAACACCCCGGATTGTTCGTCGCCATGTACGCCGCCTGGCTGGCAACGCTTATCGTCATGCTGAAGTCTGAAACACTGGTCGATTCCGTCTGGCTACTGGTTGTGCTGTTCGTGGTGTTTAACGCATTTTTCTTTTTCGACGTCAATCCGCGTTACCGGTATGAAGATATCGACGTACTCGATTTCCGCGTGTGCTACAACGGGGAGTGGTACAACACGCGTTACGTGCCGAAGGAGCTGATCGACAATATCCTGCTCTCGCCGGCCGTCGAAGCCGGGCAAAAAGAGAAGTTGCAGAAAATGGTCATCACTAAGGGCCAGCTCTCTTTTTATGATGTCTTTACCCTTTCCCGCCCCACTGCTGTGTAATGAGCGCCTGAAGACGTCGGATACCCGGCGCAAACTGCGAAGCAGAGGTATTACCGTAACCTAAAACCAGACCGGTTTGCCCCTGCTTCGTCTCAAGGTAATACCCGCTCAGCGCAGCGGGTGCCAGCTGAAACGCTCTCGCCTGCTCCACCAGCCGCTGGTCGTCGATACCGTCAATTGCCAGCGTCAGATGCATTCCCCCTTCCCCGGCAAGAACACGGTGCGGCGTATGAAGCTCTGCGCTCAGCACCTCCCGCAGCTGGCGGTAACGCTTACGATAAAGGCGGCGCATGGCGGCAAGATGTCGTGCATAGTGGCCTTCCTCAATAAACAGCGCCAGGGTGCGCTGTTCAGCGCGATGCCCGCCGCGCAGCAGCGAGCCGATGGCCGGACGCGCCGCCTTCGCCAGCGCTGGCGGTAACACCATGAACCCCATCCGGAGCGATGGAAACAGCGTTTTGCTGAACGTCCCCAGATACACAACGGGCGCATTGTTGACCATTCCGAGCATCGCCGGGACGGGCTCACCGGTATAACGAAATTCGCTGTCGTAATCATCCTCAATGATCCACGCGCTGTGCTGCCGGGCCAGTTCCAGCAGCGCCAGACGCCGCCGCGCGCTGAGCACGCTTCCGCAAGGGAACTGATGCGATGGCGAGGTAAAAATCAGCGTGGGTGAAGGCGCAGACAGCCCTTCCCAGCACATCCCCTCGTCATCCACCGGTATGCCGGTCATCGCCAGGCCGGTTTTGACGAAAGCGCTTTTGGCGCCGCTATAGCCGGGATTTTCCACCCAGGCAACATCCCCCGGCTCGCTTAACAGCATCGTGCACAGATTGACGCCCTCCAGCGCCCCTTCGGTTATCACAATCTGGCTGGCATCGCAGTCAATGCCGCGGGACAGCGCAAGATGGCGGGCAACGGCGGCCCGCAGCGTCGGCTCGCCGGCCGGGTCGCCATACCCTAACAGGGTGCTTCCCTCCTCGCGCAGAACACGATCGTACAACCGCCGCCACAGCGGTAAGGGGAAATAGTTGATGGCAGGCGTTCCCGGCGTAAACGCCATCACCGGGGTGTCGCGCGGCACAGGCGCGGGCAGCAGGGCGACACGTTTTGTCAGCCTGACGTCCGGGTCCGGTAATGTCCGGGTAATCGTCCGAGGAGCGAATTGCCCCACCCGCGTACCCTGGCGGCTACGCAGCAAATAACCTTCGAGCGTGAGCTGGTCCAGCGCCGCATTGACGGTGTTTCGGGACACCGAGATCTGCTGCGCCAGCGTTCGCGAGCCGGGCAAATGGCTGCCGGACCGAAGCCTTCCGCACAGTATGGCCTCCCGCAAAGCAAGATAGAGCGCACGCTGGAGCGTCTCTTCCCCACGTTTTTTCAGCGCAGCATGGAGCAAGGTGTAAAGCTCATCACCCGGTATATTCATCTTTCCTCCTCGTGGTACCAGAAAAACATAGCCTGGTGGTTCTTTTTAAGGAACCAGCAATTCATTAATCTGGAGATCTTTTCAATTTGACGGGAATAAAGATGAATACATTCAATGAGTTTGGACAACCTGTAGGTGAAAGCCTTTTCGACTGGCAGCCTCGCCCGCACCCGTCCCGGGTGATACTTCAGGGTCGCTATTGTCGGCTTGAGCCGCTGCGCGTGGAGCATGCCCCGGCGTTGTTCTCTGCGTATTCCCTGGCCGGAGATACCCGAAGCTGGACGTGGCTGCTGCGTGAACCCGATGCCACCGCAGAGGAGTTTGCCGAATGGGTGGCGAGCGTGAGCGAATTAGCCGATCCCATCCACTTTACCGTTATCGATAACCAGACCCAGTCTCCTGTCGGGACGCTGTCCCTGATGCGGATCGATCCTAAAAACGGCGTTGTGGAAGTGGGACATGTTCACTTCTCGTCACTGTTAAGTCGCACGCCCATGTCGACAGAAGCGCAGTATCTGCTGATGCGGTACGTGTTCGATACCCTGGGCTACCGGCGTTATGAATGGAAGTGCAACAGCCTGAACGAACCATCCCGCAAAGCGGCTCTGCGTCTGGGCTTTCAGTTTGAAGGGCGTTTTCGCCAGGCGCTGGTCATTAAAGGCCGAAACCGGGACACCGACTGGTTTTCAATTCTCGACAAAGAGTGGCCAGCGCTGGCGAGCGCGTTTGAAAGCTGGCTTGCCACCGACAATTTTACCGCCGATGGCAAACAGAAAAGATCCCTGGAAAGCTGGCGAGAGACGCGCGTCTAGCGTCTTTTTTTACGTCCCTGCACCGCCTTAAAGCGCGGGTTAGATTTGCAAATCACGTATAAGCGTCCCTTGCGTTTGACTATCTGGCAATCCGGGTGACGCTGTTTTGCACTGCGCAATGAGTTCAGCACCTGCATGATTAGCCTCGCTTCGCATCAAGAAAGCCACCAAAACGCTTGCGGAAGCGTGCCGCGCTGCCATCCGTCGAGAAGGTCTTCTGCTTCCCGGTATAAAACGGATGTGATTTAGAGGAGACATCAAGGGTAACGTAGGGATACGTTTTCCCCTCCAGCTCAATTTCACGGTCTGTCTTAATTGTTGAGCCGACTTTAAAGTATTCATTCGCCGTGGTGTCGTGAAACACAACGGTGCGATAGGTTGGATGGATATTCGGTTTCATCTCTGGCCTTCATGTATTGTTATAACATAACAAAATACTATCTGAGCTTTACTGCAAAAACAACCCCTGTCACGCAGAGCCTGTTTTTGAAAGGTTGATAGAGATACCTGCCTGAGACTGTCACATGCTATAACTATATCATTTAGCGATAAAAAACTTTTTCTTCTGGCGCGCAAACTCCAGGCCCAAGGTGGGCATATGGAAAGGATAAAGCAGCATGCGAACCCGACATCTGGCCAGCCTGGTAACAGGCATACTGATCTTCTCTGTGCTGGTCCCTGTGTGCCTCAGTATCTGGCTGGCGCATCGTCAGGCAGAGGATAAATTTGTGGACGCTCTGGACAGCTATGCCTCGCGCGTCCTGATCCGTACCGACAGAGTCGTTGCGCAGGCAAAACAGGCGCTCACGCACCTACAGACATTCCACGCCCCACCCTGCACTCCCCCGCATTTACGCGAAATGCGCCGGGTCGCGTTCTCCTGGCGCTATATTCAGGAAGTGATGTATACCGATAACCTGAAGCCGCTCTGCTCATCCCTGGAACAATCCAGTAATACGGCGATCTTACCGCCCCCGATGCGGATCACCGCAGACGGGTATAGCGCGTGGCTCACCTCACAAAACGACCTCGGCATTCACCGTTATATGGCCGTTCTGGGGAAAGGACATTATCTGGTGATGGTTGATCCGGCCTCGCTTGTGGATGTTGTCCCTTTCGGTGATATTTCGATGGATGCCGCCCTGGTGGGCAGCGAAACCCATCGGATATTTGCCAGAAGCAATATTGTCGACCCGTATATTCTTTCTGTCGTTAAGGAGCAGCAGGACGTTACGCGCGTGCAATACAACGGCTCGATGTACGTGTTGAAACCTGTACCCGAACTGGGGTTTACGGTGATCGCGTGGGCGTCGTTAAAACCGCTGGCGGAATCGTGGCACCAGCAGCTGATCATCTGGCTACCGGCTGGCATCTTGCTAAGCCTGGCTGGTGCCCTTATTGTCCTGCGCATCCTCCGCCGTTTGCTGTCCCCGCGTCACCGCCTGATCGACGCGATCAACAACCGGGAGATCGAGGTTCACTACCAGCCCATCGTGGCGCTGTGTAGTGGAAAACTGGTGGGTGCTGAAGCGCTGATGCGCTGGCCGCAGCCGGATGGCAGTAACCTGTCGCCTAATCTCTTTGTTCCGCTGGCTGAGCAGACGGGGCTTATTTCAAAGCTCACGCAGCTGGTGGTGAATGAGGTGTTTGAGGATCTAGGCGCCTGGCTGCACCATCACCCGGAACTGCACATTTCTGTCAACCTTGCGCCATCGGATTTAACGTCCCCCGAGCTGCCTCGCCAGCTGAGTCAGTTGCTCAACAAATGGGGCGTCCACCCGCGCCAGATCGCCCTTGAATTAACCGAGCGCGGCTTTGCCGATCCCGCCGTCAGCGTGCCTGCCATCGCTGCGTTTCGCCGCGCCGGGCACGCTATCTACATTGATGATTTTGGTACGGGTTACTCCAGCCTGAGCTATTTGCAGGATCTGGATGTCGATACCCTGAAGATTGATAAATCCTTTGTGGATGCGCTGGAGTACAAGAACGTGACTCCCCACATCATCGAAATGGCCAAATCGCTTAAACTGGCGATGGTCGCAGAAGGCATTGAAACTGAAGGGCAGATCGAATGGTTGCATCGCCACGGCGTGCAGTACGGCCAGGGCTGGTATTTCAGCAAGGCGCTGCCTAAAGAGGATTTCATTCTCTGGGCCGGGCACAATCTGGAGAAGCACATTACTTAAGGTACGATTTGATCACCTGCATCACGACCCCGAGATCGGCCTCGCGCTGCGCTTCCTCTGGCTCTTTCACCACGTGATCGGTTAAATGTCCCTCAATTACTTGCATCATCATGCCGTTTACCGCGCCCCTGATCGCCGCCAGCTGCTGTAACACCTCGGCGCATTCATGATCGCTGTTGAGCATTTTTTCCAGCGCAGCGCTTTGCCCCTGAATTTTTTTCAGGCGGGTCAATAACTTCTTTTTATCACAAACTGTGTGTGACATCGCTTAGCTCCTCTTTGGTGGCGTAAAAAGCATATCACGCTCTACTCCCCCTGGGTATTTTTCTACTGGGGGGTAGTATTATACTACTGGGGGGGAGTAGTATTCTCGGCATGTTTTCCACCCCGGAATGTTCAATGAACGCTTTTTCTTCTCTTCTTCAGCAGGGTAACGCCTGGCTGTTTGTCCCCAGCGCCATCCTGCTTGGCGCGCTCCACGGCCTCGAGCCAGGCCATTCAAAAACAATGATGGCGGCTTTCATTGTGGCGATCCGCGGTACGCTGAAACAGGCTGTGTTGCTTGGGTTGTCCGCAACGCTGTCTCATACGGCGGTCGTCTGGATCATTGCGATGGCAGGATTAGGGTTTGGTCGGGGATGGGATGCAGATACTTCTGAGCCCTGGTTTCAGTTGATTTCCGGGGTTCTGATCGTGTTGATCGCCCTGTGGATGGCGTGGCGAACCTGGCAGGAGAGCCAGCCGCATCACCACCATGATGATCATCATCACCATCATGATCATCACGACCACGCGCATCATCACGACCACGCGCATCATCACGACCACACGTCTCCTCTGGTTGAAGAGGAGTGGCAGGATGCCCACCAGCGCGCACACGCCCAGGACATTAACCGGCGCTTCAATGGTAAAGAGGTCACCACCGGGCAAATCGCGCTATTCGGCCTGACCGGTGGGCTTATCCCCTGTCCGGCCTCCATTACGGTGCTGCTGATCTGCCTGCAACTGAAACATTTCGCGCTCGGCGCCACGCTGGTGTTCAGTTTCAGTATCGGGCTGGCGCTCACTCTCGTCGCCTCTGGCGCAATTGCCGCATTAAGCATGAAACATGCGGCGAAGCGCTGGCCCGGCTTTAGCGCCTTTTCGCGCAAGGCGCCGTGGATCTCAGCGGCACTGATCGCGGTAGTCGGAATTTATATGAGCATTCACGGCGTAAGCGGGATCCTGAGATAAGCATTGCGGCCACGGTAGTGGCCGCACGTGTCGGCTCAGCCGTTCTGCTGCCAGCTAAACGTGAAGCGCAGCCGGCGGTTTTGCAGAATGAAGGCCGGGGCTACGCTCGGGCTCCATGAGTCGTCCCCCCCTACGCCCATGTGAAACGCATCAAGATTCAACCAGCAGCCAGCCTCTTCCCGCAGAAAATGCTGATGCGTTGTCTCATGCAGCTGCCGCTGGCTATAACGGCTCAGGGAGAAATGGAACTGTCCCTGCCACTGATGGGAGCCAAACGTCAGCTCGCGGGTGTCGCAGCGCAAACCGTTCTCCGTCGGGAAGATATACGGCGTCTGCATCTCTTCCAGCGGTAACGCCCAGCGCCCCTGCTGCGCCGCCAGTTTTCTGTCCGGATAGTTCTCTAGTGGCCCGAGCCCCAGCCAGCGCACCGTTTCCGGGATATCCGCCAGCATAACGCTCAGGCCCACGCGAGCGGGCTCAGGAATGTCAGATGCCACCGTCACCTGCACATCACCGTGCAGTACCCCGTGGTCATCAATCCGCCAGACCTTGCAGCTGATAAACAGCGCTTTTCCCTGATGTTCCCAGACGTGCTGCGTGGTCACCACCACCTCACGGGCATGCTGCTCCGCTTCACACTGGAGGAGGCGCGAGGACATCTCATACATCCCCGCCGCTTTCCAGCGTTCCACCCACGCGTTCGGATCGATGCGGGTCGCCTCGCTGACGCCAATGTCATTGTCCAGCGGCGCGCGGGTGAAGTTATCCGTTAGCGGGGAACGGAGCGTTTCAGCGCCCTCGTTCCACCACTGGGTCAGGTTTCCGGTGAGACGGCTAAACTGCCAGCGCTGCTGCTGATGAGTGATGTCCAGCGCCTCGTCCTGCACCGTTAGCTGCGGAGGGGTTCCGCCCGCTTTCGGTGGCGCAAGGTACAGCGGAACCGGGAGCGGCCACTGATCCCAGGCACAACGGTGGCCGGGCGGCGACCACGGCGTGGCCTGCGGCTGAACGATCTCCACGTTGAGCCAGACCTCGCCCGGCTCAGCGACAAGCTCAGGCAGCGGGATCTCAACGCGCTGCGTCTCCTGAGGCGCAACAGAAAGGGGTGTTTCGCCGGAGGCCAATACCGCACCGTCACGTGCCACTGACCATCGCAGATGCTCGTTGTCAGTATGACGGAACAGATAATCGCTCTGGATCTCGACGACCAGCGGAGCGGTGCTCACCAGCGTAAAGGTAAAGAACTGCTGGGCACGCTGCGCCTCGTAAAGGGCGGGGTGCGGAGTGCGATCGGGAAACACCAGCCCGTTGAGGCAGAACTGACGGTCGTTGGGCTTATCGCCAAAATCGCCGCCGTAGGCCCAGAATGCCGTGCCGTCTTCCGCTTTTTTCGTCAGCGCCTGATCGACCCAGTCCCAGACAAACCCGCCCTGCAACCGGGGATGGCTGCGGAATGCCTGCCAGTAGCTGGCAAAGCCGCCAAAGCTGTTGCCCATCGCGTGGGCATACTCGCACAGGATCAGCGGACGGGTTTCGTCCGGCATGCCGATCCACTTTTTAATCGACCACTTTGGCACCGCCGGGAATGGCTGATCCTGATCGACGCGGGCATACATCGGGCAGACAATATCGGTAGCGGCCGTACTGGCGCCACCGCCTTCGTACTGCACCGGCCGCGTGGGATCGGCGGTTTTCAGCCAGCGGTACAGCGCATCGTGATTCGCCCCATGCCCGGACTCATTCCCCAGGGACCAGATGATGATGGACGGATGATTCCGGTCCCGCTGCACCATACGCGTTACGCGTTCGCTCATGGCAGGCAGCCAGCGCGGATCGTCCGCCAGGCGGCTCATCGGCACCATGCCGTGGGTTTCAATATTCGCCTCATCGACCACGTACAGGCCGTAGCGATCGCAAAGCGTGTACCACAGAGGATGGTTCGGATAATGCGAGCAGCGCACGGCGTTGAAGTTATGCTGCTTCATCAGTTCGATGTCGCGGCGCATGGTCGCCTCATCCATCACCTGCCCCTTCTCAGGATGATGTTCGTGACGGTTCACGCCGCGGATCAGCAGCGGTTTGCCGTTAAGCTTCAGCAGGCCGTTGCTGATTTCGACGCGTCTGAAACCGACATCGCAGGCTTCAGTTTCCAGCACGTTACCCTGCGCATCCCGAAGCGACATT
Source organism: Enterobacter sp. DN (assembly GCF_046054285.1). Lineage (NCBI taxonomy): Bacteria > Pseudomonadati > Pseudomonadota > Gammaproteobacteria > Enterobacterales > Enterobacteriaceae > Enterobacter > Enterobacter sp. DN. Next base: position 754,325 of record NZ_JBJJTG010000002.1, read on the forward strand.
GTCAGCCGATAGCATTCCGGTGTTTCAGCGCTCCACAGCGCGGGAGCGTTCACGGGGATCGCCACCGTGAGCCGTTCTGCCCAACTGCCGCGTTCGTCCACGATGGCCGATCCGGGCTGCTGCGTGGTTTGCGCGCAGGCTTCGCCGTTACGCCACAGGGTAAACGCCACCTCGCATTCGGCGTAGCGTGAGCCTTCCAGCGCAACGTCAACCCGGAGTATCGCCCGATCGCATTCGGCATTCAGATCGGTCACGATCTGATAATCGGCAATTCGCGTTTCCGGCTTGTGCAGCAGCGAGACGTCACGGAAAATGCCGCTCATCCGCCACATGTCCTGATCTTCCAGGTAGCTTCCGTCGCACCAGCGTAACACCATCACCGCCAGACGGTTCTGCCCCGGTCGCAGCACCGCGCTAAGATCGAACTCCGCAGGCAGACGGCTGTCCTGCGAATAGCCCACCCACTGGCCGTTACACCACAGATGAAAAGCTGAATTCACCCCGTCAAAAATAATGCGGGTTTGCCCACTGCACAGCCAGGCGTCATTCATCTCAAATGTGAGCGAGTAACAACCAGTTGGGTTTTCAGCCGGAACATACGGCGGGTTCACATTTATCGGATAGGTGACGTTGGTATAGATGGGAGTGTCAAATCCCTCCATCTGCCAGTTCGACGGCACGGGCATCCCAACGGCGTCAGCCAGATCGTCCGTTATCCATGCCTCGGGAACCTGCTCTGGCGCCGGGAAAAAGCTGAATCGCCAGACGCCGTTAAGCAGACGCTTGCTTAGCGAAAGTTTATCCTCGCGGGCGAAGGTTTCATCGCGCCAGCTATGAAAAGGCGCGTGTGTAGCCAGACGATTCCACTGCGTCACGCCCGGGTTTTCCCAGTCACGACGCGCCAGAAGTGCGCTGAGGGTCAGCGGCAATGTAGAAGACATATCAACCTCTTTGCGAAGCGCTCACAATTTCAGCCAACATGCCCTGGTAAACGGTGGCGGTAAAGACTTTGATCGTCACCAGGCGAGCACGATCACAAAAGTGCTAGCTGCGCGCCAGTTTCTCCGCCAGCAGCGCCAGCGTTCTGAGCTGTTGCGCCAGATCTTCACGATCGGCCTGCTGTGCGGCGCGCGGCGCGGTGGAATGACGTACTATCAACGTAACAGGAAGTTGTTCCTGCCAGCATTCGTCGTGATGGTCAGGTGCCATCAGCCACTCCACGCTGCGCTCACCGGCCTCGCGGAACGCCTGCCGAACGGTGGTGAGCGGAGGTGAAAACCACGCGCTGTCAGCCGTATCATCAAACCCGACAACCGAGATCTGCCCCGGTACCGCAACGCCTTTTTCCGCACAGGCGCGTAAAACGCCAAGCGCCATCTGATCGTTAGCGACGAGGATCGCCTCCGGCAGCTGCGCGCCCGCCAGGAGCTGATGCCCTTTCTCATAGCCCGAGGCCGCGCTCCAGTCGCCCTGCGCCACCGCAAACGCCTCCACGCCGGCCCGGGCCAGCGTGGTTTTCCATCCCGCCAGACGAGCCCGGGCAGAGACAGAACTTTCCGGCCCGGCGAGCAGCGCAATTCGCTGGTGCCCCAGCGAAAGCAGATGCTCTGCCCCCAGGCCAGCGCCCTGTTCGGCATTGAAAACAAGGCTGTTAACCCGAGCTGTGGGGGAAACATCGAGAAAAAGAACCGGGGTCGGCGAGGCCATTTCCTGAAGCATTTCTGCCTGTGCATCTTCCAGCGGAACGTTCACCAGCAGCGCCTCCACGCGCTGCGCCAGTAATTCCTGCAAAGCAGCCTGACACTGCGCGGGTTGCTCCACCATGGAGATGAGTACGCTAGCCCCCTGCTCCACTGCCCGGGATTTTACAGCTGAGGCGATTTGCGACGGCGCATGCAGCGCCAGATCGCTGGTCATCAGCCCCAGCGTGCGGGTACGTTTCCCGGCCAGCTGCTGCGCGCCACGGTTAGGCACATAGTGTAGCGCCGCCATGGCCTGCCGGACCTTTTCCCGCGTACGGGCAGAAACGTGTTCTGCGTCGTTAATCACCCGGGAAACGGTCTGATAGGAAACGCCCGCCACGCGGGCAACGTCATAAAGAGTGATCGCTTTCATACATTCTGGCGTCGTAAAAAGAGAAGTCTCTATTCTGACACAGTTACGCCATCATAGCCTGTGAGCGCTTCGCAAAATTAAACAATCCGCTCCGGCCGCGCGGCTTTCTGAATGCGCGGTCCCTGACGAAACCACGGCAAACAGAGCTGGATCAGCGGGCCGATGGTTAATGCATACAGTACGGTTCCAACGCCAAACGCTCCCCCGAGGAGGTAGCCGACGATCAACACGGTCACCTCGATCGCGGTACGCACGCTGCGGATCGACCAGCCCAGCCGGGCATGTATGCCGGTCATCAGACCGTCGCGCGGGCCTGCGCCAAAACCCGCGCCGATATACATCCCGGTGGCAAGGGCGTTAACCACAATGCCGGAAACCAGCAGGGTGATGCGCACGGGCAGCGAGGTGAGCTCAGGGATCAGCGCCATTGACGCATCGGCCGCCAGACCAATACAAATCACATTACTGATAGTACCCAGTCCCGGCAGCTGACGCAGCGGGATCCACAGCAGCAGCACCGCGGCCCCGGTTAAAATAATCACCGTGCCGATGCTCATCCCGGTCTGGATGGCGACGCCAAGGTGAAAGACATCCCACGGGTCGACACCCAGATCCGAACGAATAAACATCGCGGTTGAAAGCCCGTACAGGCCTAAACCGACATAAAGTTGTACCAGACGACGTACCATTTTCTCTTCTCCGAAGAACCAGGTTCCATCTTCGGTGAAAATGGCACTATGATTAATGTCCAGTTTTCAAATAGTGGACTGCATATGTCATCACGTCGTTTTGGAAGCCAGTCTCTGGTACGCCTGTTAGGGCACTGGCAGCAAGCCTCTTCCCGCACCCCGCTGTGGCGCCAGCTGGCTGACGCGTTACGCCTGTTAATTCTGGATGGCAGGCTGGCGTTAAACACGCGCCTGCCCGGAGAGCGGGAACTGGCCGCCGCTCTGAGCGTAAGCCGCACGACCATCAGCAGCGCGCTGGCGCATCTGCGGGAAGAGGGTTATCTGGAGAGCCGTCACGGCAGCGGTTCGCGGGCGATCCTGCCAGACCGCCGCGCCGTGCCCACGCTTTCTACTGCCAGCGCGGCGCTGGATCTCTCAACCGCCGCACTCAACGCGGGACCAGAGATCCACCAGGCCTACGCCCACGCGCTGACGGCCATCACGCCGAACCTGGCGCTGACCGGGTACGATCAGCTTGGGCTTCCGGTGCTGCGTGAAGCTATCGCCGCCCGCTACACCGCACGCGGTCTGCCCACCCGGGCAGACGAAGTGATGGTGGTGAACGGCGCCGTCAGCGGCTTCGCCCTGATCTTAAGAATGATGACCGGCCCCGGGGATCGCGTGGTGGTGGATCATCCTACCTACCCGCTGGCGATAGCCGCTATTCAGGGGGCGCTATGCCGGCCCGTGGGCGTCTCGCTGCCTGAAACGGGCTGGGATACCGACGGTTTTGCCGCAACGCTTGCCCAGACCGCCCCGCGTCTGGCCTATCTGATGCCGGATTTTCATAATCCGACCGGACGTTGCATGGATGCCGCGACGCGCCAGACCATAACCGACATCGCCGCGCAGACCCGCACCACGCTGGTGGTGGATGAAACCATGGTCGATCTCTGGTTCGATGTTCCCCCGCCGCCGCCGCTGGCCGCCTTTAACCCGGAGGCCGCTGTGATGACGCTGGGTTCCGCAGGTAAAAGCTTCTGGGGTGGGCTGCGTCTCGGCTGGATCCGCGCCTCGTCACGCACTATCGCCACCCTCGCGCAGGCGCGCGACACGCTGGATCTGGGTTCTCCGGTGCTGGAACAGCTGGCCACGCTGTGGCTTATCGAAAACAGTGAAACCTTCCTGCCTGCCCGGCGGCAAATGCTGGCAGAACGGCGCGACCGCTGCGGCCAAATGCTGCGGGAACATTTCCCCGAATGGCGGTTTCAGGAGGCGGAGGGAGGGCTTTCATATTGGATTGAATTACCCGGCATGCTGGCGACACAGCTGGCGGCACGCGCCGAAACGACAGGCATCATTATGGGCACCGGCACGCGTTTTGGACTATCAGGCGCGTTTGACCGCTACCTGCGTATGCCCTTCTCACTCAGTCCGCCAGAACTTGAAGAGGCATTATTGCGGATCAAACCGCTGTGGCGTGCATTAAATAAAAGTGTAGCGCCAGTAAAACGGAGCCTGGTGTAAATTATTCGCCAGAAACAATAAAAACTGCTGACTGTATCGCATGCAGTCAGCAATTTTCATGAAGAACAGCTTAATGTTGAGGTGGAATCGGGAAGCCTTTCAGCGAAATAATGAAATTATCCCCTTCTTTCTTTATTTTTGCACCGGTATCACACCAGTCAGACGCAATACGAAAGAACTCATCACTTCCTACATTCCAGCCAAGACGAACATGTTTCACGTAGCCGGAACGTAACAGATTGCAGGCCTCGTTGTAGTCACTGGCAGTCGATAGTTGTTGTTTCATTTTCTCTTCTTCAGAAGTTTACGTAGTGCTTTGATTTCTTTAGGAGTAAATGGAGTTACACTCTCTTCTTCCGTATGCTGATTATCAACATCCTCTTCCGATACTCCCGCCTCTTCTACTGCTTCAAATGCCAGCAGCAGCAGTTTCTCTGTGGTCACGCTTAAATTCTCATTATTGTCTTCCGCATAGTGGCGAAGTCTTTCTTTTAGCGCTTCATCAATTTTAACGTTTAAAACCGCAGTAACCATGATTGTCACATCCTTTCGGAACACGTGTTTAATTTAATACACGAAGATAAGTTTGTTATCCAGATATATATTTTTTAGCTTATGACAGAATAAAGGCATCCGAAAATAAAATGACAGTCTATTATTACAAGTTTATGACATTATTATTTCAGTTAAATGAAGTCTGTATTACACGCCAGGATAGCAGAACCGGTAAAGCAACCGTTGAACAGCTACGGACTGTTGACGCTGGGTTTACCATTAGCGGTGGCGCAGGCTAGGCTGGCGATCGGCAAAGCGGCCTTTTACGGACTAAAGATATCCTGATCGCTGCTCTGTTTGTAGTAACATTGTCGGCATGTAACGCATTCTGACTCTTAATATTGTTCCGGATGACACAGGAGCAGTATGCAATTTGAACTTTTTTGTTACCTAGTGGAAATATGATGCGCTTGTTGGAACTGGCTGATCAGCATAGAAAAGAAGCGAATAAGCTGTTAAATCCAAAGACAAAATCTGCACTCGGTCAGTTTATGACACCGGCTCCGATTTGTCTGTTCATGGCAAGCCTGTTTGACAACATAAAAGGTGACATCAAGCTACTCGATCCAGGCTGCGGAGTGGGGTCGCTCTCTGCGGCGTTCGTAGAACGAGCGTTGCGCCTTGATGTCGACATGATGGAGCTCGACGCCATCGACATTGCAGATGTGATGCTTCCGTATCTTAGCAAGACACTGAAAGCCTGTGATGAGGCTGCAAATGGAAAATTAACCCATAAAATTAGTAAGGTAGATTACATACTTGAGGCAAGTCTTCTGGCTAAAAATATATCGACCAGTGAAGAGCCAGGGACTTATAGCCATGTGATTATGAATCCCCCTTATAAAAAAATTCTCTCGTCGAGCGCTCACCGGGCCTCTTTACGCAATGCAGGCATAGAAACGGTCAACCTATACTCTGGGTTTGTGGCGTTAGCTTTGAAACAGCTGAAAAAGGGAGGAGAGTTAGTGGCGATTATTCCACGCTCTTTCTGTAATGGCCCTTACTATCAGCCTTTCCGTGAGCATTTACTCTCTGAAACGTCCATCAAGCACATCCACATTTTCGACTCCCGTAATGCGGCATTTGCTGAGGATGAAGTACTTCAAGAAAATATCATCATTCACTGTGTTAAAGGCGTTCCGCAGGGGCAGGTTATTATCACCTCCAGCCCAACATCAGATTTTCATCTTGATGAAGAATCCGGGCAAATCACGGCCACCGATATGACGCAGCGCAAGGTGTCGATAGACAAAATAGTTAACCCAGCAGACAAACAAAAGTTCATTCATATCGCTGCAAGTCCCAGAGAACAGGACATAATCGAGAGATTATCCCCTTTTACAACAACTCTGGACGAGCTTAATGTTCAGGTTAGTACTGGGCCGGTAGTTGACTTTCGCCTTAAAAATGACCTCAGAGAAAGAATGGATTCCGGGTCAGTGCCGCTACTTTTTCCTCAGCATTTGAACGGCAAAGTGAATTGGCCCCTTGATGGGAAAAAGCCTAATGCAATTAGGGTTTCCGAATCATCACGTCCCTGGTTATGGAAAAACCAGGGCTACTTCCTGATTTTAAAAAGATTTAGCAGCAAAGAGGAAAAGCGTCGCATTGTCGCAACATTATATGACTCCTCACTTCCTGGCGAGTTGATCGGTTTCGATAATAAAACCAATGTCTTCCATATTCAGAAGATGGGTATGGATGCGGATCTCGCCCGCGGGCTTTATGTCTATCTGAACTGCACTTTGCTGGATAAGTATTACCGTCAGTTTGGTGGGCATACTCAGGTAAATGCCTCTGATCTAAGATCAATTCATTATCCATCAATGCAAGTATTGCGAAAAATGGGTAGTGAGTTCGATGATGAAGTGCTTAAACAGAACCAAATTGACGAAATTATTAACAGGGAGTTAGATCTTATGACGAAAGGGAAAATCGCTGACCCGTTGAAAGCGCAGGAAAAAATAGAGCAAGCTCTTGATGTGTTGCGTCAACTTGGAATGCCTCGTGCTCAAATAAACGAGCGTTCGGCTTTAACTTTGCTCGCATTGCTTGATCTTCATCCTGATGGCGAGTGGGAGAAAATTGAACGCCCAATGTTGGGTGTGACACCGATCATGGATTGGTGTAGAGACGTTTACGGAAAAGAGTACGCCCCAAACACGCGTGAAACCTTCCGTCGACAAACGCTCCATCAGTTTTGTGATGGCGGAATAGCTATATACAATCCGGATAAACCCGATCGCCCCGTTAACTCCCCTAAAGCTTGCTATCAGATAGCGCCTGAACTGCATACCGTGTTATTAAACTATGGTTCTGCCAAATGGGAAACAGCGCTTGAAGAACATATGGGCAACGTACCGACCTTAGTTGAGCAGTATGCCATGGCGCGAAAAATGGAAATGGTGCCATTAAAGCTGAATGACGGTACTGAATTAGAATTAAGCCCCGGTGCGCATAGCCAGCTCATCAAGGATATCATCGTTGAATTTGGTCCTCGTTTCGCTCCTGAAGCAGAAGTTATTTACATCGGAGATACTGGCGCGAAGGAAGATCATTTTAGAAAAGACCGACTTGCGGAACTGGGAGTAAGTGTTGATCGAAAAGGTAAACTGCCCGATGTTGTTCTTTATTGGCAAAAACGCAACTGGCTACTGTTAATTGAATCAGTTACTTCCCACGGGCCCGTCGATGGAAAGCGTCACGGTGAGTTAGCAAATTTATTTGCTTCTGCTAAACCCGGATTGGTATACGTTACAGCCTTCCCTGACCGGAAAGTGATGGCAAAATATCTGATGGAATTATCCTGGGAAACAGAGGTCTGGGTAGCTGATGCTCCAACCCATATGATCCACCTGAACGGCGATCGATTCCTTGGACCCCATACTTAAACCGAAAACGTCATCTTCGATTAAGGGAGCCGGATATAATCGGCTCTATATCAGAATGATTGTTGGCAAAGAGATGAGGTTTTAAGCTATACGACTTAGCGTAAGCTCAAATGGGTGGGGGCCCTGCCAGCTACATCCCGGCACCCACGTCGTCTGCCCTGGCTGCTTCCTTCCGGACCTGACCTGGTGAACAGAGTAGCGTTGCGGGAGAACCAACAGAGCCCCCATTGAGAGCGTTGATAACCAACGCGCTGGCGCATTATCCCTGTGGAGCACCTCAATTGCAAGCCGCTGGCAACCGGATGCTGGATTATTGCGCAAACTGCCCCGACAATCTTCTTTATCTTCGTATAACATTACCCTTCGCTGATTTCCCGCAGGAGTAACAATGGACGAACATGACACTTTCCCACAGCGAGTGTGGCAAATCGTAGCCTCGATCCCGGAAGGCTGTGTCACGACCTATGGGGAAGTCGCCCGGCTGGCGGGTTCTCCGCGCGCGGCGCGTCAGGTAGGCGGCGTGCTAAGGAGGCTACCGGAAGGAAGCACGTTACCGTGGCACCGGGTCGTCAATCGCCATGGCGCCATTTCCCTCACCGGGCCAGACTTGCAGCGCCAGCGTCAGGCTTTACTTTCAGAAGGGGTGCAGGTGTCCGGGGCAGGACAGATTGATATGCAGAAGTATCGCTGGGAGTACTGACGCCCTCTCCCGTCAACATGGAGAGGGCGAAAGAGAATTACAGCTGTGTTGGCGGTGTAGGCAGAGTCGGCTGATTGGTCTGCGTTGCAACAGGTACTTCAGTTTGCTGCACCGGTACCAGGGTCAGGTCGATTTTGGTGCCGCCTTTGTTGACCGCTTCCTGCACGGTATCGGTGATAAAGACCAGCTTATCGTTGATCGTTACCGCCGCGCTCAGGAGGATACGCGCATTGGGTTGCACGTCAGACGGGTTGTACGGCAGCACAAAGCTGAACGGCGCCTGTTTACCCTCCGTACGAACCGCGCGCTGCGCAAGCACTTTGGACGGCGCATCCGCCAGGGAAGCATCAGACAGCGTGACCGTTAAAACCGCATCCGGCGGCAGCGCAACCTTCTGTTTGATCCAGATCGTACCGGAAACATTTGGCTGCTGAATAGCTTGCTGTGAAAGGGTGTTAATCCCGTTTGCGCTTGCTGTTGGCACCGGTACATCGGCACTCTTACCAGCACAGGCGGACAACGCTACCGCAATTGCTACACCACTGAGCATAGGCACGAGTTTCATTGAAGTCTCCTTATCATCAATGCACCAGCGGGATCGATCCCATCTGATGTCGTTTTATTCACACAACGAATACAAGTGTGGCACAAATCACGGATTTATGCCTAATTTCGTCCAGATATTAAGATTATTCTACCCATCGGACCACTTTCATTTCTGGGTTATACTCAGCGTATCTTTCGCCACGGCGTTTATTGAGGACCACTATGAGTCAGGCACTGAACAATCTGCTGACATTACTGAACCTGGAAAAAATAGAAGAAGGGCTATTTCGCGGACAGAGCGAAGATTTAGGCTTACGCCAGGTTTTTGGCGGCCAGGTCGTGGGGCAAGCGCTGTATGCCGCCAAGGAGACCGTCCCGGCAGACCGTCTGGTGCACTCGTTTCACAGCTACTTTTTACGCCCCGGTGACAGCGCTAAACCGATTGTTTACGACGTGGAAGTTCTGCGTGACGGTCAAAGCTTCAGCGCCCGTCGCGTGGCGGCCATTCAGCATGGCAAACCCATCTTCTATATGACCGCCTCGTTCCAGGCGCCAGAGCCGGGCTATGAGCATCAAAAAAAGATGCCGTCTGCCCCGTCGCCGGACGATCTAAAATCGGAAACCGAAATTGCCCGCGCTCTCGCGCATCTGCTGCCGCCGCAGGTAAAAGAGAAGTTTCTGTGCGATAAACCGCTGGAGATCCGCCCGGTCGAATTTCATAACCCAATGAAGGGGCATACCGCTGAGCCCGCCCGCCAGGTGTGGATCCGCGCCAACGGCAGCGTACCCGCAGATTTACGCGTGCATCAGTACCTGCTGGGGTATGCGTCGGATTTCAACTTCCTGCCGGTTGCGCTACAGCCGCACGGTGTGGGCTTCCTCGAAAAAGGGATGCAGGTAGCCACAATTGACCATTCCATGTGGTTCCACCGTCCATTCGATATGAATGAATGGCTGCTTTACAGCGTGGAAAGTACCTCTGCGTCCAGCGCGCGCGGCTTTGTACGCGGGGAGTTTTACACTCAGGATGGCGTGCTGGTTGCTTCTACCGTGCAGGAAGGTGTGATGCGTAATCGCGGGTGATGTAAAAAGCCCGGTGGAGCTGCGCTCACCGGGCCTGCGAATTGTGCTTTTTCAGGCCGGGTAAGGCGAAGCCGCCGCCCGGCAAGGCACTCAAATTATGCGTTATAGGCATTCTCGCCGTGGCTGTTGACGTCCAGGCCTTCGCGCTCCTGCTCTTCCGGCACGCGCAGCCCAACGGTCATATCAGCCAGCTTGTAACCGATAAAGGCCACAACACCCGACCAGACAACGGTGATCGCGATGCTTTCCAGCTGTACCAGCACCTGATGCATCATGGTCACGCCTTCTGCGTAACCCACACCGCCCAGAGATTGGGCAGCAAAGATACCGGTCATGATACAGCCGACGATGCCGCACACACCGTGTACGCCGAATACGTCACACGGATCGTCAACGCGCAGAATACGTTTCAGTGCGGTAACGCCCCACAGCCCCGCCAGTCCTGCGACGATACCGATCAGCAGCGCACCGCCCACACCCACGTAACCGCACGCTGGCGTAATACCTACCAGACCGGCAATCGCCCCGGAACAGGCACCCAGCAGCGATGGCTTGCCGCGAACGGCCCACTCGCCAAATACCCATGAGAGGATAGCGCCGGCGGTTGCCACAACGGTATTCACGAAGGCCAGCGCAGCGATTTCGTTAGCGGCGCTGGCTGAACCTGCGTTGAAGCCGAACCAGCCAAAATAGAGGATGGCGGTGCCGGTAAAGACCATCGGCAGATTGTGCGGCTTAAATGCTTCCTTCCCGAAGCCCACGCGCTTACCAATCAGGTATGCGCCTACCAGACCTGCTACCGCGGCGTTGATGTGCACAACGGTACCGCCCGCAAAGTCCAGCGCGCCATGGGAAGCCAACAGACCACCTCCCCAGACCATATGCGCAATCGGGATATAGGAGAGCGTCAGCCAGACCACCACGAAAATCAGTACCGCAGAGAAGCGGATACGCTCAGCCAGCGCGCCCACAATCAGCCCCACGGTGATGCAGGCGAATGAGCCCTGGAACGCGACATGAATATACTGATAAAAACTGCCCATCACCGCGGTCAGTTCGATATTTTTCAGCATCGCCCAGTTAACGTTGCCGAAGAAGGCGTTGCCCTCCCCGAAGGCCAGCGAGTAACCGTAAACCACCCACAGCACGCACACCAGCGCGAACGTGACGGCAACCTGCGTCAGCATGGAGAGTACGTTCTTGCCGCGGATCAGGCCGCCGTAAAACAGCGCGATCCCCGGAATCGTCATGAACAGCACCAGCGCGGTGCAAATCATCATAAAGGCGTTATCGGCTTTGTCTGCCACAGCAGGTGCAGCCATTGCCAGGCCCGGCAGCAGTGCCAGCGAACCCAGACCTGTTTTCATTGTTGCTTTCTTCATTTTCTCGATCCCTATCACTGTGTGCCAGGAGTTACTTACAACGCCGCTTCGTCAGATTCGCCGGTACGGATGCGAATGACGCGCTGTAGTTCGGCAACGAAAATTTTGCCGTCGCCAATTTTTCCGGTGTAGGCTGCTTTGCTGACGACATCAATCACCTCATCAAGCTGATCGTCGGCAATCGCCACATCAATCTTCACTTTTGGCAGGAAGTTAACGCTGTATTCCGCCCCGCGATAAAGCTCGGCATGACCTTTCTGACGCCCAAAGCCTTTCACTTCGGTGACAGTCAGTCCCTGAATACCCATGGAAGACAGCGCTTCACGCACGTCTTCGAGTTTGAATGGTTTGATTACCACCGTAACCAGCTTCATATATCCCCTCCAGTCAGAATTCGGTAATGGCCGCAGCTAACACGAAAGGGATATTGCAAAGGGTGTGCCAGAAGTGAAAGGTGAGGAGGAAAGCGCCGCGGCGCGCATGCGCCGGGTAGGGATGAAAAAAAACGCACCATGGCAGTGCAGGGTGCGTTTCAGTTTTGCACCAACGGTTAAGTCTGTTAGCGCATTGCCTTGTTATGGTGCATCAGGCGCTGAGTGACTCTTCCTCGCGCTCGCTGGCGGCCAGTTCGTCGCCTGCCAGCTGCAACTGATACATCTGCCAGTAGCGTCCTTTTGCCTCAAGCAGCGCTCTGTGCGTCCCCCGTTCAACGGCCTGGCCACGGTGCAGCACCAGAATGGTATCGGCATCGACGATGGTTGAGAGGCGGTGGGCGATCACCACCAGCGTAGTGCGATCCCGCACGGCAGCCAGCGCCTGCTGGATCGCCTGCTCGGTACCGGAGTCAATGCTTGCGGTCGCTTCATCCAGAATTAACACCTGTGGCGTCTCAATCAGCACGCGCGCCAGCGCAAGAAGTTGCTTTTGCCCGACCGAGAGATTATTGCCCTGCTCACCCAGCCGGGTATGGATCCCCTCGCTTAACCCGCGCGCCAGATCCGCAAGCTGTACCGTTTCCAGCACCTCCCATACCTGCTCAGGCGTGAAAGGTCGTCCCAGCGTCACGTTGGCATAAAAGGTATCCGCCAGTACCACCGGATCCTGCTGCACCATCGCGACGCCCTTACGTAACGCGTTGTGGCTAAGCGCGGCAAGCGGCCGTCCGTCCAGACGGATCTCCCCTTGCGTCAACGGATAGTAGCCCATCAGCAAACTGGCGAGCGTGCTTTTGCCGCTACCGGTATGCCCAACCAGGGCGACAAAACCGCGCGACGGTACCTCGAGGTTGATATCCTGCAAGACAAGCTGGTCGTCGCGGTAGGCAAACGAGACATGATCAAACGCTATGGATCCACTTTCCAGCGGGCGTTCGTCATCGCCATAGGTCTGACGCGGCCTGTCCATCAGCTCGAATACACGTTCGCCCGCGACCACTGCCTGTTGCAGCATCGATTGCTGCGTGGTGAGTTCAATCAGCGGTTCGTTAAGGCGTCCAAGGTAGCTGATAAATGCGTACAGTACCCCCACCTCGATGGTTCCGCGCGTCGTCAGGCCAAACAGCATCAACAGCCCGCACAGCACCAGCGCAGAGAAGAGGCTCAGCAGCGGGCGTAACAGGAAGCCATCCAGCCGTAACGTCTGCATCCGCGCCATATAGTGCGAGCGGCTGGCTTCTCCCATTCGCTCGCCAAAACGCGCCTGCTGGCGAAACTGCTGGATAACGCTCATGCCGTTGATTACTTCGTTGAAGCCATCATTGATATCTGCGAGGTAAGCGCGCACGCGACGAACAATCGGCGTGCTGTAGCGCTGGTAAATTACCATCACAATCAGCACCGCCGGGAAAATAGCGATCGCCACCAGCGCCATACGCCAGTCCAGGCTGAACATCGCCACCAGCATCGCGCCAATTAACGCGGCACTGCGCAGAACCGTTGCGACAACGGTTACATAGAGGTCGCGGATCACCTCGGTGTCATTGGTGACGCGCGAAATAACCTGTCCGACCGGCTGGGTATCAAACTCGCTCAGCGGCTGGCGCAGCGCGGCATCCATCACATCCGTGCGTAGCTGCTGGACCACGCCCACGGCAGCCCGGTTAAACAGCAGCGACTGCGCATAGTGCAGCCCCGCCGCCGTCAGCTGTAGGCCGACATACGCCACGCCCAGCCCCGCCACCAGCCCCAGCGGCAGATAGTTTTTCGCCACCATATTGTCGATGAAATAGCTGATAAGCAGCGGACCGGTCACCTCCGCAATCGCGGCGATCCACAGCAACAGCACGGCGATGGAAAGCGGTTTGCGCCACGGTGAGCCATAGGCCAGCAGCCGTTTTAACGTCGGCCACATCTGTCCAAACTTACGCATCGGCGACCTCCTCATCCAGCGCGGCTTCAAGCTGTTGATAGCGGTACATATCCCGATACCATCCGGTCTGCCCGGCAAGCTGCTCATGCTGACCACGCTGAGCAATATGCCCGTGCTGAAGCACCAGAATTTCACTGGCTTCGGTAAGGGCCGACAGACGGTGCGCGCTGATAATGACCGTGCGCCCCTCTCCCCACTGGCGAAGGTTATGCAAAATTTGATGTTCAGTACGTCCGTCAACCGCGGACAGCGCATCATCCAGTATCAGGATCTCAGCGTCCAGCAGCAGCGCGCGGGCAATAGAGATACGCTGTTTTTGTCCGCCGGAGAGCATAACGCCCCGCTCACCCACTTCCGTGTCGTAGCCCTGCGGCAGGCGCAGAATATCCTCGTGGACGCTGGCCAGACGCGCCACGTGCTCGATCTGGTCCTGTGTCGCCGTCGGACACCCGAGCGCGATATTGTTGGCAATGGTGTCTGAAAACAAAAACGGCGTCTGGCTGACGACCGCCAGGCGGCTGCGCCAGTCATCCAGCAGCAGACGTGGCAGAGGGACGTCGTGGAAACGGATATCGCCTTCGCTCACGTCAAAATGGCGCTGAATCAGTGACAGAATGGTGCTTTTACCGGAACCCGTCGGGCCACAGATGCCCAGCATCTGACCAGGACGCAGCGTGAAACTGACGTTCTCAAGCACCGGATGTTCCGTTTGCGGGTAGATAAAGGCGCGGATATCAGCCTTGAGAATACCCGGACCTTCCGGCACCGGCTCGCTGCCATCGTTCACGACCGGCACTTCCGCCAGCATGGCGCGGATACGGCTGTAAGCGGCGCTCCCGCGTTCAACGATATTAAACATCCAGGCCAGCGCCAGCATCGGCCAGATCATCAGCCCAAGGTACATCGCAAAGCTGGTTAACTGCCCGAGGGTCATCGTGCCTTGCACCACCATCCAGCTGCCGCCGCCCACTGCCAGCAGGTTCGCCATGCCAATCGCAATATAAATTGTCGGATCGAAACGGGCATCAATACGCGCCACGCGCATGTTTTTCGCGCCGGTATCGGCGGCGTCGGCGGCAAACAGCGCGGACTGGCGGTCTTCCAGACCAAACGCTTTAATCATGCGGATGCTGGTCATGCTCTCCTGGGTGCGATCGTTCAGCGACGAGAACGCCGCCTGCGCCAGCTTAAAGCGTTCATGGAGCTGCTCGCCGTAGCGGTTAATTGCCAGCGCCATCAGCGGCATCGGCAGCAGCGCCAGCAGCGTGAGCTCCCAGCTAATTTGCGTAGACATCACAATCAGTACCGCACAGCCCATCACCAGGGAATCCACCAGCGTTAGCACCCCTTCACCGGCGGCAAACACCACGCGGTCTACATCGTTAGTGGCGCGGGCGATGAGATCCCCGGTACGGTGACGCAGATAAAACTCAGGGTGCTGGCGGCTCAGCTGGCGGTAAAAGTCCTCACGCAGCTCAACGGCAAGCTGATAGGACGCGCCGAACAGCAGCACGCGCCAGACATAACGCAGCAGGTAAACCACCACGGCCGTCAGCACCAGCGTACCGCCCCACATCATCACCCGTGCGGCGGTGTAATGTTGTTCCGTAACGCCATCCACGACGTAACCCACCACTTTGGGCGGGATTAGTTGCAGAATGGCAATGATAATAAGCAGGGCCACCGCGCCGAGGTAGCGTTGCCACTCCCGACGAAAGTACCAGCTTAATTGGGCAAATAATCGCACGCGGTCTTTTCCTGAAGGTATTTTAAGAAGTTATTCAATGGGTAACGCTGTGGTGTATTTAATCTGTTCCATGGCGAAACTGGAGGTGACATCGGACAAGCCTGGTACGCTATTGACCAGCCGCTTGTAGAAATCATCGTAGCGCTTCATGTCTGCCACCTGAACGCGCATCAGATAGTCGTATTCCCCCGCCATGCGCCAGAAGCCGAGCACTTCGGGCATGTCGGAAACCTGGGTGACGAAGCGGCAGTACCATTCGCTACTGTGATGCTGCGTTTTTATCAGGACGAAGGCGGTCAGTCCAAGCCCCAGTTTTTCGGGATCCAGCAACGCCACGCGTCCCAGCAGAATGCCATCATCTTCCAGCTTCTTGAGGCGCTTCCAGCACGGTGTGGTGGTCAGATTAACGGCATCTGCCAGCGCCTGCAAAGAGAGGGTGCAGTCGCTTTGCAGCAAAGAAAGCAGCTTACGATCAATTTTATCTAACATAGCCACCTCGAAGAGAAAATTATTCTCCTTACATTCTATTTTAAAGGTCAGATAGCAACAATTTTTTCTGTGCTTTTCGCTATGCTGGGCACAAAATGACAAACGGATAACTACGATGAATAGCACCTGGGTTAAACATGCCATCAGCGAAATAAATGCCGACTATCAGCGCTCGGCAGACACCCACTTGATCCGCCTGCCTCTGCCTGGATTTCCCGGCATTCAGCTTTACCTGAAGGATGAAAGCACCCATCCTACCGGCAGCCTGAAGCATCGCCTGGCGCGTTCACTCTTTTTATACGGTTTATGTAACGGCTGGATTAAAGAAGGCACCACGATTATTGAATCGTCGTCCGGATCAACTGCCGTCTCCGAAGCCTACTTTGCCCGCCTGCTGGGCCTCCCGTTTATCGCCGTGATGCCCTCCTGCACGGCGAAACGTAAAGTCGAACAGATCGAATTTTACGGCGGACGCTGCCACTTTGTGGAAAGCGCCTGCGAAATCTATGCGGCCTCCGAAATGCTGGCCCGCGAACTGAATGGTCACTATATGGACCAGTTCACCTTCGCCGAGCGCGCCACCGACTGGCGCGGCAATAATAACATTGCGGACAGCATTTTCCGCCAGATGACCCACGAGCCGCATCCTGTTCCCTCTTACATTGTCATGAGCGCGGGCACGGGCGGAACCTCCGCCACCATCGGACGTTATATCCGCTGTCAGGGTTATGATACGCAGCTGATGGTGGTTGACCCGCAAAACTCGGTGTTCCTCGATTACTGGCAATCCCGCGATGCCAGCCTGCGCAGCCCCGTGGGGAGCAAGATCGAAGGGATTGGTCGCCCGCGCGTCGAACCCTCGTTCATTCCGGACGTTGTGGATGAGATGCTCCGCGTGCCGGACGCCGCCAGCGTCGCGACGGCGCACTGGCTGGAGACACAGCTTGGCCGTAAAGTCGGGGCTTCCACCGGCACCAATATGTGGGGCGCGCTACAGCTGGCCGCGAGGATGCGCGAAGAAGGCCGTACCGGCTCTGTCGTCACGCTGCTGTGTGACAGCGGGGAGCGCTACCTGGACACCTATTACAACGCAGAATGGGTACAGGCCAATATTGGCGATGTAGAACCGTGGAAAGCGCAGATTTCGCAGCTGGTGAAATAAAAAAAAGCCAGGCTTTAGCCTGGCTTGCTGGAAGGGTCTCACTATTCGGGGGAATATGGGAGGTTATTTTTGTCCAGCCAATGTGTCAAAAAATGGGACACCGCTTCGTTACGACAGTGTCCGATAACCGGTAAATGCGGGAGCGCGGCGATAAGTTGCGGCATCGCGTTCCCCATAATCAGCCCACGCCCTACGCTGCTCAGCATCTCGTGGTCGTTCATGGCGTCACCAAAGGCCATACAGTCCTGCATCGTCAGCCCCAGATGATCGCTCAGCACCGCCAGCGCAGATCCTTTGTTACAGCCCACCGGCAGCACTTCAAGGCAGTCCACCGCCGAGAAGGTCAGGTGCGCCCGGTCGCCCAGCGCCTCGTTAAGCTGAATACGCAGGCGGCAGAGATCGTCGTGATCGCCACAGAAGCAGATCTTGGTCACCTTGTGTGCCGGAATGCGGCGCAAATCGATAAGCTGATATTTAAAGCCGCTGTAAACGTGAGCGTGCAGCAAGGCCGGGATCTCACGCCCGGTAAACCAGCCTTCATCATTAAAAACATGCACGCTGGCCTGCGTATCCCAGGTGCTGTGCAGGGCAATGTCCGCCACTTCCGGATTCAGATCCTGACGGTGCAGCATATTGCCGTCGACGGAGTGAATGCGCGTCCCGTTGCCGGTGATCAGGAACGCATCGAGGGCAAATGTTCCCAGCAGATGGCGCATCTCGAGAACATGACGACCAGTGGCAAACGTCAGGGTGACTTCACGCTCGCGCAGGCGCTTAAGTGTGTTCAGGGTTTTCTCCCCTAAACGGTGATCCGGCATTAACAGCGTGCCGTCCATATCAAATGCAGCGAGCCGAGCCATAATTACTCCCGAAATGTGATGCGGTTAACTTGTGCATCAGTATTACGTGAGATATACGGAAGTAATAGTGAATAGATGATAATTATTGTTCCGGGTTTTTCATGCGCCAGCTTAATCGTCTTAACCAGTATCAGCGTCTGTGGCACCCTTCCGCCGGCGCACCGCAGCAGGTTACCATCAGTGAACTTGCCAGCCGCTGCTTTTGCAGCGAGCGACATGTTCGCACCCTGCTGCGCCAGGCGCAGGAGGCGGGCTGGCTAAGCTGGCACGCCCGCTCCGGACGAGGTAAGCGTGGGGAATTACGCTTTCACGTCACCCCGGACTCGTTGCGTAATACGATGATGGAAGAGGCCCTGAAAAGTGGACAGCAGCACAACGCGCTGGAGCTGGCCCAGCTCGCGCCTGAAGATTTGCGATCGCTGCTGCATCCGTTTATGGGCGGGCAGTGGCAGAACGATACGCCGACGCTGCGTATTCCCTACTATCGCTCGCTGGAGCCGCTTCAGCCAGGGTTTCTCCCTGGCCGGGCGGAGCAGCATCTGGCGGGACAGGTATTCTCTGGTTTGACGCGTTTTAATGGTAACAGCAGTGAACCCACGGGCGATCTGGCGCATCACTGGGAAATCTCCGCTGACGGCCTGCGCTGGCATTTCTACATTCGCTCCACCCTGCACTGGCATAACGGCGATAAAATAGAGACGGCACAGCTCCGGCAAAGCCTGACGGCGCTGTTATCGCAGCCCGGCATGGGNCTGCGCTGGCATTTCTACATTCGCTCCACCCTGCACTGGCATAACGGCGATAAAATAGAGACGGCACAGCTCCGGCAAAGCCTGACGGCGCTGTTATCGCAGCCCGGCATGGGCACGCTTTTCCGCAGCGTCTTACGTATCGAAACCACGCATCCGCAGTGCCTGACGTTTATTCTCCATCAACCTGACTACTGGCTGGCGCACAGGCTGGCAACCTACTGTAGCCGTCTGGCGCATCCCGATTACCCCGTGGTGGGCAGCGGTCCCTTCCGGCTGAGCGTTTTTGAGCCTGAACTGGTGCGTCTGGAAAGCCACGAGCAGTATCACCTTGGCCATCCGTTGCTTAAGGCTATCGAGTACTGGATCACGCCCCAGCTTTTTGACTACAGTCTGGGCACCAGCTGTCGCCACCCGGTGCAAATCGCCATTGGCGAGGCCGACGAGCTGGCCAGCCTGCGGCTGGTGAGTAACAGCACCAGTCTGGGTTTCTGCTACCTCACGCTGAAACAGAGCCCGCGTCTGAGCGAACTTCAGGCAAAGCGGCTGATTAATATCATTCATCTCTCAACGCTGCTGCACACGCTTCCCCTGAACGAAGGGCTCATCACCCCTACCGAGGAACTGCTTCCCGGCTGGACGATCCCCCAATGGCCTGATTTAACCGACGTTGCGCTGCCAGAGGCATTGACGCTCGTCTACCACCTGCCGGTTGAGCTTCACACCATGGCCAGCCAGTTAAAAGCATACCTTGCGCGGCAGGGTTGTGAACTGACCGTCATCTTTCACGACGCCAAAACGTGGGACGGGTGCCAGCAGCTTGCCGATGCAGACATCATGATGGGAGACAGACTGATTGGCGAAGCGCCAGCGTACACGCTTGAGCAGTGGCTCCGCTGCGATGCGCTCTGGCCGCATCTGCTGAGCGCACCGGCATACGCCCATTTGCAGGCCACGCTGGATGCGGTGCAGACGCAGGCCGACGAACGTGACCGACACGCAGGACTTCAGGCTATCTTCAGCCGGTTAATGGAGACAGCCGTCCTGACGCCGCTCTTTAACTACCAGTATCAAATCAGCGCGCCTCCGGGCGTCAACGGCATACGCCTTAACACTCGCGGCTGGTTTGACTTCACCGAAGCCTGGCTTCCTCCCCCAAACGCGTGAAGAAGCTGGTCGCCGCTTTAGCCAGGCGTTAACATGACGCTTTTACTGTAACTGTCGAGATGATCTATGAAACGTGCCGTCGTCGTGTTCAGCGGAGGACAAGATTCCACCACCTGCCTGATTCAGGCGCTTCACCAGTATGATGAAGTGCACTGCGTCACTTTTGATTATGGTCAGCGTCATCGCGCTGAAATCGATGTCGCTCGTGAACTGGCCCTCAAACTGGGCGCCCGCGCTCATAAAGTGCTGGACGTGACGCTGTTAAATGAACTGGCCGTCAGCAGCCTCACCCGCGACAGCATTCCGGTGCCTGATTACGAACCGGATGCCAGCGGCATTCCGAACACCTTCGTACCGGGCCGCAACATTCTCTTCCTGACCCTGACGGCGATCTATGCCTACCAGGTGAAAGCCGAAGCGGTGATCACGGGCGTGTGTGAGACCGACTTCTCTGGCTACCCGGACTGCCGGGATGAATTCGTGAAAGCACTCAATCACGCCGTCGATCTGGGAATGGCAAAAGAGACCCGCTTCGAAACGCCGCTGATGTGGCTGGATAAGGCTGAAACCTGGGCCCTGGCCGACTACTGGGGCAAGCTGGATGTTGTTCGCAACGAGACCCTGACCTGCTACAACGGCATTAAAGGGGACGGCTGCGGGCAGTGTGCCGCCTGTAACCTGCGCGCGAACGGTCTGAATCATTATTTTGCGGATAAAGCGGGCGTGATGGCCGCGATGCAGAAAAAGACCGGGCTGAAATAAGGGCTACCTGACCGTGCTGTCGAACGGTAAGTGTCGACAGCACAGTTATTCCTGAACATTTCTTACGCGATCATCAGCTCCAGCTTTTCGCGCAACTCCCCTTCCAGCGGCAACGCTTTCTGGGTTTTGAGATCGATACAGACAAAGGTGATCAGCGCATCGGCCACCACCTGCCCTTCTGGCTCCAGCGTAACGACCTGGCTCAATACACCACTTTTGCCATTCAGTTGTTGGACCTCACTGGTCACGGTGAGCACATCCCCCAGCACAGCCGGGCGGCGGTAGTTAATGTTGATATTGACGACCACAAACGCGATGTTGTGTGCGGTCAGCCACTGGAAGCTTTCGCTGTTCTCCAGGCCGTCCCAGCGCGCCTCTTCAAGAAATTCAAGGTAGCGGGCGTTATTGACGTGCTGGTAAACATCGAGGTGATAACCACGGACTTTGATTTGTGTCTGCATAGCGCAATAGCCTTTCGTTGTTATAGGTTCAGAGGTCATAACTGGTATGACCTCTTTATCCTGGCAAATTTTTGCCGCAGTGCAAGTGATTACGCGATTACAGCGTCAGGTGTGCGAGATTGCGCTCAACCAGCGCGCTGCCCATACCCGGCACCTGCTTGAGATCGTCAAGGGTTTTGAAAGGGCCATACTCTTCACGATAGCTGACGATGGCCTGCGCTTTTTTTAGACCCACACCATTCATAACGCGGGCAAGATCGTCCGCAGAGGCAGTATTGATACTGACCCGCGTACCCTCGTCCTCAATGGCTTTCGTGCTGGCCGTCGCGTTGGCTTTAACATGACCTTGTGACGTTGCATCGGCCTGGTTTTGTGCAGCCTGCGCTTTAACCGAGGGGGACGCCGCCAGCGCGCCCGCACTCATCCCGGAAGTGGCAATAGCCAGTGTAATTAACAGTGCTTTGATTCCACATTTCATGCTGTTTTCTCCTTGTTTGTTGACAGCCACGCCACGATAACCGCACGGGAAAACAGGGACAAACAACAGATTGCAGAAATGGAAAAGGCCGCGAAAGCGGCCTTTAGTTTTTGCAGAGCGTTACGAAAATCTGCGAGCAGATACGTAATTATTGCTCCTGAGTGACCACATCACCCAGTTTGATTTTGGCTTCTTTACGCAGGTTGCTCATCATCGCTTCGAAAGCAATCTGGGCATTGTTCTGGGTAATTCCCTGAACCATGGCCTTCTTCTGCGCGTCTGGCAGCGTACCGGCTTTTACTTCATCCAGCGCCAAAAGCACCACATTACCCTGCATATCGGTCGTGGTACCATAGACAGGTTTGTCTTTCGCCGGCAGGCTCAGGCCAAACGCCGCCTGGCTGACAGGATCCTGACCGGTACGGCTCAGCGTTTTTGCTTCGCCAAAGCTCAGGCCAGCCGCTTTCAGCGCATCGTTCTTACCGGCTTTCAGATCGGCCAGAATTTTCTCTGCATCCAGTTTTGCCTGCTGTGCCGCTTTGTTGTGTTTGACCAGCGCCACCACCTGATCTTTCACTTCCGCCAGGGGCTTCACTGCCTCGGCTTTGTGCTCGCTGACGCGCAGTACGAACGCTCGGTCACCGTCAACGGTAATGATGTCTGAGTTGCTGCCCGGCGTACCGTTCTCACCGACCAGACCACCATTGAAAATGGCATCTGAAACTGGTTTGAAGTTCAGTTCTTCCGGCAGGTTTTCGTGGCTGAACCAGCCCGTCTCAACCGCTTTAACGCCAGCAGCCTGCTCAGCACCCGCCAGTGATTCGTTGTCGTTGCTTGCGGCATCGCTCACTTTCTGTTGCAGAGCATAGAAGGAGTCCAGCGCTTTCTCCTGCTTCACTTTCGCAGCGATATCATCACGAACGTCAGCCAGCGGCTTGGTTTTCGCCGCCACAACATCGTCCAGACGCGCCACCAGGAAACCAACGGAGGATTTGATTACACCAGACAGTTGGCCTTTCTCTTTCAGGCCTGCATTTTTCAGCTCGTCCGGGGTAGTGGACTCTTCCAGCCAGCCCATATCACCGCCGTTTTTGGCAGAAATAATGTCGGTGGATTTTGCTTTCGCTAAGGTGGCGAAATCAGCGCCTTTGTTCAGCTCGTCCAGCACGGCTTTCGCTTCTGCTTCCGTTTTGGTCTGGATCACGCTGTAACGGTTACGCTGCGGCTGAGTGAACTGATCCTGATGCTGGTCGTAATAAGACTGGATCTCGGCGTCAGTCGCGTTTTCCTGCATCGCAGCTGCATCCAGCTTGATATAGCTTACGCGGAACTGTTCCGGAGAGATGAAGTTGTTCTTGTTTTGCTCGTAGTAAGCATTAACTTCAGCGTCGCTAACCTGCTGTTTCGCTGCCAGTGCGTTGACATCAATCGTCGCTTCACGCACCACGCGTTGCTGCGCCACCAGTGCCGCCAGCTCTTCAGTTTCGCCTTTCAGCATGAAATCGGTGCCCACCACCGCGTTGATCAGCTGTTGCGTGGTCAACTGGTTACGCAGCGCCTGAGCGTACTGGTCAGCCGTCATACCCATCTGGTTAACAATGCTGTTGTAACGCGCGTTGTCGAACTTCCCATTAGACTGGAAAGCCTGCGTCGAGAAGATGGCTTTTTTAACCTGCTCATCGCTGATGCCCAGACCCAGGCTTTTCGCGTACTGATCCAACAGCGCTTCGTCGATAAGGCGGTTCAGCGTCTGCTGACGCAGGTTTTTCATATAGCCTTCGTTGGCTGCAAGTTCAGAGTATTGGTCGCCCAGTTGCTGCTGCATGCGGTTACGTTCACCAGCAAAAGCGTTCTCGAACTGCCCACGGCTAATTTCCTGGCCATTCACTTTTGCGGCGTAGTTCGCGCCACCGCCGATGAGGTAACTACTCACACCGGTCAATATGAACGACACGATAATGATACCGAAAATAATCTTGAGCACGAGACTGTTAGCAGCCGTGCGTAAGCTGTCCATCATGGTGTAACAACACTCCGCTGTAGGTGACTGGTTACCTGACGCTGACGGAAAATCCTGACCGTCGCGCGTAAAGGCGTATTGTGACAAGAAAACAGGGCAATTGTCAGCCCACAACTCGCATAAACTCGCACAAATCAGG
Source organism: Enterobacter sp. DN (assembly GCF_046054285.1). Lineage (NCBI taxonomy): Bacteria > Pseudomonadati > Pseudomonadota > Gammaproteobacteria > Enterobacterales > Enterobacteriaceae > Enterobacter > Enterobacter sp. DN. The sequence goes on from NZ_JBJJTG010000002.1 coordinate 778,193, forward strand.
TCTGGACAAACAAAAAAGGCACATCAAACGATGCGCCCTTGTACTTTTCAGCTTCCCTGGAGCGGGAAAGCAATCAGTTTACTGCGTCTTTCAGCGCTTTACCTGCACGGAAACCCGGCACTTTAGCGGCAGCAATGGTGATCTCTTTACCGGTCTGAGGGTTGCGGCCAGTACGGGCTGCACGCTCTTTAACCGCAAAAGTACCGAAGCCTACCAGTGCAACGTCGTCCCCAGCTTGCAGAGATTCAGTAACAGAAGCAATTAAAGCATCTAAAGCACGTCCCGCTGCAGCTTTAGAAATATCAGCACCCGCAGCAATTTTGTCAATCAGTTGAGATTTATTCACTGTTCTCTTCCTCTCTTTATAATTTATATCGCACCTGAATCCTTCACAGCGCGACCGCGCAGCAGTTATATCAGTCCTGCTATGACCTTACAACACCCGTTGTTGATGGCTAACCCAATCAGCAATCTAAATTAGCTATACAAAAAAAGGCTGGCAAGTACGAAATGACTTACCAGCCTTGTTTTTATTGGCGCTCTTTGCGCGAGGTCACTATTTTGCGGTTACAACCTGCATTCCGGACGGTTCATTTTGCAGTGCGAGAGTCAGAACTTCCTCAATGCGTTTCACCGGATGGATCTGCAAATCGGCAATAACGTTGTCCGGAATCTCTTCTAGATCGCGTTTATTTTCGTAAGGGATCAATACGGTTTTGATCCCACCGCGGTGTGCCGCCAGCAGTTTTTCTTTTAACCCGCCGATAGGCAGTACCTGACCACGCAGCGTAATTTCACCGGTCATGGCCACATCAGCACGAACCGGGTTCCCTGTCAGGCAGGAAACCAGCGCCGTACACATGGCAATACCCGCGCTTGGGCCATCTTTCGGCGTCGCCCCTTCCGGAACGTGAACGTGAATGTCGCGTTTTTCGTAGAAATCCGGGTTGATACCCAGTTTTTCCGCGCGCGCGCGCACCACGGTCAGCGCCGCCTGGATGGACTCCTGCATCACTTCACCCAGTGAACCGGTGTAGGTCAGCTTGCCTTTGCCCGGGACACAGGCGGTTTCGATGGTCAGCAGATCGCCGCCCACTTCCGTCCATGCCAGACCGGTCACCTGACCAACGCGGTTTTCGTTGTCCGCACGACCGTAGTCGAAGCGCTGAACGCCAAGGTAAGCATGCAGATTGTCGCCGTTAATCACAATGTGCTTCAGGCTCTTATCCAGCAGCAGCTGTTTCACCGCCTTACGGCACAGCTTAGAGATCTCACGCTCGAGGCTACGCACGCCCGCTTCACGGGTGTAATAGCGAATGATGCCAATAATCGCGCTGTCCTCGACGGTCAGCTCGTTGGCTTTCAGCGCGTTACGCTCAATCTGTTTCGGCAGCAGGTGCTGCTTAGCAATGTTCAGCTTCTCATCTTCGGTATAACCGGAGAGACGGATCACTTCCATACGGTCCAGCAGCGGGGCCGGAATGTTCATGGAGTTGGAGGTCGCCACGAACATCACATCGCTCAGGTCGTAGTCCACTTCCAGGTAGTGATCGCTGAACGCCACGTTCTGTTCTGGATCAAGCACTTCCAGCAGCGCCGACGCCGGATCGCCACGCATGTCCGAAGACATTTTGTCGATCTCATCGAGCAGGAACAGCGGGTTTTTAACCCCCACTTTCGCCATCTTCTGGATCAGCTTGCCCGGCATGGAACCGATATAGGTGCGACGATGGCCGCGGATTTCCGCTTCATCGCGTACGCCGCCCAGCGCCATACGGATATACTTACGTCCGGTCGCTTTGGCGATGGACTGGCCCAGAGAGGTTTTACCCACGCCTGGAGGCCCTACCAGGCACAGAATTGGACCTTTGATTTTGTTCACACGGCTCTGTACCGCGAGGTACTCAAGAATGCGGTCTTTCACGCGTTCCAGGCCGTAGTGGTCGGTATCGAGGATTTCCTGCGCCTGACGCAGGTCTTTTTTGACCTTGCTGCGGGCATTCCACGGAACCTGCACCATCCACTCAATATAGCCGCGCACGACGGTCGCCTCTGCCGACATCGGAGACATCATTTTCAGCTTCTGCAACTCAGCTTCGGCTTTCTCTTTCGCCTCTTTCGGCATCTTCGCCGCGTCGATCTTACGCTTCAGCGCTTCGTTTTCATCCGGCGCATCGTCCATCTCGCCGAGCTCTTTCTGAATGGCTTTCATTTGCTCGTTCAGATAGTACTCACGCTGCGATTTTTCCATCTGCTTTTTGACGCGGTTGCGAATGCGCTTCTCAACCTGGAGCAGATCGATCTCAGACTCCATCATCGCCATCAGGTATTCCAGACGTTCGTTAACGTCGGACATTTCCAGCACGGACTGTTTGTCAGCCAGCTTCAGCGGCATGTGCGCAGCGATGGTATCCGCCAGACGTGCAGGATCGTCGATGCTGTTCAGCGACGTCAGCACTTCAGGTGGGATTTTCTTATTCAGCTTGATGTAGCCTTCGAACTGGCTGATCGCGGTGCGTACCAGCACTTCCTGTTCGCGCTCATCAAGTTCCGGTGAATCAAGGTACTCTGCCTTCGCAGAGAAGTGCTCGCCATCGTCTGACAGAGTGGTAATACGCGCACGCTGTAAGCCTTCCACCAGCACCTTCACGGTGCCGTCTGGCAGCTTCAGCATCTGCAAAATAGAGGCCACGGTCCCGACGGTGAAAAGATCGTTTACACCCGGCTCATCCGTTGATGCTTCCTTCTGCGCGACCAACATGATTTTTTTATCATGATCCATGGCGGCTTCGAGGCAACGGATAGATTTTTCCCGCCCTACAAATAAGGGTATGACCATGTGCGGATAAACCACCACATCGCGCAACGGCAATACGGGGATTTCAATGCGTTCAGAACGCTCAGGATTCATAGAGCTCTCTCTTAGTTTAGTGTCCGCCAGGTAAACTGGTCATGTAACTGTGCTTCACACAACCATTAACATGTAATCCAGTATATGGGGATGTTTCCCATACATTCAACGCCATGAATACGGAAAAAGTAAAGGGGAGATAAAATCCCCCCTTTTTGATTAACTGATTGTATGAAATGGTGAATTATTCGCCAGATGCCTGCTGCGCTTCCGGTTTACCGTAAATCAGTAACGGCTTGGACTGGCCACCAATGACGGACTCGTCGATCACGACTTTTTCAACGTCTTCCATAGAAGGAAGATCGTACATCGTGTCGAGCAATGCTGCTTCTACGATAGAACGCAGGCCACGAGCACCGGTTTTACGCGCCATCGCTTTCTTGGCAATCGCGTCCAGTGCTTCGTCACGGAATTCCAGCTCAACGCCTTCCAGATTAAACAGCGCCTGATACTGCTTGGTCAGCGCGTTTTTCGGCTCTTTCAGGATCTGAATCAGCGCGTCTTCGCTCAGTTCGTTCAGGGTCGCCACAACCGGCAGACGGCCGATAAATTCTGGAATCAAACCGAATTTGATCAGATCTTCCGGTTCAACCTGCGCCAGCAGCTGACCTTCATTTGGTTTTTCAGACGTGGCTTTCACCGTTGCGCCAAAACCAATGCCGGAGCCGGTTTCCACACGGTGAGAGATCACTTTATCCAGGCCTGCAAACGCACCACCACAGATAAACAGGATCTTGGAGGTATCAACCTGCAAGAATTCCTGCTGCGGATGTTTACGCCCACCCTGCGGTGGAACAGCCGCAACCGTACCTTCGATCAGCTTCAGCAGCGCCTGCTGCACGCCCTCGCCCGAGACGTCACGGGTGATCGACGGGTTGTCTGATTTACGGGAGATTTTGTCGATCTCATCGATATAGACGATCCCGCGCTGGGCTTTCTGTACGTCGTAATCGCACTTCTGGAGCAGCTTCTGGATAATATTTTCAACGTCTTCACCCACATAACCGGCTTCGGTCAGGGTGGTGGCGTCCGCCATGGTGAACGGAACATCCAGCAGGCGCGCCAGCGTTTCCGCCAGCAGGGTTTTACCAGAACCCGTAGGCCCGATCAGCAGAATGTTACTTTTGCCCAGCTCTACGCCATTGCTGGTATCGCCGTTACGCAGACGTTTGTAGTGGTTGTATACCGCCACCGCCAGCACTTTTTTCGCCTGCTCCTGACCAATGACATAGTCGTCCAGGTGGTGGCGAATCTCGTGTGGCGTTGGTAACGCGCTGCGCTCACGGTGCGGCGCGACTTCTTTAATCTCTTCGCGAATGATGTCGTTACATAAATCGACGCATTCGTCGCAGATATACACGGACGGCCCGGCAATCAGTTTACGCACTTCATGCTGGCTTTTGCCGCAAAAAGAGCAGTACAGCAGTTTGCCCGAACCATCTTTGCGTTTATCTGTCATGAGTCCAAACCTCTTTTTTAAGTTCTATGTGCCGCACATGACGACGCAAATGCCATTCTCAGACGCAAGCTGCTTACAGGCAACGTGCCGCCCTACCTTAGTATAGCGGCACACTCGCGTCGCGGGCATCAATTACGATGGGTCAAAATGGAGTCGACTAAGCCGTACTCAACTGCCTCTGGTGCAGAGAGGAAGCGATCGCGCTCGGTATCGCGCTCGATCTGCTCGAGAGGTTGACCCGTATGCTGCGCCATAAGTTCATTCATGCGCGCTTTTACTTTCAGAATTTCTCGGGCGTGGATTTCAATATCCGTCGCCTGGCCCTGGTAACCACCCAGCGGCTGGTGAATCATCACGCGCGAGTTAGGCAGGCAGAAACGCTTACCTTTCGCCCCTGCGGTTAACAGGAAAGCACCCATGGATGCCGCCTGCCCCATACAGATGGTGCTGACATCCGGCTTGATGAATTGCATGGTGTCATAAATTGACATGCCCGCCGTAATCACACCGCCTGGCGAGTTGATGTACAGGTAAATGTCTTTTTCCGGGTTTTCCGCTTCCAGGAACAGCATCTGCGCCACGATCAGGTTAGCCATATGGTCTTCCACCTGGCCGGTCAGAAAGATAACGCGTTCCTTGAGCAGACGGGAATAGATATCGAAAGAACGCTCACCGCGTGAGGTCTGTTCAATAACCATTGGCACCAGCGCCATATGGGGTGCAAAGTTATCTCGTTCGCCACTGTATGACATTTCCGTCTCCTGGTTCAAAATTGAAAACACCTGCTGTACTGATTGTAACCTTATGGACGGATTATCAGCCAGTCTCAATCATCGTGATTACATACTAATGGGGGTCGTTATGCCCTATTTCAAGCATAACAACGTTTTGTTGTAACGCTAACACTGAAAGGGCGTTTTAGCACCCTTCCAGGACTAAAGCTGTGATAAAAAAAACCCGTCGCCGGAGGGCAACGGGTTTTTTGTTCAAACTTTAAACCGTCGGGGCGAAATTACGCCTGCTGGTTCATCAGTTCGGTGAAAGAGGTCTCTTTTTCGGTCACTTTCGCTTTCGCCAGTACCGCTTCAACAGCCTGCTCTTCCAGTGCGACGTTGCGCATGTTGTCCATCAGCTCTTTGTTCTTGCCGTAGAACTCGATCACTTCTGATGGATCTTCGTATGCAGAAGCCATCTCTTCGATCAGGCCTTTCACACGCTCTTCGTCAGCTTTCAGCTCGTGGGTACGAATCACTTCGCCCAGCAGCAGGCCGACAACAACGCGACGTTTCGCTTGCTCTTCGAACAGCTCGCGTGGCAGTTCCATCGCTTGCTGCTGGTTGCCACCGAAGCGCTGTGCAGCCTGACGGCGCAGAACGTCGATTTCGCTGTCGATCAGGGCAGCAGGAACGTCGATGTCGTTCGCTTTCACCAGACCTTCAATCGCCTGAGACTTCACGCGGTTACGTACAGCGCCGTTCAGCTCGCGCTCCATGTTTTTACGCACTTCGGTACGCAGGCCCGCAACAGAACCATCTTCCACGCCGAAACGCTTGATGAATTCTTCAGTCAGTTCTGGCAGTTCGCGCTCTTCCACTTTCTTCAGGTTGATAACGAACTTCGCTGCTTTACCTTTCAGGTTTTCAGCGTGGTATTCTTCAGGGAAGGTCACGTCAATGGTGAACTCTTCGCCCGCTTTGTGGCCTTTGATACCGTCTTCGAAGCCTGGGATCATACGACCCTGGCCCATCGCCAGTACGAAGTCAGACGCTTTACCGCCTTCGAACTCTTCGCCGTCTACAGAACCGGTGAAGTCGATGGTTACGCGGTCTTCCGCGTCAACAGCGCCTTCTTTCTCTTTCCAGTTCGCCTGCTGCTTGCGCAGGGTATCCAGCATGCCGTCAACGTCTTCGTCAGTCACGGAAACGATCGGTTTTTCAACTTCGATAGATTCCAGACCTTTCAGCTCAACTTCCGGGTACACTTCGAACTCTACGGAGTAGGTGAAGTCTTCGCCCTGCTTGTATTCACCTGGAACGTAGTTCGGCGCGCCGGCTGGATTGATTTTTTCTTTGATGATCGCGTCGATAAAGTTGCGGCTCATCAGTTCACCCAGCACATCTTGACGCACGGAAGCGCCATAACGCTGAGCAACAACATTCATTGGTACTTTGCCCTTGCGGAAGCCGTCAATACGTACTTTTTTTGCTACGTTGACCAGCTCGCTTTTCACAGCAGTTTCGATGCTGTCAGCAGCGATAGTAATCGTTACACGGCGGCCAAGGCCTTGAGTGGTTTCAACTGAAACTTGCATCTTGTTACCTCAAAAAAATCACAGTGCTCGGTCAACTCTGAATCTGTCTGTTATACCGGGATGCTCTCTTATGTGCAGATTCACATTCCCTGTCGCCAGAATCATCCCGAAGACATTCAATAAGACGCGGCATTATAGCGGCATCACTTAGGTGAGTCGAGAACGGTTGGAGCATGTTGCTGCGGCTTTTTTCACACTTTAAGGCTATTTTTAGCCTTAAAAACGCGCCATCCGCTCAAAACTCAGACAAAACAAAACGGCCCGAAGGCCGTTTTGACGAAATCTGTAAGCAACATACTGGAAAAACTCCGGCGGTTGCAAATCCGATTTATCAGGCGATGGTGCCTGCACCCCGACAAGGCGGTGATGCGAATACCGTATCCTGTAGCCCTTCCCATTCCTTAATGGTGTAGGTATGCAGCGCCAGCGCATGTACGGTTGTGGAGAGTTCTTCCGTCAAGGTGCTGTAGATCAAGCGGTGTCGGTTCAGGAAACGTTCTCCCGTGAAGCGATCGCTGACCAGAACCACTTTAAAGTGGCTTTCAGAACCTGCCGGCACGTTATGACGATAGCTTTCGTCGACAACTTCGAGAAACACAGGGTTGAACGCTGCCCTTAATTTTTCTTCTATCTGTTCACGTATCATCATGAAATCACTCCTCCGACAACGCTAAGATGTCACCCATCCCTTTAAATATTAGCCGCTTTTACCGGTTCCATTACACCTTGACAACAAATATTTAGCTTTCGTCTGATTTTCTCATCCAAACGAATGAAGTTCACTATGAGGTTCATACGTTTTGTCACTTACAGGCAGAGAAAAGCGGAAAGGTGGTCAGTTTTCGGACAAGGCGATGAATTTACATGCGTTGACCACTTCCCCTGGCCGTTAGCGATGTTATGATGGCGGCAATTTTTCTCTCTTTGCTTACGATTCGTTGAGAACCCGAAAATGTTAAAAAAACTCTTCTTTCCGTTGGTAGCACTCTTTATGCTCGCCGGCTGCGCGACTCCGCCGACGACCATTGACGTTTCACCAAAAATTACCCTGCCTCAGCAGGATCCAAGCCTTATGGGCGTCACGGTCAGCATTAATGGCGCCGATCAGCGTCAGGACCAGGCGCTGGCGAAAGTGACTCGCGACAACCAGCAGGTCACGCTGACCGCCTCCCGCGACCTGCGCTTCCTGTTGCAGGAAGTGCTGGAAAAACAGATGACCTCCCGTGGCTACATGATTGGCCCAAGCGGCGCGGTTGATCTGCAAATCATCGTGAACAACCTGTACGCTGACGTCTCCCAGGGTAACGTTCGCTACAACATTGCGACCAAAGCCGATATCGCCATCATCGCTACCGCGAAGAACGGCAACAAAATGAACAAAAACTACCGTGCAAGCTATTCCGTTGAAGGCGCATTCCAGGCCTCCAACAAAAATATCGCTGACGCGGTTAACAGCGTGCTGACTGACACCATTGCCGACATGGCACAGGACACCAGCATTCACGACTTCATCAAGCAGAACGCCCGTTAATCCTGCTGACTGGCCCGGTGCTTCACCGGGTCAGTTCATAAGAACATGTCCAGTCACTACTTACGCATTTTCCAGCAACCGAAATCAGCTATTCTGCTGATCCTTGGTTTCGCCTCCGGTTTACCGCTTGCGCTCACCTCCGGCACGTTACAGGCGTGGATGACGGTTGAGAACATCGATCTTAAAACCATTGGTTTCTTCTCGCTCGTCGGCCAGGCTTACGTCTTTAAGTTCCTGTGGTCGCCGGTGATGGATCGCTATACCCCACCGTTCCTCGGGCGCCGTCGCGGCTGGTTAGTGATGACGCAGGTGCTGCTGTTACTGGCCATTGCCGCAATGGGTTTCCTTGAGCCGTCAACACAGCTGCGCTGGATGGCCGCGCTTGCGGTAGTCATCGCCTTCTGTTCCGCTTCGCAGGACATTGTTTTTGACGCCTGGAAGACGGACGTCCTGCCAGCGGAAGAGCGTGGCGCCGGTGCGGCAATCAGCGTGCTTGGCTACCGCCTGGGTATGCTGGTTTCCGGCGGGCTGGCCCTCTGGCTTGCCGACCGCTATCTCGGCTGGCAGGGAATGTACTGGCTGATGGCCGCTCTGCTGATCCCCTGCATTATTGCCACGCTATTCGCGCCCGAACCGAGCGATGTGATTCCGGTCCCCCGCTCGCTGGAGCAGGCCGTCGCCGCACCGCTCCGCGACTTCTTTGGTCGCAATAATGCCTGGCTGATCCTGCTGCTGATTGTCCTTTATAAGCTTGGCGACGCTTTCGCCATGAGTCTGACCACCACCTTCCTGATCCGCGGCGTCGGGTTTGATGCGGGCGAAGTCGGCGTGGTGAACAAAACCCTGGGACTGTTTGCCACGATCGTCGGCGCGCTGTACGGCGGTGTATTGATGCAGCGCCTGACGCTGTTCCGCGCTCTGCTGATCTTCGGCATCCTTCAGGGCGCATCGAATGCCGGTTACTGGCTGCTGTCGATCACCGACAAGCATATGATCAGCATGGCGACGGCGGTATTCTTTGAAAACCTGTGTGGCGGTATGGGCACTGCGGCATTTGTCGCCCTGCTGATGACGCTGTGCAATAAGTCATTTTCTGCCACCCAGTTTGCGCTACTGTCTGCCCTTTCTGCCGTCGGGCGCGTATACGTTGGCCCCGTCGCGGGCTGGTTTGTTGAAGCCCACGGCTGGCCGACGTTTTATCTCTTCTCAGTGGTGGCGGCCGTGCCGGGGATTTTATTGCTGCTGGTCTGTCGCCAGACGCTGGAATATACCCAGCGGACGGAACACTTCATGCCGCGCACGGAATATCAGGCTGCCTATCGGTTTGCCCTGCGTCTGCTGATGGCTGGTTGTCTTGCGCTGATAGTGTGGCTCGCGGTACTCATCTTGAATGCGACGACCACCTTGTCGCTTCCGTTTGAAACCCAGCTGCTTGATGCAGGGGTGTTACTCGCCATCGTGGGTATCCTGACCGGTGGGATGCTGGATTTCATGTCATTGCGGAAAACGCAGATGACATGAAGTAAAAAGCGAAAGGTTATTTCCCGTTGTAATAACGACACGAAATTATAACGGCGAAATAACCGCCATCGGCAAAAAAAATATTTGTTGTTTTGTGCGGGATAGCATTCGGAAATTATTGGAGCTTATTTCGCTACGCTATTTTCCGTTAAACGATTCAGCATTCGAAAGATTGAATTTTCGTTTTTTAGTTGTCTTGTTATTGATAATTAATTGTTAATTATTTGTGTATTTTTCACAATGGTTATACCAATTGTCCCTTTTGCGGTATGCTGGGGCACCCTTTCGTTATAACGCCCGCTCCGTGCGGCTTCCCCCGGGAAACGCGACATAATTTGCAACACTTGTGACATGTGCGGCAGAACCCGGTAACACCTTCCTGACACAGGGCTAATGATGTTTACAGTAATGTAACCTTCCCGTAAAATGCCCCCACACTTTAAACGCCACCAGACTCCCGTGGAATTGAGGTCGTTAAATGAGACTCAGGAAATACAATAAAAGTTTGGGATGGTTGTCATTATTCGCAGGCACTGTATTACTCAGTGGCTGCGATTCTGCACTACTAGACCCCAAAGGACAGATTGGACTGGAACAACGTTCATTGATACTGACGGCTTTTGGCCTGATGTTGATTGTGGTTATTCCTGCCATCTTGATGGCTGTTGGTTTCGCCTGGAAGTATCGTGCGAGCAATAAAGATGCGAAGTATAGCCCTAACTGGTCACACTCCAATAAAGTGGAAGCTGTGGTCTGGACGGTACCTATTCTGATCATCCTGTTCCTTGCTGTACTGACCTGGAAAACCACTCACGCACTTGAGCCGAGCAAACCGCTGGTTCACGATGAAAAACCTATTACCATTGAAGTGGTCTCCATGGACTGGAAATGGTTCTTCATCTATCCAGAACAGGGCATTGCTACCGTGAATGAAATCGCCTTCCCGGCGAACACTCCGGTTCAGTTCAAAGTGACCTCCAACTCCGTAATGAACTCCTTCTTCATCCCACGTCTGGGCAGCCAGATTTACGCGATGGCCGGTATGCAGACTAACCTGCACCTGATCGCGAATGAAGCAGGCACCTACGACGGTATCTCCGCCAGCTATAGTGGCCCGGGCTTCTCGGGTATGAAGTTCAAAGCTATCGCTACGCCAGACCGCGCGACTTTCGACCAGTGGGTTGCAAAAGCGAAGCAGTCTCCAAACACCATGTCTGACATGGCGGCGTTCGAAAAAGTGGCTGCACCTAGCGAATACAACAAGGTGGAGTACTTCTCTAACGTGAAACCGAATCTGTTCAAAGACGTTATTGGCAAATTTATGGATCACGGCATGAGCATGGACATGACCCAGCCTGAAGGCGAGCACAACACGCACCAGGGTATGGAAGGCATGGACATGAGCCACGCGGAAACCGCTCACTAAGGGGCCGAGGAAGAAAATGTTCGGAAAATTGACACTGGATGCAGTGCCCTACCATGAACCGATTATTATGGTTACGGTGGCTGCAATTATCATTGGTGGCGCGGCCTTAGTTGGCCTGATCACTTACTTCGGTAAGTGGAGCTACCTGTGGAATGAGTGGCTGACTTCGGTTGACCACAAAAAACTCGGTATCATGTACTGCATCGTCGGTATCGTCATGTTAATTCGTGGCTTTGCGGATGCAATCATGATGCGTAGCCAGCAGGCGCTTGCGTCTGCGGGCGAAGCCGGCTTCCTGCCACCGCACCACTACGATCAGATCTTTACCGCCCACGGCGTTATCATGATCTTCTTCGTGGCGATGCCGCTGGTAATCGGTCTGATGAACGTGGTCGTTCCGCTGCAAATCGGCGCGCGCGACGTTGCGTTCCCGTTCCTGAACAACCTGAGCTTCTGGTTCACGGTTGTCGGCGTTATCCTGGTTAACCTGTCACTGGGTGTGGGCGAATTTGCTCAGACTGGCTGGCTGGCCTACCCGCCGCTATCAGGAATTGAGTACAGTCCGGGCGTGGGCGTTGACTACTGGATTTGGGCGCTTCAGCTCTCCGGTGTCGGTACCACCCTGACCGGTATTAACTTCTTCGTGACCATCCTGAAGATGCGTGCACCAGGTATGACGATGTTCAAGATGCCAGTATTTACCTGGGCATCTCTGTGCGCCAACGTCCTGATTATCGCGTCGTTCCCAATTCTGACCGTCACCATCGCGCTGCTGACCCTGGATCGCTATCTGGGCACCCATTTCTTCACGAATGATATGGGTGGCAACATGATGATGTACATCAACCTGATTTGGGCCTGGGGTCACCCGGAAGTGTACATCCTGGTTCTGCCGGTGTTCGGTGTGTTCTCCGAAATCGCGGCAACCTTCTCGCGTAAACGCCTGTTTGGTTACACCTCTCTGGTGTGGGCAACCGTATGTATTACCGTACTGTCGTTCATCGTCTGGCTGCACCACTTCTTCACCATGGGTGCGGGCGCCAACGTAAACGCCTTCTTCGGTATTACCACCATGATTATCGCGATCCCGACCGGGGTTAAGATCTTCAACTGGCTGTTCACCATGTACCAGGGTCGTATCGTGTTCCACTCAGCTATGCTGTGGACCATCGGCTTCATCGTGACCTTCTCCGTAGGTGGGATGACCGGCGTACTGCTAGCGGTACCAGGTGCTGACTTCGTTCTGCACAACAGCCTGTTCCTGATTGCGCACTTCCATAACGTTATCATCGGTGGCGTGGTCTTCGGCTGCTTCGCTGGTGTGACCTACTGGTGGCCAAAAGCGTTCGGTTTCACCCTGAACGAAAAATGGGGTAAACGCGCGTTCTGGTTCTGGATCATCGGCTTCTTCGTGGCGTTTATGCCGCTGTACGTGCTGGGCTTCATGGGGATGACCCGTCGTCTGAGCCAGCAGATCGATCCGCAGTTCCACCCAATGCTGATGGTTGCAGCGGGCGGCGCAGCGCTGATTGCCTGCGGTATTCTGTGCCAGCTGATTCAGTACTACGTGTCTATCCGTGACCGTAACCTGAACCGCGACCTGACCGGTGACCCGTGGGGTGGCCGTACGCTGGAGTGGGCGACCTCTTCTCCGCCTCCGTTCTATAACTTTGCCGTAGTGCCGCACATTCACGAGCGTGATGCATTCTGGGAAATGAAAGAAAAAGGTGAAGCGTACAAGCAACCTGAGCATTACGAAGAGATCCATATGCCGAAAAACAGCGCCGCGGGCATGGTTATTGCCGCTTTCGCAACGGTATTTGGTTTCGCAATGATCTGGCACATCTGGTGGATGGCGATTGTTGGCTTCGCTGGCATCGTAATCAGCTGGATTGTAAAGAGCTTTGACGAGGACGTGGACTACTACGTACCAGTCCGTGAAGTTGAAAAGCTGGAAAACCAGCATTTTGACGAGATTTCTAAAGCGGGGCTGAAAAATGGCAACTGATACTCTGGCGCACTCAACTGCCCACGCGCATGAACATGCGCACCATGATACAGGACCGACGAAAGTCTTCGGTTTCTGGATCTACCTGATGAGCGACTGCATCCTGTTCTGCTGTCTGTTCGCAACCTATGCCGTTCTGGTGAACGGCACAGCGGGCGGCCCGACCGGTAAGGACATCTTTGAACTGCCGTTCGTTCTGGTTGAAACCGCACTGCTGTTATTCAGCTCCATCACCTACGGCATGGCGGCTATCGCCATGTACAAAAACAACAAGAGCCAGGTTGTCTCCTGGCTGGCGTTGACCTGGCTGTTTGGTGCTGGCTTTATCGGGATGGAAATCTATGAATTCCATCACCTGATCATGGAAGGTTTCGGCCCGGATCGTAGCGGCTTCCTGTCAGCGTTCTTCGCGCTGGTAGGCACCCACGGTCTGCACGTGACCTCGGGTCTGATCTGGATGGCGGTGCTGATGTTCCAGATCTCCCGTCGCGGCCTGACCAGTACTAACCGTACCCGTATTATGTGCCTGAGCCTGTTCTGGCACTTCCTGGACGTGGTATGGATCTGTGTGTTCTCTGTTGTCTATCTGATGGGGGCGATGTAATGAGTCATTCTAACGATCATGGCGCTTCCCACGGCAGCGTAAAAACCTACATGACAGGTTTCATCCTGTCGATCATTCTGACGGTGATCCCGTTCTGGATGGTGATGAACGGTTCTGCATCTAAGCCGGTTATCCTGGGCGCAATCCTGGTGACCGCGGTGATTCAGATTCTGGTGCATCTGGTTTGCTTCCTGCACATGAACACCAAGTCCGATGAAGGCTGGAACATGACGGCCTTTATCTTTACCGTGATTATCATCGCTATCCTGGTAGTCGGTTCCATCTGGATTATGTGGAACCTTAACTACAACATGATGGTTCACTAAGAGCGGCGAGTATGTTTAAGCAATACCTGCAAGTCACGAAACCAGGCATCATCTTTGGCAACCTGATCTCCGTAATCGGAGGGTTCCTGCTGGCCTCTAAAGGCAGCATTGATTACACCCTCTTTATTTACACGCTGGTCGGTGTGTCACTGGTGGTTGCGTCCGGTTGTGTATTTAACAACTACATCGACATGGATATCGACAAGAAGATGGAAAGGACCAAAAATCGGGTGCTGGTTAAAGGCCTGATTGCTCCTTCCGTCTCGCTGGTGTACGCCACCTTGCTGGGTATTGCTGGCTTTATGCTGCTGTGGTTTGGTGCTAACCCGCTGGCCTGCTGGCTGGGGGTGATGGGGTTCGTGGTGTATGTGGGCGTCTACAGCCTGTATATGAAACGTCACTCCGTCTACGGCACGCTGATTGGTTCTCTCTCCGGCGCGGCGCCGCCGGTGATTGGCTACTGCGCCGTCACGAACGAGTTCGACAGCGGTGCGGCTATCCTGCTGGCTATCTTTAGCCTGTGGCAGATGCCGCACTCTTACGCCATCGCGATTTTCCGCTTTAAGGATTATCAGGCGGCGAACATTCCGGTTCTGCCGGTCGTGAAAGGCATTTCGGTTGCCAAGAACCACATTACGCTCTACATCATCGCTTTTGCCGTGGCAACGCTGATGCTCTCTCTGGGCGGTTACGCCGGATATAAATATCTGGTGGTAGCAGCTGCGGTGAGCGTCTGGTGGCTCGGCATGGCCCTGCGCGGTTACAAAGTGGAAGATGACAAGGTCTGGGCACGCAAGCTGTTTGTGTTCTCGATTGTCGCCATCACCTCCCTGTCCGTGATGATGTCCGTAGACTTCATGGTGCCGGACTCGCAAAACCTGCTGACTTACGTCTGGTAAGTTTATGTGATGATGAAAAGGGTGCTTCGGCACCCTTTTTTATTCACAAAATCCATTAATCACGCATGTAATATTTGTTAAATAAGCCTTTATTTACCCGGCCCCTTCCCCGCACTACACTATGGCCTGCTTTTGAACTGAGGTGGTAATGAACGATTATAAGATGACGCCAGGCGAACTGCGTGCGACCTGGGGTTTAGGGACTGTTTTCTCGCTGCGGATGCTTGGCATGTTTATGGTCCTGCCCGTTCTGACCACATATGGCATGGCGTTACAGGGTGCCAGCGAAGCGCTGATTGGTCTGGCGATTGGTATCTACGGCCTGGCGCAGGCGATATTCCAGATCCCCTTTGGCCTGCTCTCCGACCGCGTGGGTCGCAAACCGCTGATTGTCGGCGGGCTGCTGGTGTTTGTACTTGGCAGCATCATCGCCGCCCTCTCCCACTCCATCTGGGGAATTATTCTTGGGCGCGCCCTGCAAGGTTCCGGGGCGATTGCCGCCGCCGTGATGGCGCTGCTGTCAGACTTAACCCGCGAGCAAAACCGCACCAAAGCCATGGCGTTTATCGGCGTCAGCTTCGGCGTCACGTTTGCCATCGCCATGGTGCTGGGGCCTGTTATCACTCATGCGCTCGGCCTGCACGCCCTGTTCTGGATGATTGCGGTGCTGGCGACCATCGGGATCGCACTCACGCTGTGGGTTGTGCCTGACAGTAAAAACCACGTCCTCAACCGTGAATCCGGGATGGTGAAAGGCTGCTTCAGCAAAGTCATCGCCGAGCCGCGCCTGCTTAAGCTGAACTTCGGCATTATGTGCCTGCACATTCTGCTGATGTCCACCTTCGTCGCCCTGCCCGGTCAACTTGCCGCAGCAGGTTTCCCGGCGGCAGAGCACTGGAAAATTTATCTGGTCACAATGCTGATCTCGTTTGTCTCCGTTGTGCCCTTCATTATTTACGCCGAAGTGAAGCGCAAAATGAAACGCGTCTTCGTGGGCTGCGTGGCGTTATTGCTGATTGCCGAGATTGTGCTGTGGGGCGCTGGCCCGCATTTCTGGGAACTGATCGCCGGCGTACAGCTGTTCTTTCTGGCGTTTAATCTGATGGAAGCCCTGCTGCCGTCGCTTATCAGCAAAGAGTCTCCGGCAGGATACAAAGGCACCGCGATGGGCATTTACTCCACCAGCCAGTTTCTCGGCGTGGCGATCGGCGGGTCGCTCGGCGGCTGGGTGGACGGTCTGTTTGACTCCCAGACCGTTTTCCTCGTCGGTGCGCTGCTGGCGATGCTCTGGCTGTTTGTTGCCAGCACCATGAAAGAGCCGCGCTATGTGAGTAGCCTGCGGGTAGAAATTCCCGATGACGTGGCAATCGGTGACGCGTTAAAACAGCGTCTGGAAGCGACAGAGGGCGTGAGCGAAGTGTTGATTGTCCCGGAAGAGCGCAGTGCTTATGTCAAAATTGACAGCAAAGTGACTAACCGCTTTGAGGTGGAGCAGGCGCTGAAGGCCTGAAAAAATGCCCGGTTTAGCCGGGCATGATTGTCTTAATCGCGGAAGTTTTTAAACTGGAATGGCTGACCGAGATCGCCGCCACGCACCAGCGCCATCACGGATTGCAGGTCATCACGGGATTTTCCGGTCACGCGGATCTCTTCACCCTGGATCTGCGCCTGCACTTTGAGCTTACTGTCTTTGATAAGCTTAACGATTTTTTTCTGTACCGCGCTCTCAATCCCCTGCTTCAGCTTCGCTTCCACAAACCAGGTTTTGCCGCTGTGAACAAAATCTTCCGGTACATCGAGTGAGGTCCCTTCAATGCCGCGCTTGAGCAGCTTGGCGCGCAGGATATCCAGCAACTGGTTGACCTGGAAATCAGACTCGCTCAGGACTTTGATCGTCTTGTTCGCGTCGTTCAGTTCAATGGTCGCCTCAACGCCACGAAAATCGAAACGTGACTCAACCTCACGGACAGCATTTTCTACGCCGTTACGCGCTTCCTGCAAATCAACTTCAGAAACAATATCGAAAGATGGCATCTTTTCTTCTCCCTTCATTTTTGTTGCGTTGCATAATACCCGCAACGAGGCATAACGAGAAGCTTAGCTGATGGCGCTATACTTAGCGTCATAGCACCTGGCACCGTTGCAGGTGAGGAGGAACGATGAAAGTAACAGTGCTTGGATGCGGAGCCCTTGGCCAACTCTGGCTTACAGCGCTATGCAAACAGGGACACGACGTTCAGGGCTGGCTGCGAATTCCCCAGCCCTATTGCAGTGTGAACGTAATTGGTACAGACGGTTCAATTTTTAACGAGTCTTTGACGGCAAACGATCCGGAATTTCTTGCCACCAGCGATTTGCTGCTGGTCACGCTGAAGGCCTGGCAGGTCTCCGATGCGGTGAAAAGCCTGGCCGCCCAGTTACCTGAAAGCACGCCAATCCTGCTGATTCACAACGGTATGGGTACCATTGAAGAGCTAAAATCTGTCCGGCAACCGCTGCTGATGGGGACAACCACCCACGCGGCACGTCGCGACGGTAACGTCATTATCCATGTTGCCAGTGGTATCACCCATATCGGTCCTGCGCGTGAACAGCCCGGCGATTACAGCTATCTTGCGGATACCCTGCAAAGCACGCTGCCTGACGTCGCCTGGCACAATAACATTCGCGCGGAACTGTGGCGCAAACTGGCGGTGAACTGCGCGATCAATCCGCTGACCGCCCTGCTGGATTGCCCTAACGGTGAACTGCGCCAGCATCCCGATCGGGTAGCGCTGATTTGCCGGGAAGTTGCCGCCGTCATTGAACGCGAAGGCTACCACACCTCAGAGTCCGATTTACGTTATTATGTCGACCAGGTCATTGAGAGTACGGCAGAAAATATCTCCTCAATGTTGCAGGATATCCGGGCTATGCGGCATACCGAAATTGATTACATTACCGGTTATCTGTTAAAACGCGCCCGGGCACACGGCATTACCGTTGCGGAAAACAGCCGTCTGTTTGAGTTAGTAAAACGAAAGGAGAGTGAGTATGAGCGCATCGGCACTGGTATGCCTCGCCCCTGGTAGCGAAGAGACAGAAGCGGTCACCACCATTGATTTGATGGTGCGTGGTGGTATTAAGGTTACTACCGCCAGCGTCGCCAGCGACGGAAGTCTGGCGATTACCTGCTCGCGTGGGGTGAAGATCCTGGCGGATGCACCGCTTGTACAGGTGGCGGACGGTGATTACGACATGATCGTTTTGCCGGGTGGGCTGAAGGGGGCAGAGTGTTTCCGCGACAGCCCGCTGCTGGTTGAAACCGTTCGTCAGTTTCATCTTTCCGGGCGTATCGTCGCGGCAATCTGTGCGGCCGCGGGTACGGTGCTGGTTCCGCACGACATTTTCCCCATCGGCAATATGACCGGCTTCCCTGGCCTGAAGGACACAATTCCGGAAGACCAGTGGGTGGATAAACGTGTGGTCTGGGATCCGCGTGTTAACCTGCTCACCAGCCAGGGGCCTGGCACCGCCATTGATTTTGGCCTGAAGATTATTGACCTGCTGGTCGGGCGCGAAAAAGCGTACGAAGTGGCGTCATCGCTGGTGATGGCGGCGGGGATTTATAATTTCTACGAAGCCTGATGTCCTCCCGGGCTGGCAACGCGCTGGCCCGTCTGCCCTACAGAAATAGTGCAGCCAGCGTCACAGTTCTGCGATTCATTTTCCTGCCCTGAAGCGTCTCCCCACCGTTTTACCCTTTCAAAAACCCTTTATTTTCAGACAAATAATCACATCTGCACCGCATTACATGCCTGTTTGACAGGCTAAAAGAACCGTGAAAAACTGCATTCAACTGGTATATACCAGTTGAAAAATCCGCCAGCAAAGCCTGATAACATCAACAGCGGCGGGAGAGCAGAAATCTCTTCTGGAGTAAGCAATGTGATTACATTTCTTGAGCACAGAGTCATTCCTGTACTGATTCGCGTAGGCGAAAATAAAATACTGGTCGCCGTGCGCAACGGTATTGCGCTGACCTTACCCTTCACCATCACCGGTAGCCTGTTTCTCATTCTCGCGAATCTACCGATACCCGGCTGGAGTGAATGGCTTGGCCCGTTTGCCGAAAAGCTCAGCGCCCCGGTGGGCGTTACCTTTGGTGCGATAGGGCTGATTTCTGCGGTGGGTATCAGCTACAACCTCGCGAAGGAGTACAACCTCAACGCTATCACCTGCTGCATAGTCACGCTGGTGGTTTTCTTACTGGCGCAACTCAACGACAGCTATCAGCTCAACGTTGACAATCTTGGTGCGGCGGGGCTGTTTTCTGCCATCATCCTGGCGATTTTGACGGTGCACATCGTGCGATTTTTTATCCGGCACAACGTCGTGATCACCCTGCCGGAGGGCGTGCCTCCTGCCGTGGCGCAATCTTTTGCGAGCCTGATCCCCGCCGCGGTAGCAATCACTCTGATCTGGCCGATTAGGGTCATCCTGAATTTTGATATCAACCACTTCTTCACCCTGCTGCTCAGCCCGCTCGTCTCCGGCCTCGGTTCGCTGCCGGGCATGCTGGTGCTTATTTTTCTGATTTCGCTGCTGTGGTGCTGCGGCATACATGGCGACAACGTGCTTTCCGGCATCACCAGTCCCATTTTCCTGAAATACATCGCTGAAAATACTCAGGCCTATCTGCATCATCAGCCCATTCCCCATATTACCGCCGACGGGTTTTATATCGTCTTTATGTGCCTGGGCGGAACGGGCGCGACCATGGGGCTGGTCATTGCCATGCTGCGTTCCCGCAGTCGGCTGTACAAATCAGTGGGTAAGCTCTCCCTGCCCTCCGCGATATTTTGTATTAACGAACCTGTCATTTTCGGTTGCCCGATAGTCTTCAACCCACTGCTGATGATCCCGTTTACCCTGACGCCGATGATCCTGTGCATCTCAACCTGGTCGCTGATGTACTTCGACATCATTGGTCGCCCCGTCTTACAGATCCCCTGGACCATGCCGCCGATTTTCGCCGCATGGTTCGTGACCGGCGGCAATATCCCTGCCGTGATCTGGTCCATCTGCACGCTGGTTATTTCCGCCCTGGTCTGGCTGCCGTTTTTCAAACTGGCCGAGCGCAAACAACTTGAAACCGAAGCGGCCGAAGAAAATGCCCGCCGCAACGCGGACACGCTTTCCGACCCCATCTTGTAAAAAGGAACCACGATGAAAAAGCTCAAGGTTGTCACTATTGGCGGCGGCTCCAGCTACACGCCAGAATTGATCGACGGTTTTATCAAACGCTACGCAGAGCTGCCGGTCACCGATTATTATTTGCTGGATATTGAAGAGGGAAAAGAGAAGCTGGAGATTGTCGGAAAGCTGGCCCAGCGCATGGTAGCTGAAGCCGGGCTCCCAATGAATATCCACCTGACGCTCGATCGGGAAGAGGCGCTGAAAGATGCCGATTTTGTCACCACGCAGCTGCGTGTCGGCTTTCTTGATGCCCGCATCAACGATGAAAAAATCCCGCTAAAATACGGCGTTCTGGGGCAAGAGACGACAGGTCCCGGCGGGTTTATGAAAGCTCAACGCACGATCCCGGTCCTGCTGGATATCTGTAAGGACATGGAAAGATGGTGCCCGAACGGCTGGCTGATTAACTTCACCAACCCGGCCGGGATTGTCACCGAGGCAATCACCCGCCACTCGGCCATTCGGACCATAGGCATTTGCAGTGGCGCAAACAGCATGATGATGGACATCGCCAAAGCCTACGGCGTGCAGAAGTCGGACGTTTACGCACGCATTATTGGTCTGAACCATCTTATTTTTGCCGACCAAATTTTCCTCAAGGGAGAGGATTATACCGACGACTTTATTGAAAAACTGGCCGAGGGCAGCGCAAATAACTCCCTGAAAAATATACCGGACATTGGGTTTAGTGCCCGCTTTGCCAGGGCACTCCACATGTACCCTATCTCCTACCTCAAATACTATTTTTTGACCCGCGAGATGACCGACGCCGCGCTGCGCGATGCAAATACTAAGGGAACCCGCGGCGAGCAGACGCGCGAAATTGAGCAACGGCTTTTTACGCTTTATCAGGACCCCCATCTCGCGCACAAGCCGAAAGAGCTGGAGCAGCGCGGAGGCGCCTGGTACTCCGATACTGCATGCTCGATCATCAGCGCTATTTATAACGATAAAAAAGAGATCCACGTCGTAAATGTTCCTAACAGGGGCACAACACCCGATCTGCCGGATCACGTTACGCTGGAAACCAACGCCATGATCGACCGAAACGGCGCGCATCCCCTCGCCTATGGCAGGCTGCCCGTGAAGATCCGCGGCCTGATCCAGAGCGTGAAGGCCTATGAAGAGCTCACCGTTGAGGCCGCTGTCACTGGAAATTACGACACGGCGCTGCTGGCGCTGAGCGTAAATCCCCTTGTGCCTTCTGCCGCCGCGGCAGAACAGATCCTTAATGAATATCTTGAGGTCAACCACCGTTATTTACCCCAGTATGCTAAACGTAAGGACGCACAATGAACGTAGAACAGACAGAAGATTATGCGGCGCTGAGTGACGTCGTGGCGAAAGCGGTCATTGAAACCGTTACGCAAAAACCCGATGCGCTGATTTGCATCGCGGGTGGAGATACGCCGCTGGGCGTTTTTGCCGCGCTGGTGCACGCCAGCAAACAGGGTAAGGTCGATTTTTCCCGTGCGGCATTTGTTGGCCTGGATGAGTGGCTGGGGCTGGGTCAGGCCGATAAAGGCAGCTGCCGGGAGATGGTATGGGGCCATTTCTTCAGCCACCTGGCTCTGCGCGACGATCAGATCTGTTTCTTTGATGGCCTGACGCAATCCCCCGAGGAAGAGTGTCAGCGTGTGGATAACTTTATTGCGGCCCACGGCGGGCCAGACATCATTGTGCTGGGGATCGGTATGAACGGCCATATCGGCTTCAATGAACCGGGCGCCGCCCTCGATACCTGTTGCCACGTCGTGGACCTGGATGCGGTGACGCAGGCCGTTTCGGTTAAATACTTCGGCCAGCAGCGTCATATCCGTCAGGGCATTTCACTGGGGATGAAGACTATCCTGGCCTCACGGGCCATTATTTTGATGGCAAGCGGCGAGAAAAAAGCCGACATCATCGCAACAACCGTCAATTCCGCACCGGACCCGGCGGTTCCCGCGACGCTGCTAAAGCCGCACCCACGGTTAAGGATCATTGTCGATAAAGCGGCAGCCGCTAAGCTGTAAAAGAGAAACAGGCGCTGATGCGCCTGTTATCGTTTGATGTGCATATTCTTGACGCGGAAAATATCTGCCCGGTTGTAGCTGATGGAGAAGTTAAATGCTCTACCGTCATCGAGGCGCGTGACTTCGGTAATTTTCAACATCGGCTGGCCTGGCAGAATATTGAGATGGGCCGCCAGCTCCTCATCAAAAAGATCCGCTTCAATCAGTGAATCGGCGTCGCTGATTTTCTTACCGGTAAAGTCTTCAATATAGCCATACAGCGATCCCACTTCGAGAATAGCCTGCGGAACAGTGGCAACCACCTTGTGAGGAATATTGCTGTCTTCAATTAACACCGGCTGTCCGTCCAGTAAACGGATACGGCGAATAAACCAGACATCATCACCCTGCGCAATTTCGAGGTGCTGTGCCAGCGCCGCGTCGGCGTGAAGGGTCGTCAACGTCAGCAAGCGGCTGGTTACGTTGACCCGCCCCTGAAATTCACGGGAAAACCCGAGAATACTGTCACTCTTTTCATTATTCAGAATGTAAATATTGCTGGCAGTATTCTTTAAAACAAACATGCCCTTGCCGTGGATACGCTCGATATACCCTTCCTGTACCAGCATCGCCATGGCTTTCTGAACCGTTACGCGCGTAACGTCATAAATACCGGCAAGATCGCGCTCCGACGGAATGCTTTCGCCCTTTTTGTAGACTTCATTGAGAATATCTTTTTTGATTCTCTCTTTGATTTCCCAGTACTTATGTTTTTTTTCCATTGTCGATTACCCGGCCAAAAAGAGCATAGAATCGCAGGCCCGGTAGCGCTCGCGCCACCGGGCGAGAAACTACGGGCGATACACCTTCACGTTCGCGAAGCCCTGCTCACGCAGATACAGCGCCTGCAAACGGCTCATGACCCCACGTTCGCACCACAGCAGATACGTTTTGCTCTGGTCGAGATCGCCAAACTGGGTGCTCAGCTTGTAGAACGGCAGCGAAACCACCTCGACGCCTTCCACCTGCAACGGCTTGTCATCCTGCTCATCAACAGAACGGATATCCAGAATCGTATCGTTAGCACCGAAGCCGCTGACCGTCTCCACCTCAACCACTTCCTGCTCGGTCTGCTGAGCGATCTCACGGATATCGATGTTGGACGCTTCCGCCACCACTTTTTCCAGGATGCTGAAATCGAAGTTCTCTTCTTCCGCTTCGATCTTCGCCTTCACCGCTTTGATGGTTGGACTTTTTGAGATCACACCGCAATATTCCGGCATGGTGCGGGCAAAATCTTCAGTACCGATTTTACGCGCCAGATCGATGATGTGCTCTTTATCGTGAGAGATCAGCGGACGCAGGATCAGCGTATCAGACACGTTATCGATAAGACGCAGGTTGGTCAGCGTCTGGCTGGAGACCTGCCCCAGCGCTTCACCGGTGACCAGCGCCTGCACGCCGTAGCGCTCAGCCACTTTGGACGCCGCACGCACCATCATACGTTTCAGCACCACGCCCATCTGGCCGTCGTCCACTTTTTCGAGGATTTCGCCGACCACCGGCTCAAAGTTGATCGCCACAAAACGCACGCGGTGAGAGCTGCCGAAGCGGTTCCACAGGTAATGCGCCACCTGACGTACGCCGATTTCATGCGCCGCGCCGCCCAGGTTAAAGAAGCAGTAGTGCACGCGGCAGCCACGACGCATCAGCATATAGCTGGACACGCCGGAGTCGAACCCGCCGGAGATCAGCGACAGCACATCTTCCTGAGTGCCGATAGGGAAACCGCCAATACCTTCATAACGACCCTTGACCAGCAGCAGGCGATCGTTTTCGATCTCAAGGTTAACGGTGACGTCCGGGTTAGTCAGGCGCACGCGCGCCGTTTCAACGTGCTGGTTCAGACCACCACCGACGTAGCGCTCAACCTCAATAGAGCTAAACTCATGCTTACCCCGGCGCTTCACGCGCACGCAGAACGTTTTCCCTTCGATCTGGTCGCGGTACTGCACCAGCGCCTTTTCGAAGATATCGTGCATATCGGTGAAGGGAACGTCTTCCACTTCCAGAATATGGTGAATACCCGGGATACGGGTCAGCGCGTCGCGAATATCAAGACGTTTGTTTTCGTCTTTCGCGCGGACTTCTACGTGGTCCCAGTGACGCACCACGGCGAGCGTTTCGTCGTAGTGTTTTAATACGTTACGAATGTTCCCGGTGAGAATTTTAATAAAGCGCAAACGCACGGATTGGCTTTTGATGGTGATTTCAGGGAACAATTTAATGATAAACTTCATGGCGGCAATGTTTCTTAGGCAAGCTTATAAAGGCTTGTAGTGGAAAATGATACAGCAGCCCACACCCGTGGCTGCATCCAGGCGCGCAAGTATACCACCATCGCGCCACTCGCGTTATTTGATAATTGCCCCGAGTCCGTTACCATGTCAGGGCGAAAAATTTAAGAGTCAATTCACTATGCCGAAGAAAAACGACGCACCGGCCAGTTTCGAAACTGCGCTGAGTGAACTGGAGCAGATCGTTATCCGTCTTGAGAGCGGCGATCTCCCGCTGGAAGACGCGCTCAACGAATTTGAACGCGGCGTGCAGCTCGCGCGCCAGGGGCAGGTAAAACTCCAGCAGGCCGAGCAGCGTGTGCAGATCCTGCTTTCCGACAGCGAAGACGCTAAAACCACGCCATTCACACCGGACGCCGAGTAAATGGATTTTTCCAACGCGCTTCAGGCGCGCGTCATCCGCGCCAACGATGCGCTGCGCCGATTCATTGAGCCGCAGCCTTTTCAGAACACTCCACTGGTTGAAGCCATGCACTATGGCGCACTCTTGGGGGGTAAACGCCTGCGTCCGTTCCTGGTGTATGCCACGGGCAATATGTTCGGTATCAGCGATAACACGCTGGACGCCCCGGCAGCCGCCGTGGAGTGTATCCACGCCTATTCGCTGATCCATGATGATTTGCCGGCCATGGACGATGACGATTTGCGTCGCGGTCAGCCAACCTGCCATATCAAATTTGGCGAAGCGAATGCCATTCTGGCGGGGGATGCGCTGCAAACCCTGGCCTTCTCCATTCTGAGCGATGCGCCGATGGTTGAGGTGAGCGATCGCGATCGTCTGGCAATGGTGTCCGAACTGGCAATGGCCAGCGGCGTCGCCGGGATGTGCGGCGGCCAGGCGCTGGATTTAGAGGCTGAAGGGCGTCAGGTTACTCTGGAACAGCTGGAGCGCATCCACCGTCACAAAACGGGCGCACTGATTCGTGCAGCCGTTCGCCTGGGCGCGTTGAGCGCGGGTGAACGCGGGCGTAAAGCCCTGCCGGTTCTGGACAGATACGCAGAAAGTATCGGTCTGGCATTCCAGGTTCAGGATGACATTCTGGATGTGGTGGGCGATACTGCAACATTGGGAAAACGTCAGGGTGCGGATCAGCAGCTTGGCAAAAGTACCTACCCCGCCCTGTTGGGCCTTGAGCATGCCCAACGTAAAGCCCGGGATCTGATAGACGATGCCCGCCGGTCGCTGAATGAGCTGGCCGCGCAATCGCTGGATACCTCGGCACTGGAAGCGCTAGCGGACTACATAATCCAGCGTGATAAATAAACTATAAATCTCGATGAGCCTTTGATGAGTTTTGATATTGCCAAATACCCGACACTGGCGTTAGTTGACTCCACTCAGGAGTTACGTCTGTTGCCGAAAGAGAGTCTGCCGAAGCTGTGTGACGAGCTGCGTCGCTACCTGCTCGACAGCGTTAGCCGCTCCAGCGGCCACTTCGCCTCCGGACTTGGCACGGTTGAGCTGACCGTGGCGTTGCATTACGTCTATAACACGCCGTTCGATCAGCTGATCTGGGATGTAGGCCACCAGGCCTATCCGCACAAAATTCTGACCGGACGTCGCGATAAAATTGGCACCATTCGCCAGAAAGGGGGCCTGCACCCGTTCCCGTGGCGCGGCGAGAGTGAATATGATGTGTTAAGCGTCGGCCACTCTTCCACCTCCATTTCTGCGGGCATTGGTATTGCCGTTGCCGCCGAAAAAGAGAATAAACAACGCCGCACCGTCTGCGTGATTGGCGACGGGGCGATCACCGCCGGGATGGCCTTTGAGGCCATGAACCACGCGGGCGATATCAAACCGGACATGCTGGTGATCCTCAACGATAACGAAATGTCGATCTCCGAGAACGTCGGCGCGCTGAATAACCATCTGGCGCAGCTGCTGTCCGGCAAGCTTTACTCCTCACTGCGTGAAGGCGGTAAAAAAGTCTTCTCCGGCGTACCGCCGATTAAAGAGCTGCTTAAGCGTACCGAAGAACACATCAAAGGCATGGTCGTGCCGGGTACGCTGTTCGAAGAGCTGGGCTTTAACTATATTGGCCCGGTGGACGGCCACGATGTGCTGGGCCTGGTGACGACGCTTAAAAACATGCGCGACCTGAAAGGCCCGCAGTTCCTGCATATCATGACCAAAAAAGGGCGTGGTTACGAACCGGCGGAAAAAGATCCGATCACCTTCCACGCGGTGCCTAAGTTCGACCATACCAGCGGTTGTCTGCCGAAAAGCAGCGGCGGGATGCCAAGCTACTCAAAAATCTTTGGCGACTGGCTGTGCGAAACGGCGGCGAAAGACAACATGCTGATGGCGGTGACGCCTGCCATGCGTGAAGGCTCCGGCATGGTGGAGTTTTCCAAAAAATACCCGGACCAGTATTTCGACGTGGCTATCGCCGAGCAGCACGCGGTAACTTTTGCTGCGGGCCTGGCGATTGGCGGCTACAAGCCGGTGGTAGCGATCTACTCTACCTTCCTGCAACGCGCCTACGATCAGGTTATCCATGACGTTGCCATTCAGAAGCTGCCGGTGCTGTTTGCTATCGATCGCGCGGGCATTGTGGGGGCTGATGGCCAGACGCACCAGGGCGCGTTTGATCTCTCCTTCCTGCGCTGCATCCCTGATATGGTGATCATGACGCCAAGCGACGAAAACGAGTGTCGTCAGATGCTGTATACCGGTTACCACTATCAGGACGGCCCCTGCGCGGTACGTTACCCGCGCGGTAATGCCCTTGGCGTTGAATTACAGCCGCTGGAAAAACTGGATATCGGTAAAGGTCTGGTGAAACGCCGTGGTGAAAAAGTGGCGATCCTGAACTTTGGTACGTTGATGCCGGAAGCGGCAAAAGTCGCTGAAAACCTGAATGCGACGCTGGTCGATATGCGCTTCGTGAAGCCGCTCGATGAATCTCTGATTCTGAGCATGGCGGAAAGCCATGACGTGCTGGTCACGCTGGAAGAGAACGCCATCATGGGTGGCGCGGGTAGCGGCGTGAACGAAGTGCTGATGGCGAACCGTAAAGCCGTTCCGGTGCTTAATCTCGGCCTCCCTGACCACTTCATCCCGCAAGGCACCCAGGATGAGGCGCGCGCCGACATTGGTCTGGACGCCGCCGGTATCGAAGCTAAAATCCGCACCTGGCTGGCCTGATCCCTCCCCTTTTCTGCTCCTGCTATGCTTAAACGTATTGTTTAAACAGCAGGAGCGGAACCATGCAATACACGACATTAGGAAAAACGGACCTTAAGGTGTCCCGGCTTTGCCTGGGATGCATGACGTTTGGCGAGCCTGACCGGGGAAATCATGCCTGGACGCTGCCGGAAGAGAGCAGCCGCCCTATCATCAAGCGCGCCATTGACGGCGGCATCAACTTCTTCGATACCGCCAACAGCTACTCAGATGGCAGCAGCGAAGAGATTGTGGGCCGCGCCCTGCGAGATTTTGCCCGTCGTGATGACGTTGTGGTCGCCACTAAGGTGTACTACCCGTCAGGCGATCTGGCGGAAGGCCTTTCTCGCGCGCAGATCCTGCGTTCCATTGATGACAGCCTCAGACGCCTGAACATGGATTACGTCGACCTGCTGCAAATCCACCGCTGGGATTACAACACCCCGATCGAAGAGACGCTTGAAGCGTTAAACGACGTTGTGAAAGCCGGTAAAGCGCGCTACATCGGCGCATCGTCCATGCATGCCTCACAGTTTGCCCAGGCGCTCGATCTCCAGGCGCAGCACGGCTGGGCGCGCTTTGTCACCATGCAGGATCACTACAACCTGATTTACCGGGAAGAAGAGCGCGAGATGCTGCCGCTCTGCTACCAGGAAGGCGTGGCGGTGATCCCGTGGAGCCCGCTGGCGCGCGGAAGGTTAACCCGTCCGTGGGGGGAAACTACCGCCCGGCTGGTATCGGATGAAGTGGGTAAAGACCTGTATGACGATACAGAAGCCAGCGATGCGTTAATTGCCGAACGCTTAGCCGGGATCGCCGACGATATCGGTGCAACGCGCGCGCAGGTGGCGCTGGCGTGGCTGCTGAGCAAGCGCGGTGTCGCCGCGCCGATTGTGGGCACGTCGCGGGAAGAACAGCTGGATGAGTTGTTGAGTGCGGTGGACTTATCGTTGACGCCGGAGCAGATTGCCGAGCTGGAGACGCCGTATCAGCAGCATCCGGTGGTAGGGTTTAAATAAACACTTGCCGGGTGGCGCTGCGGTATGAACCGGAAACATGGGTAACACTTTAGACCGGATACATGGGTAACAGTTATAACTGGCATAGAAGAGGAGACTCGCTATGCCCTGGACTGAGACCCGACCT